>NZ_WTYN01000001.1:1448242-2172364 GCF_009827535.1 Qipengyuania oceanensis | reverse complement strand
TCTCTGTCAACTGTTAGCGGCCCGCTCTGCTGAACACCGATGAAGACAGAGCTCGCATTCTCATTCAATCGCGCGACCTTTGTCGTATCGAGACCGCTGGTAAGGTTTGGGTTTATGTTCTTGGCAGTCGCGCCATTGAGACGAAGCGTTGGTATCTCGCTGTCTTTGCTCGCAAAGCAGACGAGGGACACTCGGACAGCCGCACCATCAACTACCCAAGGTTCATTCTGCCAAGCGTCATAAATAGCAGCTACTTCGCTCAACCTCACTAGGACAGGAAGGTTCGCATTC
Organism: Qipengyuania oceanensis; assembly: GCF_009827535.1. NCBI lineage: Bacteria > Pseudomonadati > Pseudomonadota > Alphaproteobacteria > Sphingomonadales > Erythrobacteraceae > Qipengyuania > Qipengyuania oceanensis. The sequence goes on along the minus strand of NZ_WTYN01000001.1, from coordinate 2,172,073 downwards.
TTAGCGATTGCCTTTGTCGCGACAAAACCGCAACGCTCCACCTCTCCATCCTCTATGAGAAGGCGTGCCTTCTCAAACCAGTAGCAGACTAGGTCTGAAAAGGCTGCCAAGCGCCCATCGTAAACACGCCGAATAACAGATGTTGATTCTTCTCCCAGAGTGCGCCGCATGCTCTTGCCGCCGAGAAATGGTGGGTTTCCCACGATGACGTTTGCGAGGGGCCAATTGGCCTCTTTCCACACGCTCTCGCTTTCATCGAATACAACAATCGCATCGCGGTTCTCGATATTGGAGAGCGGCTTCAGGATCGGGTTCTTCGCTGCCTCAAAGCCATTGCGACGCATCCACTGAATCTCGCCGATCCAGACCGAGACACGCGCCAGTTCTGCCGCATAGGGGTTCAGTTCAATCCCCAAAACGTTCTCTGGTCCACTCGACGGGAAGCGCGCAGCAAGCGTCGGTGACAGCGCCTCGGCCTCAAGGTTCGTGCGATGCTCGATATCCTTGAGCGCCAGCAGCGAGAGGTAGAGAAAATTTCCCGATCCGCAGGCCGGATCGAGCACGCGGAAATTGCGTAGACGCTCGTGCCACTCCGCTTGCAACCGTTTGGCTTCAGTCTCAGCCCGCGTTTTTGCACCGCCGGTGGCCTTCTCGGCCTTGGCGAGCGCTTCCTCGATCTTTGCCCTTACCGTCTCCCATTCCGCCATCAGGGGGCGGATGATGACCGGTTCCACAATCTGCATGATCTTGTCGCGGTCGGTATAATGCGCGCCAAGCTGGCTGCGCTTGTCAGGGTCGAGCCCACGCTCAAAGAGCGTTCCGAGGATTGAAGGATCGATCTCCGACCAGTCGAGCTCAGCCGCGACGATGAGATTGTCGATATCCTCGCGCTCCAGGGGAAAAGCGCTGTCATCATCGAAGAGCCCGCCGTTGAACCATTCGATAGGCGTGAAGTCCAGGTCGCCGCCCTTGTGCATGGCAGCGAAGAGTTTGCTTGCGTTCTGCTCGAAGCGCGCCGGTGCCTTGATGCTGGCTTTCAGCATCTTTGTGAACATGTGATCCGGAAGGAGCCGGACATCCTCAGCAAACATGCAGAAAACCAGCCGATTGACGAAGTGGGCGACGGTATGGGCCTCATGCCCGCGCGCGCGCAGACGTTGGGCAAGCTGGGAGAATTCCTCTGCCGCCTCTTCGGTGAGCATCTGCCGCGTCTTGGCAGGCTTCAAACGTTCGGGATCAAGGAAGCAATTGCGCAGAAGATCGCGCGTGGCGCCATCCAGAAGGTCATCCAGCGCGAATTCGTGGACCTCCTGCACCGTGTTTGTCCAGTTGGTGTGGATGCGGAACCGGTCCATGTCGCTGACGATCAGCAGCGGCGGATTGTCCAACGCGATGGCGTACTGCTGGAGCTGGGCGAAAGCGCGATCAAGGTCCTTCTTCTTGCCCTTATACTCCCAGGCGAAGCACTCCTTGCGCCAGACATCGGCCCAGCCCTCGCCGCCGCCGGTCTTCGATGCACCCTTCTCGAAAGTAAACCAGTCGCCTTTGGGGTCCGCGGTGATTGGGTCTTCAATGTCGAGCAGGCGGCAAATATCGTTGAAGTGCGACTGGGAGGCAGTCCGCTCTTTCAGGTCAACAGCGCACCATTTGGATATGAATTCAGCGGGGGTCATGGGTGGCGGTTACTCCGCAGCCTCCCGCTCTTCTTCCGCGTAGTAGTCTTCTTCCTCATGATCGGACGGAACCTCAGCCTCCCTCAAAGCCTCTTTGCCCATCGCGCTTTCGATGATTGCCAATAAGCGCCGCCTTCGATCATCCATAAAGCCCTCGAAGTCGTCTGCGTGGAGGTAGCTTTCCTCGATCTCGTGGCTTTCTAGGATTGATGTCAAACGATCAGGGGCAATGGCAGGATTGCTATCATTACCCTTGGTCAGTCGGCCCAAATAGGAAGACGGTACAACGCCGCCGAGCATTCGATTGGTGCCTGACGCAATCGGCGTCTTGTTGACGATGCTGTTGTAGATCTCTGGCCCAATCCCGACACTCTTGCACCAAGCCTGCGGGAATATGTGATGGATATCGACATTCTCGTCAAAGAACACGGCTTGGTCATAGGGCTGGCCTGACTTGAAGTCCTCCGCCCCGCATTTCATCAGCAATGCATGGACGCCCTTGTATGCTGCCGAAAGCCTTGAACGAAGGGTCCTTAAACGGCGCTCTTCAAAGCTAGCCCGCTGCACTGTCTGAGGTTCAGCGCCGCCAGTCACCCATGTTTTGAAGTCGCGGATATCAAGCGCGAAGCGGCTCTCAACTGCCGAGCCGTAGAGCTCTCCCAGCACGCCGCACCAATACCATTGCGCCAGCTTCTGACGCACCGCATCGTTTTCCCATGTATTCCCAAGCTCCGCCAGGATCGCAGCAAGCGGGACAAGCTGGGTCTGATAGGGAAGGTCGCGTGCCTTGAAGATCTTCAGCGAATGCAGAAACTTGGCAGCTGCGATGTAGCCCGCCTCAACCTTCGGCGCGAACTTCTGGTATGCTGACAAAGGAACTTGAAGCAGGCTGTTGCGCGTGGCGCTAATGGCAGGTGGCTCTTTGCCGTCTGCGATGGCTGCCTCTCTTACCTCTTTAGTATGGAGCAATGAGATCGCCTGGAGAAATTCAACGGGCTCAATTTTGTCTAGCACCGGTTGGGTCGAAACCAATCGCTTGCGGCGTTCTTTCCAGTCGTCGCGGAGATGGAATTCTTCTGCTGCATACATAGCGGTCACGAGCTCGAATGCATCAAGCGGCTTGCCTCCCGTATTCACCTTCTCGAAGACGAGACAGACCGCTGCCCTACTTGTGTCCTTGCCCAACTTGATCACCGGCACCTGATACTGGTCGAAGTTTCTAACCACGCCTTGCATGAAGGCATTGATCAGCTTCAGGTGGTCGCTCCGCTGGTCTAGCTCTTTGTAAATCCAGTCGATCGCATTTGTCTGCCAATCCTGAGCGCTAAACATCCGGTCGATTGGAAAATGCAGATGTTCGAACTCGTTCTCCTCGGTGGAGAGGTCGAGCTTGACATCCCGGCCAAAGTTTTTCCGAATGATCCGATCTTCGGGAACGGGCACGATGGCTTCACTACGCGGGACATCCGGGTCCAGCGCCGCGCGAATATCGAAGTAGAAGTGCAATTTGATTGGTCGTTTTTTGACCGTCTGTGTGGAGACGGGAACAGTTGTATAGGTCGACTGGTAAAGTGAGGTCATACGCTGCTGACCGTCGAGTAAGTAGGCCTCGATCTCTTTGGCCGGTGACGGCGCTCCTTCTACCGGACGTACCGCAAACGAAACCTCTCCCGATGCATCCAAAGTCATGAGCGCCCCCACAGGGAAGCCCTCAGAAATTGACGCCAAGAGATCTGTGATGCGATCCTGATCCCAGACCCAGCCCCTCTGAAAATCTGGCAGCTGGAGTTTGCCCTCATCGCATTCACGCATGAGATCGCTGAGCTTGTAAGGATTAGTCTGAAATGAGGTTGTCATGATTGCCCCTGCGATCTGATTTTGCGCTCGTTTGACTTGATAAAGAAGTATCTAGCAAGAATGCAATTGACCAAATCTGCCATCGATCTTGCCCATTGTGATGATCAACGGTTGGTTTGGTGCAATCAATTCTAACACTCAGGCTTCCAAAAGCTTTAGCGCAGCAATGCTGGCGCGGGCCGATAATGCTTCGGCAATTGGCGCGACAGCATCCTCAGGCGGATTGCCGGGCACCTCGATGCCCTTCTCAATCTCTTCCGTCACCGCTTCAGCAAGGTCACTTACTCGGCGTCGAATGTATGGGGCACCTAGCCCTGCCTCGTCCGCGAACCTCGCCACGCTTTCCCTGTCAAATTCTTCGAGGGTCGCCGCGCGGCCAAATCGCATTGCGAGCTTGGGGGAGAGCTCCTTCCACATGTGCGTGGCGACAAGGTCGTAAAGCGGGGCAAGCACCACCTCGCCGTTTTCCCGGCGCAGCAGACTGTAGTTCTTTGCGTGGGCATCGGCGTTGCCGATGATGAGATTGAAGATCGCGGCGTCGGCGAGCTTCAACACCTCGCGCGCTGGCCGCGTCGCGGCATTGCGCAACAGAGCGAAGCTATCGCGAAAAGTCGGCCCGCCCTCCGCCGCGTATTTGCGGTTTGAGGGGACGCTAAGTGCCTGAGCAAAGTCTTCCTGATGCAGGCGTTTCGTTTTTCCCTCGACTGACATCCTGTCATAGCGTTCGACCAGCAGCAACGGCTTGCCCGCCACCTCGCGCCACTCTGCAGTGGCAGCATCAATGCCCACGGCGCGCGCCAGTGCGAGGCAGAAGGCCTCATTCGCAGCCAATCCAGCAAAGCGATCCGGTTCAGGCTTGATCAGATGCGTGGATGGTTCTCCAGGGCGAGGGATCGCAATGCCACCGTCCGCAGTGAGCAGCACCGGCAGTTTGCTTTGTGCGCCTGCAAGGCTGAGCCTCGCTCCGCCCTCGCCTGCCAGCATGGGAACAGCTGGCAACCGATCGAGCAGTTTCGCTAGCTCGCCCTCTTGGAGTGGTTCTGGAGCGGTCTTGGAGTAATCTCGAAGCGGCTCTTCGTCTTTGGGCAGGAAGGCTAGAGCACCGGCAACATCTCCGCCCAAGGTCTCAAGCAGCCGAAACGGATTGTCGGGCGAAACTCCAAGTGCCCGACCGATAGCGGTACGCTGGGTTTCCTCGGGTAGGAGTCCGCCAAAGACTGCTTTGCAAGCATGGTCTTTAAATGGCTCTTGCTGCTTGGGCATCGCATGGGAAAGTGCCGGGGTTGTTTCGTCAGCCAGCCAATCAGGCGCATATGCGAAATGCATCGCGCCACCCTTGTCGATCGAGAGTTCGCCTGCCTGGCGTTCGTCCCACCACACCACCAGCGTATCCAGAATTGGCAGCGTCACTTCGACTCATCCTTTTCGGACGCGTCTGCTCGACCTGCAATCACGATCCCGTCAGGCAGCTTGATCTGCAGTTCACAACCGAGAGCGGCGAGAACATCGAGCACTTTGCCCATCTGGACGGTTACCTTCCCTCGCTCCAGTTCAACGAGGAAGCGCAAGCCGACGCCGCTTGCAGCAGCCAACTCGTCCTGTCGCAGACCCAGCTCCTTGCGTTCTTCGCGAATGATTTGGCCGATAGCGGCAACATCGAGCATGAGCACCTCCTTTCCCGTTCGGGAAATCTATGCAGATAGTCGATCAAATTCAAGATATTTTTCCCGAAAGGGACATTCGCCATTCAAAAGGCGACTTTGAAAGACGCGCTTTCCCGCACGGGACATATTATACGTTTCCAAAATTCGTGACACTGAGCCTAGAGTACTCAAAGTCAGTGGCTCAAATCGCGGTTTAGCGAGGTCGGGGAACAATTGTGGTAAATAGTCCTCGAAACGCCTCGTATTTCCGTTAAACCACAACTGGTTGCATCCGCCTACTTGCCACCTCCGTCTCCGCCATTCCGCCCGTATGAACATCGTAGTTCCGCGAGTGCGTTCATGCAGTCAGCATTCTTGGCGTGCCATTGCCCGCCGGCCCGATCGAGGATCGTGACCTCGATCTGTTCGCCAGGCGTGGATGGCCTGCGCTCTTCGGCAACAGCTTCGGAAGCGGCTCGACGGCCGCCGGATATCGGTCAGTTTGCGAGGACCGAGCGCTCGATCAGGTCGACGCTTCCTGCCCTCCGGCGAGCTCGGCGTTGCGCCGTTCGCGTTCCACCCGGGTTTTCTCGCGTTCCTGCTCCATCTTCAGGGTGCGCTGGGCCATACCGCGCCAAGCAATCTCCGAGCGCAGGGCGCGCTGTTTCGCATTCTCGAGCGAGGCTTCTTTCGCCTCCACTGCGGCCGCGTCTGCACGCGCGATCTGGAAGTTGTAGGTATCCGACATCATCGACACTCCTGCGAGATAAACACGGAAGGCTCCGGACCGCAGCTGTGCGATCCGGAGCGAGTTTCCGTCAGTCGGCGGACGAAAGGTTGACCGCGCTGGCCTTCCCGTTGTTGCCCGTCTCGACTTCGTAGTTGAGGCGCTGGTCCTTATCGAGCGTTGTCATGCCCGCTGCCTGTACGGCAGAGATATGGACGAAGCTGTCGGCAGAACCGTCGTCAGGCTGGATGAAACCATAGCCCTTGTCGCTGTTGAAGAATTTTACGGTACCGGTAGTCATAGTCGTTTCCTTTCAAGAAACGGTGTGTCCGGCGCGCGAAAGTGCGGGCCGGGGTCGTGCGTCATGTCGTCAATTGAAAGGAGGTCGTCGTATTGAAGGCTTGCCAAACGAAAGTATTCCGATTGTCTCACCAGGCGTCGATATCCGTCTAAATTCAACGTGAGCAGATTTGGTTGCAGGTCTCCCGGCGGCCTAGATGGTCGCCAGGGTGGCTAATTGCTTCTTCGGAGCCGGATTGGCGAACCGCGCATTGCTCCAGGCACATGCCGCGGCAGCGCCGAGGCCGTGCTGAAAGTCGCTGATCCGTCCGGCGATATCCAGTGCGTCAGTCAATCTGGCGGAGCGGACGTCATCGTTGGCGGCATCCCGGGCGCCCATAAGCGCTCGCTGGTGCTCGGCATATTGATGGTTCAGGTCCATGTCGGTTCTCCTGCTCTGGCGGTCTTGCTTGTGCATGGCCGCCGGTCGTGTCTGGCGATCAGTCGATCATCGTTGCGACGAGACGTCGCAGTTCGGCGATCGGCATGGGACCGGGACTTGCCAGCTCGCCGTGCGTATGCGCCGGATGGATTGCGCCATAGCGCAGCGAAAGTTTGGGGCGCGCGGCTTCGCGCAGGTTGATTGCATTCATGGTAATTCTGTCCGGCAGGGTCTTCCCGCCGCCTTCAAAAAACAGTCTCAACGCCTGTATCCGCGCTTGCGAGCACCGGCGGGCGATTGCCCGGGAGTTCGCTCGCGGAAGACGATCCGGCCTTTGCTTAGATCGTAGGGCGTCATTTCGACGTGTACGCGGTCTCCAACGACCGATCGGATGCGATAGCGACGCATCTTGCCTGCGGTATAGCAGATGATGCGATGCTCATTATCGAGTGTGACGCCGAAGCGTCCATCGGGCAGGATCTCGTCGATCGCGCCCTCAATCGTAATGAGCTCTTCTTTCGCCAATCAGACCATCCTGCGTACGAAAACTCATCCGCACGGACGAATTCCGCTGCGGAGCCAGGTAGGATGAAATGGAAGTGGAGCCGGCGACACGCTTACGCGCTTTGCGAGCAATCAAAATCCGTCGCAAACGACGTTAGGCAATTTCCATATAGCACCGTGCAAAAAAATTACAAGCGCTGGCGTTGATCGACATGGAAATTGCGGATGTGGCCTTGCTTCTCATGAATGGGGACGGTCGAAGCGAAACCAATTGCCCGCCCGATCGCTGACTCGCCTGACTCGGGCAACAAAGGGTGAGGACATGGCAGCACGCGCATACTGGCAGGGGCAGATCAGGCTGGCCCTCGTATCGATTCCGGTCGAAATCTACACCGCGACCAAGTCGGGCGCGAAGATCAGCTTCAACCAGATCCACGAGCCGAGCGGCAAACGGATCTCCTACGAGAAAGTGGTACCCGGTATTGGCCCGGTGGATCGCGACGAGATAATCCGCGGCTACGAGGTATCGAAGGGCAATTACGTGTTGCTCGAGGACGAGGAGATCGAGGCGGTCAAGATCGAGAGCAAGCGCACGCTCGAACTGGTCCAGTTCGTCGACACCTGCGAGATCGACCCCCTCTATTATGACAAGCCCTATTACGTCGCGCCGCAGGACGAGCTGGCGGAAGAAGCCTTCGTGGTGCTGCGCGAGGCCTTGCGCAAAGCGAAGAAGGTGGCGCTCGGCCAGCTGTCGATGCGCGGCAGCGAGAAGCTCGTTGCGATAAAGCCGTGCGGCAAGGGGCTGCTACTCGAAACGCTGCGCTATGCTGACGAGGTGCGCAAGGGACAGTCTTTCTTCGCCGACATCGAGGAGACCAAGCCGAAGAAGGAACTGCTCGATCTCGCCACGACGCTGATCGAGCAGAAGAGCGCGCCTTTCGATGCAAGCGAATTCGAGGATCGTTACGTCGAGGCGCTGCGAAAGCTGATCGACAAGAAGGCGAAATCGAAGAGCAAGAAAGCGATCATCGAAGATGTCGACGATCCCAACGATGCGAGCGGCTCGAACGTGATCGACCTCATGGCCGCGCTCAAGAAATCGGTCGACGGCGACAAGGCGCCCAAGGCCCCTGCGAAGCGCAAGAAGTCGGCCTGATCCATGGCTAGGGCGAAGGACCAGCTCGAAGAATACAATCGCAAGCGCGATTTCGCGAAAACGCCCGAGCCGTCGGGCAAGCCGCAGGCCAGCCAAAGCGGCAATCTCTTCATCGTCCAGAAGCACGATGCCACGCGGCTGCACTGGGACCTGCGGCTGGAGGTGGACGGCGTTCTCAAGAGCTGGGCGGTCACCAAGGGGCCCTCGCCCGATCCCGACATCAAGCGGCTGGCGGTGCGGACCGAGGATCATCCGATGTCATATGCCGAGTTCGAAGGCACGATCCCCAGGGGTGAATACGGTGGCGGCACGGTGATGCTGTGGGACCGCGGAACCTGGGCGCCGATCGAGGGCAAGTCGGCGAAGGATCTCGATAAGGGCCACCTCCACTTCACGCTCGACGGAGAGAGGATGCAGGGCGAGTGGCTGTTGATAAGGCTGAAGAAAAAGCCGGGAGAAAAACGGGAAAACTGGCTGCTCCGCAAGCTGCAGGACGATCATGCAGAGGAAGGCGATGCGCTCGTGGAGCGCGAGCTCACCAGCGTTCTTACCGGCCGGTCGATGGCGGAAATCGCGGCGGACAAGGCGGGCGAATACTCGCTCGCCGGAAAGAAGGACGATGACTTCCTCGCGCAGATGGAGAAGGCTTCCTCGCGCAATGCCAAGAAGGCCGCACCGCGCAAGCACACGTCGGCACCCATTCCGAAGTTCCGCAAACCGCAGCTGGCCACGCTGGTCGACGATATCCCGACCGGCAACGGCTGGATGCACGAGATCAAGTTCGACGGTTACCGCGCCATGATCGCGTGTAAGGGCGCGGACGTGCGCATCCATACTCGCAACGGTAACGACTGGACCGACAAGTTCGTGCCGCTCGTCGAGGCGATCGTCGCTCTCGATCTGCCCGCCTGCCTGATCGATGGAGAGATCGTCGCCACCGATGCCCAGGGCAATCCCGATTTCTCGACCTTGCAGAAGGTATTGAAGCGCGGACACGGCGCGCAGGGCCGGGACGACGCGCTCCAGTTCCATGCCTTCGACCTCGTCGAACTGGCAGGCGAGGACCTGAAAGCGCTGCCGAACATCGAGCGCAAGGAACGGCTCGAGGCGCTGCTGTCGACGGCTGGGCCACCGATATTCCTTGCCGACCATGTCATCGGCGCGGGCGAGAAGCTGTACGAAACCATGTGCGCCGCCGGGCAGGAAGGCATCATCTCGAAGAAGATGGACGCCCCCTATCGCCATGCGCGCAGCAAGGCTTGGGTGAAGGTCAAGTGCACCCGCCGGCAGGAATTCGTGATCGTCGGCTGGAAGAAATCCTCGGCGAAGGGCCGCCCTTTCGCCTCGCTGCTGATGGCCCAGCACGAAGGGGGCGAACTGGTCTACAAGGGGAACGTCGGCACGGGTTTCGCAAGCGACGATTTCGACGAGCTCGGTCCCAAACTCGCCCGGCTGGAGCGCAAGATGCCGCCGGTCGAGGTCGACAAGGCGGGCGCTCGGGGCGTGACCTGGGTCACACCGAAGCTGGTCGCCGAGGTCGCGTTTGCAGAGTTCACCGCAGACGGGAATATCCGCCACGGCAGCTATTTGGGCCTGCGCGCCGACAAGCCTGTCAGGGCGGTGAAGCCGGAGAAGGCGCGGTCGAAGCCCGCGAGCGACGAGCAAGTCGAGATCTCGAGCCGCGACCGCGTCGTCTTTCCCGACAGCGGCCAGACCAAGGGCGATCTTGCTGACTATTACGCGGCGGTAGCGGGCATCATGCTGCCGTTCGCGGGGCGTCGGCCGGTCAGCCTGGTGCGCTGCCCCCAGGGGCGCGCGAGGAAATGCTTCTTCCAGAAACACGACAGCGGCGCGTTCGGAGACGCGGTCCACCATATTCCGATCCGCGAAAAGGACGGCGGAACCGAGGACTATCTCTACGTCGAGGACGCGCGAGGCATCCTGCAGTGCGTCCAGATGGGCACGATCGAATTCCATGCGTGGGCTTCCCGCAGCGATGCGGTCGAGAAACCCGACCGGATGATCTTCGATCTCGATCCCGACGAGGGGCTCGATTTCGAGGACGTCAAAAGCGCCGCCCGCGACATCCGCGACCGGCTGGCGGACATCGGCCTGACGAGTTTCGCCATGCTTTCCGGTGGCAAGGGTGTGCACGTCATCGTGCCGCTTGCGCCCGGCCACGACTGGGAAACGCACAAGGATTTCGCCCGCCGCTTCGCCGAGGCTCTCTCGCTGGCGGAGCCGGAGCGCTTCACCGCGACCATGAGCAAGGCCAAGCGCAAGGGCAAGATCTTCATCGACTGGCTGCGCAACCAGCGCGGCAGCACTGCGGTCGTCCCGTATTCTGCGCGCGCACGCAGCGGAGCGCCCGTGGCGGCTCCGATCGCGTGGAACGAACTCAAGCAGATGGCGGATGCCAAGCCCTACAGCATCGACGATGCCAAGCGGCTGCTCGATCGCGCCGGTTCGAAGGCTCTAGCCGGATGGGGATTTGCCACACAGGCCTTGCCGGACGCGTAACCACTTTTTCCGGCACCTTTGTGCGCGCCGGTGTTTATGAGCGTGAAGGAGGCGCTCTTGGCCGACACGATCACAGTCAATCGAACCGAACACCCGATCCCGGAAGACCCGCGCACATCCCTGCTCGATTTCCTGCGATCCGGCCTGGGCCTGACCGGCACGAAAAAGGGCTGCGATCACGGGCAGTGCGGAGCGTGCACGGTCATCGTCAACGGAATCCGCATCAACAGCTGCCTTACGCTCGCTGCCATGCACGATGGCGACCATGTGACCACGATCGAGGGGCTGGGAACGCCGGACGATCCCTCCGCCCTGCAACAGGCCTTCCTCGAGCACGACGGCTTCCAGTGCGGCTACTGCACGCCCGGACAGATCTGTTCGGCGACGGCGATGCTGCAGGAAATCGCCAACGACTGGCCGAGCGACGCAAGCGCAGACCTGGAAGGCCGGATCGAGGCGACCGGCGAGGAAATACGCGAACGCATGAGCGGCAATCTGTGCCGCTGCGGAGCCTACGCCAATATCGTCGCGGCCATTCGCGACGTGGCGGAGAAGAGCGCATGAAGCCGTTTTCTTACAGCAAGGCCCGTACCGTCGAGGACGCCGGCAACATCACATCGGGCGATGCCGCGATGGCGATTGCAGGGGGGACAAACCTGCTCGACCTGATGAAGCTGCAGGTCGAGACGCCCGAACAGCTCGCGGACATCAACCGCATCGGCTTCGCCGCGATCGAGAATACCTGCGACGGAGGCCTCCTGCTCGGCGCGCTCGCCACCAATACCCAAACGGCGGTCCATCCGCGCGTCCGGTCGGACTATCCCGTCCTCGCACGAGCGATCCTTTCGGGCGCGACACAACAATTGCGGAACAAGGCCACCAACGGCGGCAATTTGTGCCAGCGCACACGTTGCTTCTATTTCACCAACATCGACCAGCCCTGCAACAAGCGCGAACCGGGCAGCGGCTGCGGAGCGATCGACGGCATCGCCAAATTGCACGCCGTGCTCGGCGCGAGCGACCAGTGCATCGCCACCTATCCCGGCGACATGGCAGTGGCGCTGAGTGCCCTCGATGCCAGGGTCGAGATCGCGACTCCTGCTGGCGCGCAGCGGACCGTTCCGGTGCGCGATTTCCATTGCCTGCCGGGTGACACGCCGTGGCGGGACAACGTCCTCGAGGACGGCGAGATCATAACCGCGATCACCCTGCACCCGCCCGTGGGTGGCACGCAGATCTATCGCAAGGTGCGCGAACGATCGTCCTATGCCTTCGCGCTGGTATCGGTAGCGGCCATCGTGGAGATGGAGGACGGCCTGTTCTCCCGCGCCGATCTTGCTTTCGGCGGGCTTGCGCACAAGCCCTGGCACGACCCGCGCATCGGCGAAGCCTTGATCGGCCAGCCCGCGTCATCCGAAACTTTCGACCGCGCCGCCGACATCCTCCTCGAAAATGCGCGAGGCTACGGCGAGAACGATTTCAAGATTCCACTGGCCCGGCGGACATTGCACGCGGTTCTGGAACAGGCAGCGGAGGACGCGGCATGACCGTCCATTTCAAACAGGACGCGCCGGACACATCCAACCGCCTCGACGCGATGAAGCAGGGTATACTGGGCAAGGCCATTCCCAGGGTCGAAGGCCTGGCGAAGGTCACGGGCACCGCGCCCTACGCGGCCGAATATCCGGTCGAGAATTGTGCCGAAGGCGTGCTCGTCACCTCCACCATTACCCGCGGCGAAGTCGTGGGCATGAACACCGAGGCCGTGCTCGCCATGCCCGGCGTGATCGCCGTGATCGACGATCCCGCGCTCACCACCCGGGCTGCGCAAGGCACTGCCGACGAGGCACCGAAGCAGGGTCCGAAAACCGTCTGCTACTGGGGCCAGCCCATCGCGCTGGTGGTGGCCGAAACCTTCGAACAGGCGCGCGATGCGGCAAAGCACCTCGCCGTGAGCTACCGTGAAGAAAACGGGGCGCCGCTCGACCCGCACGCTGTCGAACCCAAGGAACAGAAAGACGACACGGTCCATCAGGGCGATCTCGCCCATGCCATGGCCGAGGCTGCCCACACGGTCGACGTGACGTACACGACGAAGGGTCATGCATCGGCAGCAATGGAGCCGCATGCGTCCATCGCCAGCTGGGATGGCGACAAGCTGACTGTCCATGCATCTCTGCAGATGCTCAACTACAACATCAGCGAACTGGCCGATGCGCTGGACATGGAAGAAGAGGACATCCGCCTGATCTCGCGCTTCGTCGGCGGCGGCTTCGGCTCCAAGCTCGGCGTTAGCGAAGACGTCGTCGCTGCGGCAATCGCGGCGCGGCAAATCGGGCGGCCAGTCAAGGTCGTGCTTTCACGACAGCAGGTGTTCCAGTGCATCATGCGCCGCTCGGAAACGACGCAACGCCTGCGGCTCGCAGCAGACGCGGACGGGAAGCTGACCGGCTTCGGTCATTATGCGCTCGCGTCCAACCTTCCGGGCGAAACTTTCGTCGAGCCGGTCCTGCAATCGTCGCATTTCCTCTATCGCGGCGACAATCGCGAACTGCGCCTCGACCTCGCGCGGATCCATCGGATGACTGCTGGCTCCGTCCGTGCACCCGGCGAAGCCGTCGGAATGCCGGCGCTGGAAGGCGCCATGGACATTCTCGCGGAAAAGGCGGGCATCGACCCGGTGGAACTGCGCCTGAGAAACATTCCTGAGGAGGATCCGGAAAAGGGTCTGCCCTTCTCCTCTCACAAGCTGGCCGAATGCCTGAGGCAGGGTGCCGAGGCTTTCGGCTGGGACAGCGGACCGCGCGAGCCCAGGCAGAACCAGGACGGCGAATGGTGGGTGGGCACGGGCATGGCCAGTGCCGCCCGCGTGCACAACATCGCCGAAGCGCGCGCACGGGTGACGCTCAAGGCCGACGGGACGGCGCTGGTCGAAACCGACATGACCGATATCGGAACCGGCACCTACACCATTCTCGCGCAGCTCGCCGGGGAAATGCTCGGGCTCGAGCCGGAGAGTGTGCTGGTCGATCTTGGCGATACCCGCCATCCGCGCGGCCCGGGCTCGGGCGGCAGCTGGGGCGCGGCATCGATCGGTTCGGCAGTCTACGTCGCCTGCAAGGCCATTCGCGAGGAACTCGCCGACAGGATCGGTGTCGCGGAAGACGAGCTGGACCTTGAACAAGGCAAGGCTGGATCGGGCGAAACGCTCATCGAAGTCCTGGATGGTCGGGAGATCGCGTGCGAAGGGCATTATGAACCCGGCGATATCGAGGACGATTACACGGCATCAGGCTTCGGGGCGTTCTTCGCGCAGGTGCGCGTCAACCGCTTCACCGGCGAGACCCGGGTCGACCGGATGCTCGGCGCTTTCGGCTTTGGACGGGTTCTCAATCACAAGACCGCCCGATCGCAGTGCCTTGGCGGCATCACCTGGAGCATCGGGGTGGCACTGACGGAGGCCCTGGAATTCGATCCGCGCGACGGTCACCTGGTCAACTGCGACCTCGCTGAATACCACGTCCCGGTGCACCGGGACGTACCCGACCTCGACGTGGTGCTGGTGGAGGAACGCGATCCTGCGGCCAGCCCGATCCAGGCCAAGGGTATCGGCGAACTGGGCATGTGCGGCGGCGCAGCGGCGATTGCCAATGCGATCTACAACGCCTGCGGAGCCCGCATTTTCGATTACCCGATGACGCCGGACAAGGTTCTGGAAAAGATGCCCGATTAGCGCCCGGCGATTCGGCTCGTTCTGACCGCAGTACGATCCACGCGCTCGCGCATCGGTTCTCGCAGCGCTACGTCGAGAGGCACGGGGGCGCACTCCACAGGTGACGCGCTGCAAGTTGGCGCCGACGGAAAACGGCCGTCCGTTTAATCTGCGGGCGTTTCGAACTGGGACAGGCCGAACTACCCCCAAAGAAGCACTTTCCAAAGTGTTAACAATATCCTAATGATTCGTTGTCGCGGCGTTCTGCCGTGCAATCTGGGGGACGCAGGGGGCAATCCTAGTCTTCGGTTCTCGTCTCGATCCGCCCGGGTCGGGCTCATTTCCGCACGCTTGTGAAGCCGGTGGGGGTGACAGTTCGGGTTAGATGCTCAGAGGTCGCACTCAAGAGAGCACAGCTCGGTGATCAATTCCTGAGTTCAATCGAAAGGTACTAGAATGAAGAAGATGATTTTCGCGGCAGCGGCCGTTTCCATGCTTTCGGCTCCGGCGTTTGCAGCTGACAACGATTCGAAGGATTTCGACATCAACGCTCGCGTCACGCCGGAATGCAGCATGGAAAACCCCAGCAACATCAACCTGGGCAGTCTTTCGATCAACCGCGCTCCGGGCGAAAAAGCCCTACTGCTCACCAACCCGGCACCGTCGGAAGCGCAGACGATGTTCATCAGCTGCAACACCAAGGCCCAGTTCTCGGTCAACACGCTGTATCGCGGCCTGAAGACCGATGCGCCGGTGACCGATACGGCCCAGTTCACCAACCTCATCCGCTACGGCATCAAGCTGACGCCGGATCGCGTGACGAACTTCGCCGGCCTTGGCTCGTACAAGCCCCGTGTTCAGACTCCGGGTCCAATCGCTTCGGAGGCCCAGCCGACCGGCGAGTTCCACGCGAACTACTCGCTGCAGGTGATGTTTGACGATCCCGATGCGTTCAAGAAGCGCCCGGTTGCCGGTTCGTACACCGATACCGTAACCTTCAGCGTTGCCGCTATCTAATCTGCGGCGTCACTGACGACAAACAGGAGGGGAGGCTTCGGCCTCCCCTTTTTTGTGCACTGGGCGGAATGTCCTGCTCCGATTCTGTAACCGATGACCGACTTCCATTTCGTGGCTATGCGCGCCTGCCGTTTGACTGATTCTTAAGGAAACTCTGTTTTACCGATCTCCACCAAGGAGACGGTGCTGTGCGTTTCGCAACCTACCTTTCATGTCTGGCAACTGCCGCGGCACTCTGCCTGCCTGGGTCTGCCATGGCCGCAGATGATGCCACGGCATCGGCCGGCATCTCGGCGACTGTTCCGGTTGTATGTGACATATCAGCAGACACCTTCGTGCTTTCCGCCAGCGGATCGACATCCGGATCGGTGCGCGAGTTCTGCAATTCCGACACGGGCTTTCACGTCTCCGCAGCCTATCGGACGCTCGACCAACGCGAAAGCGTCAGCGTGCGTTACGGAGAGCAGATGGTCGAACTCGACCGGAGTGGTACTGCACTGATCGCCTTCCGCTTCGGTCAGCGGTTGGCGCAGGTCCCCGTCACGATCCAGGCACGCGAGCTTGCAACGCCGATCGCGGTGGCCTTTTCCCTTACCGCTGTCTGACAGTCGCCTTAGTTCGCGGTAACGGTAACTTCCACCCGATCCGAATAATCCCCGGCGTAGGCGCTGAAAGGCGCCACGCGGACGCGCAAGGGATGAAAATCGCCCAAAGCCGTCGTCGCGCGCGGCACCTGTGTGGCCAGCCCGCCCGTTGTGCTCACCGGCGTCTGATTCAGCAGGATTTCGTAGGGAATGCGCCCGCGGTTCTGCGTCTGAACGAGTTCGCCGCAATTCTGGGAGAGGAAGCGAACCGAGTACGGTGAATTGCTCCACACCCTGATACCGAAAAGATCGGATATGGTAGTCTGCTTCGGATCGAGAACACCCAGGTCCACCTGTGCGATAGCATCCGTGCCGGTCGCGCCGACCACCCGAACTTCCGCCGCGGGAGGGACGTCGATCACGATCGTCAGATTGAGCGTGTCGGTAATGACGCCTTTTGCATCGACCAGCTGGACAACCAGTTCATCGGTCCTGCTCCCGGACTTCACCCCCCACCCGCTCGGGACGCCGAGGCGGAAGGGCAGGTTGGCGCCATTGGTTCCTCCCGGCACATTGGAGATGCGATAATCGCTTCCTGCGGACGGCGGGGAACTTTCATTGGGAAGGATCTGGATCTGCTGGCCCGACAATTGCAGCTGGTAACCGACAGCTTCGGGATTGGGCGAGCGCAGTGAGCGCGCAACCCGCAAGATGGCCGTACAGCCCCCCCCAGGTCCGGCAGCGTTGCGCACCCGAATATCGAAATTCTCGATTGCAAACGAATTCGAACCTGCATCGAAATCGTCGACAAACACGGTCTGCGAGGATTGCAGAAACTTCGGCTCGCACTTGCTCTGGGCATGGAGCCCGGCTGGCATCGCCGCGATGGCCCCTGCGCAAAGAATCAGAAATGGGTTCTTCATCGTGACCTCTTTCTATTCGGCCGGAATGGTTATCGGCGCAAGGCGCAGGATCGTTTCTTCGCTGTCGGGAGTAACGATGGTGAAGGTCCGGCCTGAGCCGTTGAGCCGCACGATATAACGCTTGTTCGGAGCCACTCCGAACAGGCCGAAACGGCCCGCCGAATTGGTGAAGAAGGTCACGTCCTCGACCCTCTCGCCCGTCTCCTCGTCCACCACCTCGCCGGCCACCGCGGAAACCGGCCCGTTGGCGTCGTTGAGCGTTCCGAGGACCGTGAGATAATTCTCGTCACCGGCGATTACGCTATAGCCGCCCTTGTAGGGCGGATCGACCAGCACGGTGCCATCACCGACATCGAACGGCTTCTCGGGATCGGCTCCATCGAAATCGACGTTCTGCCTGCTGTAGGCCGCCAGATCGCCTTGCAGTGCAGCGCCAAACGGACCGCTGCGGGCGTAATAGTAGCCTTCCCGGATGGAACGGCCGGTGACGATCTCCTGTCCCCGGATCGCGCTGTTGGGCTTCGCAAGCACGAAGGCATTGTTGACCGGGCGACCCATGCCGAAGACACCGTCGGCGAAAGCATAGGACGTCGCGACCTGGAGACGCGCGCGCTGTTCGTCGAAAACACCCGCCAGACCCCCGCCGCCGGTAGCGAAATCTGCACGGGCGTTGAAACGGTTCGCCTCGTATTCGAGTTGCAAGGTGCTCTGTGTATCGTCGCGGCTTCGCGTGACACCGAAGTCGTACCCGAACGAGCCGACATGGTTTTCCGCTCCTCGTGAAATGTTTGCCCTCAAACTGTTGAGGCGGCTGCGGTAGTCCGCGCTCGCCCTCGTTCGCTTTCCGAGCGTCGCCGTAATGCCGGCGCGTATGCCGATCCCGCGCTGCGAATTCGCGCCCCCGCCATATTCAACGCCCAAGCTTCCACGGAGCGTGTCCGAAAGACGGTGCGTCACGTCGACAAAGGCGGCGTAGGAAGCAGGAAATCCACCTCCCGAGCGGAAGTAACTCGCGCCGGCGGTGGCTATCGTTTCCCACCCGAAGGACCGGCTATAGGAAACGGTCGCCGACAACACGTCGAATCCGGCAACCGCCGGTTCGGTCAACGACCTGAAATCCGCGCTCTTGTAATCGAATGTCAGCGCGACCTGGTCCGGCCCATAAATCTGCCTGCCGACAGTGAAACGATAACCCAACCTCAGTGCGGCGCCAAAAGCATCATCGGCACGGCTCGTCGCTGCTTCGGCCTCGACCACGCCGGGCACGAATTGCGGCACGGCGATCACGCTCGCTCCGATCAGCTGCAGATCCTGCGACGCTTGCGCGGCACCGCCGACTACGAGGTTTTCCGAAAGCGCCTTTCGATAGAAGCCCGATGCGCCAATCTCGCTTCCGTATTGCGGCTCAAAGCCGAAATTCTCGGAGATAAAACCAGCGCCAATAGAATACTCCTCTTCGCCCGGCGCAAGATCGAGCGTCTCGTAGAACAGATCGAAAGGAATGATCTGCTGCTGGCCGAAGGAATCGGTGATCACCAGCTCGATGTCGTTCGACCCCTGCTGCATGGGCAAATTCGCCAGATCATATTGCCCTGCATCGAGCTGAAGCGTTTCGTACACGTCGCCATTGACGCGGACCTCGACCGTGGAACGATTGTCGAGGAAAATCTGACGACCCGAAAGGCGAGCCGCGGTGAAACTGGGATCGAAAATCCGTCGGCGCTTCTGGACGCTGATTCCACCCAGGGTCGGTGCGGCCATGATCGACAGTGCCTCGAGGCGCAGGTCGCCCGCCGAATACCGGCGGTAGGATGCGGGATCGTCGTAAACAAGTCGCGCATTGCGACGGTAGAAGCGATAGGCTTGCGAAAACTGGTCGGTGAACGCGCCCTCGTATTCGGCGACAACCCGGCCGACGCGGGTCGCACCCGAAAAGAATACGTCCGGTGCATCGCTGCCGTTGCGGGTGTCGTAGTCGAGATTCCCGATGAGATTGAGATACGAACTGAAACGGGCCGGTGAGATGACCGGCAGAGTGTTCCGGGCGGAAAACTCTTCCCTTTCGAGCAGCTGGCGAGTCACACGAAAGCGTGGCTCGATCGCTTCGACCACCAGTTGCAACTGCCCCGGATCGAAAGTCATCGTAAATCCGGCGTCTTCAAGATCGCCCGGAGTGACGAACTCGCGGCCAGCGACTGCCTGATCGAGCGCGGTACGCCCCTCTTGGTTCAGGATCTCCGACAATTCGCGGGTCAGGTCGGACGATCTGATGCGCACTTGCCTGCCGGTCACGGTGGTTTCGATGAGTACATCGCCGAAAGCCCGGCTCTCGGTCACAAGCGGTACGCTGAATGTGACGATACGCTCGCTCTGGTCCGACGATATGCCCGCTTCATCGTCTTGGGAAATAGTGCGTAGAGCCTGATGTGCAGCAGCAGGTGCGCCGAGCGCAATCAAGCTCACGCAGGCACTCAAGCCCGATTTGCGTCCCCAACCCATCGCTCGTTAAAGCTCGACCGAGACTTTCAGCGTGTCCTGCCTAACCGGCTCCTCGGTGGGGAAGAAGAACTGCCTGAGCTTGCCGGGTCCGACCACACCGACGCCAGTATATTTGCTCAGCTCCTTGCCTTCGAGCCGCATTTCGAGATCAGCTCCGCTGGCTGTCTTGCCACTGATAAGCCACTTGGCATCACTCGCGAAGAAATAGCGCGTCCCGTCATTGCCGAGGTCGACCATCACACCTTTTTCAACGGGGACGACCTCGGGGCTCTGGTCCTCGGTCAAGCCTTCGGTGGATTGTGCGCGCTCGATATAGCTGGCCTGTCTGACCACGGGCTCAGGCGAACTGCCCGGGGGGACCACATTCACAAGAACATTGTAGTTTATGACAACCTGGACCTGATTGACCCCCGGCTCGAACTCGACCGGTATCTGTCGGATTGCCAAGTAGTAGATTTCCGACTTCGCCAGCGGCTTGTCCGCCAGATACTGCACTCGAAAGACCTGCTGCGAATTTGCCTCGATCAACACCTGCGGAGGGAAGACGAGAAAATCCTCATCAGCCGGAACCAGAGTCAACTCACCGGTCGGCGAGATGTCACCGCGCATCATCTGCACTTCGTAAGGGATGTCGCGGTCGGCATCGTTCGTGAATTCAACCCGAGCGATCGCGCCACGGCCGGTCGGAGA
The DNA here is from genome assembly GCF_009827535.1 of Qipengyuania oceanensis. Taxonomy (NCBI): domain Bacteria; kingdom Pseudomonadati; phylum Pseudomonadota; class Alphaproteobacteria; order Sphingomonadales; family Erythrobacteraceae; genus Qipengyuania; species Qipengyuania oceanensis. Next base: position 2,151,847 of record NZ_WTYN01000001.1, on the reverse strand, counting down.
CATGTCGAGGATCATGGGAGAGACCCGGCCTGCCATCGCGGGCGAACACAATGGTCCGAACGTGGTCAATGCCACAGCTGCCGCCAGAGCCGCAGCCCGCCTCATCGTTTTTCCAAGCACCTTGCGACCCCCAAAACTTCAGCATGGTCATCCATGACCGTTACGTTCCCGAAGACCCGTAGCCGGAAATCTTCAAGAAATGCCCAAGACCTGACGCCTGCACCGGTTTGGCACAGTCGACCATGTCTCAGGTGACAGCGATTGTGCGCCGACATCGCTCCATGCGATCGCCAAGCAGTTATCTGGTTTGCGAACCCTGCCGCCAGCTATATCGGGAAATCGAACGATTTCAATCCTCAACAACGTCGGCGGCGTTGGGCCGCTCATCCCAACGGCCGATCGTCTGAGATGTTCGGTCGTGCCGCATGCTGCATCCATGTCGCACGGAGTCGCCGTGCTCCCATGAGAATCGGCGGAATCAGCGGAATGGCAAAGAACGCCGAAGCACACGGTGGGGTGTGCGTCGCTATCGAACAAGCTATTGTTCTATTTGGTAAAAAATGGATGCCCCGTGAAGAATATAACTTCTGAAATCAGGTTGGTTCGCTCTGGTCCGTGATGAGCCGTCGAACCCTCGGAAAAGCGCCGAACCTTCTCAAGTTGTGGGTTCGGGTCAGCCCGTTGCAGTTCGTGGCTAGCCACGCTATTATGTGGTAACGAATGAGGGAACATGGCCAAGCTGACCGCCAAGTTTGTCGAGAAGGCCAAGCCGGGGCGCTATGCTGACGGCGGGGGGTTATACCTGCTTGTCAAATCGGCCAGCGCAAAGAGCTGGGTTCTCCGCGTAATGGCGGACGGACCGAACGGTTGGGCGCGCCGCGACATAGGTTTGGGCGCGGTCGCCACTGAAAGCCTCGCCCGCCCCTCCAATATCGCGGACGACATCCCGCTAGAGCAGCGCGCACGATTGACATTGGCGGAAGCGCGCGAACTGGCTGTCCGGTTACGTAACGTTGCCAAGGCTGGAGGCGATCCCGCTACCGAGCGCCGGAAGGATAGAAGCCCTCCCCCAACATTCGAGAAGGCCGCCATCGCCGCTCACGAAGCCTTAAGGGGCGGATGGTCGAGCAAGACAGCAGACGCATTCTTGGCCAGCTTGGAAACTCATGCCTTCCCATCGCTCGGGTCTCGGCGGGTCAGCGACATTGATGCAGGCGACATAGCGAACGCACTGCACCCTATTTGGAACGCAAAGCCTAGCATTGCTCGCAAGGTCCGCCAGCGGATCGGCAAGGTTCTCGATTACGCTAAGGCGAAGAATTGGCGCGACACTGAAACCCCGCGCATGTCTGTGTCCACCCTTGTCGGCAAACCGAAAGAGGGCGGCAATTTTGCGGCGATGCCGTGGAAGGAAGTACCGGCCTACTTTGAGAAGCTCGGCGGCGACGCTGAGACAGTTGGCCGACTGGCGCTGATGTTTACGATTGCGACGGCCTGCCGGTCTGGCGAGGCCCGCGAGGCTCGCTGGAAACATATTAAAGGCGATGACTGGAACAGACCCACCGAATTGCAGCGGAAGACCGGCAAGGCGCACACGATCACTCTAAACGCTGCCGCCCTGGCGGTTCTCGATCGGGCCAAAGCTTTCTCCGACAGCGCAGATCCCGAGGCGGTCATTTTTCCAAGCCGGAAGCGCACGGAATTGAGCGATATGGCGCTGTCAAAAATCATGCGCGATGCAGGCCTGCCGTATGTTCCCCACGGGTTTCGGTCGAGCTTCCGGGATTGGGCGGCGGAACGAATGCCGCAGATACCCGACCCAGTGGCCGAAGCCGCGCTAGGCCACGTGGTGCCTGACGGCGTAGTCAAGGCATATAAGCGCACGACATTCATTCAGATGCGGCGGGAATTACTCGACGCATGGGGCCGGTTCATAACCGGAGAAGAAAGCAACGTGGTTCGGCTCGACGAAAGACGAGCCTAACTGCGGGATGGCTAGGGTAGCTCCCGAACGGTCGGATTAACCGCCTGACCTGCCATCCCGTTATCTAACGCGCGGAGCCCTACGGAGGGGCGACATGAGCAACGAAACTGGATGGATCACTTCAAAGGAATTTCTCTCTCTTTGGTTTGCGGATAGGAAGAACCACGGGAACCCGGAGCCTAGATTGCGCCCAGGACTGAAGGCAGGCCTTTTCTCGGCGCGAGCAGCCATTGCTGAACTCAAGGTGAGGTCATCTTATGGACGGCCCTCCCAAACCGAAACTGATTGGATTGTTCCTTCCGAAGTATGGAAGGGAACAGGTGAAAACAGCTATTTCGACTTGCGGCGGGATACATACACGAGCCGCGCAATCGGCATTGGGTTCGCGGCTATCGAATTGAACGGGCTGAGTTTTGAGAGGGGGCCGCTTCTGGAATACGCTCAGGTCGAACCGCCGTCCGTCGCCGAAGCCTCGCGCTCTCCTGACGTAGGCGGGCGACCACTGGATTCGGAAAAGTGGAACAATCTAGTAGCTGTTCTTGCGGCGGTGCTTGTCCACCAAGACCTTAAACCAAACATAAAGAAGGGCACTCTATACGCGCAGCTTAAGGACTACGCCTCGCTCGTCGGCGCAGAGATACCCGGCAAGACATCGGCCCTTCCAGCCTTGGAAAAGGCGCTATTCCTTGCCGATGCGGCCCACAACAACGGCATCCCGACCCTGGACATAAACGGAAACCCTCTGAAGGACTGAGTTTCCGTAGGTTCCTGAAGCTTTGCGGCGTATTGCCGCCAAGGTTCGCAATAGACCTTTCTGCACCACCGCTGGCCGCGCCAGCATGCAGAAGGAATTAAAATCGTGGAACCACTCGGACTTCCAACCAAAGAGGCATTCGCCGCCATCCCCTGCGGCAAAACAAAGGGCTTTGAGCTGATCGCGCGAGGCGAGCTGGAGACTTACAAAGTCGATGGCGCGCTTAGGGTCACGACAAACAGCATCCGGGCTTACGTCGCTCGCCAGATTGCCGAACGGCAGGAGGCTGCGTGAATGGTAGCCATCAGAACGGGGAACGCTACCCCTGAAAAGCGAAAGGGCCGCGCAGTCCTATCGGTGCGCGACCCCCTCGTAGAATCCTTGCTTCGCGGGCTAGGTATCGAGAAAGACAAGATAGACGAGTTGAGGGCATTTGCAAAGTCTTGGGCGGTCGAAAGATCGCGCTGGGACATCGCTCGACGCGGCGGTCTTTTCTCTCCTTCTCGGCTTTCGAGGGCAGATGCGGAACGCCTCTGGCGAACGGGGGTGTCGCAATGAGTACCCTCGACCTCGAACACGCGCTGAAGCCGTGGGATGGCTCGACTTGGTTTGTCGAGCAGCCCGCAGACTTCGTTCGCGGCTTGTATCGCCTGCATCAGATTGAAGCTCACGACCTGCTTATGTCCGGTCGCGGTCTGTCCAATTGGGCGGCAGGTTTTCTTCAACAGCTCTACTACCAGTCGAAGCCGCCGACACAGACGCAATGGTTCTGGCTGCGCAAACTCGACCAGGAGCATGGCGAGAGGGTGGCGGCATGATCGGGCTTCTCGACCTCGACACCATCCGTCGCGCCCATCCCCTGCCGCAAGTCGTGGCGGGAGTGGTGAAGCTCCAGCGGGCCGGGAGCGAATGGAAGGCGTGTTGTCCGTTACATAACGACCGCTCGCCCTCGTTCACGATCTTCGACGGCGGCAACCGCTTCCAGTGCTTCGGCTGCGGGGCGCATGGCGATGTTCTCGACTTCATCCAGCAGCTGCATGGCGTAGGCCTTCGGGAAGCGGCGGCGATGCTGTCCGGCGGCGATCTGCCGACCGTGGAAGTCGTCGCGCTGCCGTCGGTCGATGATGCGAGTGATCGCGTAGAGGAAGCACGATCGATCTGGCGGAACGCTGGGCCTGTCGCCGGGACTGTCGGTGCAGCCTATCTGCGGTCGCGGGGCATCACGATCGATCCGCCCCTAAGCCTGCGATTTACGATGATCCCTTATGGCAGGTCGGGTCCAGCGCATCCGTGCCTCGTTTGCTGCGTGTCGTCGCCTGATGGCCCGTTGCAGGGGATCCAGCGCATCTATCTCGCCCCTGACGGCAAGGGGAAGGCTGACCTGCCGTCCCCCAAGCTATCGCTCGGCAGGGTGCGCGGTGGTGCGATCAGACTGGCTCCGCTCGATGGCGGCGAAGTCGTGGTGGCGGAAGGACCGGAAACAGGACTCTCCTTGCTCCAGGTGCTTCGCCGTCCGGTCTGGGTGGCCTGCGGCACGGTCATGCTGCCAGCAATCCAGTTCCCCGCAACCGTTCGGTCTGTCGCCATCGGCGGAGATAATGACGACGCGGGGCGCGCAGCAGCCAGCAAAGCCGCAACCGAGTTTGCCAACCGTGGCCTTTCGACGCGGGTGTTCTTCCCTGCGTGTCGCGGCGACTTCAATGATCTTTTGATGGAGGCGGCATGACTGCTGCAACAATACGCGAAGCATTCGCGAACGCTGAACCTGTGAGCCTGTGGGCCGCGCCTGATATGACCCTAATCGACAATGGCAGGCGACCTGCTGTGCCAATGCCGGGGGAGTTATTCGGGCCTGCGTGGGCGATCATCCAGCAGGTGGCGGATTCCACATCGACAGCGCCCGACTACGCCGCGATGGCCTATCTCGCTTCTGCTGCATCACTAATTGGCGGCAAGCGCCGAGCATCGCCGTATGGCTCCGATTGGAGCGAACCTAGCATTCTTTGGTGCGCGGCATTGGGCGAGCCTAGTTCGCGCAAGTCCGCACCGCTGGAAGCGATCACAAGGCCCCTGTGGTCAATCCAGACCAACGCCAGAGCGGATTTCGATATTCAGCGCCGGGCATGGCAAGCTGATGTTGAGCGGGCAAAGGCTGAGCGATTGAAGTGGCAGGAAGAGGTCAAGAAGGTGGCTGGCACTCAGGAGGCCGCGCCACCCATGCCTACGCTGGCGAACGAGCCGGACGAGCCAAAGCAGCGGCAGACTGTCATTTCGGATGTAACGCCTGAAGCAGCGGCCTCGGTCTTGCTCGGCAATCCACAAGGCGTTTTGTGCTATAACGATGAACTGGCGCAATGGCTCGAAAGCTTCGACCGCTATACTGGCGGGGGCCGCCCCTTTTGGCTCTCGGCATTTGGGGGCAGGCCTCATAACGTTACCCGCAAGTCGTCGGGATCGATCGACCTTAAGTTCACCGGTATAAGCGTTCTAGGAACCATCCAGCCCGACAAGATCGTCACGCTTCTGGGCGGCGCTAATGACGGGCTCGTCCCACGCGTCCTGTGGGCATGGCCTGAAAAGCTGCCTCCTAGGCGGCCCGCAGGCCGTATCGATATGAGCCGCCTGGAATCTGCGTATCAACGGCTCGAATTGCTTTCTTGGGGAAGCAGTGCTGAGGGCGAGCAGTCGCCCATCGTGCTACCGTTTACGCCGCGAGCGGCGGATATTTTTCATGAGTGGGAAATCGAGAACGCGGCCAGCGATGGCGATGGCGGCAGCCTCTATGAAGCCTTCGTGGGCAAGATGAGCGGAACGGCTGCGCGGTTGGCCCTAGTGTCCGAACTGACTGCCTGGGCTTTTGATGGCGGGAATGAGCCCCGCGAGATCAGCGAGCGGTCACTGGCTGCCTCAATCAAATGGATCGAGGACTACGCAAAGCCCATGGCGGCGCGCACTTATGGCGATGCTGCCGTTTCCCCGAAGGAGCGAAACGCCGCGCTGCTGGCGCGCTATATCCGCAAGACTGGCCTGTCGCTCGTCAACCTGCGCGAATTGCGGCGACATCCGCACAAGCCTCACCTCAAGCCGCTACAAGACAGGGGTGCGTTGGAAGAGGCTGTCGAGGCGCTCGAAGACGCAAGCTGGATCCGCCCGCAATTCGATCGCGACGGTGGGCCGGGGCAGCCGCGCAAAGACTATGCCGTCAATCCGCAGGTGCTGAAATGAGCAACTGGCGCGCGATGGCTGAAGAAGCCTTAGGCGGCGGGGGCGATAGGGACATTAGGGACAGAACCCCTGAGGATAGCGCTAATGGCTCTAGCGTCCCTAGTGTCCCGCCTCCGCTTTCGCTGCTTCGCGACTGGCGGGATGCTTTAGTCGCCCTCGATCCCTGTCGGCCTCATCCCGGATTCACGATGGGGCGTTGGCAGACCTTGTTCGATACGTCGGTGTATTTTCTGGAGGCATTCGGCAAGCGCGCTGCCCGTGAAGGCTGGTCAACGTCCGACCTGTTCGGCCTGCTTCCACAGAAAGAGCATTGGGGTGGCTTAGTCGATCGTCTTGGCGACTGCCGGAGCCTGACCCTCGAAGGCGACTGCTTCAACTGGGAATCGTCGTTCTACGGCCCGCGCACATACTATCGCGGCACGTGGCCGGACCTAACCGCATGGTGGGAGATCAATCCATGAGCAAGACACAGGAAGTCTCAGCAGTTGAGGCTGACGAACGGCGCGAGCCAACAGAGGCCGAGGCTGTAGCGATCGATGCAGCCCGCGAACGTCGGAGCAACCGACCTGTCCGCGTCCAATACAATGAGCGCGAGCGAGACGGCGGCACCGTGCGATTGGAAAGCCCGCATTCTGACGACGAGGGCAACGCGGATCACCTGGCCGATGTCTTTGCAACCTCATCCGAGCCCTTTGTTTCGCGCTCGCTGGTCCATCTCGCCAACATGACTAGCGACAACGGATCAGGCGATGGGTTCGCTGGCTCTTGCGAGGGCCTCAATAGGGATCTGGCTCTGATTGGTGCGATCCAGCCCCAGAACGAGCTTGAGGCGGCTCTGGCGGTCCAGATGGCATCCGTGCACGAACTCTCACTGGAATTGCTGCGTCGGGCGCGAAAGGCAAAAACCGTCGAAGGCATGCAGGCTTATGGCAATCAGGCCACGAAAATGACGCGGACCTTTGCTGCGCAGATGAAGGCGTTGTCAGACTGGCGGCGCGGCGGGGAACAGGTGGTCCGGCACGTTCATGTCTACGAAGGAGGGCAGGCAATTGTCGCAGGGACAATCAACGCAGGGGGGCAGAAAACCGGGTTCACGGCGTTCAAACCCCATGAACAACATATCGAAGGCCCATGCGGCCCCGAGGTGCTTGGCTACGACGCGCGCGGGTACGCCATGCCAGCGACCAGCGATGAAGGACCGGAGCCGGTGCAATCTGCACGGCGGCAAGACAGTGGGTGCGGGAGCACCAAAGGGGAATCGTAACGCATGGAAGCATGGCGAGCGATCGAGGGAGCATAAGTCGATCTTGGAGTTGGCGCGGATGGTCGAGGATGCAGCATCGGGCCTTATCGATCGAACGCGGTAAGGCTGTTAGAATTGCCGCTCCATTTGCGCGGGATCGTATCTTTGGCACTGGCCGGTGTAGTCACCCGCCTTCCCAGAGATGCTGATTGTACCTGTGTACCGGTCCAGTCGAAACTTGGGCTTATTGATGATGCTAACAGCGACTGTGCCGGTGATCTCGTTATCCTTGATCGCGACGTTACGAAGCTCGAACCAGCCGTCCTCTCCGCCCCTAATTGATGGAAGCATAGTTCTTGGCATCCGCAATCGACCGGTCGCGCCAATGAGGTACAGGCTCACTTGATCCTCGAAGCCTTGCGACCGAGTTCCAACAATCGTGGTGCTGCTGCTGCCGGAGCCCATGGCCCAACCACCGTTCGACCCGAATGCCGTTCCGGTACTCGTTCCCCAGGCTGTGCCGACTACCGCCTTGTTTGCAGCGCCGGCACCAAAGCAAATTAGGTCTAGTCGATTACCCTGTTCGGCCCTTGGCGCATCGTTCGCTGGCTGCTGCTCGGCTTCTCTCTGTTGAGATTCATCTGGCATCGCAGAACGCTCATTCGCTTCCGCGACGGCTTCGCGCTCTGCCTGAGCCTCGCGTTCCTGAGCGAGCTGCTGCGCTGAAGGTCGCAATGTGCCCGAAGTTCGCACTTGAGCGTGCGCGTGGCTCGATAGCGCAAGCACAAGCGCCCCCGTCGCAATAAGACTCGCCGCCGATTTTCCAGTCATGGTGCCCCCCTTTCTGGACAGCCTATCACCGATCTTTTTGCTCGCAAGCTTGGTATCCAAAGCGGCTTCCGCGAAACTCAACTGTTTGCCTATGGCGTGTGCAGGCACAGAAAGGCCCTCGCCGTAGCGAGGGCCAAGGTTGTGAGACGGATTGATGCTTGTCAGTGTGGCAGGATGACTTGCCGCTGATCCGTACCCCAGTCAGGACACGGCATGTCGTGGTCGTCGCAGATCGCCGTGCCATGCTCGTAGCGGGTGGCGATCGAGAAGCGGGAGCCTCGGTCGTCATAAGCGCCGCAGCAATCCTGTTCGGGTTCCAGATCCTCGCTCGGAGCGTCGGATACGTCCAGGTGGTCAATCAGCCTTTCCGCCAGCGCCTCTAGATCATGTCGAGACAGCTTCGGGATGGCCTGTGCGATCAGGTCGAGGGGGAGAGCCGAAGCCCTCCCCCAGAGTGGTGCGCTGACCATCAACCTGCCTCCCCCAGAATGCGGGCGATGTCCTTGCGGGTCTGGGCCGCAAACTCGTCGTTGTAGGCCCCAAGCCCGTCCTCTGCGAGATAGTCGAGCTTCCAGCGCAGGGCCGGTCCATCAGGCGCGGGCATTGCCAGCAGAACATTGACAGCGGCGCTGATAGCGTCGGCCAGTTCGTCGCTCCGCTTGTCCATCGCATCCATGCCGCTTTCGCGGTCGTGCTTTGCGTTGGCATCGCGGAAATCCTGCACACTGTCGATGGCTGCGCGGTTGTTCTCCTTCATTCGCTCGACGGCTTCGGCGCTACCGCCAAACCACCACTTGTTCTCGCCGTCGAGAAACTGCTGGCGCGCTTCCTCGAGGTCCAGCGAGAACGCAATGTGGTGGCGATCCGAAAAGCGAAACTCGCTCCAGTCTATGCTGTCCATAGAAGGGCGACCTGCCTTCCAAGCCTCATAGACGCGCATATATTCGGGCGTGAAAGCCTCCTCCTGCGCTTTCAGTTTCTTGTAGGCCCGCATGGCGATGTCCCATGCCGATCGATCGGTTACCGCTTTCGCTGCAATTGCGGCGGGAAGCGTGAGGGCGACAGAGGCAACGGCGCTGCCTGCGATGAAGTTGCGGCGGGTGCTCATGCTTCAGCCCTCCGCGTACGATCGAAGGGGAAGGCCAGCACATTGTTAGCGCGCCATTCGGTCGCCTCACGGCTTGCCTCAAGCATTTTGATTGCTGCTCGACGCAGGCGCTGCTCCAGCATGAAGCACTGATTTAGCGTCAGATCGACTTTGACGCATTCGCGGTCGCCGCTCGGGATGCGAAGCGTGATGGTTTCGCCTGCCTCGTCCGCCTTTGCGGTTGGCTGGCCTGTAGCTATAAGGATCATATGTCTGCCCTTTCAACGGAAGGGTTGGAACAGGGCCGGGTTGAGGTTGCACCCTCACTCGGCCCGCCTCGGCGGAATGCCTTGGCTGTTTCGTTACGTAACGGACGCATTAAGCGCTGTCAACAGTGTTACGTAACGCTATTGCATTTGCATCCGGGCCAAGTTACGTAACAGCATGGTTTTATCGAATGCAGAGCGGCAGAAGCGCTTTCGGCAGCGGCTCAAGGAGCGCGCATCGATCGCGGGATTGGGCCAGCAGGCGCAAGAGGCTTGCGACAGGGCGGTGAGCGTCTTGTGGGAAGCTTACCAGCGAACCGATTATGGCGATCTCGACGAGTACTCGGATGCTGAAGCCTTCAAGGTTTCGCTAACGGAATCGAGGGACGAGGTCTGGACGTTATCGGCAATCTGCCGAGACTGGTTGGATCGCGACCGCGAGTTGCTCACAGACGACGAGTGCGAAGTGTTGAATGCAGTCGTCGCAATGGATGATGCACTCAAGCTCAAGGCTTCGGTCTGATCGGTATGTCGCCTAGATGATGGCCCGATTGCCGCGACCGTTCCTGAATAATTGACCTGCGCCAGTTTTGATCGCACAACATTGCTGTGCGCATCGTTTCTGAGAACTCGGAAGAAGACTTGGCCCGGATGCGGGCGGAAGAGCTTTTGCGCTATCCGCTCCGACAGCTCGCATCCAATCTCATGCGCGTGGTCCGTGGCGCTGGGAAGCCTTACGAAGTGGGAATCCAGGCTGCCGCTGTCATCGACGTGTTCGAGAATTACAAGAGCGTGGTCGGCTACTATCCTTCGTCCGGCGAGATCCAAGAAGCCCTGTCGATCGATCAAGAGCATTGGGACGAGTTCACTTTGGCGCAGGCTACGATTGTAGCCGGTTCGCTGCAAATAGCTGCTTCGGAACTGGCGCATCAGCCTACGCAAGTTGCTCGCGGCAGCCGCGAACTCTTTGAGGGCATCCAACACATCGAACGCCTTAGAGAGCGCAATCGTCGGCAGGTTTCAGCACCGCGCAAGAAGCCCCGCAAAAAAACGCCCTAGATGACCGACTGCCCCTGCCGGGTGTAGTCTCGGTTGCGCGTTCCATCTGCCAGTTCGGCCTGCGGGAAGGCCCGCACGAATGCCAGAGCGGTTTCCACGTCACGAAAATAGAACGCTATCGCATGGCCACTCGCTCCCCTGTCGGCGTGTTGCGCATAGTCGTGCCGATCGACCCGCTCGCTAAGCCAATCGGCGATCTCGACAACCAGATTGCCTAACCCGCATCCGGGGACGGCTATCTTCACCCGCACCGGGAAGGCTCGTTCGTCGATGTCTTTCTGGCGCGGGCTGCGGCGGCTCATATCGTGAACATGCCACAAACGAACCAAGTTCGAAACGGGATCAAAGATTGACTTTTCCGATTAATGATGTTATACTGATCGCGTTTAACGATTAGAGGGGGTGACCTGTGGCGCGGTCGCAATTCGTTGGGTTCCGAGCAAGTGCACAGTTCTCCGAAGCTGTCGAAGCTGCAGCAGGGGCTGATGGTGTCAGCAAATCCGAGTTTCTGAGGCAGGCAGTCGAGGATCGACTTGCGAAGGCTGGTGCTTCGCAGAAGGTGTCGGAGGACTTCAACCCGTACGCAGCGCTTGCGCCTGCTGCGCGTGGCAGTCTCCAGGCTCAGCGCGATCTGGCCAATGCAGCCATCGATGCGGCGTTTACCACGAATAACGGCGAGCTGGTAAATGATCCGCTCCGCTGCCTGATTGAAGGATTGGTGTTTGCCCGCTTGGCGGCGGCCCATGGCGAGGTTGCCGATCAAGGCTTGGTCATTTCCATCGTCTCGCTGCTTCTCTCCATCGCTGGTGATGAAGGCGGGTACGAGGCTGACGCTGCCGAGGCCATCGCGCGCATCGCAAAGGTTGCGGACATGGGCGGGGAGGGTTCGGACCTTGCCGCAGAGAACCTGCCACATCTGGTCGATGGCTTCGGCCAAGGTGTCACCGCTGCCGCGCAGCACATCACCAAACTCATGCAGGCTTGAGGGGGCAGGAAAATGCTGTTTGGAACTCCGGTAGCGGCACAGCGCAATCGACCAATGAACATTCAGCCGATCATGGTCGGCCCTTCCGCAAGGCGCAGTCCCTTCGGACTGTTTGGCTCGCGCCCAGACTATGCAACTCCAGGCTTTGGGGATGGCAGCAACGCCAATGGCGAGCAGATGCCAGTCGCCCAGCATCCGTTGGATGCAAGCGAAAGCTCGCCCGGGCATTGGACCGTTGGCGGCATGGATCAGATGCGCGAAGCGATGCCCCGGCAGGCTCCGCAACCAGCATCGCAAGGGCCGCTCGGCGGCTCGATGCGCCAGCCCTTCGATATGAACTCCGCGCTTGAGACGCTGCGCGGGAAACAGAAGAAGTTTGGACCGTGGAAATTCATGGCGGCCGGTCTTGCTGATGCAATCTCCGGCCAATCTCGAATGGTCCCGATGCTGTTGCAGATGAAGGCGGCGCAAGAGGGGCGCAATCAAGATGCTGCCGAAACTGTCTTGGGTTGGCGGCATGGTGCTTGGCAGGATCAGAACCGCGCGGACCTTCGCGCAGCTGCGCCTTTCACGATTGGCCGCGACCGCGTTCAATACAATCCGGCCTCCGGGCAGGCTCAAGTCATCTACGACGGCGCAGACGACTTCGAGAACTATGCACGCCAGCTTGGCCTGGAGCCGGGGTCGGACGAGTATTACAACGCGGTGCAGGACTATGTGCTGCGTTCTTCCGGTCCCTCGGCGCATGAGCGTGATGTCGAACTGGACGACCATCGCACGGACAACGACCGCTCACTTGAGAACCTGCGCTACGGTAATCGCGTCGGCATGGAGCGCCTGCGCCAAAGCAATCGGCAAGGCATGGTCAGCTACCGGAATGCAAACCCGCCACCCGTTCGCTCGCGCACTGGAGGCTCTGGTGGTGGGGGCAAGAAGGCAAGCGGCGGTCTGGTCGAAGTCAGCACTCCTGCTGAAGCTGCAAAGCTGAAACCGGGAACGAAGTATCGCACCCCTGACGGGGAGGTCTTCACGCGATGAACTCGCCTTGGCCCGGACAGCGTGTGTCGGGGCCGACCGCGAAGCCTGCATGGCCCGGAACACCTGCAAAGGAAACCGACTGGCCGGAAGGTGGAGAGGATCGGCAGCCCGGACCTCTTGCAGATCCTGTCGCCGTCGATGGCGATACGATTGCGAGCGAGGACACGCGCGTTCGCATCTGGGGCATGGACGCTCCGGAAAAGGATCAAGTCGGTTATCGACGTTCGGGGCAGCCTGTTCGCATTGGCGAAAACTCGACCCGCTACCTCCAGGGCGAGATCCTCAACACTGGCGCAAACCTCGCCCAGATCGTGGGCAAGTCCTATGGCCGCACGGTTGGTCCGGTAACTCTAGGCGATCGGGACGCTGGCCTATCCTCGATCCGTGCCGGTCAATCCTTGGCGGCTCCCGATTACCTGAAAGACGCTCCGCAGCGTCGGTTCGATTACATGGAGGCCGAACGACTGGCGCGGATGAACCGCCTTGGCCAGCACCAGACGCTTACCCTGCCGCCAGATCAATTCCGCAAGCAGCCCGACTGGCAGCCCGATCGCCAGACCGTTGCACAGTTCTTCGACACGCCCACGCCGTTCCAGGGGATGCGGCCCGAAGCGGAAGCCGAATATGTCGGCCTCCTACGCTCCGGGACCGCTCAACAGATTTACGACTTCGGCACGTCGCAGGGCTTCGGGATGGACCGCGAACAGGTCGAGGAATGGACCACTGCTCGCGACAAGGCGGCAGCCAAGGGCCAATCCTTCCCTGTCTATCCGAACTATCAGCAGGGACCTCGTATCCTCACTGATGCAGAGGATGGTTCGACAGGCGCAGGGGTTCGCGGCTTTGCTTCCGGCTTCCTTGCCGGGGGCCTCGATGAAGCTGGGGCAGTTGCCGATGCGCTAGGCGGAACGTCCGGTCGCGAGAATGTCTGGAACAGCGACAGGCGATTGGCGGACATACTGGCCACGAACCTTTATCAGAACCAGTCCATCCTCGGTTACGATGACAGCGCACACCCAACCGCATCCACTGTTGGCCAGCTAGGCGGAGCGATCACCTCCGGATTCGCCCTGCCTTGGGGCGCTGGCGCTCGCACCGTCCCCCAGCTTGCAAAGGTCGGTGCTGCGTATGGCGCAGCCGAAGGCGGACTAGGGACCGATGGCGATTGGATCGATCGGACTAAAGGGGCGATGGTTGGTGCGCCTGTTGGTGCTGCCATCAACGCTGCTGGCGGCAAGGCGCTGGAATATGCCGTTCCGGCTGCTGCTCGCGCTTATCGGGCCTTTACCGGCAAGGACGGCAGGAGTGCAGCCAGAGCCACTGCTGAGGTCGCAGAGGGCTATGCGGATGAAACCGCCTTTGATGCGGCCTCCACGCTTCCTGAGCGCGTTTCTGGGCGTTCTATGGCCATGGATGCGCCGGGGGCCTCGGTGTCTTCCTCTGCTCGTCGGCGCGATTACCTTGACATGGGAGCGATGCGCCCGCGTCCCATGATGGATCCGGCGACTGCCGTGGAACGTCAAGCCGCTGCGGCTCGAATTGGGCCCGCCGATGTATTGCCCATGCCGTCCACCTTTGTTGATGGTGTCGACGAAGCGGCGGCGATGGATGCCGGCCGATTTGTCGAGGCCAAGGCTCCGAACGAACGCGGCGCACTGGAAACCCGCACGATTACAAACTGGGTCGGTCAGCCCGTCCCTAAGGTCGGCCCGGTCGATATGGTCGGTTGGCTTCGGCTTCAGGGCGGATTGAAGAACCAGGGCGGCGAACTCGATCACATGGGCCTGACAAATGCAGCCCGTCGCGGGATCGAGCATGTCGGGCAAGAGGCGCGATTTGGTCCGCTGGTCAACGAGGGCGGCGCAAGCCTCGACGATGCTGCACACGCTGCATGGGAGGCAGGCTATTTCCCCGACCATGCCGAACGTCCAAGTGTCAGCGAGTTTCTGGACGCGCTGCGGGAAACCTATGAGGGCGGTCCAGGCCGTCGCTTCCACCCCGACGATATGGCGGAACTCGATCAATTCGAGGGGATGCGCGCCGATCGATATGCGCTGGAACAACAGCAATTCGAGGAAGGCGGGCAGATCTGGCAGGACCGCTCGGTCCCTGCCGATGATGCGCCTTATCCGCCTGTGCAGGCCTATGAGGACTGGGGGCCGACTGCCCCAGACTTTGCCGGAAACATTCGCCTCGACAAGCTCGACAGCCCGCAGGACATTTCACGGGCGCTTGTCCAGAGTGAGCGCAGGACGGGCTTCGACGCTGCCACCCGTGGGCGGGTCGCGCAGGCGGAAACGGAACGCCTAGCCTCCGAACTCAACATGACTCCGGACCAGTTGCTGTCCCGTCGCAAGGGTCAGGCCTTCAATGCCGAGGAAGCACTGGCAGCGCGTCAGCTGCTCGCTAAGTCGGGCAACGAACTGGTCAACGCGGCAAAGCGCATCAAGGCGCTGGACGATCCCGGCGATGAGCTATTGGCAGAGTTTCGCCAGAAGTGGCTGCGGCACGTTGCCATCCAGGAGCAAGTGGCTGGGGCAACTGCGGAAGCAGGCCGAGCGCTGCAACAGTTCCGTATGGGAGCCGATGCGCGGGCTATTCGGGGCGAAGTCCTGAATAGCCTCGTTCGTGGCGGTGGCGGCAAGGATGACTTGCAGGATGCGGCGGGTGCGCTGCTCGATGCTGTCGAGCTCGAACCGGGTAAGTTCAATGCGCTGGCAGAGAAGCTGACGAAGCCGAAGTGGCAAAACAAGATCAGCGAACTGTATATCAACTTCCTGCTGTCGAACCCGCCCACGCACGTGGTCAACATGGTGTCGAACAGCCTCACCTCTATTGCGCAGATTCCCGAATATGCCACTGCCTCGGTGGTTGGCGCAGGACGCAAGGCGCTGTTCCGGGACAAGGCGGCAGAACGGATTGCGGCCAGCGAGGTTGGTGCGCGCACGTTCGGCTTGATCCAGGGTGCCAAGGAAGGCTTCCGCCTGTTCGGCAAGGCCCTTCGCACTGGCGAGGCTGACGACTTCGCATCCAAGGTCGAGGGCGAACAATACAAGGCGATCGAGGGTTTCAAGGGCGAGGTTATCCGAGTTCCTACGCGATTGCTCACGGCGGAAGATCAGCTGTTCAAGGGCATTGCGCGCCGGATGGAATTGAACGGCGAGGCCATGCGGATTGCGAACCGCGAGGGCTTGAAGGGCGAGGCCAGACAGCGCCGCGTTGCAGAGCTTGTCGCCAATCCCACCGACGAAATGTTCGAGAAGGCACTGGAGTATGGGCGTTATCTGACGTTCCAGCGCAAGCTGGGTCCGTTCGGCCAAGCGATTTCCAATGCCACCAGCAATAACCTGATGGCCAAGGTGGTGGTGCCGTTCGTGCGGACTCCCATCAACCTGATGAAGTTCGCGACCGAACGTTCCCTTGCGGCCCCGCTGCTGAAGGAATGGCGACAGGACTTCAACGCGGGTGGTGAGCGGCGCGACCTTGCCGTTGCCAAGGCCATGCTCGGCACAGGCTTCGCGACCTTGATCTATCAGGCCGCACTTGATGGCACCATTACCGGCGCTGTTCCGCCCGACCCGAAGAAGGCGCGGCTGATGTATGCCGATGGCTGGCAGCCCTACTCGATCAAGGCTGGCGACCGCTATGTGAGCTATTCGCGGCTTGATCCGTTTTCGACCACGATTGGCGTTGCAGCCGATATGGCCACGCTGCCCAAGGGGCTGAGCGACCGGCAGCGCGACGACATGGCCGTGATGCTGGTTGCCTCGATCATGGGCAACCTTGCCAGCAAGACCTGGCTGTCGGGCGCATCCTCGTTCACTGAAGCGCTGTCCGACCCGGGGCGCTATGCCGACAATTGGGTTGAGCGCACGGTTAGCTCGTTCGCTGTCCCTGCCGGTGTCGCTGGCGTAGCCCGTGCTATCGATCCAGTCTCCCGCAAGCGCGAGAGCATTGGGGAGGCTGTGCAGGCGCGCATTCCCGGCATGACAGACGAACTGATGCCGCGCCGCGACGTGTTTGGCGAGGCTATCGAGAACGATAGCCTTGGCCCTGATTTCATTTCTCCCTTCTGGCAATCGAAGGGCAAGGACGATCCTGTCGTGGCTGAGATGCTGCGGATCGAAGCCAGCGTTAGCGCGCCGGGCAAGTCGTTCACCGAAGATGGCGAGCGCATCGATTACACGCCGGAACAGTATGATCGCTATCACGAGATTGCAGGCAGGCTGACCTACATAAGCCTGTTGGGTCTGGTAGGCTCGGAAGACTATTTGCAGGCCGACGAGAAGGGCAAACGCAAAGCGGCCAAGAAGGCCGTTGCAGCGGCTCGCAAGACGGCGCGCGAGTATATCGATGATCCGGACTATCAGCTTCCGGCGAAGGGCGCTGCCGCAGGGCCTGAAGCGGCTTGGCCGGGTAAGCGCGCCACGCCTTCTGCACCGAAACAGGACTGGCCGGGTAAGCCGGTTGCTGACCGCGATGTCATGGGCGGACTGAGTGCGGCAATCCCGGGCATTCAATACACCTCCGGCTTCCGCGACTACGAGTATAACCAGAGCCTCAAGCGGCGCGGTTATCAGGCCTCCGACAATTCAACGCATATGAATGGCGACACGCTGGACATGCTGCCGCCACCGGGGCGCAGCCTGGGGTGGCTGCGGGCGCAGGTCGCCAAGCAGGAACCCGACGCGCGGCTTCTGGTGCACGATGGGCATTTACATGCGCAGTTTCCCGACTGGAACGGTGCCCCGAGGCTTGGCGGCGCGGCTAAGCCCCAGCGCTTGTTTGGGGCGCAGCGATGAAGCCGGTTTCGCCCCTCATGGCCGTCATCCTTGGCGATGTCTTCGGACCTAGTGTCCCTATTGGCCCTGTTGTCCCTGTTCCTCCGGCCTTTCTCGAAGACGAGGAAACCGCCTTTGATCCTGCGCGCATGGTGGATGGGGATTTTGACGCATTCGACATCAACGAGATTTGGCCCGGGTTGCACCGGGGAGGGGGCGAGGAATGAAACTGAGCAACGAAACCGGCAAACACAGGGGCAATCTGGGGGTCCGCATTGGACCGATCCGGATTGATCTGACGGATAAGGAACGCGCGGAGCAGAGAGCCCTGCGCGCCAAGACGGGGGCGCGAGACTGATGGCTGGCCACAAATTTGATACGGTCGAAGACCTTGTTACGGGTCGCCCGGTGGTAGGTGCGACCATCCAGGTCTACGAGGCCGGCGCGACTCTCAGCGCAGATCACACCACGGTCACGTCTGGAACCTATGCCACGATCTACTCGGACGACGGCATAACGTTGATCGATCAGGCTGGCGGGGAGCGGGTCACGACGCGCACGAATGGCTTTTTCGAGTTCTGGACGAACGAAAACAGTGTCGTCATTCAGATCAGCTACGGCGGCGGCCCAAAGTGGGCTATCGATGATGTCGAGATCACTGGCGGCGAGGTCAACTCCGACCTGAGCGCCCTAGGGGTGCGCGTCGATAACCACGATGCGCTGCTGGGGACCGCTACGAACGCGCAGGATCTAGGCACGTTTACCGGCTCGACGATCAGCGACAACAGTTCTGTTCTGAATGCCCTGCAAGAGCTGGAAACGGCGGTCGAGGCCGGTGCTCCTACCGGCGATGTGACCGCCTCGGGCCTTACCATGTCGTCTGCCCGTGTCCTGGGCCGAACCGGCGCTGGCACTGGGGCAATCCAAGAACTGACAGCAGCGCAGGTGCGCAGCTTCGTCTTGAACGAGGTGCCTGTTTTCAATTTCTCCGACGATGGCGAGGCCCGCTTTTATGCAGATGTGGCAATGACCCTTACGCATCAATCGACGAGCGGCACCGGCACGATTGCCTACGAGAAGTCCACGGCGGCAGCTCCAGGCACATTCTCTAGCGCCACCAGCCCGATAACTCTCGAAGCAGGTGCGTGGCTGAAAGTTAGCGCCAGTTCCGTGACCGGGCTTGTTGCTGCCGCGCTGAAGAGGACGGCATGATTATTCAGACGATGCCGTACCCAGCGGCTGCGGAGGACTATGCGAACCTGCTCGTCTACCCGCTGACCTATGATGAAACCGACAAGGATGGGGCATATGCCCTGACGCGATCGGGCGGCATGGCGATAACCCCGTCGGGGTTCGAGGCCGATGGGTTCCAGAACAGGCTCAAGACCACTTCGCTCCCGGCTTGGTTGGCATCGTCAACCAATGCCCTGTCGGTGAACCTTCGGGCTAAAGTGTGGGCGAACACGCGCCACACCACGCGGGACGTTCTGCTATCGATCGGTAACGACGACGCGACTGCCAATCCGAAACTCGAAATCGGCATTTTCGACGACGACGAGATGAGGAACACGCCCGTCTTCGGGCTGCGGACCTATAATGGATCGATCACGACCCGCTACTTCGGGATTGCCAACTGGCGATACGGGCTGCGTTGGCCCACGGTTGGCCTGACCGCCAATGGTGAGACAGTCCGACCGCAAGGCCTGCTGTTTCTCGACAGCGATACAATCTTGGTTTCCGGCCACTACAACGACACCGAAAGCCGGGTTTACAAGATCGACCTGACCGATGGCACGGTTCTGGGAAGCTTTACCTTCGGACTTTCAACATATCGTCACGTTGCTGCATGGGCGCGCCGCGCAAATGGGGAGGTCTGGTGCGTCGATTACGAAACCGACGATGCGCTAGAGATCGATCTGGATGCATCCTTCGCGAGCGGCACGGCAGTAATCAACACCACGTGGAACCTGTCGAACCTTGGAACCAACGTCTTGACCGGCATCGAGTTCGTGACGGTTTCCGGCACTGAATATGTGCTGATTGCCCTCTATATCGGATCCAGCACCACTTGGCTTTACGTTATCCCGACCACGCAGATTGCGGACGGAGCAACCTTCGCCATTGCGAACCGTCACAAGCGGTTCGTGCTGGGGCGGCAATGTCAGGGCATTACGCTCCGCCAGTCGGACGGACTGCTTTACCTTTCACACAACACCAACTCGACCTCGGCCAACACATGTCCGATCGACGTTGCCAACATTTCGGCGGCTATCACCTCGACTCCGGACGGCGGCACGCTGGCCATCCTCCGGACGCATCAGGGGCCAAGCCAATATCCTGAAGACATCAAGTTCCATCCGACGACAAACGAATGCTGGGTGGGGACTGAAGGCCGGGACGCAGTGATCGATAACGAGGGCTTCTTGGCTTACTGGAGGTCGCCACTGACTGACAATAAGCCGGTCGAGCGTGACATTCGGATCGATTACGATGGCGCGGGCAATTGGGAGTTCTGGCTGGACGGCCTGTTCTTTGACGATCTGAATGGCGTGTCCCCGACGATCATGCCCGGACAAATCAGCATCGGCGGTCCTCCGGCTGCAAGTGCTGGCTGGGCCAACGGCTTTGCGCTGGCAAGCATCCGATCAGTGGCGATGAAGGACAGCACGTTCAGTGCAGCCGAACTGGCGGCGCTTGAAGCCGGGACTTACGAGCCGAACACATTGACTGCCTACAATGTGACCATCACCAACCCCGGCGCTGAGAGCGGCACAACGGGCTGGACGAGTGAAAGTGGCGGCCTGTCCACGCGAACGAGCAACCCCGATCCGCGATATGAGGAAGGGGTGGCGAACACTGCCTATTTCTTCGGCGGCCCGAATGCGGCGACGGTGGCGCGGCAGCGCTTCAGTATCGCGACGGCAACCGGCCTTTCAACCGGCGAGATCGACAGCAAGATTGCATCTGGCGACCTGTGGGCGACCGCGCGATGGTGGCAGACCAACTTCGATGAGACTGCCGACCCCGGCACAATGGGCATCCGCTACTTGAACGGAACCCCGACCACGCTGGCGACGAATTACGGCGCTGTCACGTTCCTGGGCATGAACCAATATTGGATGCGGCGCAGCCTATCGGCAGCGGCCAATAGCGGCTCGCGCAATATCGACATTCTGCACAGGATGGACCGCACCTCAGGCACGAATAACGACAGCTACCATGATGACGTTACGCTGACGATCTACGCCCGCTAGGCCGGAGAGCCTGCTGGATCGCAAGCCTCGCTCGCTGAAATCCAGGCGCATAACGCCCGATTACGAGCGGCCTGCCCTTAGATTTCGCTTGGCGTCAGATGGTTAACGGATCAGGAGATCGCGCGCGACCCGAAGGACTGCCTTGATTCGCAGCCTTCTGGCCTTAGCCCCCGCCCTAACCGGCGGGGGCTTTTTCGTTAAGCGGCATTGTAACGCACGTACCTTTTAGAGGTAGCGCCACCTCAAATACCGAATGTCCGCTATTGGGTGGGGAACAGAATGGCAGGTTTGAGACCAATCCTAGAGGTTTGCTGACGCCTACCCTGTTTGAGCCGAGGACTGTGTCAGTCGACCCTGGCTTCTGGAAAATGCTGCATCGCGGTGGGTATCTCGACCCACGGGTGCTTACGATCTTCCCATACCGATCGAACCGGCTGCATTTTGTGCCCCTCGTCGAAAAGACCGATCGGGATGCCGGTCACGTCTGGGTTTTTGGTGCCGCGCATAAACACCGTGGTTCCGCAGTCTGGGCAGAAGAACTGGTCGAATGTGCCGCCCAAATCTGTTGGGCGCGAGAATTGCTTGGCATTTCCTTTTATTTCGACCTGATCGTGCGGGTAGTAAGCTGCTTCTCCGAATGGTGATCCGGATCGCTTTTGGCAGGCAATACAATGACAGGCGACTACGGCGATCGTCGGCCCCGGCACTTCAACGCGCAATTGTCCACATTGGCACGAAGCTTTCATTGCATTGACCCTTAATGATGCAGAACGTTCATATCGAATAGTCCGCTCTCGGCCAAGTCAGGTCAACGCCGTAAGGTCCGCAATTGGGTCGTTAGCGGACGTTCGCTGATTTTCGGGCCCAAAGGTCCGCTAATGGGTGGAAAGCGGACGTCGTCCGATCCTTACCGTCGGCTGCGGTCATTCACGAAGCCAAGAAAATTCTGATCTCGCGTCTGCCTCAACTGCCTCTGTCGTGTCGTAAAGGCCGGAGAACTTCGCAATGGTCCAGAAGGGCGGATTGTGAAAATCCTCGTGATCTCGATAGCGGTCGTTAAAGGTGACGTATCGGTAGAAGCCGTCTGCATCTCGTTCGAAGTCGATGCGGTACTTGCCATCCCTACTTGTGACGCTTCTTATCAGTTCCATCCGCTCATCCCGCTGCACTCGGCGGCGAAACACTACCATCGAAGCGCGGTCAGGCGAAAGTCCGCAATCGGGTCGTTAGCTGACAGTCCGTTCCTGGCACAGCGCCAGCAAGGAAAATCGGTCACGAAGTGGGTGGAAAGTGGACGCCCATTACATACTGAAAGAGAAGGCAACTCCCCACCAAATGAGGAGGCGATAAAGCGCATAGATGGCGATGAGTCCGAGGATGGCTGTGAGGAGGCAACTCTTCGGAGTTATTCGATTTTTGAAAGCCATCATTCAAGCCTAACAGCGGCCATGAATGTCTGCAATTGGGTCGTTAGCGGACATTCGAGCTACCCAGACCTGAGCCAGTCTGGACCACGGCATTTACATTGCTCACGCGATCGCTATCGAAGCAGACGGTCCTCGGCTCTCAGTCCGCAACAGGAGCCGGAACTGGAAACCCCGCCACATGCTCTGGCGGGGTTTTCTTATTCCAGCTCAGGTTGCCAAGTTCTGCGATCACTTAAATTTGTGATCCACCCCAGCTTGCTTCATGATGTTATTTGCAGAGATCTTGGATTTGAGGTTCTTTTGAACCACGAAACGATTTCCGGAGATTGGGCTTTCCCAAAGCTCGTGGCTGCCGTTTGCCATCCGGACAAACGAACAACCGTTGGCCTCTAAAATCTTCCGAACGTCGCGCCTGTAGTCCGCCAAGCTATCAAGCTGGAATCAAGACATTGCGCTTCGCGAGCGCATTCGCCGCGATGTGAACTGGGATCTCTTTTGCCTCGTTCAGGTTCGGCAGCATGCCATTCTCGACGACCAAAACAGGCAGCAGTTCCGCCACCATATCCATGAGTTTCCGTAGATCCTTGTGCTCGGCCACAAGGCCCGGAACATCGTCTGAGGTGGCAACCCAGACACCCGCTTCGTCGTCCAATTCAGCCTTAACCTGAATCGAAAAACTTGCGGTGTGCTTCATAAAAATAACGCCTTTCAAACGTGGTCGGATTTGACCACATGCCCCTGTCACCGGCGTAACGAACGTTCTGGATATATGCCTGAAGGGTAAAAATGCAAATAACAAAGTTCCAATGCGGCCATGGCCCACTGGCAATAAAATTTTGCAAACAGGCTGAAGGTTTTCGGCAGCGCTAGATAACTCAAAGGTCCTCGCCATCCTACGCCAATCCACCCTGCTGGATCTCTGAGTTCCGCACACCGCACTTCTGGCATCGAAAGCGGCGCGCTGCCTGGTCAACCTTGATCGGCCAGCGCCTTCGCAAAAACAGCCAGTAGAGGTTCGTCGGACTGGGATAAATTTGCGCTGGGCGCTATCTCGGCTTGATGGCAACTCGTGATAACTTCTCAAAACGAACTCGCGACCGGCTTGCACGTCGTGTCGGTATGCGATGCTCATTCCCACAGTGCCGCGCGCCAACATCGGGGCCGGATGCAGAAAAGGGAACGACCGACACAGGCGTTGCGGCTCACATCACTGCGGCTTCGCCCGATGGTCCTCGCTATGACGACACGATTAGTTCCGCTCAACGAGCATCCATTGAAAACGGGATATGGCTTTGCCAGAATCACGCCAAGCTGATCGATGACGATGAGCTAACATACACTGCGGCTGTGCTTCGAGATTACCGCGACACTGCCGAGCAAATTGCTGGGTTGGAAGCCAAAGGCTTCCGTGTCGTGCCAGGATCTCCTTTTGCTGCAATGGAAAGGAAGGCATCCGCACTCGTCGCTGAAATGCGGGAAGACATGAAAACCGATGCAACGGTTAGACGCTTTGCCCTCTTGGATAAGCGCTTTTCTTACGGGGCCGGAAGCGAGCCGCAGTTCGTGTACTACTACAACACCCATGCGAACCTCGACAGCCTCGTGGCGATTCTAGAAAACTATGGCGCGGTGAGGGAGATCACATCGGGGAATGTTAGGCACTTCAGGTTCAACGAGTCATTCGTTGATTACCTCTTAGAGTAGGCTCTCAGGTCCGGACCGAGTGCGGAAGCTGCCAACCCTAAGCCCATCGATACCGGCAACCGCTCCATTTGCGTAGGCTGCGACAGCCCCACAGAATAGCAAACAGGTGATGGCGACCTGTTTGGGCGCGGAACAACCCTCACGGACGAAAAAAATCCGAATGGGGGAACGAATGAGGGAGCGTCAGAAACGCTCGCCCAATTTCTCTTTTGTTTTCGGGAGTTAACGCGAATTGGCTGGATGCCCCGTGAGGATTCGAACCTCAATTGACGGAGTCAGAGTCCGTAGTCTTACCATTAGACGACGGGGCAATCGGGCCGCGGCTTTCGCGAGGCTGCGCATCTAGTTTTGCGCCTGCCCGAGGTCAAGGCCGGATCGACAGCTAAATCGCGCCCACTTGCCGCTTGCGCCCGTCGCGGCTAGCATCGGGTCAGGTCTCCACGCCGCTCAAGGCGTGGTAAAGAGAAGAAAGCGATTGAAATGGCGGACTACACTCCGCCGGACGTCCATCAGCGGACGGGACAGAAACGGGGTGCCAAGTCCGGCAAGGTAGCCGATTTTCGGTACAGGCATCCCGCCCGGCCCAAGCAAGGCAGGCCCACTGCGGTTGCTGGAAAGGCGCGTGACGAGCATGCCGCGCTCGCTTCGGACAGCGCGCGCCGCAGTCGCCAGGCCTACGCCGCGCTCGACCTGGGGACCAACAATTGCCGCCTGCTGATCGCCAGGCCGTCGGGCGAGAATTTTACCGTCATCGATGCCTTCAGCCGCGTGGTGCGGCTTGGCGAGGGCCTCGCGCAATCGGGTCGGCTCTCCGACGAATCCATGGACCGGGCGCTCGGCGCTCTCAAGATTTGCGCCGAGAAGCTCAAGCGGCGCAATGTCCGGCTGGCGCGGTCGGTGGCCACCGAGGCATGCCGCCGCGCGGTCAACGGGGCGGAATTCATCGAGCGCGTGCGCCAGGAAACCGGCATCGCGCTGGATATAATCTCCGCGCAGGAAGAGGCGCGACTGGCCGTGCTCGGCTGCCATATCCTGCTCGAGAGCGGCGAAGGCCCGGCCGTCATCTTCGACATCGGCGGCGGATCGACCGAACTCGTCCTGATCGAGCCGGGTGGTCCGGTACCGCGCATTCTCGACTGGCAGAGCGTGCCGTACGGCGTCGTTTCGCTTTCCGACACCGTGCCAAGGATCGGTCCGGGCGAGGACGATCGCAAGAAACGCTATGCCGCGATGCGCCAGACGATCCTCGACAGCTTTGCCCCCTTCACGACGCGCATAGCCGATTACCGCAACGAGGCGAGCCACATCCGCCTGCTCGGCACGAGCGGCACGGTAACGACGCTGGCCAGCGTGCATCTCGAACTGCCGCAGTACGACCGCCGCGCGGTCGACGGGCTGATCGTCCCGGCGGCCTCTATGCGGGATATCAGTACCCGGCTGTCGGCCATGCCGATGGCCGAACGCGGAACGCTGCCGTGCATCGGACCCGACCGCGCCGAGCTGGTGGTCGCTGGCTGCGCGATACTCGAGGCGATCCTCGACATCTGGCCGGCGGCCGAGCTCGCCGTCGCCGATCGGGGCATCCGCGAGGGAATCCTGCGCAGTCTGATCGCCGCCGATACCCAGGGCGAACGCGCGCAAAGGGCCCTGCGCGAAGTGCGCGGGGTCGACTAGGCCAGCCATGACCCGATCCGGGCGAAATCCAGACAAGCGGGTCAGGACCGCCAAGCGGCGCACGGCATCCTCGACCCGCTGGCTCGAGCGGCAGCTCAACGACCCTTACGTGCGGCAGGCGAAAGCCGACGGTTATCGCAGCCGCGCCGCCTACAAGCTGATCGAGCTGGACGAGAAATTCGCGCTTCTGAAAGGCGCGCGGCGCATCGTCGACCTAGGCATAGCGCCGGGCGGGTGGAGCCAGGTCGTCCGCAAGCAGGTCCCGAAGGCCTCGGTCGTCGGGATCGATCTGCTCGAAACCGACCCGATCGAGGGCGTGGCCATCCTGCAGATGGATTTCATGGCCGACGAGGCGCCCACGCGGCTGACCGAGGCGCTCGACGGGCCGCCGGACCTGGTGCTTTCGGACATGGCAGCCAACACGGTCGGCCACAAGCAGACCGACCATTTGCGCACGATGGGCCTCGTGGAAGCAGCCGCGTATTTCGCGATCGAGACGCTGGAGGAAGGTGGTGCCTTCGTCGCGAAGGTTTTGGCAGGCGGGGCGGACAACGACCTGCTTGCGCTGCTCAAGAAGCATTTCCGCAAGGTAAAGCATGCAAAGCCGCCGGCGAGCCGCAAGGGCTCGTCGGAATGGTACGTCATCGCTCAGGAATTCAAGGGTCGCTGACCGGCCTTCAGGCCCGCGTCAGCCGATGAAACCCCTGCTCATTCGCCCGGCTTGGCTGCACCACCGGCATCGGTTGCCGCGTTGCTCGACGCGACCGGATCGAGATCGCCCGTAGCACCGGCGGCCTCGACCGGCGAAGCTTCGCCGCCCGCGACGCCATCGTCGACCGCTTCGCCTTCGGCACCTGCCTCGGCGGTAGGTTCCTCGGGCGTCGGCAGCGGCGGACCGCCGCCCATGTCACGCATGTAGAGCATGATGTTGGCCCGGTCCTCGCCGCTTGAAAGGCCGGCAAAGCTCATCTTGGTGCCGTTGGCGAAGCCGCGCGGGCTCTTGAGCCATTCGTTCATGTTCTCGTACGTCCAGTCGCCGCCATGGCCCGAAAGTGCCGAGCTGTACGCGAAGCCTGCCGCATGCTTGCCGACTGGCTTGCCGAGCACGCCCCACAGGTTCGGCCCGATACCGTTCGCGCCGCCCTGCTCGATCGAGTGGCAGGCGGTGCACTTGGCAAAGATCTTTTCGCCGGCGGCGGCATCGCCTTGCGCCAGCAAGGTCGCGAGCGAGGGACCATCCTCGGCGGCCGCACCCGCGTCGGCGTCTTCCACCGGCAAGCCGCCCTCTTCGAGATGGTGGGGCTTGTCGGCACCGAAATACATTCCGCTGACGATCGACAGGCCGAGCGCGACGATCCCCGAGCCGAGGATCCAGCCGAAAGTGGTGTTGGTATTGTCTTGCATGCGTCGAGAATCCGCGAGTTTGGCGAGGTCTGTTTCGCGCGTCGCTCTAGTCAGGTGATGGGCCATAGGCAAGGGCCGATGCCACTTGCCCGCAGCCTTGCCTCCCACTAGGCGCTAGGCGCGATGCACAGTTTCCCGCTCCCCGCCCTTGCACTGGTCGAAACCATGCGCGAGGCCGCCGCCGAAGATCCGGCCCGCGCGATCGCCTTCCAGGGCGCTCCCGGATCGAATTCGCACCGTGCGGCTGGCGAGTTCGCGCCCGAAGCGCTGCCACTGCCGTGTTTCAGTTTCGAAGATGCACTGGACGCGGTGAAAAGCGGCAAGGCGGGAAGCGCGATCATCCCGATCGAGAATTCGCAACATGGCCGGGTGGCCGACATCCACTTCCTGCTCCCGGAAAGCGGGCTGGCGATCGTTGCCGAACATTTCATGCCGATCCGCCATGCGCTGATGGGAGTTCCGCATCCGGACGGCTCGCTGGGCCCGTTCGAGGCGGCCTACAGTCACCCGCAGGCGCTCGGCCAGTCGCGCAAATTCCTGCGCGAGCGCGGTATAGTCCCGCTCAGCCATGCCGATACGGCAGGCTCGGCCGCCTATGTGGCGGAGCGCGGAGACCCCGCGATCGCGTCGATCGCCCCTGCCTTGGCCGCGGATCTGTACGGCCTGAAGATCGCCGAAGAAGGCGTCGAGGACGCGGCCGACAACATGACGCGTTTCGTGGTCCTCGCGCCCGAGCCGCTCGATCCGGCGAGCGTCGGCCCCGAGCCTGCGATGACTACCTTCGTATTCGAGGTGAAGAACATCCCCGCCGCGCTCTATAAAGCGATGGGCGGGTTCGCTACCAATGGCGTGAACATGACCAAGCTGGAAAGCTATCAGAAGGGCGCGAGCTTCGCGGCCACCATGTTCTATGCCGACATCATCGGCGCGCCCGGGGCACCGGCGGTCGACCGGGCGCTTGAGGAACTCGCCTTTCACTGCAAGGAACTGCGGATCCTCGGCAGCTATCGCCAGGCGCGCAAGCGCGGCTGAGACGAACGCCGGCAACGCCGGCATGAGAAGGGCGGACGTCGCCGCCCGCCCCTCCTGTGCTGATTCCATTCAGGCGATGGGGACGGTCAGTCCTTCCATTCCATCTTGCGCAGCAGCATCTCGTTTCCGACACTGCGATAGCTCGCACGGTCGGCGCTTTCCGACTGCAGCTTTTCCTCGCTGCGCTTGTAGCGGGCCATCATGATCTTGTTGCGGCGATCGCCCTCGGCATTGTCGATGAAGGCGGGAAAGCGGCGGATGATATAGATGTCCGGTTCGCCCTTGCGCGGATACATGTTCACCAGCAGTTCGTAGCTGTTCAGCCAGCCCTGGCTGACTGCGAAATCGGAATTGGCGCGCCATTCGCCAGCCAGCCACTGTGCGTATTTGAGGCCGGCACCATCGTCCACTTCGATCCCGGTCACTTCGACGTACTCGCCGGCTTCCATCGGATAGGGATCGTCCTGCGCGGCGACCGGTGCGGCGAACGCGAGGCAGCTGGCGGCAAGTACGGTTGCGATTGTCTTGTTCATAGACGTGCTCCTTTGATGCGACCGGACGATTTGCCCGGCCTGCGGTTGCACGCGAGGGGCCATGCGGCCCGCCGATGTCTACTGATCCCCCAAGCGCTGCCGCGAAGCTGCGCCTTGCAGGACGATGAGTCAAACCGGGGCAGCAAGCCACTGGAATCGCTTGCTGGCGCCCCTCGAAACGGCACGAGATGGCCCTTGGGACGACTCGCGGAGGACTTATCCACCGCGCCCCGGGGCGGCGTTTCCGCATTCCCTTACGGCATGATAGCTTGCCCGTGTCTTGTTCTGGGGAGAGAAGGCCATGCAAATAGGCAATTACCGTTTCGACGAGAATCTCGCGGTCGAGATCCTCGAGAAAGTCGGGCTCGCGCTCATCGTCCTTGTCGTCACATGGCCCTGGCCAAAGCGGCCAAGTGGGCCTTCGCCAAGCTCGTCGACAATGTCGGCTTGTTCCGGCGCGCCACGGGCGAAGGAATGACGCTGGGGGAATCGCTCGGGAAGATCGTCAGCCTGCTGATCTGGCTGTTCGGTCTGATGATAATCCTGCAGGTCCTGGGCCTGGGCGCCGTCGCCGGTCCGATCGACAACTTCCTCGATGGCGTGGTTGCCTTCATTCCCAATCTCATCGGGGCCGGACTGATCTTCTTCATCGGCCTGATGATTGCCAAGATCGCCCGCGATCTGGTGGTCACGACGCTGCGCACGGTCGATTTCGACAAGTGGGCCAATCGCGGCGGGGTCGACGAGGCGACCGGCAACACGCGCATCTCCGACACCATCGGCACGATCGTCTACGCGATCATCGTGATCGTGGTATCGATCGCCGCCCTCGACGTGCTGAGCATTGCAGCAATAAGCGAACCCGCCAGTGAAATGCTGCGCAAGATCCTGCTGGCTATCCCGAATGTACTGATCGCGGCGATCCTGCTGGGCATCGGCTATCTCGTGAGCCGCTTCGTGGTGCATCTCATCAAGGAAGTCCTGCCCGGGCTGGGCGTCGACCGCGCCCTTTCGAGCAGCGGTCTCGTGAGCGAAGGGACGCGCGCGTCGTCGATCATAGCCCGCGTCGTCCAGATAGCGATCATCCTGTTCTTCGCCATCGCAGCCACTCGCCTGCTCGGGTTTCCCGAACTGACGGCGATCCTCAACGAGGTGCTGGAGCTGGGTGGTCAGGTCGTCTTCGGCGCCGTCGTCATCGGTGTCGGTTTCCTGATCGCCAACGTCCTTTCCCGGATCATCGGCGGAGCGGAGGATACCGGCACCGCTGCCACGGTCGTTCGCTGGGCAACGATCATCCTGTTCACCTTCATGGGCCTGCAGTTCATGGGCGTGGGAGAGCAGATCGTGCAGACGGCCTTCAGCGCGCTGGTCATCGGCGGGGCAGTCGCCGCCGCACTCGCGTTCGGCCTCGGCGGGCGCGACTGGGCCGGTCGCAAGCTGGAGGAAATCGACGCGAAGACCCGCTCGCATGCCTCGCAAGCGCGGACCGACGACACGCCGCTCCCTCCCGGAGCGTGATTACAACGGGGCCCGCACCCTGCGGGCCCCTTGTTACCGCGGCGGGCTGGAACCGTGTCGCAAACGGGGTTACGGCGTCGGACATGATCCTGCGCCCCGCTTCACTCGACGATGTCCCGGCACTTGCAAAACTGGGTCGTGACAGTTTCTGCGCCGCCTTCGAGCATCTCTACCGCACCGAGGACCTCGATCGCTTCCTGGAGCAGGCCTATTCCGAAAGGGCGGTCGGCGAGGAAGTCGCAGGGCCCGAGTGTATCCATCGCCTCGCCGAGGACGATGACGGGCTTGCCGGCTACTGCAAGCTGCGCGCGCCGAGTTCCTATGCCGAGCATTCCGACGCGGCAAATCCCATAGCGCTCGGCCAGCTCTACACCGCTCCGGGCAAGACCGGCATGGGCATCGGCGCGGCGCTGATGGACTGGGCTTTCGGCGAGGCGCGCGAGCGCGGTCACGATGCGATCCAGCTTTCGGTCTGGAGCGAGAATCACGGCGCACAGCGGTTCTACCAGCGCTACGGCTTCGAAAAGATCGCCGACATCGACTTCTGGGTCGGCAACCATCGCGACGACGAATACCTCTACGAGGTACGACTCACGTAAACGGGAGAGACGGACATGGCGGATTTCGGATTTTCATCGACGGCAGACGAGGTGCTGGCCGAACGTGACCTGTCGGGGCGCACCGTGTTCGTCACCGGCGGGTATTCGGGTCTGGGCAAGGAAACCGCCCGCGCCATGGCGGCGAAAGGTGCGCACCTCATCCTTTCCGGACGTGACGAAGCCAAGCTGGCCGGCGCGGCGGAAGAAATCGCCGGAGAGACAGGCGCCACGGTCGACACGCTCGTGTGCGATCTGGCCTCGCTCGACAGTATCCGCTCTGCAGGCAAGGAAGCTAACGAACGGTTCGACAAGATCGACCTGCTCATCAACAACGCGGGCGTGATGGCCTGCCCGAGGGGCGAGACTGTCGACGGGTTCGAACGGCAGTTCGGTACCAATCACCTCGGCCACTTCCTGCTCACCTCCAAACTGATGCCGCTTGTCGAGAAGGGCGACCATCCGCGGATCGTGAACCTCTCCAGCCGCGGTCATCACCTCGACCAGGTGCATTTTGACGATCCGAACTACTCCGACCGCGAGTACGACAAGTGGGAAGCCTACGGCCAGTCGAAGACCGCCAACGTGCTCTTCAGCGTCGGGCTGGAGAAACGCTTCGGCAATCGCGGCATCCACGCCTATGCCGTCCACCCCGGCGGGATCCAGACCAATCTCGGCCGTCATCTGAGCGAGGAGGACATCGCCAATCTGCGCAAGCGGATGACGATTTCGGCCGAACGCGAACCGGGTTCCGGCGGCGGCTTCAAGACGATCCCTCAGGGTGCGGCCACGACCTGCTATGCAGCGACTTCACCGGATCTGGAGGGCAAGGGCGGTTATTATCTCGAGGATTGCCACGTGGCCGATCGCGACGACGAGGATCCGACGGGCAGCGTGCGTTCCTACGCGATCGACCCGGAGAACGCGGAGCGGCTGTGGCAACTGAGCGAGGAACTGGTCGGCGAACGCTTCGCCGGCTGATCCGCTAGAGCCACTTCAGGCGGCGGAATACCACCAGCAGGGCAACGAGCAGAAGGCCGCACAGCGCAACGACGCCCCAGAAGGCATTCGGGTCGTCGGTTCCGGGAACGCCCGCCACGTTGATCCCGAGCAGGCCGGTCAGGAAACTGAGCGGCAGGAAGATGCCGGCGACGATTGTCAGCATGTAGGTCGCGTGTTCGCTCGAGGCGAGGCTGCGGGCGCGCAGCTCGTCCTGCAGAACGACCGCGCTTTCCTTGCTGATGTCGATATCGTCGAGGAAGCGGCGCAACAGCGCGATGGTTTCCGCGATCTCGCGCCGGTCGTGGTCCTCGAACCACGGGGGCGCTTCGCGGCTGATCATCTCGAGCGCGACGTGCTGCGGACCCATGTGGCGCTGCAGGCCGAGGCAATTGCGGCGGATCGAGGCGATCTTCGCCAGCATTTCCTCCGCGTGGTCGTCCTGGTCCATGTCTTCGAGCAGGTCGATATGCTCGTTCATGTCGACGATCGCCTGGTTCATGCGATGCACCATGAGCTCGGTCAGCGAGGTTATCAGCGCGCCCGCATCGAGCGGCCCGCGCCCGGCGTCGATCTCGGCCAGCGTGTCGCGCGGTGTCTGGAGCGGGTGGCGTCGCAGCGTGATCAGCCGGTTGCCGTCCGACCACAACTGCATCGACACCATGTCTTCGGGTTCCGCCCCGGCGTTGAAATTGATGCCGCGCAAGGTCGCCACCAGTGCATTGCCTTCCGCAAAGGCGCGCGGGCGCGTCTGGTCGCTCGTCAGCAGCTCGGCAG
Source organism: Qipengyuania oceanensis (assembly GCF_009827535.1). Classification (NCBI taxonomy): domain Bacteria; kingdom Pseudomonadati; phylum Pseudomonadota; class Alphaproteobacteria; order Sphingomonadales; family Erythrobacteraceae; genus Qipengyuania; species Qipengyuania oceanensis. Next base: position 2,119,676 of record NZ_WTYN01000001.1, on the reverse strand, counting down.
TCGGCTCGGGGATGCCGAGTTCGTCCTGCAGCCATTCATACGTGCCCTCGACCGTGCGGCACAAATGCAGCCAGAGCACCTCGTCGGGGCTGGCGGGCTTCCAGCCCTGCACTTGCTGCCAGGTGATTTTCCGGCCGCCACCCTTGCCGTCGAGCACGCGCCCGAACAGCAGTGGACCATCCTGCGGCACCCGATCGGTTGTGGTGTTGTCGATCATCGGCGCGCACCTATGCCGCAATCGCAACGCGCTGTCATTGCTCCTTCATCGACGCGCGACTATATCGTGACCCATCATGTCCTCCGACACACTGAGTTCGATCCGCCCGTGGCGCGAAATCATGCGCCGCCAGTCCCGCCAGATCATGGTCGGCAATGTCCCCGTGGGCGGCGGTGCGCCGATCACGGTCCAGACGATGACCAATACGCCGACCGAAGACGTCGGCGCGACCATCGACCAGATCCGCCGGTGCGAGGATGCGGGCGCTGACATCATCCGCGTGTCCTGCCCCACCCCCGAGGCGACCGAACATTTCGACAAGATCACCAAGGCTGCCAACGTCCCGATCGTCGCCGACATCCATTTTCACTACAAGCGCGCGCTCGAAGCGGCTGACAAGGGCGCTGCCTGCCTGCGCATCAACCCGGGCAATATCGGCTCGTCCGAACGGGTCGCCGAAGTCGTCCGTGCGGCCAAGGCAAATGGCTGTGCGATCCGCATCGGCGTCAACGCCGGCAGCCTGGAAAAGGACCTGCTGGAAAAATACGGCGAGCCATGCCCGGACGCGCTGGTCGAAAGCGCGCTCGATCATATCAAGCTGCTGCAGGACCACGATTTCCACGATTACAAGGTGGCGGTGAAGGCCTCCGACGTGTTCCTCGCGGTCGCGGCTTATCACGCGCTGGCCGAAACGGTCGATTGCCCGCTCCATCTCGGCATTACCGAGGCGGGCGGCCTGATCGGCGGCACGGTCAAATCCTCGATCGGCATCGGCAGCCTGCTGTGGGCAGGGATCGGCGACACGATCCGCGTGTCGCTCTCCGCCGAGCCGGAACAGGAAGTGAAGGTCGGCTTCGAAATCCTCAAGGCGCTGGGCCTCAGGACGCGCGGCGTGCGGGTCGTCTCATGCCCCAGCTGCTCGCGCCAGGGTTTCGACGTCATCCGCACGGTCGAGGCGCTCGAGAAGCGGCTCGAACATATCAAGACGCCGATGAGCCTCTCGGTTCTCGGCTGCGTGGTCAATGGCCCGGGCGAAGCGCGCGAGACCGACATCGGCCTCACCGGTGGCGGTGCGGGCAAGCACATGGTCTATCTGTCGGGCGTGACCGATCACCACGTGCAGTCGGACGACATGCTCGACCACATCGTGCGGCTCGTCGAGGAAAAGGCCGCAGCGATCGAGGCTGGCGAGGCCACGGCATTCGATCCCCACGCGGTGGAAGCCGCCGAATGAGGGAAGTGCTTGCGCGGCTCGCGAGCGGAATCAAGGTCACGTTCCTCGAAGGATTGTCCCTGTTCAGGCTTGCACCGATCATTCCGCTGCTGGTGATGATACCCGAATTCGTGCAACATGTTTTCGAGATCCGGTCCGGCATGTTCGCAAGCGAGGAAGCGTTCAACGCAATGGCCATGTCGGACACCCGCTGGGCTTTCGGCTACACCAAGATCGCCGGACTGGTCATCGCGGTGTTCGCTGCGGCCCGCTTTGTCGGCGGGGCCGGCAAACGCTGGTGGGACCTGCGCACCATCGCTTGGAAGCACCTACTCCTGGCGCTCGTCGCCAACGCGATCCTATCGGCCGCATACTGGGCCATCGAACAAGCGTCTGGTGGACAACTCCCGAGCGCCATCGATCTCGCGATCCAGCTCGCGACTCTGCCGCTGATCATCTATTTCATCGGACCGCTTCTGGGCGACGCGACAATGACGCTCAAACGCGCCTTCACGATCGGCTGGGCCGCCGCTGCCCTGCTGGTCCTGTTCGTGGCAGTCGCTTACATGCCGGCGCAATTGCTCCACCAGTACAATCACACGCTGGCGATGGGGCAGAGCACTGCGCTCGTGTGGGGGCTCATGATCTGGGACACGCTGCTGGTCGGGATCATGGCCTGCTGCATCGGCGCAGCAATCGCTGCGGCATACTGGCTCGGCAGGCCGCCGGTGACAGACGAGGTCCCGGCCACCGCCTGACATGCTCCACGTCGTCCACCACGTCGACTACATGGCTCCCGCTCCTACGCGCGGGACGTTCCGCTTCGACAAGTACATGCTCGTGATGGTCGTGCTGCGCGACCTTGCCGGGCGCGGCGAGATCGACCTGACCGAACACGCTCCCGATCCGTGCCCGCGCGAATGGCTGGAAGCGGTCCACTGCCCCGACTACGTCGATCAGGTCCTTCGCGCCGAGGTGCCGCGCGAGAAGGAGCGACGGATCGGCTTTCCGGTGACCCCGCACATCGCGCAGCGGGTCCAGCACACCAATGGCGGCACCTGGCTCGCTGCAAGGCTCGCGATGGAACACGGTTATGCCGCCAACAGCGCGGCAGGGAGCCACCACGCACTGCACGACACCGGCGCTGGCTATTGCGTATTCAACGACCTCGCGGTCACGGCCAACCGGCTGATCGGCGAAGGCGTGGTCCGGCGCGTGCTGATTGTCGACTGCGACGTGCACCAGGGCGACGGCACGGCGAGCCTGATGGCAGGGCGCGAGGACGTCTTTACCCTGTCGGTCCACGCAGAGAAGAATTTCCCGGCGCGGAAAGCCCGCTCCACTCTCGACATCGCCCTTCCCGACGGCACCGACGATGCGGCCTACATGGCCGAGCTCGAGCGTCACGTCCCGCAGGTGATCGACAGTTTCGCGCCGGACATCGTGCTCTACCAGGCAGGCGTCGACCCGCACGAGGAAGACAGGCTGGGCCGGCTCGCGCTCACAGACGCAGGGCTGCAGACACGCGACGCCTTCGTCGTCGGGCAAGCGCGGTGCCGGGGCATCCCGGTCGCAAGCGCGCTCGGCGGTGGCTATGGCAGCGATCCGCGCCCGGTCGCCGAACGCCACGCACGCTCGATGGTGGCAATGGCGCGGGAGAACGCCCGACATATGCGCCCGGTCGATAAGACGGAAACATGATTGTCCGTTGGCGTTAAGAATTTTGTGCTAAAAAGGCAGGACATGAACCGGCGCGATCTCATCAAGGGCGGGCTGGCAGCCGGAGCCGCTGCCGCACTGCCTGCGCGCGTGTTTGCCCAACCGCTGATCGGCTCTATGCGCGATCGCCGGCTGTTCGAGATCGCCAACCGCGAACTTGCCAAGGCCGGCAACGCCATCTGGCGCAAGGACATCGTCGGCATTGCTGATTTCGGCCTGCATTCGGCTATGCCGCGGTTCCACTTCGTCAATCTGGGTCAGCAGCGGGTGGAAAGTTTCCTCGTCGCGCACGGCACGGGCTCCGACCCGGAGCATGACGGCTATCTCAACCGGTTTTCCAACGTCGAAGGGTCGAACGCCACGAGCCGTGGCGCCTACGTCACGTGGGAATGGTACACCGGCAAATACGGCACTTCGGTGCGGCTGGGCGGGCTGGATCCGACCAACGATGCCGCGCTGCGACGCTACATCGTGATGCATTCAGCCGCCTATGCGGAGCCGGAGCATGTCGCGCAGTGGGGCCGTCTCGGTCGGTCGAACGGGTGCTTTGCGCTCGGCAAGGAGGATTTCCGCAAGGCGCTGCTGCAGCTGTCGGGCGGACGGCTGCTCTATGCCGACGTGATCGGCCTTTCGCCCGACGGGACGCATTCGCCGATGCCGGAAAGCCTCAGGATGCTGTCGGCGGAATACCCGCGCCCATCCTGAGCGCGGGCTTTTCCATTAGTTAGCTGGTCTGGAGATCGTCGACGATCTCGACCACTTCCTCGCTCGTCTTGCGCGCGCGGTCAGCCTGGCGTGGCTGGTCGAGCGCGGCGAGGACGGGCGCATCCCGATCGTAGATATCGGCAAAGCTCCGCAGCTTGCCGTCGATGTCGGTCGCCATGGTGAAATAGGTGATGTAGACCGGAAACTCGCGCTGCAACGGCACCTTCGTATACTCGCCCGAGGTGGAGATCGCGATCGCTTCTTCCTTGGTTGCGCCCTTGCCCACGATCGCCATGGTCATCGCCAGTTCGAGCGCACGCTCGGTCCGGATGCAGCCATGCGACAGCGCGCGCTGCTCGTTGGCGAACAGGTGCCGGCTCGGCGTGTCGTGCAGGAAGATCGCGTGCGGATTGGGCATGTCGAGCTTCATCATGCCGAGCGAGTTGGTCGGCCCGGGCTGCTGCACGACCGTGATCCAGCCGTTCTCGCCCTTGGTCGCCTTGTATCCGGCGTTGCGCGCCCAGGTCGGGTTGTTGAGCACTTTCGCGCCGAGCCCCTCGCCCTTCACGATCGACTGGGGCACGGTCCAGGTCGGGTTGAAAACCACGCCCTCCACCTTTTCGGCCAGTTGAGGCGTTGCCGTTCGACCGGGCTTGCCGACGATCGTGCGGTAGGTGGAGATGATCTTGTCGTTGACCGTCAGGCGCAGCTGGTACTCGGGCACGTTGGTCATCAGGTACTGCTTGCCCAGATCGCGCGGCAACCAGCGCCAGCGATCGAGGTTGGCCATGATCAGCTTGCGCTTCTTGCTGTCGGCCTTCGGCGTCGTGCCGAGCGCCTTGACCAGGCGGGCGTAGTCCGGATGGGTCGGGCGGATCGTATCGAGAACCCCGGCGATGTCGCCGGTTTCGGCGGCCATGGCGAGCAGGTCGGTCGAGCGATAGAGATCGGGATCGGGGTCGACCACGAACCACTGGCGGCGCGCTTCCATCGGCGTGCGCCCGTCGCGCATGTCCTCGACCAGCCAGATGAAATTGCGGCTGGCGGCGGCATCGAGCCGTTCGCCCGGCCCCGAGGCGATCAGCGACTTCAGCGCCGCGATCTCGTAATCGGCCGGGTTGAGGCCTTCAGCGCGCACGCCTTCTAGCGCCGCGACGAGCTTCTGGGCGGCCGTGATGCTCCACGGCGCAACCGGCGGCGACAGGTCCTGCGTCACTTCCTGGCTGACGAATTCGGTACCCTCGAAAGCCTGGTCAACGCTGCCGCGATCCGAGGCTTTCTGTGCCGGCGCGTCCTGCTCCTGCACGAGAAGATTGGTCGGCGCAGCGGTCTGCGCGGCAGCAGGAACGGCCAGCGCCAATGCGCTCGCGCCGAGGATGAGGGTCTTGAAATTCAAAGCGTCCACCGAGGTCTCTTCTTTCTGGTACGTCGAGCCGGAATCTACCGGAACATGGGATCCATCTTCAAGGCCGGCGGCTGACCACAGGCTGAATTGGCGGTTGTGTGATGACGCGCTGCAACATCCGGCCTAGTGCGCTGGCGATGAACGGCCGCCCTCACCTCCTCCCGGTTCTCGCAACGCTATGCGGGATCGGCGTGCTGTCGTTGATGGATGCGTTCATGAAGAACGCCGCGCTCGACATGGGCGCCTATACCGCCGCGCTGTTGCGAGCGATGATGGCGTTCGCGATCGTCGCCCCGATCTGGCTTGCGACGCGCGGCAAATGGCCTGCGCGCACGGTTCTGAAAGTCCATGTCACCCGCGGCGTGGTCGGATCGCTGATGGCGGTGACCTTCTTCTTCGCCCTGACGAAGCTCCCGCTGGCCGAAACCATCGCGATTTCCTTCATCGCGCCCGTGGTTTCGCTGTATCTCGCCTCGATCGTGCTCGGCGAGACGATCCGGCGCGAGGCGATCCTGGGGGCCATCCTGGGCTTTGTCGGCACGCTGGTGATCGTCGGCGGCAAGTTCGATCGCGGCAATCTGAACGAGGACACGGCGCTCGGCCTCGCCTCGATCATCCTGTCGGCGCTTCTCTATGCCTGGAACCTCGTGCTGCAACGACAACAGGCGCTGGTCGCGAAGCCGGTGGAGGTCGCGACCTTCTACATGGGCGTCGCGATGCTGGCATACGTGCCCGCCACCCCTTTCCTGGCTCACATGCCCGAGACGGGGCAGCTGGCCAACGTCGCCATCGCTGCGGGGCTGACGGTGGTCGGCGCCCTTACCATGGCATGGGCCTACGCCCGCGCCGAGGCGCAGGTGCTGGTTCCGATCGAATATACTGGGTTTCTATGGGCCGCCCTGTTCGGATGGCTTTTCTGGCGCGAAGCCGTGACCTTGAGCGTGATTGTCGGGGCAGCTCTTATCGTTATCGGTTGCTTATTGGCGACCCGGCGCCGCCCCGAACAAAGCTCGGTCTGAGATTACTCGGCAGTCTGCGTGGCTTGCACGTCGGCTGCTATCGCCGCATTGCCATCGAGGCTCAACGCCGCACCGAAACAGGCCACGATGGCCAGGCTGGCTGCAAGAACGGCCGCACGAACGGGGCCATGCGAGCGAGCGCTCGCCGTCAGAAGAGTATTCATCGTCTGTCTCCGCAGGACGGTCGTTTCGCGGACCTGAAAAGTCGCCGCCTTCGTCCCTTTGCATAACCAATGCGTAACCCGGTGTTCAGGTTCCGCTTCGCCCCCGACAAGCGGCTCTACCCTTGACGATTCGCCCGTTTCCGCGCAGGTGCGCGACACATTTACCCGTCCCGCCCATTGGTCGGATGACGGCTCCAGACAGAAAAGGACGAAAGCCAGCATGACCCAGGTCGGCAAGGACACGCTCGGAACCCGCAGCACCATGAACGTAGGCGGCAAAACGATCGCCTATTACTCGCTCGCCAAGGCGGCCGAGGCCATTGGCGACGTGTCGAAATTGCCGTTCAGCATGAAAGTGCTGCTGGAAAACATGCTCCGCTTCGAGGACGACGGCTTCACCGTCGGGCGCGAACACATCCAGGCGATTGCCGACTGGCAGAAGAACCCGGTGACCGGGCAGGAAATCCAGTATCGTCCTGCACGCGTGCTGCTGCAGGACTTCACCGGCGTGCCCTGCGTGGTCGACCTTGCCGCCATGCGTGACGCGATTTCCAAGCTTGGCGGCGACACGGCCAAGATTAACCCGCAGGTCCCGGTGAACCTCGTCATCGACCACTCGGTCATGGTCGACGAATTCGGCCACCCCAAGGCGTTCGAGCACAACGTCGAGCTCGAATACGCCCGCAATGCCGAGCGGTACGACTTCCTCAAGTGGGGCTCCAAGAGCTTCGAGAATTTCTCCGCCGTGCCCCCCGGCACCGGCATCTGCCACCAGGTCAACCTCGAGCATATCGGCAAGGGCGTTTGGTCGAGCACGGACCCGAACGGCGAGACGGTCGCCTATCCCGACACCTGCGTCGGCACGGACAGCCACACCACCATGATCAACGGCCTGGGCGTTCTGGGCTGGGGTGTCGGCGGGATCGAGGCGGAAGCGGCGATGCTCGGCCAACCGATCTCCATGCTGATCCCCGAAGTCGTCGGCTTCAAGCTGACCAACGCGATGGCCGAAGGCGTCACCGCGACCGACCTCGTGCTGACCTGCGTGCAGATGCTGCGCGAAGTCGGCGTCGTGGGCCGCTTCGTCGAATTCTACGGCCCCGGCGTCTCGAACCTGAGCCTTGCCGACCGAGCGACGATCGCGAACATGGCGCCGGAATACGGCGCCACCTGCGGCTTCTTCGGGATCGACGACAAGACGATCGAATACATGCGTCTCACCGGCCGCCCGGAAGAGCAGATCGCGCTGGTCGAAGCCTACGCCAAGGAACAGGGCATGTGGTTCACGCCGGAGAACGAACCGGTGTTCTCGAACACGCTGTCGCTCGACATGTCCAAGGTCGTCCCCTCGCTCGCCGGGCCCAAGCGTCCGCAGGACAAGGTCGCGCTGCCCGACGTGGACGATCTGTTCAACGGCGATCTCGAGCGCGTCTATGGCAAGAGCGCGCCCGCACGCGTCGCCGTCGAAGGCAAGGACCACGATATCGGCGACGGCGACGTCGTGATCGCAGCGATCACCAGCTGCACCAATACCTCCAACCCCGACGTGCTGATCGCCGCCGGCCTCGTCGCCCAGAAAGCGGTCGAGAAGGGCCTGACACCCAAGCCGTGGGTGAAGACCAGCCTCGCGCCGGGATCGCAGGTGGTCACCGACTATCTCGAAAAATCGGGCCTGCAGGCCTCGCTCAACAAGATCGGCTTCGATCTGGTCGGCTACGGCTGCACCACCTGCATCGGCAATTCCGGCCCGCTCGCTCCGCCCATCAGCAAGGCGATCAACGGCAACGATATCGTCGCGGCCAGCGTCCTGTCGGGCAACCGCAACTTCGAAGGCCGCGTGTCGCCCGACGTACGCGCGAACTTCCTCGCATCGCCGCCGCTGGTGGTCGCCTATGCGCTCAAGGGCACGGTGACCGAGGACATCACGACGACGCCGATCGGCCAGGATCGCGACGGCAACGACGTGATGCTGGCGGACATCTGGCCGAGCAACCGGGAGATCGCCGAGAACCGCGCTGCCAACATCGAGCGCTCGATGTTCGAGAAGCGCTATGCCGACGTCTACAAGGGTGACGAGCACTGGCAGGCGATAAAGGTCGAGGCTTCCGACACCTATCGCTGGAACCCGACCAGCACCTATGTCGCCAGCCCGCCGTTCTTCGACGGGATGGAAATGACGCCCGCGCCGGTCGCCGACATCGTCGACGCTAGGCCGCTCGCGGTGCTGGGCGACAGCGTGACGACCGACCACATCTCGCCCGCCGGTTCGATCAAGGAAGATTCGCCTGCAGGCGCCTACCTCAATGAACGGCAGGTCTCCAAAGCGGACTTCAACTCCTACGGCTCGCGCCGCGGCAACCACGAGGTCATGATGCGCGGCACGTTCGCCAACATCCGCATCAAGAACGAGATGGTTCCGGGCGTCGAAGGCGGCATCACCACCTACAAGGGTGAACAGATGCCGATCTACGACGCGGCGATGAAGCACAAGGAAGACGGCACTCCGCTGGTCGTCATCGCGGGCAAGGAATACGGCACCGGCTCCAGCCGCGACTGGGCGGCGAAGGGCACGATCCTGCTCGGCGTGCGGGCGGTCATCGTCGAGAGCTTCGAGCGGATCCACCGTTCGAACCTGATCGGCATGGGCGTGCTGCCGCTGCAGTTCAAGGACGGCGACAGCCGCACGACGCTCGGCCTCGACGGCAACGACACCTTCACCATCCGTGGCCTTGCCGATCTCAAGCCAGGCCAGGACGTGACCGTCGACGTAGTCCACGAAGACGGTTCGACTGCCAGCTTCACCGCGCTGTGCCGGATCGATACCGCCAACGAGATGGAATACTACAAGCACGGCGGCATCCTGCAGTACGTGATCCGGGGCCTAGCCTCGAACTGATCCTGCCAGAAAACGCAGTCTGAAAGGGCGGTTCCTCACATCGGGGAGCCGCCCTTTTGATTGAGCACCGCAGAAAGCGAATCCCCTTGCACTGTTGTAACCTCAAGGTTACATGTAACCCATAGGTTACAAGGAGCAGTGTCATGCAAACCGATTTCGAACAGGCCGAACGCATCAGCCAGCGCCGTCCGGCGTTCCTGTCTCTGATGGCGCTGCTATTCCTCGCCCAGCAGAGCGTTTTCTTTACCTTCGACGGTCGCGCGGTGTCGGCAGTCAAGATGGGCGCGTGGACCGTGCTCGCGCTGGTCCTGCTCGCCTATCTGCTGACCGGTGGCCACTGGCTGCGTTCGAAGCGCGTGCGCGAACTGGCCAACGACGAACTCTCGACGATGAACCGGATGCGCGGCGTCATGGCCGGTTTCGGAGCGGCGATCTTCACCGCCATCCTTGTGTTCGTGGTGGCGCCTTTCGAGCCGATCGAGGCGCCGCTCGCCGGGCACCTGGTCGCATCGGTCGGGATCGGCGGCGCGCTGATCCGCTTCGCGCTGCTCGAAAGGAAAGGCGATGGCTGATGGCATCACCAACCGCGTCGGCGAGGCGCGCGAGGCGATGGGCTGGACGCAGGGCGAACTGGCCGAACGGATCGGGGTGAGCCGCAAGACGATCAACACGGTCGAGAACGGGGTCTTCGTTCCTTCGACCATCGTCGCGCTGAAACTGGCCGCGGCGCTGGGCAAACCGGTCGAGGAGCTATTTGCCCTCGAATAATCCGCCCTGGTCGCTTGCGCGCTGCGGCGGGGACATTTCCATGTGCTCCCACCCGGCATCGTTGAGCATTCGCCCGCGCGCGGTTCGCGCCACGAGGCCGAGCTGGATGAGATAGGGTTCGATCACCTCCTCGACCGTGTCCCGCGGCTCGGACAAGCCCGCTGCGAGCGTCTCTACTCCGACCGGGCCACCCTTGTAAGTCGTCGCGATCATGGCGAGGTAGCGACGATCCATCGCGTCGAGGCCGAGCCTGTCGATCTCGAGCCGGGTCAATGCGCTGTCCGCGATCGCCTTGGTCACCGTTCCCTCGCCCGCGACCTCGGCAAAGTCGCGCACCCGGCGCAGCAGCCGCCCGGCGACGCGCGGCGTGCCCCGGCTGCGGCGAGCGATCTCGCGCGCGCCATCTGGATCGATCGCGAGGCCGAGCAGCCGCGCACCCCGCGTCACGACCTTGTCGAGTTCGTCGTGCGTGTAAAAATTCAGCCTCACCGGAATGCCGAAACGATCGCGCAACGGCGTCGTCAGAAGGCCCTGCCGCGTGGTCGCGCCGACCAGCGTGAAGGGCGGCAGGTCGATCCGGACGCTCCGGGCGGAGGGACCCTCGCCGATGATGATGTCGAGCGCGCGATCCTCCATCGCCGGATAGAGGATTTCCTCGACCACCGGATTGAGGCGGTGTATCTCGTCGATGAAGAGCACGTCGTTCGGCTCGAGATTGGTCAGCAGCGCGGCGAGGTCGCCCGCCTTGGCGATTACCGGGCCGCTGGTCGAGCGGAAGCCGACGCCCATTTCCCTGGCGACGATCTGCGCGAGCGTGGTCTTGCCGAGGCCGGGCGGGCCGAAGAACAGGACGTGGTCCATCGCCTCGCCCCGCCCGCGCGCCGCCTCGATGAAGACGCGCAGGTTCTCGCGCGCCGCTTCCTGCCCGACGAATTCGCGCAGGTTCTTGGGCCGCAGCGCTGCGTCGGGGTCTTCCGGCTGGCGGTCGGGAGCAAGGTCGGGCGATGATGCCATCAGTCGCGCTTGCCCGTCCTGCGCATGAGCCACAAGGCCAGCATGACGATCGCGGAGGCTGCAAGCTGGAGCACCGGCACCACCGCGAAGACGAGCGCGCTCTGCGGGTCGGGGTCGGCGATGTAGAGCGCGTCCACGTAGAGGAACAGGCCGCCGAGCGCGATCACCGCCGCGGCGATGCCTTTCGCGCGCGCGTCCGATCTGGTGAGGCACAGCAGGGCGACCGGGGCGATCGCGAACAGCAGGAACAGCGCGGCCGTGCCGAACCAGGCGATGTCCTCGGGCTGGCCCGCGTGGACCATCATCGCGAATACTGCCACCGCATAGGCGATCAGCAGTCCCAGTCTCCAGTCCCTCGCCATCAGCCGGTCGCTCCCTCGTTACTTGCTGCCATAGTCAGGTCTTTCCCGCATTCGCCACATTGCCTCGACGGGCAGAGAAAGGCGATGGCCGTTCGCCCGGTCGAGGCGACGCCGGCCCCGACATCGGCCCGCGTATCGGCAATGCCGGCCATCAGCCGGCCGCCCGTTTCAGTGCCACGCGGATCAGTTCGCCTTCCTTCGCGCCTTCGCCCAGCTCTTCCTGCGCCCGGGCGACGGCCTGTGCGGCCACCGCCGGCTTGAAGCCGAGGTTCTCGAGCGCGGACACGGCATCGGCGCTCGCTGCGCCCGCTGGCGCCACGCGCCCGCCGATCGCCATGGCACCGCCACCCGGGAGCGCGCCGGCCTTGTCCTTCAGCTCGTTGACGATGCGCCCGGCAAGTTTGGGCCCGACCCCTTGCGCCCGGGCCACGCTGGCCGCATCGCCGCCCGCGCAGGCATCGCGCAACTCGCCGGTCGACAGCGCGGAGAGGATCGCGAGGGCGACCTTGCTGCCCACGCCCTGCACCTGCGTCAGCAAGCGGAACCAGTCCCGCTCGCTCGCCTCGGCGAAGCCCAGCAATCGCATGTCGTTCTCGGACACCTGCAGGTCGGTATAGACCGTGCACGCCTCCCCCGTCTCGCCGAGCGCCGACAGCGTCTTGGCCGAGCAATGGACGAGATAGCCGACCCCGGCGACATCGATCACCGCCCAGTCCGCGCCGGTTTCGTCGAGCAGGCCTTTCAGCTTGGCAATCATGCGTGTCCTTTTCGCGCCGCCGCTTCGCTGCTTGAGCGCCTTTTGTTCTTGGAACGAAAGTATCGATTGGTCCAGCGTCGCTAGACACTTCCCCACGCTTGGGGCAGGAAATCGCGCCATGAGCTGGAACACATTCGGGCGCGTGCTGCGCTTCACCACTTGGGGCGAAAGCCACGGCCCCGCGCTGGGCGCAGTGCTCGACGGGTGTCCGCCGGGCCTCGCGCTGACGACGCGCGACATCCAGCCGTATCTCGATGCCCGCCGTCCGGGCCAATCGAAATACACCACCCAGCGGCAGGAGCCGGACCAGGTGAAGATCCTGTCAGGCGTGTTCGACGGGCAGGATGGAAAGCAACGCACCACCGGCACGCCGATCAGCCTGCTGATCGAGAACACCGACCAGCGATCGAAGGATTATTCGGAAGTCGCCAAGGCCTATCGACCCGGCCATGCCGACTATGCCTATGATCGCAAGTACGGGTTCCGCGATTATCGCGGCGGCGGCCGGTCGAGCGCGCGCGAAACGGCGGCGCGGGTGGCGGCGGGCGCGGTTGCGAGGCTTATCATCCCCGAGGTCACCATCACCGCCTATGTCTGCGAGATCGGCGGCGACGCGATCGACCGCGAGGCAATGAACCTCGATGAAATCGGCAACAACCCGTTCTTCTGCCCCGATGCCTGGGCGGCGAAACGGTGGGAAGGCCTGGTCGACGAGGCGCGCAAGTCCGGCTCCTCGCTCGGCGCGGTGGTCGAATGCGTGGCGACGGGTGTTCCGGCCGGCTGGGGCGCGCCGGTCTATGCCAAGCTGGACGCGGACATCGCGGCCGGCATGATGAGCATCAATGCGGTCAAGGGCGTGGAGATCGGCGACGGCTTCGGCGCGGCGCGGCTATCGGGCGAGCAGAACGCCGATCCGATGCGACCGGCCGCAGAGGGTGCGAATACCGGCGATCCGCAATTCCTCGCCAATCATGCAGGCGGCACGGCAGGCGGCATTTCGACCGGCCAGCCGGTGGTCTGCCGCGTGGCCTTCAAACCGACCTCGTCGATCCTCACCCCGGTCGAGACGATCGACGCGCAAGGCAATGCGACCGAAATCCGCACCAAGGGCCGCCACGACCCCTGCGTCGGCATCCGCGGTGCGCCCGTCGTCGAAGCGATGATGGCGCTCGTGCTGGCGGATCACAAGCTGCTCGACCGCGCCCAGGTCGGCGAGCGATGAGGCGACACACAACGTCGTGGCCGAATGTCCGCTAACGACCAAAAAAGACGTTCGGGCTTGTTGGATCGGGTTTGGCGCGCAACACTCGTTTGATGATTATTCGACCCGAAGCTGCCGAAGACATTCACTCCATCAGGAAGCTGACTAACGCCGCCTTTCTGGGAGTCGAACATAGCAGCCAGACCGAGGGCGCAATAGTGGACGCTCTAAGGGAAGCCGCGGCGCTCTCCCTGTCTCTTGTCGCCGAAAAAGGAAGTTCGATCCTTGGTCATATCGGATTTTCGTCAGTGCTTATCGATGGCGATGACATTGGTTGGTTTGGTCTCGGCCCGGTGTCTGTGTCGCCCTGCCGGCAACGAAGCGGGGTGGGCTCAGCCTTGGTCAAAGAGGGTCTTCAGGCATTGACGCAGCGGAACGCGCAAGGGTGCGTCGTGCTTGGCGATCCGACATATTATAGTCGCTTTGGCTTCACCAGCGACCACGCCCTGCGGTATCCTGGAGTGCCTGCCGAGTATTTCCAGTCCTTGGTGCTGACCGGCAAACCGGCCGCCGGAGAGGTGTCGTACCACGCTGCGTTCGGAGCAACCTAATGCTTCCGGCTGCTTTCCACCCCAAGAGCGGGCATTAAGCGCCACCCAGTTGTATGCCGCTCCGCGATGCGTTTCGTCATGAAACCGTGATCGAACGGTTCAATCAATCAACCGTGATTGATTAATTCGTTCAACCTTATCGGATGATCTCGTTTCGCGCGCGGCTGGCCGAGTGCTAGCCTGTCCGGCGGAACATGGGACGATGCGAGTCGTCACCATCACACATTCGAAATTTCAATCTCAGGAGAGACCACATGGACGCCGAAACCGGATCGATTTCAGGAGGCTGCCCGTTCAGCGGCAACACCGACATGCGCGCATTGTTCGGCCGCACCAATCGCGATTGGTGGCCGGATTCGCTGCAGCTCGACATCCTCACCCAGCACGGCAAGACCGTCGATCCCTTTGGCGGGGAATTCGATTATGCCGAAGCGTTCAACACGCTCGACTACAATGCGCTGAAAGCCGACATCAAGGCGCTGATGACCGACAGCCAGCCCTGGTGGCCAGCCGACTACGGTCATTACGGCCCGTTCTTCATCCGCATGGCCTGGCACGCCGCCGGCACCTATCGCACGGGTGACGGCCGCGGCGGCGCATCGAGCGGGCAGCAGCGTTTCGCCCCGCTCAACAGCTGGCCGGACAACGGCAACCTCGACAAGGCGCGCCGCCTGCTGTGGCCGATCAAGCAGAAGTACGGCAAGAACATCAGCTGGGCCGACCTGTTCGTTCTCACCGGTAACGTCGCCATCGAATCGATGGGCGGCCCGGTGTTCGGTTTCGGCGGCGGTCGTGCCGACGTCTTCGAGCCCGAAACGGTCTACTGGGGCACGGAAGAGCAGTGGGTCGATACCGGCGCGGAAACCCGCATCAACCCGGATGAAGGCAAGGCGCTCGAAAACCCGCTGGCCGCGATCCAGATGGGCCTCATCTACGTCAATCCGGAAGGTCCGGGCGGCAATCCGCACGATGCGGAAGGCATGGCCCGCGACATGCGCGAAACCTTCGCCCGCATGGCGATGAACGACGAGGAAACCGTCGCGCTGACCGCCGGCGGCCACGCTTTCGGCAAGGCGCATGGTGCCAAGCCGGCAGACACCTTCGGCAAGGCTCCGGAAGGCGAGAAGCTCCACACCATGGGCTTCGGCTGGCTCACCGATCCAGAAGAAATCGGCAAGGGTCACATCACGACCTCGGGCATCGAAGGCGCGTGGACCCCGAACCCGACGCAGTGGGGCAACGACTACTTCCGCCTGCTGTTCAAGTACGATTACGAACTGGTCCAGTCGCCCGCAGGCGCCAACCAGTGGCAGCCGATCAACCCCGATCCGGAAGACATGGCGCCGGATGCGCGGGACCCGAACAAGAAGGTCCCGACCATGATGACCACCGCCGACATGGCGCTTAAGCGCGACCCGGAATATCGCAAAATCTCCGAACGCTTCCGTGACGACCAGGCGGCCCTTGACGATGCCTTCGCTCGCGCCTGGTTCAAGCTGACCCACCGCGACATGGGGCCCAAGGTCCGCTACCTCGGTCCGGACGTCCCTGCCGAAGACCTGATCTGGCAGGATCCGACTCCGGCCGGCAGGCACCTGAGCGATGCCGACGTGGCTGCGCTCAAGAAGGCGGCGCTCGACAGCGGACTGACCGTGGCCGAAATGGTCAAGGCAGCCTGGGCTTCGGCCTCAACTTACCGCAATTCGGACCATCGTGGCGGTGCCAATGGCGCCCGCGTCCGCCTCGCTCCGCAGAAGGACTGGGCGGTCAACGATCCCGAGGAGCTGTCGAAGGTTCTTGCCAAGCTGCAGGCGATCGTCGACGATGCCACCTGCGGCGTCTCGCTGGCCGACATGATCGTGATCGCCGGTTCGGCAGCGATCGAGAAGGCGGCGAAGGACGGCGGCTATGACATCACCGTGCCGGTGACCACCGGCCGCGGCGATGCCACGCAGGAGCAGACCGATGCGGAAAGCTTCGAGCCGCTGGAGCCGTTCGCCGACGGTTTCCGCAACTACCTCAAGACCAAGGCTTCGGTGAAGACCGAGGACATGCTGATCGACCGGGCACACCTGCTCGGCCTGTCGGTGCCCGAAATGACGGCACTGCTCGGCGGGATGCGCGCGCTGGGTGCGGTCGCCAAGCATGCCGATCACGGCAACCGCATTGGCGTGCTGACCGACCGGCCCGGCGTGCTGACCAACGACTTCTTCACCAACCTGCTCCACATGGGCACCGTCTGGGAAGTGGTCGACGAAAGCGGCGACGAGGAGTTCATCGGCAGGTGCCGCCTGAAGGGTGAAGAAAAGTGGCGCGCGACTCGCACCGATCTCGTCTTCGGTTCGAATTCGCAGCTGCGCGCAGTGGCCGAAGTCTTCGCCGAGAACGGCAATGAAGATCTTTTCATCAAGACTTTCGTCGAAGCGTGGACGAAGATCATGGATGCGGACCGCTTCGACTTGACCTGCGCCAAATACCACAAGTAAGTCTGTTCAATAGATCCCCGGAGGGCCGATCCCCCCTTGGTCCTTCGGGTCGCAGGAAGCCCTCGGTAGCCGCACGGTTATCGGGGGCTTTTTGGTTCCGGATCGTTGCAGCGCAAAAAGCTGGCGAAGACTTCAGCGTCTCCGCTTGAGGACCAGGTACAAAGCGCCCTCGCCGCCATGGCGGATGTGCGCGCGACGGACCGCTGCGATGTCGGACGAGAATTCGCTCGCGGCAAGCCAGTCCAGTATCTTGGCCCTGATCGCCCCGCGTCGTTGCCCCCTATCCGCCGGATCGACCGGTCGCTCCTTGCCCGCGATCAGCAGGATGGTGCGGGCATCCATCGCCAGCGCCTGGCGCATCCCGTCCAGCAGGCGGCGATAGGCGGTATCGAGCGTGTGTCCGTGCAGGTCGAGCGTGAAATCGGGCTGCAGCTGCCCTGACTTGAGCTTGCGGTCCCACTGCGAATCGAGCGTGTTCGCAGGCGCTTTCGGTGCAGCCGGCGGAGCAGACGGGACATCCTTCCCTCGTGCCGGACGGACTGCCTTGGGGGGCGTCGGTACGATCGTCGGTGCAGGTCTCTCGGCGACCACCGGTGCATGCTTGCCCGCGAAGGGCGTCACCGTGCTGGCGAGCCTGGCCCAGGCGTGCGCCTCTTCCTCGCTGAGCCCCCTCGGGGGCATCACTTGACGCCGTGGAACGCCAGCGTGCCGCGCGGCACGAGGATCAGCGCCCTTCCCGACGAACTCATGGCGCCCGCTATCTCGCGGGCCTCCGCGCCATTGCCCCAGAAGGTGTCGAAGCGGTTGGCACCCTTGATCGCGCCGCCGGTATCCTGCGCGATCCACAACCCGTCGGCTTCGTTGCGTTCCATGTCGAGGAATACCGGGGCACCCATCGTCACGTAATTGGGATCGACCGCGACCGAACTGCGTCCGCGCACCGGCACCTCGAGAGCGCCGAGCGGCCCATCGGTGGTCAGCTCGCGGAAGAAAATCCAGCTCTTGTTGAGATTCATCACCTCGCGGCCCTTGTCCGGATTGGCGCGGATATAGGCTATGATGCCCTGCATCGAAGTGGGATAGGGCGTTCCGTCGCCGATCATGCCGGCCTCGCGCATGCTGCGGCCGATGGCGGTGTACTCGCGCCCGTTCTGGCCCGCGTAGCCGATCCGCATGACGGTGCCGTCGGGCTGGCGGATCATGCCGCTGCCCTGGATCTGCAGGAAGAAGAACTCGACCGGATCGGCCGCCCAGGCGATCACCGGGGCACTGTCCGCCAAGGCCCCGGCCATGATCTCGGCCCGTTCGAAGTAGGGAACGAAGGCACCGGTCTCGTCATAGCGGCCCAGTGGCGCTCGCCCGGTGCGCTCGGCTTCCGGAACGTCAGCCGGCCACGCCCTGACCAGGTCGCCTGGAATGGCGTAGACCGGTTGCTCGTATCCCGGTCGAGGTGTCCGCGAGCCCGCAATCTCCGGTTCGAAATAGCCGGTCGCGAAGGCTCTCCCGTCGCCAACCTGGACGGCTTCGAACTGGCTCGAGAAGAAATCGCGCGCAGGGCCGCGCCATGTCGCTGCCGCGGCGCATGTCGCCGACCAGTCGGCGGTGCGGGTCATCCCGCTGACATCGCCCCGCGCAAGCAGCTTGGGACAGCTCTCGCGGAAGGAAGCGAGCGCTCCGGTCGCATCGGCCTCGTCGAAGGCGAGCGATCCCACGGACGGCCCGGCAGCGAGGCCCAGGAGGCCGGCAGTGGCGGGCACGGGCGCCGGCAGCGGCGTCGCGGAAGGAGCTGGAGTGGTGGTTGCAGTGGGCGGGACCGCGACCTGCGGACCCTCGGGAACTATCCGAACGCAGGCGCTCGCAAGCAACCCGGCGCCGATGATGATTACGGCGCGCAGGCGCATGGCGGCGATCCCTATCCTTCGTCGGTTTCGTCGAGCAGCCAGTTCGGACCAGCCGCATCGAGAGGCCGGCTGAACGTCCAGATGTCGCGGCTTTCGACTGCATCGTCGAGCGAGCCGGCAACGACGTTTCCGTCCTTGTCGCGCGTCACGGCAGCGATATCGGCCACGAACAGGATCGCGATCCGGGCCATCCGACCGTCAAGCGTTGCAGCGTGGATGCGGCTTTCCTCGATCCGGATGAGCTTGTTGTCGAGCGTCTCGCCCGCAGCCTCGCGGGCTGCGATCGCAGCGGCAAAGCCCGCGTATACATCGTCGTCGCAAAGCTCCTGCAGCGTGTCGCGATCACCGCGCCAGAACGCATCGAGAATGATCGCATATGCTGCACGCGCGCCGTCGACAAATGAAGTCACGTCGAACGAGCGATCGGCTGCAGCGATCTCGCGCACGCCGCGTTCGACCGCGGGAAGCGCGCCGTCGAGGTGCACCTGCGGCGGCTGGACGACCTTGGCCGGCATCGGCTCGGCCATATCGCGCTGGGCAGGCTGTTCGAAGCGGGTCGGAACCGGCTCCTCTTCCTGCTCGGCACGCTGTCCGAGCACAGAATACAGACGCAGGCCCAAGAAGGCCGCGATCATTGCAAGGATGACGATTTCGACGATCACTGTCCCGTTCACCTGACTGTTCGTCCCGCGGGACGGACATTAGCTTTGTTGCCTTGACGCATTGCCCTAAATAGGAGCCGATTTCAAATGAACAACGGGTGAGCCGTTGGGTTTCCGGCATGATGCGATCCAAGCGCAACGTTGCGGTGGGATGCGCGCAGTGCTAGTCGCGCCGCCAATTCCTGCCGGCAGCTTCATGCGCCGCGCCGGGAAACACGTACCATCCAAGGGAAAGCGAATCCTCATGGCCGACGAAGGCGACATTCTCACCGATCTTAACATGGATGCAGGCGATGCCGGCAAGGCCAACGGCGCCGACAACCAGCCCGCCATCGGGCTGATCCAGCAGTATGTGAAAGACCTGTCGGTCGAGAATCCCAACGCGCCCGAATGTTACCAGTGGCAGCTCGCGCCCGATATCGACCTCCAGTTCAACATCGGTTCGGCAAAGATCGACGAGGAACTCCACGAGGTCGAACTCAAGGTCAACCTCACGGCCAAGACTGACAAGGGCAACCTCTACATCGTCGAACTGAGCTATTGCGGCCTGTTCGGAATGCGCAACGTGCCCGACGACCAGGCCCATGCCTTCGTCTTCGCGGAAGCTCCCCGCCTGCTGTTCCCCTTCGCCCGCCGCGTGGTGGCCGACGCCGTTCGCGACACGGGCTTCCCCCCGCTGGTGCTCGATCCGATCGACTTCCAGAGCCTCTACATGCAGCAGGTCCAGCAGCGTCGCGAGCAGGGTATCGAGCCCAGCGAGCTCTACGGCAAGCCGACCAATTGACGCGCGCCGCAAGGCTGCACGGGCGAATCCCGAACTAGCATGAGCCTGGTCAGAAACGTCGGGACAATCGGGTCCCTGACACTGCTCAGCCGACTGTTCGGCTTCGTTCGGGACATGCTGCTCGCGCGGGTGCTCGGCGCCGGCCTCGCAGCAGACGCCTGGCAGCTGGCTTTCACCCTGCCCAACACGTTCCGCAGGCTCTTCGCCGAAGGCGCGTTTTCGGTCGCATTCGTGCCCATGTACACGCGTCGCCTCGGCGCCACCGGCGACGACGAAGTTTCTGCAAACGAGTTCGCCAACGACGTGCTGGCGATCTTCGTCTGGGTGCTGCTCGGTTTTTCCGCCATCTGCATGATCGCGATGCCCGGAATCGTCTGGCTGCTCGCGCGCGACTACCAGGACGTACCCGGCAAGTTCGAGCTGGCCGTCAACCTCTCGCAGACGACCTTCCCCTACCTCGCGCTGGTCAGCCTGGTCGCGATGCTGTCGGGCATTCTCAATGCCCGCAGCCGGTTCGCGCCGGGCGCGTTCGTGCCGGTTCTTCTCAACCTCGTGATGATCGCAGGGATCGTGACCGGATATTACCTGCGCGAGAATGGCAGCGGCGATGACCAGGTGGTCGCCTGGTCGCTCGCCATCAGCCTCGCGCTCGCCGGGGTCGGCCAGCTTGGCTACATGTGGTGGGCCACGCGCAAGGCCGGCGTGCGGCTGAAGGTTACGCGGCCCAAGCTCACGCCCGAGATCAAGCGGCTGGGAATGCTGATTCTGCCCGCGACATTCGGAGCCGGCATTTACCAGATCAGCCAGCTGGTCGACACGTTCTTCGCCACCAGCCTGCCGCAGGGTTCGCTCTCGCTGCTGAAATATGCCGACCGCCTCAACCAGATGCCGCTGGGCGTCTTCGGCATCGCGCTCGGCACGGCAATTCTCCCGATGCTCGCCCGCCATATCCAGGCCGACAACAGGAGCGAGGCGCAGCGGCTGCAATCGAATGCGGTCGAGATCGCCATGCTGCTGTGCCTGCCCTGCGCCGCGGCGCTGATCATATGCGCAGAAGCTTTCTCGACCGGCATTTTCCAGGGCGGCAAGATGACGGTCGGAGACACGACGCTGATGGGGCAGATCGTGGTCGCACTGGTCTGCGGCCTGCCCGCATACGTGCTCATCAAGGTCTTCCAGCCGGCCTTCTTCAGCCGCGAGGACACGAGGACCCCTGTCTGGATCGCCGCCGGTGCGCTGGCGATCAACATCGCGCTCAACTTCTACGTCGTTCCGCGCTACGGGATCGTCGGACTGGCAGGGGCGACGGCCTTTACTGCCACTCTCAACGTCGCGGCGCTGTACACCGTCCTGCAGATGCGTGGCTGGTTCCGCTTCACCGCAAAGCTGGCAGGCCGGATCGCGCGCCAGGTGCTGGCGACCGCGGTGATGGGCGCGATGCTGATGTGGCTGACGCCGGCGCTGGAGCCGTACTGGCGCGGGGATGCGCTGTCGCGGATCTGGTCGCTTGCCGCGCTGATCGTGGCTGGGGCCACGGTCTTCTTCGCCACCGCGTTTCTCATCGGAGCGCTCGACAAGGACCTGATCGCCCAGTTGACGCGCAAGCGTGCTATCCCCAAGGCCGAGGGACCGCCCAACCTTTCCGAATAGGCCAGCAGCAGTCAGGATTCCTATGCGCGTCGTCTCCGGCATCCAGCCAACCGGCAACCTCCACCTCGGCAACTACCTGGGCGCGATCCGCAACTGGGTGCGGATGCAGGACGAGATGGACGAGGAATCCGAGTGCCTGTTCTTCCTTGCCGACCTGCACGCGATTTCCATGCCGCACGATCCGGCCGAGCTGTCGCGCGCGACGCTGGAAATGGCGGCAGCCCTGGTAGCCTGCGGAATCGATGCCTCGCGCTCGGTATTGTTCAACCAGGCCCAGGTTCCTGCCCATCCCGAGATGCAGTGGCTGCTCAACGGCACGGCTCGGATGGGCTGGCTGAATCGGATGACGCAGTTCAAAGACAAGTCCGGCAAGAACCGCGAAGGCGCGAGCGTCGCGCTGTTCACCTATCCTGTGCTGCAGGCGGCCGACGTATTGCTCTACCAGGCGACGCATGTGCCTGTCGGCGAAGACCAGAAGCAGCATCTGGAACTGGCGCGCGACATCGCGCAGAAGTTCAACAACGACTTCGCCCCGAAGAACGAGGACGGTTCCGATCGCCCGGTCTTCACCCTGCCCGAGCCGTATATTCCGCCCGCTGCGGCGCGGATCATGAGCCTGCGCGACGGATCGAAGAAGATGAGCAAGTCCGATCCGTCGGACATGAGCCGGATCGAGCTCGTCGACGATCCCGACACGATCATGAAGAAGATCAAGAAGGCCAAGACCGACCCGGAACCGCTGCCCGGCGACGAAGGCGGCCTTGCGACACGGCCCGAAGCGCTCAACCTGGTGACGATCTACGCCGCGATGACCGATGGCAGCGTCGAAAGCGTGCTCGCGGATTTTGGCGGCCAGGGCTTCGGTACATTCAAGCCGGCGCTCGGCGAGGTGCTGGTCGAGACGCTGCGGCCAATCTCGGAACGGTTCAACGAATTGCTGGCCGACCGCGAATCGCTCGACGCGATCCTTGCACGCGGCGCGGCAAAGGCCCGCGAGATTGCCGGACCGACTCTCGATGCGACCTATGCTGCTCTCGGCCTGGTAAGAGGATAACTCGCCGATAACGGCCGGAATTGGCATAACTTTTGCTAACTCCGGTGTTCAAACTCGGTTCACCGCGATTTCTTTACAACCCGTCCCATCAATGACAGCTTGCGAGCCGAAATGAGGGGGCCGGGCTGCACGACCTATTTCGCAAGGGACATCAAGATGACCAAGAAAACCTCGCTGCCCCGTAGCATGAAGCTGGCTTCCGTGCCGCTGATCCTGGCCGGTCTCGCGGCTTGCGCGACGCCGTTCAAGGCCGACGTCTCGCGCTACCAGACGCAGCTTCCCGCACCGCAGGGCGAAACCTTTGCCGTCGTAGCCGACGATCCGGCCCTCGCCGGTGGCCTCGAATTCGCGCAATACGCCGATTTCGTCGAAGCGCAGATGGCGCGCCTCGGCTACACCCAGGCCTCGCCCGAGGACGCGAGCCTGCTCGTCCGCTTCGACTATGGGATCGACGATGGCCGCGAGCGCATCCGCACCACCGGCCGCGATCCGTTCTACGATCCGTGGTATGGCTATGGCCGCTATCGCAGCCCGTTCTACCGCAGCCGCCTCGGCTACGGTCGCGGCTGGGGCTACGGCTTCTACGATCCGTGGTTCGGCGGGCCGGAAGTGACCAGCTACACCGTCTACACCAGTGGCATCGACATGAAGATCGACCGTCGCGGTGGCGAGCGGCTGTTCGAAGGCAAGGCGCAGGCCGTCTCGACTTCGAACCGGCTGCAGTATCTCGTGCCGAACCTGGTCGACGCCATGTTCACCGATTTCCCCGGCAATTCGGGCGAAACCGTGCGGATCACCGTCAAGCCGGAAGAGGCCAACAAGGTGCGTCGTCTCGACTGACGCAACCATCTGATCGTATCACCGAGGAAAGGCGGTCCCTTCGCGGGGGCCGCCTTTTTCGTTGGTCAGGTCAGGCGATGGCGGGTGCGCGAACGCCTGCCGAGCGGCGCCGATAGATGTCGAGCAGCACCCGGTAGCTGACCAGCGCTGCGCCGGCGCCGACGATGCCGTCCCAGGCATAGTGCCAGCCCAGCCCCATCGAGAGCAGGAACAGCAGCACGCTGAAAGAGGCCACCGGCCAGAACCAGCCCTTCGCGAAGACATGGATGGCGATCGCGATCCACGCGGCGGTGGTCACGTGGAGCGACGGCATGGCGGAAATACCGCTGCCCGCACCGAACTCGCCAGATGAATAAACCGCCCACAGGTAGTCCGCCATAACCCGCGTTTCCGCGCCCGGCGTCACGCCGGCGAAGCGCTCGCCGAAACCCATCCGCTCGTAGAATAGCGGCCCGGCGGCCGGCAGCGCGATGTGGATCAACGGGCCGGCAAGGCTCCAGAGCACGAAATAGCTCGTCATGACCGCGGATTTCTCCGGCGATGCCGGCGCTTGCGCGACCACGATCAGCGTGAGGATCATCATGATCGTCCACAGCTTGTGATAGACGAATTCGGCCCCCGCCACGTCCAGCCAGCCGAGCACGCGCCAGGGATCGTGGCCGAAAAACAGTAGCGCATCGGCACGCGCAAGCATCGGGTCGGCGGTGAACGGCACGAGGTAGTTGAGCAGCGGCTTGACCCACAGGAAGGCGGTCATGTTCGCGCCCGCCAGCCCCACGATCAGCACGATCGGCAGCAGCCGTGACCGTTCCTCCCGCACGAAGCGGATCATTTCCGCTGTCGGGCTTCTGACGCCGGCCAGTGCCATTCGCACGAAACCGTAGACCGCGCCGACCACCGTGGCCGCCAGCATCCAGGCAGGCATGATGACGAGGTTGGTCGCAAGCCCCGCAATCGACGGGGTGAACAGGATCGCGACGAGCGCGAGCCCGCAGGTCAGCATAATCGCCGGGACGATCCATTCCCTGTCGCTCATGCCTTGCGCCTAGGCGATAATGGTTAACACGCCTTTATCGCCTGCGCGCGCGGTCGGGGCCGTTGCCCCGTGCGAAGGGCTGCCACAGCATCCGGTCGAGCCATGCCTCGCGCGGTTCGCGGAACCGTTCGATCCCGATCGTCATGCCTTCGTGCCCGTCTTGCGGCTGCGCGCGGTAGGTCCCGAACAGCCGGTCCCACAGCGAGAAGTTGAATCCGTAATTGGAATCCGTTTCGACCCGCTGCGCCGAATGATGGACCCGGTGCATGTCGGGAGTCACGAACAGCCAGCGCACGAGCGGGTCCAATCGCCCGAGCGTGACATTGCCATGGGTGATCATCGACGTCGCATTGAGCACGACCTCGAACAGCAGCACGGCCAGCGGCGGCGCGCCGAGCGCGGCGACGAGCGCCAGCTTGTAGGCCATCGACAGTGCGATCTCGCCCGGGTGGAAGCGCACGCCGGTAGTCGCATCGAAGGCGGTGTCCGAATGGTGCATCCGGTGGAAACGCCAGAACAGCGGCACCTTGTGGAAGGCGACATGCTGCGCCCAGATCGCGAGGTCGAGCGCGACGAAAGCGATCGCGATGGTGAGCCAGTTGGGGATAGCGACCAAGTTGAGCAGACCCCAGCCGCGCTCCTGCGCGAATGCCGCAAAGCCGACCGCCAGCAGCGGGAACGCCAGTCTCAGGATCGCCGTATCGACCGCGATCATGGCGAGATTGTTGGACCAGCGAACCAGGCGCGGGATCTCCTGCCGCCGGCGCGGCGCGATCAGCTCCCACACCATCATGGCGGCGAGCACCGCCACGAAGGCGCCCAGCCGCAAGACGGGCTCATGCTGGAGGATAAGGTCGTCCACGCTTGCCGATATGGAGCGTCGCGGGTCTTCGGGCAACGCCGCTGCTCGAGAGCAAGATGGCTAGCATCAGCGCAATCCGGCCATCGTCAGATGTCGGCTGAAGAACAGATTGCGGAGATCAATGCCGAACTACGCGTCGACGTCCGCTAACGACCCAATTGCGGACGTTCCTTCTGCGTTCAAACAACGTCCCTCGTCATCACCGTTGGCAAGGGGTCGCTGCGTTTCCCCTTGCGCCTGCCCTTCCGGTAGCGGCTCTGATAATCGCGCCGTTGCTTAGTCACTTCATATAGCACGATGCCTGAAGATGTACCGAGATTGAGGCTCTCGATCATACCGAACATCGGAATGGCGATGCAGGCATTGCTACGTTCGACAGCGCGGTCACTTATACCGCGCTTCTCATTGCCGAACCAAACGGCCAATTTGGTGTGTTCGGTGAAATCGCCTTCGTGAAGCCAGACGTTGGTCTGCCCCTTTATGTGAGGGGATGTGACTACCGAGTGAAAGTTGTTTTTCTCAAGGTGATCGAAGCAGTCATCCGTGCTGTCGAACCTCTTTACGAAACTCCATTTCACAGCCGAAACAGAGGTCCGGGCCAAGGATTTTCGCCCACGCATATCTTCCCAATCGTCGGGAAGTGCTTTCCGGGGATCGACTACATAGACTTTCTCAACACCGAGAGCATTAACGTTGCGAATGACTGTCCCGATGTTCTGGACGTCAGAAGGGCTTTCAATGACTGCGATCAGATTTTTGCAGATAAAAGGCTTGATCGCGTCAGCACGCTGGCGGACTGTCGTTTTCGATTTGCTTGGTTCTTCCGGTTCCATGATGACGGCATATCACCGGCCTGATGAGTTTCAAATCGCTCTGGGCCAATGTCCGCTTTCCACCCATTAGCGGACATTCGGGCGCGAAAATCAGCCAGCGTCCGCTAACGACCTCATTGCGGACATTCAGGCAGACTGCTTCCATCGCGCCATGAGAAAGCCGACGCCCGCTCAGACCTGCCTGATCATCGGTGCGGTTGCCGGTCTGTTACTGTTGGTGCTTGGCGACAAGACATCAGCCATCATCATCTTCGTTCTGGAAGCCATAGGGTGGGCTGCGGTCTATGCGTTCAGCGGAAATGAGGAATGTCCGCTTCCCACCCAATAGCGGACATTCGCGCCCGCCCCGGATCTTGCTACATGATCAGTTTCGCATGGCCGCCGGTCGAGCCGAAGCCGCCTGCGCCGCGTTCCGTCTCCGCCAGTTCCTCGACCTCGTTCCAGCGCGCCTGGACTACCGGAGCCAGCACCAGCTGCGCCACGCGGTCGCCGCGCGCGATGGCGAAGCTGTCGTCGCCGTGGTTGATCAGGATGACCTTGAGTTCACCGCGATAATCGGAATCGATCGTGCCCGGCGTGTTGGGCACGGTGATCCCGTGCTTCAGCGCCAGGCCCGAACGCGGGCGTACCTGGATTTCGTAACCGGCCGGGATGGCCAGCGCGAGCCCGGTCGCGACCGCGTGGCGCGCGCCCGGCGCGATGGTCACGGTCTCGGCCGAAACGACGTCCATGCCCGCTGCACCATCGGTCGCATAGGCGGGCAGGTCCAGACCTTGTCCGTGCGGCAGGCGCTTGACCTCGACTGCGACCGGATCACTCATCCTCGTTCCCGTTTTCGAGGCTCTCGACGACCTTGTCGATCAGCGCCCTGGCCACTTCCATCTTCGGCAGTTCGTCGAGCGTCTCGACGCCGGAGTGGCGCACGATGTGGATCGTGTTGGTATCGCCGCCCATGACATCGCCCGACACGTCGTTGGCGATGATCCAGTCGACGCCCTTGCGTTTGCGCTTGGCTTGCGCGTTGTCGACCACGTTCTCGGTCTCGGCGGCGAAGCCGATCAGCAGTTTCGGGCGCTTGCGGCCCGACGCGACACTGGCGAGGATGTCCGGGTTCTCGGTCAGCAGCAGCGCCGGCGGGGCCGATCCGCGCTTCTTCATCTTCTGGCCCGAACGATCCTTGGTGCGCCAGTCGGCGACCGCGGCCGCCATGATTGCGACGTCTGCGGGCAGCGCCTTCTTGACCGCGGCGGCCATTTCGTCCGCCGATTCGACATCGATGCGGTCGACGCCCGGAGGGGTCGTGAGATGCACCGGGCCGGAGACCAGCGTGACGCGCGCGCCTGCCGCCGCCGCCATAGCCGCGATCGAGAAGCCCTGCTTGCCGCTCGACCGGTTGGCCAGATAGCGTACCGGGTCGATCGGTTCATGCGTCGGGCCGGCGGTGACCAGCACGTGCTTGCCGTAAAGCGGGCGGTGTTCGGGGTTCTCGTCGAAGGCAGGCTGCCCGTCGAGCGGATCCTCGATGATGGTGTGCGGCGCAATGGCATCGAGGTCGATTGGTTGCGGACCGACAGCGATCGAATGCTCGTCCCCCTCGACCGGCTCGGGAGCCTGCTTGCCTTCGACCACTTCGTGGTTGATCGCTTCGGGATCGGTCGGCGGCGCGGACTTGGCTCCGCCCTTGCTGGCGAGCAGAGAGGAGAAACCGGGCGCGGGGATTTCCGCATCCGGCTCGGCCCCATCGGCCAGATCGGCGACGGGTTCGTCAGCGATCTCGTCGACCGGCGCTTCCTCGGTTTCCTCGAAGGCTTCGAGTTCGGCCATCTCGGCTTCCTCGACTTCCTCGTGGGTACGCTTCCTCGTGGAGCGCGGAATGATCGCGGACAAGAGGCTGCTGAGCGTCCCGCGGACGGGTTCTTCCTCGTAGATTTCTTCTTCCGGCTCGGCGTCGCGGATCCTGCGCAGCGCGTCGGGATTCTCGTCCGCGTCCTGCTGTTCCTCGATCTCGAGCGTCTCGACTGCTTCGTCGCTGGCGGCCTTCGCCATCGCGGGTGCGGGCGCAGCCTTGACCGGAGCCTCGTAAGCGATGCCCGAGGCTTGTGCGATCGCCGCCCAGATCGCTTCGGGATCGGGCAGGCGACCGGGTCCGTATTCGCCGCAGGCCATTTCGCCTTCGTCGGGTTCGAGCACGGTCACGCCCGCTTCGCGCAGCCACTGGACGTTGCGCTGGGTCGCCTCGTGCTCCCACATCCGCACGTTCATCGCAGGAGCCACCATGACCGGCTTGTCGGTGGCGAGGATCAGCGTGGTCGCCAGATCGTCGGCGATGCCGGCGGCCATCTTGGCGAGAATGTCTGCGGTCGCCGGACAGACCACGACCAGGTCGGCCTCGCGGCTGAGCTGGATGTGCCCCATTTCCGATTCGTTCTTGAGGTCCCACAGCGTCGTGTAGACCGGGTTTTCGCTCAGCGCCGCGAGCGCCATCGGCGTCACGAATTGCTGGCCACCCTCGGTGACGACGCAGCTGACGCTGCCGCCGCCCTTGCGAATCAGCCGGACGACCTCGCACGCCTTGTAGGCGGCGATGCCGCCACCGACGATCAGCAGGACTTTGGGTTCTGCCATTGCGCGCTCGCTTTCATCCTCGACAAACTCGTCCGGATCGACGCCGGAGTCCGTCATGCCCTGCGCATGATCGAAACCTCGATCCATTCCGGAAACCCCCGTGAATTACCCCGAACCTTACCGTTCAGCCACGCTCCTTGCCAAGCATATGGTTAAGGATTGCCTGACGCAGCGCTTTTCTGCACAAAAAAGAACGAGGGAGAGGGTTTCATGAGACTTGTACTAACCGGCCTGATTTTCGCAGGCGGCCTTATGTTCCTGCTGATCGGCATCGGGTTCCTGATCGATCCGGCATCATCCGGGGTGGATTTCGGGATGAAAGCCGACGGGCCGCAGGGCCTATCCACCATGCGCGCGGACATGACGGCCTTCTTCGTCGTGGCGGCGGTGTCGATGGTACTGGGCGCCTGGCGGAGGAACGGCGACTTGTTGCTGGTCGCCGCGGCGCTGTTCGGCATCGCGCTGACCGGCCGCATCGTCAGCCTGATCGCGGACGGGACCTACGATGGCTTCGCATTCCCGATGCTGGTCGAAGCGGTCACCGTGATCGTGCTGCTGATCGCCAGCCGGGTATTGCCGCACCGGATCGGCTAGGTTGCCCTGCCCCTTGCGCGGTTCAGGAGATCGCGAAGGGCGAAGGGCACCCAGTAGATGCCGACGAACCAGGCCGGGGTGACCATCAGCCCCCAGTAGAAATTGTTCGCCCGCCCGGCGAGCATGAAGAGCAGGCCGTACCCGGCAAACAGCAGGAAGGCCTCGAGCCCGAGCGGCCGCCTGAGCGCGGCCCAGCCGAGCAGCGGCAGCAGCGCCAGCGGCGCGCCGAGCCATTGCGGGATCAGGTAGAGTCCGCTGCACAGGATGATGTATTCGAGCCAGCCGTTCGGGCCACGCAAGGTCAGCCAGCTGGAAGATAGCGGATCGTCCGGCCCCGTCAGCACGGCAACGGTCTGAACGTGCCAGGCGAGAAGGGTGAGGAAGGCTGCGACGAGCAGACCCCAGAAGGCAAGCTCGCGCCACTCGCGCCGCCATGCCGCCAGCGCGCCCATCAGCAGGACGAAGGGCAAGGCATGTTCGCGGATCGCCAGCGCCAGCGCCGCCGCCACCCATGCGCCGCGCCACTTTCCCGGGCGGTGCAGCGCCAGCGCGAGCGCGAGCAGCATCCCCGCCCACGCCTCGTGCAGCACGAAATAGATCGGCTTGAATCCGACCGCAGCGCCCACCGCGAGCAGGCCCACCGCCATGACCCGACGCACCGGGCGATCCAGGATCGGGGTCAGGCGGACCCACCAGGCAGCGGCGGTGATCGCGGCGAGGAGCAGCGCAGCCAGTGCGATGCCGGTCGGTCCGATCGCGGCGCTTACTGTCGCCAGCGTCGGCAGGCGCACCGCGAAGCCCGGCCTCACCGGGAAATTGCGCGCGCGCTGTTCCTCGACCGCGACCCGGTAGTAGTTCTCGCCCGCCGCGACGCGGGCCGTGATCGCATCGTAAAGCGCAAGGTCGTCGTCGCGCTTCCCAGGATCGGTGCCGTCGGCGGCGGAGGAGGACGGCCCTTGCTGCAAAGTGGAGACCGGACGCGCAACCACTGTCCGATCTTCGGGTTCGGACGGTGTGTAGAACAATGCAGCGGCAAGCAGGATCGCCGCGACCAAGGCCAGGACGATTCGCGCCGGGGTCCGGGCGAGCGCGGCGAACCGCGTCGCGTCCGCCTGCGATGCCGCCCCCCGGTCCATGGTCAGCCGATAAGGCCAGCCGCAAATGCAGCCCAGGTCGCAAGGCCGCCGGCACCCGCGGCGATCAGGTACGACAGCCAGCGTCCGTCACCACGCTTGCGCTCCCGCCGATCCCAGATCAGCTCGATCTCAGGCAGCGGCGGCGGTTCGGGCGCGCCACCCTTCGGCGGGAAGCGATCCTCGATCCGGCGGATCAGCTCGGGCAGGCGCAGAAGGGTCTCGGCATCCTCGCGTAGCCGGTCCGCGATCAGCGCCTCGGGACCCAGTTCGTCGCGGATCCAGGCGCGGACGTAGGGCGCGGACGTATCCCACATGTTGATCTCGGGATCGAGCTGCGTGGCGATGCCCTCGACCATCACCATTGTCTTTTGCAGCAGCAGCAGGTGCGGCTGGGTCTGCATGTCGAAATCGCGGGTGATGGCGAACAGGCCGTCGAGCATCTGGCCGACCGACAGCTCGCTCACCGGCTTGCCGCGCATCGGTTCGCCCACAGCGCGCAATGCGGTCGCGAACTCGTCGACCGAGTGATAGCTCGGCACGTATTGCGCTTCGAAATGGATTTCGGCGACGCGGCGATAATTGCCGGTGGTCAGGCCGTAGAGGATCTCGGCAAGCCACAGCCGTGCGCGCCGGTCGATCCGGCCCATGATCCCGAAATCGATGGCCACGATCGTGCCGTCTGCACGCACGAACAGGTTCCCCTGGTGCATGTCCGCGTGGAAGAATCCGGCATCGATCGCCTGGTGCAGGAAAGCCAGCACCAGCCGCTGCGCGAGTTCCTTGAGGTCATGACCGGCGGCGCGCAGCTGGTCGACTTCGCTGATCTTAATGCCGTCGACCCATTCGATCGTCATGACACGGCCATTGGTCCTGTCCCAGTCGATCGCGGGAATGTGATAGCCTTCGATCGGGGCCATCGCCTCGGCAAGCTCGCTGGCGGAGGCCGCCTCGCGCCGCAGGTCCAGTTCGCGATTGGTCCAGCGCTTGAGGTTGGCGACCACCAGCCGGGGGCGCAGGCGCGCAGCCTCCCCCCCGAGCGCCTCGAGGTGCGCTGCCGCCCATTCGTAGGTCTGGATGTCGCGCGCGAACTGTTCGCGGATACCGGGCCGCAGGACCTTGAGGGCAACCGGGCGCCCGTCGCTCGTGACCGCGCGGTGAACCTGCGCGATCGAAGCGGAGCCGACCGGCACCGGATCGATCTCGGCGAAAATTTCCTCGAGCGGCTGGACGAACGTATCGCGGATCGATGCCTCGACCCGTTCGAAGGACACCGGCGGCAGGCTGTCCTGCAGGCTCAGCAGGTTGTGCACCGCGTCTTCCCCGACCAGGTCGGGACGGGTCGCCAGCGTCTGGCCCAGCTTGATCGCCGCCGGGCCGATATCCTGGAACGCCCCGGCATAGTCGGGCTCCTTGGGCTGGACCGTTCCGAACCGCGCGATGCGGGCGAGGCGCTTGACCGGACCGGGCGTGTTGGGATCGCGCTCGATCCCGCGCAGCGCACCGTGCCGCGCCAGCGTGCGACCCCACTTGAGCAGGCGCAGGATATGAGTGGCGGGCCTTGTCACGCGCTCAGATTTTCCAGCCCGAATGGATCGCGACGAGACCGCCCATGATCGGCTCGACCCGGGTATTCGCAAAGCCCGCATCGCGGATCATCCGCTCGAAGCTCGGCATGTCGGGGAAGCGGCGGATCGATTCGATCAGATAGCGATAGCTGTCCTCGTCCTGCGCGATCGCTTTGCCGATCTGCGGCACGAGCTTGTGCGAGTAGGCGTCGTAGGCTTCCTTGAAACCGGGCCAGGTCGTGGTCGAGAACTCGAGGCAGTAGAACCGCCCGCCGAACTTCAGGACCCGGTGCGCCTCGGCCAGTGCCTTGTCGACATGGGTCACGTTCCGGATACCAAATGCGATCGTATAGGCATCGAACTGCCGCGCCGGATAGCTCAGCGTCTCGGCATTCTGGCACGACCACACGAGGCCATCTATCCCGCGATCCATCGCCCGCTCGATCCCGACGTCGAGCATGTCCTGGTTGATGTCGGCCACGGTCACTTCCGCGCCTTCGGCGGCGAGCCGGAAAGCGATATCGCCCGTGCCGCCCGCCATGTCGAGGATCGCCTCGCCCGGCTGCGGTTTCACCCGGCGCACGAACCGATCCTTCCACAACCGGTGCATGCCGCCCGACATGGCATCGTTCATGATGTCGTATTTGCGCGCGACGTTGGAAAAGACCTCGCCCACGCGGGCGACCTTCTCGCTCGCGTCGATGTCTTCGTAGCCGAAGGAGACGGTATCGTTCATGGGGGCGAGCCTTAGGGGGAATTGTGCGGCGCGCAAAGGGTGTTAAGAGCGCGCCATGCCTGAGCTCCCAGAGGTCGAAACCACCGTACGCGGGCTCGCGCGCTTCCTTGATGGCGAGGAACTGGTCAGCGTGCGGGTAAACCGCCCCGACATGCGCCGCCCTTTCCCGCCGCAGCTCGTCCAGATGCTGACCGGCGCGCGGGTGACCGGGCTCGGCCGGCGGGCAAAATTCGGGCTCATCCATACCGATCGCGACCAGACGGTCGTGTTCCATCTCGGCATGAGCGGCCGCTGGCGGATCGATCCGGCCGAGGCGGACAAGCACGATCACCTCGTCATCGAGACTACCGGGCACCGGTTTGCGCTGTGCGATCCGCGCCGGTTCGGCTGGGTCGATCTGGTCGCGACCGATGAGCTTTCCGCGTGGCCGAGCTTTGCCGCCATGGGGCCCGAGCCGCTCGGGCCGGATCTGACCGTCAGCCATCTGAAGTCCGCTCTCAAGGGCCGCAAGCAGGCGATCAAGTTGCTGTTGCTCGACCAGCGGATCGTTGCCGGGCTCGGCAATATCTATGTCTGCGAGGCCTTGTACCGCGCGCGGATATCGCCGCGCCGCGCCGGTGGGCGGGTGACCGGCCCGATGCTGGAGCGGCTCGTGCCGGCCATCCGCGAGGTGCTCGAGCAATCGATCGCGGACGGCGGATCGACCTTGCGCGACTATGCCCAGCCCGATGGCGAGCTTGGCTATTTCGCGACCCGCTTCGACGTTTACGGCCGCGAGGGCGAACCATGCCGCAGGTGCGACGGCGGCGCGATCAGGCGGATCGTCCAGGGCGGACGCAGCACTTGGTTCTGTTCCGCCTGCCAGAAGTGAGGGAATTCTTGACCTCGCCGCCGTCCATGCCTATGTGGCGCGCTTTCCGGCGGTGAATCGCCGATTTTCGCTAATTCCAGAGATTACCAGCGGTCGCCCGCGCGACCCCATTTGAACGGATACCAAGGACGACCATGGCCAATACGCCGCAAGCCAAGAAGCGCATCCGCCGCAACGACCGCCGCGCAGAGATCAACGGTGCGCGCATCAGCCGCATCCGCAACTTCGTCAAGAAGGTCGAAGTCGCCTGCGAAGCCGGCGACAAGGAAGCTGCACAGACTGCCCTCAAGGCCGCCCAGCCCGAAATGGCGCGCGGCGTGGCCCGCGGTGTGCTGCACAAGAACACCGTCGCCCGCAAGATGAGCCGCCTGACGAAGCGCGTCGCCGCGCTCTGAGCTGCTGGCCGATTCGGCTCGCCGGGCTTCGGGCCGGGCCGATCGCAAGACAATCCGGACACGAGGGTCGGCGCGAAAGCGTCGGCCCTTTTTACATGTGCGCCGGCGAGGCAGCGCGATTGCATCGACCGCTCGCCAGTAAAGCTAGGTTATTCCACGATTCGCGCGCGCAATCGGCCTCGAATTGTTTAAAATCAAATAGTTAAACGCAGGCCTGCGCCTCGCATCGAGTCAACATCTTTATTTCAGTTTTTTTGCACTATCCCCCCTTGCTTGAATCGGGCGGTGCTTCATAAATCGGGCCATCGCCTGGGGCCGGACAGCTCGGGCTTTTACATTTTTGGCTTGAAGGGGGGCCCTTCGGAAGCAGCGCTTTCGGGGAACGGCAGAGCCTTGCTCTCTTCGGGATTGGAATTTGACGGCGAGCGAAAAGGGGGCTCGCCGGACTGCGATGGGGATCGAATTCGAATGGGCGATGGGGTGAGAAAATCCGGCACGGTAAGCCGGCGTCAAGAGGATGCTATGGAAGATCTGGAAGCGGTAAACCTGGCAGCCGATTGGGCCGACATCAGCCAGGGGCTGCGAAAGGATCTGGGTCACCAGCTCCACAGCCAGTGGATCAAGCCGATCCAGGTCGGCGGCTTTTCGGAAGATACCGGAACGCTCGACCTGTTCCTCCCGACCGAATTCTCGGCCAACTGGGTGCAGGACCGGTTCCACGACCGGCTTTCGCTTGCCTGGAAGATCGCGCGCAGCGAAGTCCGCCACGTGAAGATCAGCGTCCATCCCGGTCGGCGCCAGATGCCCGAACTGCGGCTGAGCGACGGCCGGCGCGCAGCCAATGACGGCGTCGATGCCAGCGCCCTCGGCCTTGCCGCGGGCACCATCGGCGAACACGGCTTCACCAGCTCGGTCGGGCTCGACCCGTCGCTGACCTTCGCCGCCTTCGTCACCGGCGAAACCAACATCCTTGCCTGCAATGCCGCACAGCGGATGGCGGCGACGGAAACGCCGCAGTTCTCGCCGCTCTACATCAAGGCGGCCACCGGTCAGGGCAAGACCCACCTGATGCACTCGATCGGACATGCATATCTGCAGGCCCACCCGCGTGCGCGCATCTTCTACTGCTCGGCAGAGCGCTTCATGGTTGAATTCGTCCAGGCGCTGAAGCAGAACCAGATGATCGAGTTCAAGGCCCGGCTGCGCAGCTTCGACCTGCTGCTGGTCGACGATATCCAGTTCATCATCGGCAAGGCATCCGCGCAGGAAGAACTGCTCTACACGATCGACGCGCTGCTGGCTGAAGGCAAACGCCTGGTGTTCGCCGCGGACCGCGCGCCGCAGGCTCTCGACGGGGTCGAGCCGCGGCTGCTTTCCCGCCTCTCGATGGGGCTGGTTGCCGACATCCAGGCGGCCGACATCGAGCTGCGCCGCAAGATTCTCGAATCGAAGCTTACCCGCTTCGCCCCGCTGGAAGTGCCGGGCGACGTGATCGAATTCCTCGCCCGCACCATCACGCGCAACGTGCGCGAGCTGGTCGGCGGCCTCAACAAGCTTATCGCCTACGCCCAGCTGACCGGCCAGGAGGTCTCGCTCCAGCTGGCCGAGGAACAGCTGACCGACATCCTCTCGGCCAACCGCCGCCGCATCACGATCGACGAGATCCAGCGCACGGTCTGCCAGTTCTACCGGATCGACCGCAGCGAGATGAGCTCCAAGCGCCGGGCGCGCGCGGTGGTACGACCGCGACAGGTCGCGATGTATCTCGCCAAGGTACTGACGCCGCGCAGCTACCCCGAAATCGGGCGCAAGTTCGGCGGGCGCGACCACTCGACGGTGATCCACGCGGTTCGCCTGATCGAGGATTTGCGCAAGCGCGATGCCGACATGGACGGCGACGTTCGGAGCCTGCTGCGCCAGCTCGAAAGCTGATCGAAGCCTAGCCGGAATATGCCTGTGGATTGCGGGGACAACCTCGCCGCAATCCGCAGCCTTTCGACATGCCATCGACAGGTCTGCCCACAGGCCTGTCGACAGCTTGCGCACAGGCTGCCAACAGTTTGTCCATGAGCTTTTCCCCGGAACGACTGGACCGGTTCGCGCGCCACATCGTGCTGCCCGAGATCGGCGGTGCCGGCCAGTTCGCGCTGGCGCAGGCGCATGTCGCCGTCATCGGCGTCGGCGGGATCGGCAGTCCCGCGCTGCAATATCTCGCCGGGTCTGGCATCGGACGCTTCACCCTGGTCGACGACGACACGGTCGATCCGAGCAACCTCCAGCGCCAGACGATCTATTCCGAACGCGATACAGGGCATGGCAAGGCGGTGATCGCGCGCCAGTGGCTCGCGGATTTTGACCGCAAGCTGGAAGTCGAGATCAGCGATGCGCGGATCGGGCCGGATAATGCCGCCCGCCTGCTCGCCGGTGTCGATCTGGTGGTCGACGGGACGGACAATTTCGCGACCCGGCTCGCCGTGTCGGACTGCTGCGTGGCGGCGGGCGTGCCGCTGCTGTCGGCTGCGGTCGGCCGTTTCCAGGGCCAGGTCGGCGCCTTTGCCGGTCACCTGGACGACCAGCCCTGTTATCGCTGTTTCGTCGGCGATGCCTTCGATGCCGAGGATTGCGACACCTGCGCCGAAGACGGAATGCTTGGTGCGATGGCCGGATGGGTGGGCACCTTCGCGGCCCTTCAGGCGATTCGCGCCCTGCTCGACGGTATCAGCGCATTCGGCGACCCGCAGTTCGGCAGACTGCACTTACTCGACGGCATGAAGCCCGGCATGCGGACCCTTAGCGTGGCCAAGGACCCGGCCTGCAAGGCCTGCGGATCAGCTGCCTAGAACCTCGTCGACCCAGGCCGGAACGAGCTCGCCCGCCCTTCCCTGACGCGATTCGTGAAACCAGTGAGAGCCCTCGCTGCGCTCGAGATTGAGTTCGAGCGTCCGCGCGCCAAGCTCGCGCGCGTCGCGCACGAAGCCAGCCGCGGGATAGACGGCTCCGCTCGTCCCGATCGATACGAAGAGATCGGCTTCTCGAAGCGCGGCATAGATCCGCTCCATCTGGTACGGCATCTCGCCGAACCACACGACATCGGGCCGCAGCGACCGCGCCTCGCAAGCGGGGCATTCGGGCCGCTGCCCGTGCACGTCGGCAGACATCGGTGCATTCCAGGGGCTGCGCGTGCCGCAGATATTGCACAGCGCGCTGTTGAGCTCGCCATGCATGTGAAGCACGTTTCGGGCACCCGCCCGCTCGTGCAGATCGTCGACATTCTGGGTAACGATCAGCAGCTTGCCGTCGAAGGCTTTCTCAAGCCGGGCGAGCGCACGATGCGCATCGTTCGGCCTGACGTCGCCCAATGCCGCGCGGCGCATGTCGTAGAAACCGAGCACCAGACCCGGGTCGCGGGCAAAACCTTCCGGTGTCGCCACATCCTCGACCCGGTGCTGTTCCCACAACCCGCCGGCATCGCGAAAGGTGTCGATCCCGCTTTCGGCGGAAATCCCGGCCCCGGTCAGGACGACGATGTTGCGAATGTCGGTCATTGCCCGCAAGTAGCGAAGCGGCACGACAAAAGGAAACCCAATGGCACGCATCGGCATCATCGGCAGCAAGGGGCGCATGGGCCAGGCGCTGGCGTCGGCGATCGAGGCCGCGGGACACGAACACTCAGGCGGCGTGGATCAGGGCGAGCAGCCCGGGCCACTG
The DNA here is from genome assembly GCF_009827535.1 of Qipengyuania oceanensis. NCBI lineage: Bacteria > Pseudomonadati > Pseudomonadota > Alphaproteobacteria > Sphingomonadales > Erythrobacteraceae > Qipengyuania > Qipengyuania oceanensis. The sequence goes on along the minus strand of NZ_WTYN01000001.1, from coordinate 2,081,887 downwards.
GCCTCGCGTTCGGACGTGCTGGTCGATTTCTCGGCCCCGCAGGCGCTCGGAGCGAACCTTGCCGCGGCCCGCGTGCCCGGCATTCCCCTCGTCATCGGCACGACCGGCCTCGGCGCTGAACACCACGCGCTGATCGACGAGGCGGCCGGAGCGATTCCTGTGCTCCAGACCGGGAATACCTCGCTCGGCGTGACATTGCTGGCGTACCTGGTGCAGGAGGCTGCCAGCCGTCTCGGGCCCGAATGGGATATCGAGATCGTCGAGATGCACCACCGCATGAAGGTCGACGCGCCGTCGGGGACCGCGCTGCTGCTGGGCGAGGCGGCAGCCCGAGGGCGCGGGATCGAACTGGCGTCGCATTCGGAAAGCGGCCGCGACGGACACACCGGCGCGCGGGCGGACGGAGCGATCGGGTTTGCGGCGCTTCGCGGCGGGACCGTTGCCGGCGATCATTCGGTGATCTTCGCCGGCTCGCAGGAACGGCTGAGGCTGTCGCACCAGGCGGAAGACCGCGCGATCTTCGCCACTGGCGCGGTGCACGCGGCCGATTGGCTGATCGGCAGGGAGCCGGGACGATACTCGATGCAGGACGTGCTCGCCCTCTGATCGCGCGCCCATGACCAAGGACCAGATCTTCGAGTTTTTCCGGCGCCTCGCCGAGGACAACCCATCGCCCGAAACCGAGCTGGAATACGGCAATGCCTACCAGCTCGTCGTCGCGGTCGCGCTTTCGGCACAGGCGACCGACGTCGGTGTGAACAAGGCGACCCGCGCGCTCTTTCGCGAGGTGAAAACGCCGCAGGCCATGCTCGATCTCGGCGAGGACGGCCTCAAGGAGCACATCAAGACCATCGGCCTCTTCAACTCCAAGGCCAAGAACGTGATTGCGCTCAGCCAGTTGCTGGTCGACGAATACGACGGCGAGGTGCCGGATACGCGCGAGGATCTGATCCGCCTGCCCGGAGTGGGGCGCAAGACCGCCAATGTCGTTCTCAATTGCTGGTTCGGGCAGGAAACCTTTGCCGTCGACACGCATATTTTCCGCGTCGGCAACCGCACGGGGCTCGCCAAGGGCAAGACGCCCGAAGCGGTCGAGGCCAAGCTGGAAAAGCGGGTGCCCGCCCCTTTCCGTCTCGGCGCGCATCACTGGCTCATCCTGCACGGCCGCTATGTCTGCAAGGCACGCACGCCCGAATGCTGGCGCTGCCAGGTCGCGGACCTGTGCAGCTTCCGCAAGAAGGTGCTGAAGAAGCCGAAGGGTCGCTAGCCCGCCAACGCCGCCAGCGCGATGCGGCGATAGATCCGCGCGAGAATTTCAAGGTCGTCGACCGCGACCGCCTCGTCGGTCTTGTGCATCGTCGCATTGACCAGACCGAATTCGATAACCGGCGCGACATCCTTGAGGAAACGCGCATCGGACGTCCCGCCGCTGGTCGAAAGTTCCGGCGTTACGCCCGTCTCCGATTCGACTGCGGCCACGATCATGTCGGAAAACGCGCCCGGCGGCGTGAGAAAGCTTTCGCCCGAAATCATCGGCCGCGCCGTCCCACCGTGTTTTTCCGCGATCGCCATGACCCTTTCCGACAGCGAAGTGCCGGAGTGCAGGTCGTTGAAGCGGATCGAGATTCGCGCGGTAGCCCTCGCCGGGATGACGTTGTGCGCCGGATTGATGCAGTCGATATGCGTGATTTCCAGATTGGACGGCTGAAACCAGTCGGTCCCCTCGTCCAGCACCAGAGCATCCAGTTCGGCCAGCATCGCGACCAGTTTCGGCACCGGGTTGTCGGCATTGTGCGGATAGGCGACGTGGCCCTGCACGCCCGCGACCTCGAGCCAGATATTGACCGATCCGCGCCGGCCGATCTTGGCCATGTCACCGAGGCGGTTCACGCTCGTCGGCTCACCCACCAGGATCAGGTCCGGGATTTCCCCGGCAGCTCGCATGTAGTCGATCAGCGCGCGCGTGCCGTGAAGCGCCGGCCCCTCCTCGTCGCCGGTGATGATGAAGCTCACGGTTCCGGCATCCGGCGGAATCTCCGCAATCGCGGCGATCATGCTCGCAATCGAGCCCTTCATGTCGACCGCGCCGCGCCCGTAGAGCAAGTCGCCGCCGGGTGCTGCACGTACTTCTGGCGCGAAGGCTCCGCTCGACCAGCCCTCTCCCGGGGGTACGACATCGAGGTGTCCGGCAAAGGCGAAATGGCGCGTTCCGGCAGGTCCGCGCCGGATCGCGAAGCAATTCTCGACCGGTGCCTCGTCGCTCCCCGGCTCGCCCTCGCCACGGGTGAAGCGGTGGACCTCGAACCCGAGCGGTAGGAGCATCTCCTCGAATACGTCGAACACCATGCCGGTCGCCGGGGTGACGCTGGGCGCCGCCATCAGCCTTTGCGCGAGGTCTGCTGCCGAAGTCATGGGAGCCTTGCCGTCCTTTTCAGTCTCTTGCGCGCACAGGCAACGGCCCGGAGGCGAACGCCTCGTCGAGCATCTGCGCCATTCGCAGGCCCGCCTGCGTGACCCGGCGCTGCGACAGCGGAATCGCGGCGACGATATCCTCCTGTGTCAGCGCGGTCTCGTCGGGCAGCTCGCCTTGCGTCTCGTCGCAGGGATCGCGGTCGAAGGCATTGGGATAGACGAACTCGCGCGCCGCCTGCCAGCTCTCGCGGCCCCAGTCGGCCGGGGTACCGCCGGCGAGATCGGCGCGCTCGGCGGCGGTGTAGCGGCGCACGAGCGACGGATCGGCGCTGGTGATCGCTCGTTCGGCAAGGGCGGTATCCCAGATCGAATGGAGGTTCCTGCCGGGCACGATTCCGTAGGCCGTCTCGCGATCGTTGCCGCCGCGATCGTCCTTGTCGCCCGAATGGAGCGGCATGTGCACATCGCCGACGAAATGGACGAGGAACAGCAGCGCTTCGAGCCGGACATTGTCGGGCAGGCTCTCGTCGGCGAGAATGCGCTGGTTGCGCTCGATCTGCGCGGTCACGCAATTGCCGCCGCTGCAATTGGCGCGCGGGTCGTATGCCCGGCAGATCGGCGTCGTGCGGTAATGCCATGCTGCGGTATATCCCCAGCGCCAGCCTTCGCTGCGGACACAGTCGGCCCATGTCGCCGCCTCGGCCAGGTCGGCGACCGGGCAGCCGGGCGTGCCGAGCTGGTCCTGCCTCGCCAGCAGCCGCGTGATGGCAGCGCGGGTGTGCGGGGACACGTTGGCCCAGGCGATCTCACCCGTGACCGAATGCGCGTAGTAACCCCAAGCCGAGGCCGCCCCCGGCAAGGCCAGCGCCGCCATGACGACCGCCGCGACGAGGCTGCGGACGATGCGCGAAACCGGTTCTCGCGTCACGCGACCGGCGCCTGGTCGTACTGTTCCATGACCCATTGCTCGTCCTCGGCAGCGGCCAGCCAGCCCTGCATCCATTCGTGTTCCCAGACCGACTGCATATAGGTCGCGGCAAAGCCCGGCACAGTAACTCCGTACGTGATGAAGCGGCTGACCACGGGCGCATAGAACACGTCCGCCGCCCCGAACGTGCCGAACAGGAACGGTCCGCCGCCGCCGAAGCGCGCGCGCGCCTCCGCCCAGAGCGTCAGGATGCGAACGATATCGGCCTCGACCTCGGGCGGGAATTGCACGCCTTCGAAGCGCTTGCGCATGTTCATCGGGCAGAACTTGCGCAGCGGCATGTAGCTGGAGTGCATCTCGGCGACCATCGAACGGGCGAGCCCGCGCGCCACATCGTCCTTGGGCCAGAAGCGATCGCGCCCGACCTTGTCGGCGAGATAGTCGAGGATCGCGAGGCTGTCCCACACGACGACCTCGTCATCCCACAGGATCGGGACCTTTCCGCTGGGCATGATATCGCCCGATTCCGACTTCGCCGCCTGCCATTCCTCGCCGTAGAGATTGACGGTCAGTTCCTCGAAAGAGAGCCCCGACTGCTTGGCCGCGAGCCAGCCGCGCAGCGACCAGCTCGAGTAGTTCTTGTTGCCGACGATGAGTTTCATGCGTGCCCCTGGTGCCCCTTTCCTCGCGCGCTAGCTGTTCATGCTGGCACTGTCGAGACTGAACGGGTACGCTGCAGCAATGACGCTCCGCCCATTTCACCTCGCCATTCCCGTCGACGATATTGCCAATGCAAGGCGCTTCTACGGCGGCGTGATGGGCTGCGCCGAGGGGCGCAGCGACACCGACTGGGTCGATTTCGATTTCTTCGGTCACCAGCTGGTGGTGCACCGGGCCGGGAGCGAGGCCGCAGGTGTCGATGCCGGGTCGAACCCTGTCGACGGGCACGATGTCCCGGTCCCGCATTTCGGCATCGTGCTGACGATGGAAAACTGGCAGGCGCTCGCCGACCGGCTGACAAGGGCGGGGACTCACTTCGCGATCGAACCGACCGTGCGTTTCAAGGGCCAGCCGGGCGAACAGGCGACGATGTTCTTCCGCGACCCGTCCGGCAACGCGCTCGAATTCAAGGCCTTTGCCGACGACGGCATGCTGTTCGCCACGTAAGCACGGCGCGTAGGGATCAGCAGCGCTGACCCCTACGGTGTAAGCCCGAAGGCGACTCCATACCTGCGGAGATTTCCCTAGGTTTCTTGTCGAAGTAGCTAAACGACGGGAAATCCAACTGCGACATTACAACGGCCTAGACCTGCTGCGCTTCGTGTCCGCGCTGCTCGTCGTTTTCTTTCACCTCTCGCAATCCAGCGGGTCGCGGGTCGCCTGGCCGGTCGCTCCGGCCGACGCTCCGCTGGCCTGGCTCGCGCCGGTCGGCAGCTTCGGCTGGGTCGGGGTCGAGATCTTCTTCGTCCTGTCGGGTCTGATCATCTCGGCCAGTGCCCGGGGCACGGGCGCCTGGACCTTTGCCAAGAAGCGCGCGATCCGCGTCCTGCCCGTGCTGTGGCTATCGGTCCCACTTGCGTTCGCTCTGCGCGCATGGAGCGGCGAGCCATTAGGCGAGTTGGTCGAGGCAGCGATCCGTTCCATACTGCTCCTGCCGCAGGGTCCCTACATCGACGGGGTCATCTGGACTCTGGTGGTCGAAGCCGTGTTCTACGCGATCGTCGCGCTGGTGCTGTCGGTCCCCGATCGCTTCGGAGGCTTCGAGCGGCGGCTGTTCGTTGCCGCGATCGCAATCGGTGCGGTGAGCTCGCTGTTCCTGCTGATCCATGCCGGCGCGCTGGCGCTGGGGGTGGACGGATCGATTTTCAATTGGTTCGCCTTCAAGGTAGGCCTGCTGCAACACGGCGTTTTCTTCACCCTCGGCATGCTCCTCTATCAAGCGCTCGAAGGGCATCGTAGCGCAGTCCGCACGGCCCTGATCGCCTGGTTCGCGGTGCTCTCGATGGTCGAGATCGCGATTAATGCCCTTGGCGAGGCGGGCGGGTTCGCGGCGATTTCGGTATGGGCGGCGGCGGTCACGCTGGGCTACCTCAGTGTTCGCCACGGCGACCGGCTGATGCAGGGTCCGGCCTGGGCCGTCACCCGACCGATCGGCAAGCTGACCTACCCTCTCTACCTCAACCATTTCGTTCTCGGCCAAGTGCTGGTGTTCGCTCTGCATCCGGTCGTCCGCGATCCTTATCTGCTCGGGGTGGTGGTATTGACCCTGCTGCTCGGTTACGCGCTCTTTCTCGCGATCGGACCCGAGCCGCTGATCCAGCGCCGGGCGAAGGAACGCCTACTCGACGGCAAGCCGCGTATGCGCGAGGCGCGCGCGGTCATCCCCGCATTCGAACGATAGCCGGCGCGCCGATTTGGAATAGCCGGACGATCGGCTATCACCATCGCGCCATGCCCCAGATCGCCGAATACGACCGCCCGGACGCGACTACCTTGTGCGAAGAAATCTATCCGGGCGCCAGGCCCGCGATCCTGCGCGGGGTGGGAGCGGAGCTAGAGCCTGTACGGATCGCCCGCCAAGGTACCGAAGCCTTCGCCCGCTATCTCAAGGATGCGATCGGCGAGACGCCGGTCAACGTGCTCGCCGCCCGACCGGATGCCGGCCCAACGTTCTTCTTCGACGGCGATCCCTCGCGGCTGAATTTCGAGCGCGGACGGATGCCGTTTGCCCGCTTCATCGACCATGTGCTGGCCCCGGATGCGGATCGGCGGATGGTCTATATCGAATCGACGAAAGCGGAAGAACTGAGCGTGGATCTGGCGCGCGCAATCCAGCTGCCGCTGGCTCCCCCGAACGTGCCGCCGCTCGTCTGGCTGGGCAACCGGACCGGCACGCACACGCATTTCGACGTGCAGCAGAACATCGCCTGTTTCGTGGCCGGCAGGCGCCGCTTCACGCTGTTCCCGCCCGAGCAGACGCCCAACCTCTACATGGCTCCGCTCGAACGTTCGCCGTCGAGCGCGCCGGTTTCCATGGTGCGGCTCGAAGGCCCCGATTTCGAGCGCTACCCGCGCTTTCGCAAAGCACTCGACCAAGCCCTGGTGGCAGAACTCGAGCCGGGCGACGCGATCTTCATCCCGTACATGTGGTGGCATCACGTCAGGGCGCTCGAGCCGTTCAACATGCTGGTGAACTATTGGTGGAACGAGCACGACGCCATGGGTGCGCCGATCGACGCGATGCTCCACGCCATCTTGGTGCTGCGCGACCTCCCGCCGCCGATGCGCGATGCGTGGCGGACCATGTTCGAAACCTTCGTGTTCAAGGCCCACGGCGAGCCGATGGACCATCTCGAACCGGGTCAGCAGGGCGGGCTCGGTCCGATCGACGGGCGCATGCGAATGCAGATGTGGCAGACCCTCGGGTCCGGACTATCCGAAGTGATGCGCAGGGTCTTTGCGCCCGGCAATCGCGGCTGAGCGCCGCGCAAAGGTCAGATCGACACGCCGGCGTCGGCTAGGATCGCGGTTCGCAGCGCGTCGATACCCATGCCCTTTTCGCTGCTGGTGATGTGCATTTCGGGGAAGGCGGCAACGTGCTTCTTCGCTTCCTCGGCCACCCGGGCCGAAACAGCTTCCAGCTCGCTGGCCTTGATCTTGTCCGCCTTGGTCAGGACGATGCGATAGGTCACCGCCGTCTCGTCGAGCATCTTCATCATCTCGCGATCGACGTCCTTGAGGCCGTGCCGGGCATCGACCAGCACCAGCGTCCGCGCGAGCGCGGCGCGGCCCTTGAGATAGGTGCGGACGAGGTTCTTCCACTTCTCGACCACCTTCACCGGGGCCTTGGCGAAGCCGTAACCGGGCATGTCGACCAGCCGCAGCACGGTCGGCTCGCCGACCTCGAAGAAGTTGAGCTCCTGCGTACGGCCGGGCGTCACCGAAGCGCGCGCGATCGCCTTGCGCGTAGTGATCGCGTTCAGCAGGCTCGACTTGCCGACGTTCGAGCGTCCGCAAAAGGCGATCTCCGGAACGGTCGGTTCGGGCAGGAACTTCAGCTGCGGGGCCGACAGCAGGAAATCCACCCTGCCGGAAAACAGCTTGCGTGCCGCGCGCTCCTCGGCGGTCGGGCCTTCGCCGCTCACGCCTTGCCCTTCTTCTTGTCTCGCGCGGCAACCGTCTTCTGATCGGTCTTCTGTTTCTCCGATGCCGCCCGCAATTGCGGGTGCTTGGAGTAGAGATACGTCTGCTGGGCCAGCGTCAGGAGGTTCGAGGTGACCCAGTAGAGCAGCAGGCCGGCGGCGAACGGCGCCATGACGAACATCAGCACCCACGGCATGATCGAGAAGATCTGCTGCTGGACCGGATCCATCGACGTCGGGTTCAGGCGGAAGGTCAGCCACATGGTGATGCCGAGCAGCACGGCCAGCACGCCGATGGCGAGGAAGCTGGGCGGCGTGAACGGCAGCAGGCCGAACAGGTTGAGAATCGTCGCCGGATCGGGTGCGGACAAGTCCTTGATCCACAGCACGAAGGGCTGGTGGCGCATTTCGATCGCCAGCATCAGCACCTTGTAGAGCGCGAAGAAGATCGGGATCTGGATCAGGATCGGCAGGCAGCCGGCCAGCGGATTGACGCCCTCGTTCTTGTAGAGCGCCATGATCTCCTGCTGCTGCTTGGGCTTGTCGTCCTTGTAGCGTTCCTGGATAGCCTTCATCTTGGGCTGGATCGCCTTCATGGCCGCCATGCTGGCGAACTGCTTCTGCGCGATCGGGAACATCAGCCCGCGGATGATGACGGTCAGCAGGATGATCGCCACGCCGAAATTGCCGGCGAGCTCGAACAGCTGGCGCAGCAGCCACAGGATCGGCTTCTCGAACCAGCGGAACCAGCCCCAGTCGATCGCGAGGCCGAATTTCTCGATTCCGGTCGCTTCGTACTGGTCGAGGATCACGCTGTCCTTGGCCCCGGCAAACAGCTGCGTGGTGCGGCTGATCTGGCGACCCGGAACGACCGTGAACGGCTCGTAGATGAGGTCGGAGCGGAACAGGTCGTTGCCGAGCGAGCGGAAGTCCGCTTCCGCGCCGCCCGAACCCGGTACCAGTGCGGACAGCCAGTAGATGTCGGTGAAGCCGAGCCACTTGGGCTGGCCCTCGGTCCGCGCGCGGCCTTCGTCGACGAGGTCGTCGTAGTCGGGACCGTACTGCGCCGAATCGCCGAAGACGCCGATCGGGCCGGAGTGGACGTTCCAGATGTCGCTCGATGCGGTGCGGCTAGTGCGATTAATCAGTGCGAACGGCTGCACGACGATCGATCCGCGCCCGGTGTTGGCGACCGTCTGGCGAGCGGTGATCATGTAATGCTCGTCGACCGACAGCTCGATCGTGAAGCGCTGGCCGCGACCGTTGTCCCACCGCAAAGTGACCGGAGTGGTCTGGGTCAGCTGCTGCCCGTCGGCTTCCCACAGCGTGCGCGCGTCGGGCACCGCGATACCGTCACCGACCCAGCCGAACTGCGCGAAATGCTGCGCCGGCGTGCCCTGCGGCGAGAAGATGCGGACCGGGCCGCTGTCCTTGTCGACCGTCTGGCGGTGATCCTTCAGCGTGATATCGTCGACCCGCGCACCGACGAGGTTGATCGAACCGGACAACTCCGGCGCATCGATCGCCACGCGGCTCGGCAACGCCAGTTCTGTCTCCAGGTCGGCATTTTCGAGCGCAATGTCCGCCGGGTTGGTAAGCCCGCCTTCCAGATTGCGCCCGCGGCGACCCGGGGTCACGTCGGCATCGACGGTATCGGTCGCCTCGATCGCCGCGTCCGCCTGCGCCTCGGTCTGCACGACCGGGTCGGGCTGCGGATAATAGCGGCTCATCACGAAGTCCCAGCCGAACAGCAGGGCTGCCGACAGAACCACGGCGAGCAGGAGATTACGCTGGTTGTCCAAAAATCGATCCCGTCAATTACGTCTTCGCCCAGTTAGGGCGGTGTATTAGATTATCAATACAGTGGTGCGGTCAAATTGCGATCAGGGAACCGGATCGTGTCCGTGCCCGCCCCAGGGCTGGCAGCGCAATATACGCTTAGTCGCCAGCCATCCACCCTTGATCGCACCATGTTTCCGGAGCGCCTCGATCGCATATTGCGAGCAGGATGGCTGGAAGCGGCAGGTCGGTGGCAGGATCCGGCTCGGCCCCCACTGCCAGAGACGCGCGATCAGGATAAGAACATGTTTCATCGCCTGTTACCCCGGGCGGGTCGGCGGCGCCGCGGATCGCCCTTGCCGGCAGCAGCCCTAGCCAGCGCGTCATCCAGTTCTTCGGCGAGGCGAGCAAAAGCCCGCTCGATTCCGCCGTCGCGCCCGATGAGGACATGGTCGTGATCGGGCAGTCCGCGAACCGGGAGCTGCGCCCGCAGCAACTCGCGAAAGCGCCGCTTCATCCGGTTCCGGACGACCGCGTTGCCGATCTTCTTCGTAACGGTGATGCCGTAGCGTTTGCCCTTCCCGTCGTTTGGCTGCGCCAGCAGCACGAAGCCGGGACGCGCCACCCGCAGGCCGCGATTCGCCGCGAGGAAGTCGGCGCGCTTCGTGATCACGGACGGTGATTCGGTCATGGGATGCTGATACGCGAACGGGCTCCTCGAAGGGAGCCCGCAAGGCCGGATGCCCGACCGCGCCAAAGCGACTGTCAGGTCGCGTCAGCGAGGAGATCGCGCGCCCGCACGGGCGTCGCAAAATTCAAGTTACGCGCAGAGGTTCTTGCGGCCGCGACGGCGGCGAGCGCGCAGCACCTTGCGGCCACCGGGGGTCGCCTTGCGCGCGAAGAAACCGTGGCGACGGGCACGCACCAGGTTGGAGGGCTGGAAAGTCCGCTTCATATCGTCCTCGAATATTCAAAATGGCGGTCCGGCCGATCCGGTGTCGCCAACAAAAAGGGCCGCCCGCGAAAGGCGACCGCCTGATGGAGCGCGCAGCTAGGCCAAGACCGGCGCCAAGTCAAGCCAAACACCGGGGCGGCGGCCCCGCCCCATTACAGGGCTTTAACCGGAACTGCCGGCCCCTGACTGATAGCGACCCGGACAGTAATTTCGGGGGTTTCGTGGTCGCACTCGTCCGCACGGTCGCCTATCTCGGGCTGGAAGCGCGCGCCGTCGAGGTGCAGTGCTCGATCGCGCCGGGCCTGCCCAATTTCAACATCGTCGGCCTCGCTGACAAGGCCGTGGGCGAAAGCAAGGAACGGGTGCGCGCCGCGCTCGCCTCGATGGGCCTCGCCCTGCCGCCCAAGCGGATCACCATCAACCTCTCGCCTGCCGACCTGCCCAAGGAAGGTAGCCATTACGACCTGCCGATCGCGCTTGCCCTGCTCGCCAGCATCGGGGTGACCGATGCGGAACAGCTGGCCGACTGGATCGCGGTCGGCGAACTGGCGCTCGACGGGCGGGTCGTCCCCTCGCCCGGAGTGCTGCTGGCAGCGATTCACGCGCACGGCGAGGAAGCGGGGCTGATTTGTCCGCGCGACCAGGGGAGCGAGGCGCGCTGGGCGAGCGGCATCCCTGTCCTCGCCGCTCCCGATCTCGTCAGCCTGCTCAATCACCTCAAGGGCACGCAGCGCCTGCCCGATCCGGTACCCGGCACGGTGGAAGAGCCGGATCACGGCCCCGACCTGAAGCGCGTGAAGGGGCAGGAGACGGCCAAGCGTGCACTGGAAATAGCCGCGGCAGGCGGACACAATCTGCTGCTGGTCGGGCCGCCCGGTGCGGGCAAGAGCCTGCTGGCAAGCTGCTTGCCGGGCATCCTGCCTCCCCTGACGAGCGCGGAGGCACTCGAAAGCTCGATGGTCGCGTCGGTTGCGGGCCTACTCGAAGGCGGCAAGATCAGCCGGACCCGGCCCTATCGCGCGCCGCATCATTCGGCGAGCATGGCGGCGCTGACCGGCGGCGGCCTCAAGGTGAAACCGGGCGAAGTCAGCCTGGCGCACCTGGGCGTCCTGTTCCTCGACGAACTTCCCGAGTTCCAGCGTGCGGTGCTCGATTCGCTACGCCAGCCGCTCGAGACCGGCCACGTCGACGTCGCGCGTGCCAATGCTCACGTTACCTTCCCCGCCCGGGTCCAACTGGTCGCGGCGATGAACCCGTGCCGCTGCGGCCATCTCGGCGATCCTGCCCTCGCCTGCAGCCGCGCGCCGCGCTGCGCCGCCGATTATCAAAGCAAGGTCTCGGGCCCGCTGCTCGACCGGATCGACCTGCATGTCGAAGTCGAGCCGGTCAGCGCCAGCGACCTCGCGCTGCCGCCTGCCGCCGAAGGCAGTGCCGAGGTCGCCCGGCGCGTAGCCGGTGCCCGTGCGCTGCAATCGGAGCGCGGGCGGGAGAGCGGCGCGCGGACCAATGCCGAACTCGACGGCGATGCGCTCGAACGCTGGGCGACGCCCGACGAGGCAGGTCGCAAGCTGCTGCTGCAGGCGGCCGAGGCCATGCGGCTGACCGCGCGCGGATATACCAGGATGCTGCGCGTCGCGCGGACCATCGCCGACCTCGCGCGCGCCGAACAGGTCGGACGCATCCATATCGCCGAAGCGCTCAGCTACCGCCGCCAGCCGCCGCGGGCTTGAATCTTGATGTCTGCTGGTGGTGGGAAGCGGAAGGTCTGGTTTCCGGTGGTTATGCAGCTAATACCAATCAAGGCTTCGGGTTGGGGTTGGCGTAGTGTCAGGGACGGTCATCGCAGTAGCCAGGGATGAGCGACACAACTTCTCGAAGAGGGTTGTTGCGGAGATCGAGATCATCGCAGGTCTGGGCGTTGCTGGTGACGCTCATCTGGGTGAAAAGGTGAAGCACCGTTCACGCGTAAGAACCGATCCAGCCCAACCCAATCTCCGCCAAGTCCATCTGATCCACTCTGAGCTGTTCGATGAAGTTGCCGAAAAAGGCTTTTCGGTGAAGCCAGCGGACCTTGGCGAAAACATCACGACCAAGGGCGTAGACCTGTTGGGCCTTCCTCGTCATTCAGTCCTGGAGATCGGCGAGGAAGTGCGTTTGCAAGTTAAGGGTCTCCGAAATCCCTGCGCGCAAATAGACAACTTCCAGAAAGGCCTGCTGTCAGCCGTGCTCGACAAAGGTCCGAGCGGCGAATTGAGACGCAAATCTGGAATTATGACGGTGGTCCTTACGGGCGGTCGTGTTCGCGCCGGTGATCCCGTCACTGTGCAACTGCCTGATCCACCTTTCCTTCCGCTTGAGCGGGTGTAGGGCGCTTATTCGCCTTTGGGGCATTCGGGGTTTGCGCTCACTTTCCGCCATCTGGCGAGTGGCAATCGTCAAGGGGAGGTGCTGAAGGCGGTCGGGAGCCGATCCGCCGCGCTTGCGTTTCCTCTCCTATGATCAGGCAGTTACTTCCTCTCGTCGGCGCCGCGGCCCTGTCCGCGTGCGCGACCGTCCCGCAGTCCGGCGGATCGGCCGATAGCTCTTCCGACACGTTGGTCGACCGCGAGGCATCGGGGGCGCTCGCGCTGTTCCCGATCCTCGACCGGGAGGCCGGGCCGGACAAGAACGTGGTCTATTCGCCGGCCGGCGTCGACCAGGCCTTCGGCCTCCTGCGGCTGGGTGCCTCGGGCGACACGGCGGCGCAGCTCGATGCGATCCTGCCCGCGCCGCGTAGCGCCGACTACCTGCGAACGGACAAGGACGATGTCGAGGTCCGCATCGCCAATGCCCTGTTCCTGTCGGACGACTTCCGGTTCCGCGAGAGCTATCTCGTTTCCGCCAAGCGCCGCTACGATGCCACCGCACAGGCCATCGACGTGGCAAAGCCCGATGCCTCGGCAAAGCAGATCAACTCTTGGGCCGACAAGGCGACCGAAGGGCTGATCCCGGAAGTCATCAGCCCGAGCGCAATCACGCCCGATCTCGTCGCCGTGCTGGCCAATGCGCTCTATTTTGATGGCAAGTGGCAGCAAAAACTGCTGCACGGCTCGACGCGCGACTTCCTCTACGGCGACGGCAGCGAGCGTCTGTTCAAGTTCGTGGGCGACGTGCAGGAGCAGAAGCTGGTCGAAACGGGCGGGCTGACCGCGCTCCGCCTGCCTTATCGCAATACGCGCTATGCGATGGACATCATCGTGCCGAGCAAGCGTGGCGTCATGGGGACTGCGCCGCAGACCGACCGGATCGAGAGCATGGGCAAGGCGCTCGATGCAGCCACGCCGCGCCCGGTCGACATCGCCATCCCGCAGTTCGAGGTCGAATACGATACCGGCCTGGTGCCGACCTTGCAGGCGCTCGGGCTGACGCTGCCGTTTCAAAAGGATCGGGCCGACCTGTCGGCCATGGTCGAGCCGGGGCAGACACCGGTGTGGGTCAGCGACGTGCGCCATCTGACGAAATTGCAGGTGTTCGACGAGGGAACGCGCGCCGCCGCCGTCACTACCGTCAGCATCATCACCACCGGCTCGCGCATCTACCGGGTGAAGCCGGTACCATTCGTCGTTGATCAGCCCTTCGTGATCGTGATTCGCGACCTACAGGAAGGCGAGGTACTGTTCATCGGGCGGATCGCCGACCCGCAGGAGTTCACGCCCGAAGTCGAGCCTTACTGAGCCGGAGGTCCCTCCACCGTGGCCCACCAGTCGGCATAGGTGGAGTTCTTGGCGAGCTTGCGGTTCTGGTCCGGCGCGCCATCGTCCCACCACACCGGCCCGCGCTCGCCGAGTGCGACTTTGGCTGCATGGACGCCGGCGCGGGCAGCCTTCTCGGCTGTCTCGTCACCGGATTTCAGCGCCACGCCAACAGCGCGGCGCGCCTCCATCAGCTCGTTGACGAGACGCTCGCGGTCCTTTTCCGGCAATGCGGGATTGCTGGTCCGCCAGAGGCGACCGCGCACGACGATGTAGCGCCCGTCCGGAGTGCGGAGCGCATTTGCGGCTTCGTTCAGCTGGCGACGACCTTCAGGTCCGGCTTGCGGGCCGGAGTGGCGCGCGTGCCGTCGGCGCGCAGGCCGAGGTCTTCGGGATGGACCAGATGCAGGTCGGCACCGGTCAGGATCCGCCCGTCATGCGCGATGATCGATATCGGGCCGATCGGCAGGCGATCGCGTTCGTCGACGAGCACCGGGTTTTCCTCGAACTCGCCGCCGTACTTGTGGCCCCACTGGCGCAGCGCGATCATCGCCGGCAGCAGGTCGAAGCCCTTCTCGGTCAGGCGATATTCGATCTTGCGGCGATCGTCCGCGCACGGTTCGCGCTTCAGAATGCCGTGCTCGACCAGCTTGGCGAGCCGGTTGGAGAGAATGTTCCGCGCGATGCCCAGTTCGTTGAGGAACTCTTCGAAGTGGTGGAGGCCGTTGAAGCTGGCCCGCAGGATCATGAAGGACCAGCGTTCGCCCATGACTTCCAGAGCTGCCGGAAGCCCGCAACCGTTCAGTTCCCGCAAGTTCTCGCGAATTTTGCCCATCGTGATCCTTTCGTAGCCCGCGCAGCATAGCCGAACCGCGCCCTTTCGCAAAAAGTTCATTTTTAGGTTGCATAGTGCAACTGACATTTATAGGTAGTGAATAGCAACTGGTTGTGATTCGCAACTTACATACATGAAAGGAAGACAGATGTCCCTCTCCCTCCCGCATCTCTCCGTCGGCCGCAGCGCAGGCGCCGCCGTCCTCGCGCTCGCCTACACCGCCCTCACTTTCGGTGCCACTCTCGCTCCGCAACCCGTGGCGGCGAGCGAGGTCTTCTATCGCGCCGAACTGGCCCAGCCGGTGAGCGAGGCCCGCACCGTGGCCGGCGGCGTCGCCTGGTTCTGCAAGGAAACGACCTGCGTTGCCGGCAAGGGCACGTCGCGCCCGCTGCGGGTCTGCCGCAGCCTTGCAAAGGAAGTCGGCAGTATCGCCAGCTTCTCGGCGAAGGGCGAGACGCTCGACGAGGCGAAGCTCGCGACCTGCAACGGCGAGTAAGCCCCCACCCTTTCTCGATCCTCCCTCCTCTCCATCGGGCGGATCCCCCTCGAGAGCCTCCGGCATCCCCATGCCGGAGGCCTTTTTTCGTCAGGTCGGGAGCAGTCCGCGATCGGTGAGGTCGGCGCGCAGGCCTGCCGGATCGGTGAACAAATGTGTGTGCCACCCGTCCAGATCGGCCGCCGTGATGTTCGCCGCATTGTCGTCGATGAACAGCATGCGGTCGGCAGGAAAGCCGAATCGGCGCTCGGCCAGGCGGAAGATTGCCGGATCGGGTTTCGCCAGCCGCTCCTGGCCGGACACGACGATGTCGCGAAACCGGCCGAGAACCGGCTCGGTCGGGCGGAACATTGACCAGAACTCGGCGCCGAAATTGGTGATCGCGAACAGCGGATGTCCCGCATCGTCCAGTTCGTTGATGATGTCCGCAGTGCCTTCGGCCGGGCCCGGAATGGTCTCGAGGAACCGCTCGGCATAGGCATCGATCAGCCAGGCGTGGTCCGGAAAGCGCGCCTTTCGCTCGGGCAGCATCGCGGCGAGCGGCCTGCCCGCATCGTGCTGGAAATGCCATTCCTCGGTCACGACATTGGCGAGGAACCAGTCGAGCTCGCCCTCGTCCTCGATCAGCTTGCCGAACAGGGCGCGCAGATCCCACTGCACGATCACGCGCCCGACATCGAACACCACCGCGTCGATTTCAGACATGCAAAAAGCCTCCGCTGATGCAGAGGCTTTGCACTTCATCGCGACCGCGCATCGTGCGCGGCGCGGCAACCATTAGCCCTGGCGGGCCTTGAAGCGACGGTTGGTCTTGTTGATTACATACGTACGGCCACGGCGGCGAATGACACGGCAATCGCGGTGGCGGTTCTTCAGCGACTTGAGGCTGTTCCGGACTTTCATGGTACCATTTTCCAAAAATAAGGGCACCGGAGGTGGTCTCCGATGCCGGAATTTCAAGTGCGGGCGCCTAGTGGGTGGCCGGATGCGAGTCAAGAACCGAAGTCAGGAATCGACGAGCCGCGAAGCCAATTTCTGCCCCCAATTGACCGGCGCATGGTGTTTCGCTTCAGTTCATGGCGGGACTGATAGCAACGTGCAGTTACGCAGGGGTAGGCTTTTTCGAATGTCGGTACTCCACCCCCCGGACCCATGCCGGCTTGCACTGCGTTGTCTGATGGCACCGCGCCACCGCGCGCCTGTCGATCGAGAGGAGTCGCTTTGATGAAATTCGCAAAACTGGCCGCGCTGGCGCTCGGCACCGCAACACTCGCCGCCTGTGCTACCGCGCCCGGGCCGGTCGAAGTCACCCGCTTCCACGATGCCAGCGCGCTAAGCCGGCTCGGAAACGGGACGATCTTCATCGAGGCAGCGCCGGGCGAAGACGCCTCCGGCCTAGAGATGGCACCTTACAAGGCCGCGATCGCGCGGCAGTTGACGGCACTCGGCTATCGCGAGACGACCCGCGCCCAGGCAGACCAGATCGCACAGGTCTCGCTCGACCGGTACAAGTCGCGCGAAGGCGATCGACGCGGCCCGGTCAGCGTGGGTGTCGGCGGCTCCACCGGCAGCTATGGCTCGGGCCTGGGTGTCGGCGTGGGACTCAATCTCGGCGGCGGCGCGAAGGACAAGGTCGGGACCGATCTCGCCGTGGCGATCAAGGACAAGGCCTCGGGCAACAATCTGTGGGAAGGCCGCGCACAATTCGCCGTTGCCGAGAACTCGGACCTTGCGCGCACCGAAGCGAACGCCCAGACGGTCGCCTCCGCGCTGTTCCGGGAGTTTCCCGGCGGCAATGGCGAAACGGTGGAAGTCGGAGTGAAATAGTGAGCGACATCGCGATCGATACGGCGTTCGATAGCGGCAATATCGAAGTCCGGTCGATCGACGGGCCGACCGCCACTCTGGCGATCCGCAAGGACCACCAGTCGGACTTCGCGCAGTGGTTCCATTTCCGCGTTTCCGGCGCTGCAGGCCGGGAGGTCACTCTCAGGATCGTCGATCTCGAGACGAGCGCCTATCCGCAGGGCTGGCCGGGCTACAATGCCTGCGTCAGCGAAGACCGCGAATACTGGGCGCGTGCGGCGAGCAGCTACGATAAGAACGCCGACAACGGCACGCTGACGATTACCTATACGCCGGCGAGCGACATCGCCTGGTTTGCCTATTTCGCACCCTATTCGATGGAACGGCACCATGATCTGATTGCCGAGGCGTCGGCCAGCGAAGGCGTGACCTATCGCAGGCTGGGCGAGACGCTCGACGGGCAATCGCTCGATTGCCTCGAACTGGGCGACGGCGAGCTGCAGGTCTGGCTCTATGCTCGCCAGCACCCCGGCGAAAGCATGGCCGAGTGGTGGATGGAAGGCGCGCTAGAATGCCTGACCGACCCGACCGATTCCGTAGCGCGTGCGCTGCGCCAGCGCTGTGCCTTCCATATCGTGCCCAATTGCAATCCCGACGGATCGCGCCGCGGGCATTTGCGGACCAATGCGGTCGGCAGCAATCTCAACCGCGAGTGGGAAACGCCGACGGCCGAAAAATCGCCCGAAGTGCTCGCGATCCGCAACGCGATGGACGAAACCGGCGTCGACTTCGCGATGGACGTTCACGGCGACGAGGCGATCGCGGCGGTCTTCCTCGCGGGCTTCGAGGGCATTCCGTCCTGGACCGATGCGCAGGGTGACGGCTTCTACTCCTACCGCTCGATCCTCGAACGGCGCACGCCCGATTTCCAGACGGCCAAGGGCTATCCGGTCTCTAAGCCCGGCACGGCGAATCTCACCATGAGCACCAACCACGTCGCCGAGCGTTTCGGCGCTGTCGCGATGACGCTCGAGATGCCGTTCAAGGACAACGACGACCTGCCCGACCCCGAGCAGGGGTGGAGCCCGGAACGCTCCAAGATGCTGGCGCGCGATTGCCTTGCCGCGCTGCTCGAATGGATCGAGGCGCGCGAAAGCTAGTCTTTCAGCAGGCCCGCCAGCCGCCCTGAAATCAGTTCCTCCGCCTCGGCCATGATCCGGTCGATCAGTTCCTTGCAGGTTGGGATGTCATTGATGAGCCCGGCGACCATGCCGCAGGACCAGGCGCCTGCGTCCATCTCGCCTTCGGTCATCACGCGCGGGTAGACGCCTGCGACTTCCTCGATGATGTCCTCGAACTTGAGGTCGGGGCCCAGGCGCCGCTCCTTCTCCAGCAGCCGCTCGACCGCCTCGTTCGTCAGCACCCGCTCGGTGTTGCGCAGCGGGCGCATGACCAGCCGGGTGTCGAGCTCGCTCGCCGCGAGGATCGCCTGCTTCACGTTCTCGTGAACCGGCGCTTCCTTCGTCGCGATGAAGCGCGTGCCCATGTTCATGCCTTCCGCGCCCATCGCGAGACTGGCGACGAGGCTGCGCGCATCGGCCATGCCGCCGCTTGCGACGAAGGGGATTTCGAGCTCGTCCGCGGCGCGCGGCAGCAGGATCATGTTCGGGATGTCGTCTTCGCCCGGATGGCCGCCGCATTCGAAACCGTCGACCGAAACCGCATCGCAGCCGATCGCCTGCGCCTTCAGGCTGTGGCGCACGCTGGTGCACTTGTGGATGACCTTGACGCCCGCGTCCTTGAAGAAGGGCAGCACCTGCGCCGGGTTGTTACCCGCCGTCTCCACCGCCTTGACCCCGCCGTCGATGATCGCCTTGACCAGGCCCGGATAGTCGGGCGCATTGACGGTCGGCAGGAAGGTCAGGTTCACGCCGAACGGCTTGTCGGTCATGTCGCGGCACCTGGCGATCTCGTCGGCCAGCTTCTCCGGCGTGCCGAGCGTCAGCCCGGTGATGATGCCGAGCCCGCCCGCATTGGACACCGCCGCGGCCATTTCCGCGAAACCGACGTAGTGCATGCCGCCCTGGATGATCGGATGCTCGATGCCGAACAATTCGGTGATGCGGGTCTTCATGGTGTTCTCTCCCGGAACTGTGCTTGTGATTCGCGACCAAACTTGGCGCGCAGCGGTAGCTCTGGCAAGGAACGCCGACGAGCGATGCCGCGCATTCCGCGCTGCCGTAAGGGAAGCCCGACATGAGCAGCGAATGGACCATCGGCATCATCGGCGGCTCGGGCCTGTACGCGCTCGATTCGCTCGAAGACGCGCAGTGGATCGGGGTGAAGTCTTCCTTCGGCGAGCCGTCGGACGAGATCCTGTGCGGCCGGATTGGCGATGTGCGCGTGCGGTTTCTGCCCCGCCACGGACGCGGCCATCGCATCGCGCCCGGCGAACTGAACGCGCGGGCCAATATCGACGTGCTCAAGCGGGCTGGCTGCACGGATGTGCTGGCGATCAGCGCGGTCGGCAGCTTGCGCGAGGAACTGCCGCCCGGCCATTTCGTCGCCGTCGACCAGTTCATCGACCGGACCAAGGCGCGGGCGGACAGTTTCTTCGGCTCGGGTTTCGTCGCCCATGTGTCGATGGCCAACCCGGTCTGCCCGCGGTTAAGCAAGATGGCTGCGGCAGCGGTCGGAAAAGGGGGCGGCAAGGCCACGCTCGGCGGAACCTACCTGGCGATGGAAGGGCCGCAGTTTTCCACCCGCGCCGAAAGCCGGCTGTACCGCGAGTGGGGCGCCGACGTGATCGGCATGACCGGCTTTCCCGAAGCCCGCCTCGCGCGCGAGGCCGAGCTGCCTTACGCGCTGCTCGGCATGGTCACCGACTACGATGCCTGGCGCGAGAACGAAAAGCCGGTCGACGTCTCGGAAGTGATCGAGCAGATGGGGTCGAACAGCGCGCTGGCGAGAAAGACGATCGAGGCTTTTGTCGCGGCCTTGCCGGAAAAGCGTGCGCCCTCACCGATCGACACGACGCTGGACGATGCCGTGATCACCGCGCCCGACAATCACGACCCACAACTGGTCGCGAGGCTCGATGCGGTTGCCGGGCGACTGCTGCGCATGGCCCGCGGCCAATAGCTCAGACCATGCTGCCGGGCCGCACGATGCGGTCGAATTCCTCCTCCTCCACATAGCCAAGATCCAGGGCCGCCTTGCGCAGCGTCGTGCCGTCCTTGTGCGCTCTCTTCGCGATTTCTGCGGCCTTGTCGTAGCCGATGTGCGGCGCGAGCGCGGTCACCAGCATCAGCGAGCTTTCGACCAGTTCCTCGATCCGGTCGCGATTGGGTTCGATCCCGATCACGAGATTGTCGGTGAAGCTGACAGAAGCGTCGGCCAGCAGCCGGATCGACTGGAGCAAGGTGTAGCCGATCACCGGGCGGAACACGTTGAGCTCGAACTGCCCTTGGCTGCCAGCGAACTGCATGGTCGACTGGTTGCCCATCACCCGCGCCGCGACCTGCGTCAGAGCTTCGCACTGGGTCGGGTTGACCTTGCCCGGCATGATCGAACTGCCCGGCTCGTTCGCGGGGAGCGACAATTCTCCGAGGCCCGCCCTCGGCCCGCTGGCAAGGAAGCGGATGTCGTTTGCGATCTTGTAGAGCGCGCTCGCCAGCGCCGCGAGCGAACCGTGGCAGAAGACGAGCGCATCTTCCGCCCCCAGCGCCGCGAACTTGTCGGGCGCGCTGGTAAAAGCAAGGCCGGTATCTTCCGCCAGATCGCTGGCGAAAGCCGCGCCGAAGCCATCAGGCGCGTTGAGCCCGGTGCCGACCGCCGTGCCGCCTTGCGCCAGTTCCATAACGCCGGGCACCGTCGCCTCGATCCGCGCGATCGACTGCTCGACCTGCGCGGCATAGCCGCCGAATTCCTGCGCCAGAGTCAGCGGCACGGCATCCTGCGTATGCGTGCGGCCGATCTTGACGATATCGCCCCAGCGAGCGGCCTTGTCGGCCAGTGCTTGGTGGAGGTGGCGCAACGCAGGCAGCAAGTCGCCCGCTATCGCACGCGCCGCAGCGACGTGGATCGCGGTCGGAATGGTATCGTTCGACGACTGGCTCATGTTGACGTGATCGTTGGGATGGACCGGCGACTTGGCCCCCGCCTCGCCGCCAAGCAGGATGTTTGCCCGGTTCGCGATCACCTCGTTGGCATTCATGTTCGACTGCGTGCCCGAGCCGGTCTGCCACACGACCAGAGGGAAATGTTCGTCCAGCTTGCCATCGGCGACTTCGCTGGCCGCCTCCACGATCGCATCGCCAAGCCTTGCATCCAGCCCGGCCAGCCGCATGTTCACCCGCGCCGCCGCCCGCTTCACCAGCCCGAGCGCATGGACAATGCCGAGCGGCATGGTCTCGCCGCCGATGCGGAAATTCTCGAGCGAGCGCTGGGTCTGCGCGCCCCATAACTTGTCGGCGGGGACTGCGAGCTCGCCCATCGTGTCGCTTTCCATCCTGTGTCCGGCCATGCTGTGCCTCCTGCGCTTGCCACCGCCCTATACCGCCGGGCGTGTTCTCCCAAGACACTCGCCAACCGGGCAGCCGTTCCCTAGAGATGATCGCCAATGCGCGATCTCATGGTCATCGGCGGCGGAATAAACGGCGCGGGCATCGCTCGCGATGCGGCGGGGCGCGGCCTGTCGGTGATCCTGTGCGAGAAGGACGATCTCGCTGCACACACCTCCTCCGCCAGCACCAAGCTGGTCCATGGCGGGCTGCGCTATCTCGAGCATTACGAATTCCGGCTGGTCCGCGAATCGCTGCAGGAACGCGACGTGCTGTTGCGCAACGCACCGCACATCATCTGGCCGCTGCGTTTCGTCCTGCCGCACGACAAGGGGCTGCGCCCGAAATGGATGCTGCTCGCGGGGCTGTTTCTCTACGACCGCCTGGGCGGGAGAAGCGCGCTGCCGAAAAGCCGCGGCGTGAACCTGCGCGAATTGCCGCACCGTCCGGTGCTGAAGGAACGCTTCACCAGCGGCTTCGAGTACTCGGACTGCTGGGTCGAGGATTCGCGGCTGGTCGTCCTGACCGCCATGGACGCGCGGGATCGGGGAGCGGAGGTCCGCACGCGGACCCGGGTGACCGCGCTCGAGCGCCTGCCGGACCGGTGGCGCGCCACGCTCGCCACCGGGAATGGCGAGGAAGTGATCGAGGCCCGCGCCATCGCGAATGCCGCAGGTCCATGGGTGGACGATCTCGCTCAGCTTGGCCTTGCGGGAGAGGCCAAGGTGCACCTGCGGCTTGTCAAGGGCAGCCACATCATCGTTCCCCGCAAGTTCGCCGGCGAGACCGCTTACATCTTCCAGAACGGCGACGGGCGGATCATTTTCGCCATACCCTACGAGCGCGAGTTCACCCTGATCGGGACCACCGACCTCCTGTTCGAGGGGGACCGCGACACGCCGGAAATCTCGGCGCAGGAGATCGACTACCTGTGCAGCGCGGCATCGGAATATTTCCGCAGCCCGGTGACGCCAGACGAGATCGTCTCGACCTATTCGGGCATCCGTCCGCTCTACGAGGACAATTCGGCGAAGAATTCGACCGTCACCCGCGACTACGTGTTCGAGGTCGATACCCACGAAGGCGCGCCGATGCTCTCGGTCTACGGCGGCAAGATCACGACCTATCGGCGGCTTGCCGAACACGCGCTCGAAAAGCTTGCGCCCCTGCTCGGAGCGGACGAGACGCCATGGACCAGGAACGCGCCGCTTCCCGGCGGCGACATGCCGGACGCCGACTTCAAGGCCTTCCTCTGGGCTGCAAGCGAGCGCTGGCCGTGGCTGCCGCCCGAGATGCTGCTGCGACTTGCGCGTGCCTACGGGACCCGGATCGAAAGGGTGATCGGCGATGCGACCGGGCTGAGCGGGCTCGGCGAGCATTTCGCGGGCGATCTCTACGAGGCGGAACTGCAATACCTGGTCGACGAGGAGTTCGCGCAGACCGGCCGGGATGTCCTGTGGCGTCGCTCCAAGCTCGGCCTCCATATCAAGGGCGACATATCATCGGTTATCGACCGCTGGCTCGCCGCGCGCTAGTAGCTGCATCCATGGGCCGCTTCCTTCGCATCTTCGCTGCGCTGCTTGCGCTCGTCGTCGCGCATCCCGCGCTGGCAGAGGTCACTCTCTCGTTTCACAGCTTCAACGGCTCGGTGCTGGTCGGCCGCTATCCGCATACCTTCGTGGTGATGCAGGGTACGCTCGACGACGGGACGCGGATCAACGAGAACTATGGCTTCAGCGCGAAGAGCGCAGGGCCCGCCGTGCTGCGCGGGCCGGTCGAACACGTCGTGATGACCGAGAAGCAGAAGTACATCACCTCGACCAACCGCCATTTCTCGGTCCAGATCGACGATGCCAAATACTGGGCGATCCGGCGCGAGGTGGACCGGTGGCGCAACGCGCCGGGCAAGTATTACGACCTCGACACGCGCAACTGCATCCATTTCGTCGGCGCGATCGCGAAGCTGGTCGGGGTTAAGGTCGATTACCCGCAGGACATGCTTCGCCGGCCCAAGATGTGGCTGAACCACATCACCGGGAGGAACCCGCAACTGGGGGCAAAACCCGTCGACTGAGGCGCGGGCGCTTGCCCTGCCCGCCGCCATCGGGAATCACCCCTGCATGGCGATTCTTTCCGACAAGTGGATCCGCGAAAAGGCGACGAGCGAAGGGATGATCGAACCCTTCGTCGAGGCGCAGCGGCGCGAGGGCTGCATCAGCTACGGACTGTCGAGCTTCGGCTACGACGCGCGGGTCGCGCCCGAGTTCAAGATCTTCACCAATGTCGACAGCGCGGTGGTCGATCCCAAGGATTTCGCGAGCAACAGCTTCGTCGATCGCGATACCGACGTTTGCGTCATTCCGCCCAATTCCTTCGCCCTTGCCCGGACGGTCGAATATTTCCGCATCCCGGAAGATGTGCTGGTTATCTGCCTCGGCAAATCGACCTATGCACGCTGCGGGATCATCGTGAACGTCACGCCGCTGGAGCCGGGCTGGGAAGGCCATGTGACGCTGGAATTCAGCAACACCACTCCCCTGCCCGCCAAGATCTATGCCAATGAAGGCGCGTGCCAGTTCCTGTTCCTGCAAGGCAACGAACGGCCCGAGGTCACCTATGCCGACCGGGCAGGCAAATACATGGGCCAGCGCGGGGTGACGCTTCCCCGGCTTTGACTCCGGCCATGCTCCCGCGCATCAGTGTGGCGGGAGACAAAGCATGAGCGAATTCCTGTTCGACCAGTGGCGCAGCCGTTCGCCGCACTATGACGAGACGCATGATGCCGTGGCGCAGAGCGTGCGTGCGTTCGTCACCCGTGAGATCATCCCCCATGTCGACGCATGGGAGGAGGCGGGCGAATTGCCACGCGCGCTTCACCGCAAGGCCGCCGAAGCGGGCGTGCTCGGCCTCGGCTATCCGGAGGAATACGGCGGCAGCGGGACGATCGTCGATGGCGGTTCCGACGGGTTCGACCGCTTCCACTCGCTGGTCCAGACGGAGGAACTGTGCCGCCCGGGGGCAGGCGGGATCGCCGCCTCCCTGATGACGCACGGTATCGGCCTGCCGCCGATCCTGGCGATGGGCAGCGAGGCGATGAAGCAGCGCATCGCGCCGCAGGTCCTCTCGGGCGACAAGATCATCTGCCTCGGCATCACCGAGCCGGGCGGCGGCTCGGACGTCGCGAACCTGAAGACCCGCGCGGAGAGGAAGGGCGCGGCTTTCATGGTCAACGGCGCCAAGACTCTCATCACGAGCGGCATGCGCGCCGATTACATCACGCTCGCGGTGCGGACCGGCGGCGAAGGCTTCGGCGGGATCTCGCTATTGCTGGTCGAGACCGACCGCACGGGTGTCTCGCGTACCGGTCTGCGCAAGATGGGCTGGCATTCGTCGGACACGGCGACGATCCATTTCGACGATGTCGAAGTACCGGAAGAAAACCTCATCGGGCCGGAGAATCAGGGGTTTCTCGGCATCATGCGCAACTTCAACGGCGAACGGCTCGGCATGGCTCAGCAGGCCGCCGGCTTTGCGCGAATCTGCTACGAGGACGCGCTCTCCTGGGCGCAGGAGCGCGAAACCTTCGGCAAGCCGCTCTCCCAGCGGCAGACCATCCGCCACAAGCTTGCCGAGATGCTGCGCAGGATCCTCGCGACGCAGGCGATGATCGATCATTGCACCTACACGGTCATCCAGGGAACGGCGCAGCCCGGAGAGCTTGCCTTGCTCAAGGTGCAAGCGACGCGGACGTTGGAGCATTGCGCACGCGAGGCGTGCCAGATCCTCGGCGGCGCGAGCTTCGTGCGCGGCAGCCGGATCGAGAGGATCTATCGCGAGGTGCGGGTGATGGCCATCGGCGGCGGATCGGAGGAGATCATGTACGATCTCGCGAGCCGCCAGTTCGGATACTGAGCGCCGTCCCTGGGCCGTAACGGCTTTGACTCCGGCCCGGCCTGCGCGCATCACGCGCGGCAAAGGAGAGAACCATGAGCAAGAAAGATCGTCCCCTCGACATCGTGGTGTACGGCGCGACCGGCTACACCGGACGCCTGGTCGCCGAGCATTTCGTGCGCGAATACGGCAAGCGCGAAGGCGGGCCGAAGTGGGCCATGGCCGGGCGCAGCCTTTCCAAGCTGGAAGAAGTGCGCGACCTGATCGGCGCACCCGCTTCGACCCCACTGATCGTCGCCGACGCAGACGACCCGGCAAGCCTCGATGCCATGTGCCAGCAGACCCGGGTCGTGCTGACCACGGTCGGCCCCTACCAGCTCTACGGCGATGCGCTGGTTGCAGCCTGCGCGAAGAGCGGGACCGACTATGCCGACCTGTGCGGCGAGCCTGCATGGATGCGCGAGCAGATCGACGCGCATCATGAAACCGCGAAATCGACCGGCGCGCGAATCTGCTTTTCCTCCGGCTTCGATTCGATCCCCTTCGATCTCGGCGTGCTGATGCTCCAGAAGGAAGCCGTCGAGCGGTTCGGCGCGCCCGCCCCGCGCGTGAAGGGCCGCGTGCGTGCGATGGCCGGCACGTTCTCAGGCGGGACGGCGGCGAGCCTGACGGAGACGATGAAGGCGGTCGCGAAGAAGCCCAAGCTCGCCCTGCTGCTGAACGACCCCTTCGCGCTGACACCCGCCTTCGACGGGCCCGATCAGCCCAACGGCATGATCCCGCGGCACGAGGAAGAGACCGGCAAGTGGGCCGCGCCCTTCATCATGGCGACGATCAACACGAAGAACGTCCACCGCACCAATTTCCTGCGCGGCCATCCCTATGGCGAGGACTTCCGCTACGACGAGATGATGGTCACCAGTCCGGGCGAAGCGGGCAAGGCGGCGGCCAATGCCGCGCTGGAGATGCTCAAGAACCCGTTCGGCGCGAAGCCGCCCAAGCCCGGTGAAGGGCCGACGCCGGAGCAGCGTGAAAACGGCTTCTACGACGTGCTGTTCATCGGCCTGATGCCCGACGACCGGACGATCCGCTACGGCGTCAAGGGCAAGTACGATCCGGGCTATGGCTCGACCAGCCGGATGCTGGCCGAGACCGGCATGGCGCTGCTCGACAGCGATGCCGAAGGCGGAGTCGGTACGCCCGGCTCGTTCCTCGGCGAGGCGCTGGTCGAGCGGCTGCGCGACCATGCCGAGATCAGCTTCGAGGTCGAGGACTGATCAGAAGCTGGCGCGCAGGCCCACGGTGAAGTTGCGGCCCGCGAGCGGCACGAAATCCTTCGTGAAGCTCGCCTGGCGGCGGCCGGTCGCATCGAAGATGTTGTCGGCCTTCACCAGCACGCTGATCGAATCGCGGCCCATCGGTCGCCAGGTCAGCGACGCGTTGACCATGGTGAAACCGTCGGTTCGCGTCTCGAACGGGGCGACCTTGTCCTGTGCGGCGAACCACTGCACTTCGGCTCGGGCATCGAACGCATCGGTCTCCGCTTCCAGCGCCCCGAGCAGGCTCAAGGGCGGAATGCGCGGCAGCGATCTCCCGTCGGACAGCTTGGCCCTCACGTATTCGCCGCGCAGGTCGGTCGAAACGGTGAGCGGCCCGGTATCGACGATGTCGTAAGTCACCTCGCCTTCGAAGCCGGTGTAGGTCGCATCGTCCTGGAGATAGGCGAAGACGGGCAGCCCGTCTTCTTCGGCTCCGGTCTCGGACAGGTAGATGTAGTTGTCGAACCAGTTCTTGTAGGCGGCGAGCGAGAATTCGGCCCGGCCGACCTTGCCTCGCGCGAACAGCTCCACGCCCCATGCGCTTTCCTTGACCAGGCCCGGATCGCCGAGCTCGTAAGCCTGCGTCGCGATGTGCGGTCCGTCGGAGAACAGCTCCTCCGCGCTCGGTGCACGGGCGACCCGCGACAAGTTGACCCCGGCACGCAGTGCCCGCGGCCCTTCGTACGCAAGGCCGATGGCGCCTGAGAAGGTATCGAAGTCGCGAGCGATCCGGTCTTGCGTATCGTCGACCGAGGTCATCTCGTATCGCGCCGACCCTTCGATCTGGAACGGGCCGTTGCCGTATTCCTGCAAGGCGAACAGCGCGAACTGCTCGGTCTCGTTAGGCGCGATGAAGGCCTCGGCCCCGGTCGCCACGAAATCGCGGTACATGAACTGCGATCCGATGCTGCCGCGCCAGGCGCCGCGCTCGTTCTGGACCAGCTGCATCCGCGCCTCGATACCCTCGACGTCGAATACCGTGCCGACCTCGTCGCCTTCGAACTCGGTGTGGGTGTAATCGGAATATCCGCCGCGGATCTTCAGCTCGTCGAAGAGGCCGTCGCCAAGCTCGACATCCCCGCGCAGGTCGGCGCGCCATTGGCGCAGGCCGATCGTGACCGGACCTTCTTCCTCTTCGCCGCTTTCGGCACCCTCTCCTTCGTCCCCGCCATGCGCATGGCCGGTGCCCGGCCGTCCCGGAATGCCATAGGCCGTGTCGTAGATGCCGACCGATACGCCCAAGTTGCTGCCGCCGCGGAAGAATGCGATCCCGCCATTCGCGGTCCAGGTTTCGGTCGCGGTATTGGGCACGAAGCCGCGCTGTTCGGCCGCTTCGCGCAGTTCCTCCGCCTCGTCGAGATGGCCTTCCCCTGCCTCTTCCTCCGCCTCGGCGAGAATCTCGGCACGAAACTCGTCGGACAGGGCGTAGCCGGGTATCTCGAGATCGCCGGTCTTGCGCCACGAACCGTCGGCATGGACGACGAAGCCCCCGCCCAGCGGTGCATCCACCGATGCACCCGCTTCGCGCAGGTCGGTCGCACTGTCCGCCCGCGCGATCGCGTCGACGTGAATCGGCTCGTCGGGAACCCGGCGCGGGATGCGCTTGTCGATGACGTTCACCGCGCCGCCGATCGCCTGGCTGCCGTAGAGCAGCACGGCAGGCCCGCGCAGGACCTCGATGCTTTCCGCCGTCAGCGGATCGATCGAGACCGCATGGTCGGCCGAGGTGTTGCTGACGTCGATCGCGCCGATCCCGTCGACCAGAACCTTCACCCGCTCGCCCGAGAAACCGCGCAGGATCGGGCGCGAGGCACCGGGCGCGAATCCGCTGGCCGTAACACCCGGTAACTTGGCGAGGACCTCGCCGACCTGGCCATTCATATTAGCGGAAAGCTCGGCACCCTCGACCACGCTGGTCCCTGCAAGCAGATCGAACTGGCGAAGACCCTGGGCCGTGACGATGATCGTCCCCTGCTCGTCCAGGCGTCGATCGTGAAAATCGTCCTCGACCCGCTCGTCGGCAGACGGATCACCGGATTGCGGAGGAGTGGGCTTGTCCTGCGCCCATGCAGGGGCAGCAATCGAAAGGGCGAGTAGCGAGGCTCCGAACGAAGCGAGGCGTTTTTGATGATACAACATTACGCGAGCAGATAGCGGGTCCGCCGTTCCAAGCAAGCGCTTTTGCCGCAGCGCAGCAACAGCGGCGCACGATTCGTCGCAATCCGTGATGTGGAGGTCCGGCAATCGGAAAATGGAGCGGGCGAGGCGATTCGAACGCCCGACCCTCACCTTGGCAAGGTGATGCTCTACCCCTGAGCTACGCCCGCTCACTGACGCTCCCGATGGGCGAACCATCGTGGGGAAGCGCGCGGTTAGCAGCGACCCCCAACGCTCGCAAGCCCAAAATCGCAATTGTCGCCCAGCCGCCTTGCGCGCCGCCCGCGCGCCCTTCACATTGCCTGCCGAGTGCCCACATGGGGCACGACATCAGCTACATGAACACGCGACAGGAGCACACCTTGGCCAGCATGGGTCTCAATATCGACGAACAGAAAGCGGTCGACCGCTTCCGCACGGAGGTCGTCGAACCTTCGATGACCAAGCTCGTGATCCTCGATTTCTGGGCCGAGTGGTGCGGACCGTGCAAGCAGCTTGCACCCGTGCTGGAGAAGGTTGCGGCAGATTATGCCGACAAGGGCGTGGTGCTGAAGAAGATCGACGTCGACCAGGAACAGTTCATTGCCGCGCAGTTCCAAGTGCAGTCGATCCCGACCGTCTACGCGATGTTCCAGGGTCAGCCAGTGGCGGACCTGACCAATGCCCGCACCGAAGGCCAGCTCAAGCAGACGCTCGACCAGATCCTCGCACAGGTTCCGGTGCAGGCTGGCGCAGCAGGCGATGCGGGCGCGCAGGCCGGACCGAGCGACGAGGAAATCCAGCAGTTCGTCGCCATGGGCGAAGAAGTGCTCGCGGGCGGCGATGCGGAGCGTGCTGCCGGCATTTTCGGCCAGGTGGTGCAGATGGCGCCGACCAATGCCGCCGCCCATGCCGGGTTGATCCGCGCATTGGTGCAGGCGGACAGGGCCGAGGATGCCCAGGCCCATCTCGATTCGCTCGATCCGGCGGTCGCGGACGACCCGATGGTCCAGACGGCCAGGAGCGCGCTCGAGTTGGCAGGGACGAAAGTTGACGATGGCGAGTTGCAGGCGCTTCGCGCACGTGCTGCCGAAAGCCCGGCGGACATGGGCGCGCAATACGCCTTTGCCGAAGCAGCCTATGTCGCAGGTCAGCGTGACGAGGCGGCAGACACCCTGCTCGCCATGATCGAGGCGGACCGCGAATGGAACGAGGGCGCGGCAAAGGCCAAGCTGCTCCAGATCTTCGAGGCGATCGGGCTCGAAGATCCGTGGGTGTCCGGCACCCGCCGCCGCCTGTCGAAGATCCTGTTCGGCTGACCGGCGCGATGAAGCTGTCGATCTTTCCCCTGTCCGGCGCGGTCCTCTACCCGGGGCTGCAATTGCCGCTGCATGTCTTCGAGCCGCGCTACCGTGCGCTGGTCGGCGATGCGCTGGTGCGCGACCGGCGGATCGGGATGATCCAGCCGCAACGCGCCGCGGAAAACGCGCCGCTCTATTCGGTCGGCTGCATCGGCCGGATCGAGGATGTCGAGGCGCTGGAAGATGGCCGTTACAACATTGTGCTCACCGGCGAGGCGCGCTTTCGGTGGAGCCGCGAACTCGATGCCGACACGCTGTTCCGCCAGCTCGAGGTCGAACCGATCGTCGACGACGAGGGTGAGGCCCTGTCCAGCATCGAACGCGCCAGCTTCGAGCGCGAAGCGCGGCGTTTCGCCGATGCGCAGGGCTACAGCGTCGACTGGAAGTCGGTCGAGCGGCTCGACGACATGTCGCTGATCAACGGCGTGTCGCAGATCGCGCCCTTCGACGCTGCGTCCAAGCAGGCGCTGCTCGAAGCCAATTCGCTCGCCGAACGGTGCGAACTGCTCGTCCAGCTGATGCAGTTCTTCAGCCTCGGCGATCCGGGCGAAGAGATCATCACGCTGCAATAGCCCCGGGGAAAAGGCCGCAGTCCGGGGCTAGAGCCCGAAGCTGCCCTTCAGCCCGTCGATCACATATTGCGCAGCGAGCGCTGCCAAGAGAACGCCGAGCAGGCGCGTAATCACGGCCTCGACCTTGTCCCCCAGCATCCGGATCAGCGGCCCGGCCGCGACCAGGGCAATCGCGGTCAGCAGCAGCACCGCCGCCAGCGCGCCCAGCACGACCAGCGTTTCGTCCATGCCGCGCGCCTCGTTCATCAGCAGCATGATCGCGGCGATCGCACCCGGTCCTGCGAGCATGGGCATCGCCATCGGGAACACCGAGACATCTTCCACTTCGGGAGTGGCGGCGATCTTCTCGGCACGCTCCTCGCGCCGCTGGGTGCGCTTCTCGAACACCATCTCGAAAGCGATCCAGAACAGCATCATCCCGCCGGCAATCCGGAAACTGTCGAGCTCGATATGCAGCGCACCGAGCAATTCCTGCCCGAACAGAGCGAAGATCAACAGGATGATCGAGGCGATGAACACCGCCCGAAGCGCCATGGTACGTGCCTGCGCGGCAGACGCGCCCTTGGTCAGCCCGGCATAGATCGGAGCGCAGCCGGGCGGATCGATCACGACGAACAGGGTGATGAAGGCGGAGATGAACAACTGGGTCATGACTCAGCCCGCTGGCGGAATATCGAGCTTCGCGGCGGCTTCCCACGTGCCGTCGCGAAGAATGTATGACGTGAAGACCCGCCGGCCATCGGCCAGCTGCAGCCAGTTCCAGCGCAAGGTTTCGTCGCGCGCCTGCCCGCCGCCCTGCCGCGTTCCTTCGGGATACAACCCTTCGGGCATGGGCGGAGGCGGAGGCCCGGCAGCCTCGCGGCAATCGGCGACGTGTCCCCGGACCAGATCCATGCCGCTCACGACGATCTCGTCGGGCCCAGGCTTCTCGGCAGCGGGCGGCTGCGGATCGTCGAGCGTCCCGACATCGTAGACCCACTTGTAACTGTCGTCGGACTGGCGCTGCCACACGGTGACATAGGTTCCGACCATGCCATCGGCATCGACGAGCCGGCCCCGACTGATCGCGACGTCGCCCGTGCAACTCAGCCAGACCGCGCGCGGTCCCCACTGGACGGCCTGTTCCGGATCCTTCTGCCCAGCCAGCCAAGTGCGGGCATCGATCGGGCCATTGCGGCCGTGGATGATCGCGCCTTCGGCCGAGAATTCGCGGAACGCGGTCCACTGCCCTTCCTCGCGAGCCATGCGGGCAAAAGCGCTTTCGGCGGCAACGACCTTGCCCGGTTGCGCCTCGTAGGGCGCATCGGCGAGCACGCGGTCGATCACCTGCGCCGAATAGCGCGGCCGCTGGGTCGCGCAGCCGGCCAGCGCCAGCACGATCGCAGCGGTGGCGAGCAGCCTCACAGCGTGTCGTCCGGCAAATCGAGACCTTCGTTGCGATAGGCCGCGACGATGGTGTTGCGCATCAGCACGGCGATGGTGGTCGCGCCCACTCCGCCGGGGACGGGCGTGATCGCCTTCACGTGATCGAGAGCTTCGTCGAAAGCGACGTCGCCGACCAGCCGCCCCTTTGCCTCGCCGGGTCCGGCCTCAAGCCGGTTGATCCCGCCGTCGAGCACGATTGCCCCCGGCTTCAGCCAGTCGCCCCTGATCAACTCGGGGACCCCGACTGCGGCGACGACGATGTCGGCCCGGCGCAGCAGTCCGGGCAGGTCGCGCGTGCGGCTGTGGGCCATGGTGACGGTGCAGTTCTCGGCCAGCAGCAGTTGCGCCATCGGCTTGCCGAAAAGGATCGATCGCCCGACGATCACAGCGTCCATCCCGGAAAAGTCGCCCAGCATGTCCTTGAGGATCATCGTGCAGCCGAGCGGAGTACAGGACACCAGCGTGTCCATTCCGAGCACCAGCCGGCCGGCATTGGTCGGCGTGATCCCGTCGACGTCCTTATCCGGATCGACCGCGGCGATGACCGCTTTCTCGTCGAGGTGTTTGGGGAGCGGAAGCTGCACGAGGATGCCGTCGACGCTCGGGTCGGCATTGAGCCTCTCCACCATCGCGACGAGTTCTTCCTGCGGCGTGTCGGCGGGCAGGCGATACTCGAAACTTTCCATGCCGAGCGCCACGGTCGCCTTGCCCTTGGACCGGACGTAGACCTCGCTCGCGGGGTCTTCTCCGACGAGCACCACCGCGAGGCCAGCCTTGCGACCGGCCTTGGCTTCGAATTCGCCAGCCAGCTTCCCGACGCGCTCGCGCAGGCCTGCCGCGAAGGCCTTGCCGTCGATAATCGTCGCGCTCATGCCGTCGCGTAGGCCACGTTGCTGAGCACGATCAGCAGGATCTGCAGCAGCACGATCAGAACCAGCGGCGAGAAGTCCAGCGCGCCGGTGCGCGGCATGATCTTGCGGATCGGCGCCAGCACGGGTTCGAGCAGCGAATTGATCGAATTGTAGACCGTCAGCAGGAACTGGTTGCCGGTGTTGATCACATTGAAGGCGAACAGGAGACCGATCACGAACTGGACGATGATCAGCATCACCAGCACGTTCGTCAGCAGTTCAACGATCTGGACGAGTGTAAAGAGGAGCAAGCTTGCGGCCTTTCGCTAAGGTTCGCTTCGTATTAGCCGAGCGTGGCGGGGTGTATCAACCTCGTAAGACGGGCTGCCCCCCGCCTTCTGGTCGATCGGCGGGTCAACCGCCGTTGCGGATCAGCGTGCCCGCGCCGCGCGCGGTGAAGAATTCGAGCAGCATCGCATGCGGCACCCGCCCGTCGAGCACGACGGCCGCGTCGCACCCGCCCTCGACCGCGTGGACACAGGTTTCCAGCTTGGGGATCATCCCGCCGCTGATCGTCCCGTCGGCGCGCAGTCTCGCGATATCGTCGGGTGTGAGGTCGGTGAGCAATTCGCCGTCCTTGTCGAGCACGCCCGATACGTCGGTGAGCAGAAACAGCCGTGCCGCGCCCAGCGCCGCGGCGATCGCGCCGGCCATCGTGTCGGCATTGATGTTGTAGGTGTGGCCGTCCTCGCCAGCACCGATCGGCGCGACCACCGGGATCATGCCGGAAGCGCCCGCGGTCTCGAGGATGGTGGTGTCGACATGCGCCGGCTCGCCGACGAAACCCAGGTCAACCGCCCGCTCGATATTGCTTTCGGGATCCTTCGCGGTGCGTTCGACCTTGGTCGCGGTGACCAGCCCGCCGTCCTTGCCGGATATTCCGATCGCCTTGCCGCCGGCATTGGCGATCCAGCCGACCAGCTGCTTGTTGATCGCACCGGACAGGACCATTTCCGCGATCTCCGCGGTCTGCTTGTCGGTGACCCGCAACCCGTCGACGAAGCTCGATTCGACACCCAGCCGCTTGAGCATGTCGCCGATCTGCGGCCCGCCGCCGTGGACCACCACCGGATTGATGCCGACGGCCTTCAGCAGCACGATGTCCTGCGCGAAATCCTTCGCCGCATTCTCGTCGCCCATGGCGTGGCCGCCGTATTTCACCACGAAAGTACGTCCCGCGTAGCGCTGGAAATAGGGTAGCGCCTCGATCAGCGTTTCCGCCTTGGAGAGCATCCGTTTCTGGTCGCTGTCGCTCATCTTCCTGTCCTTCGCTCGTGCGAGCGCGCCCTTAGCGCGGGACAGGCAGCGTGGGAAGCGGAGCCTGTTCGCAGCCCCGCCCCCGCATCGCGCCGGTTACTGCGTTTCGGCAGGCTCCAGCTCGTCGATCACGATCGGCTCTTCCGTGGCGGCACCGGTAGCGGTGGCCTCGGCGCCAGCGCCATTCACCATGCCGGAGATGTCCTCGCTCTCGCCCTCGCTCAGCGGCAGGTCGGTGTTCATCCGCTCCTCGTCGGTGGTGACGGCATAGTCGGGAATGGTCTCCAGATCCTCGTCACCGTCGGCATTGAAGAAGAAGATGACCGCGGCGACGGCCAGCAGGACGATGGCTGCGAGCCAGAGGTATTTCGCGGGGGACTTGCTCGAAAGGGGATCGCTCATGATGTGCTCCTGTTGCTGGTTTCATAGGCATAATGAGCGGACGCGGATGCCTGTTCCGACGATGGCTCGCCGGCACCGGGCAAAGGAAACCCCGCCGCACGGGAGTGAAGCGGGGTTCAAGGTGGAAGGTGGCTCGAAAACCGCCCTCGGGTCGCAAGGCACGGGCTAGGCCGCTTCCGCGCAGCCCGCCATCCCCCGCGAAAGGGCGTGTTCCGCGATGGGACAGGGCGGCCGCTCAGGCGGAGGCGTCCAGTTCGGCGGCGAGCGAGGCGAAGTCCGCATGGCCGGTCACCGGCGCGACCCGCTCGGCCCACATGCGGTCGATCTCCTGCGCGATGGCAGGCGGTACGGCCCCGCCATCGCTGCCCTTCGCCTGGACCTTGGTCGAATCGCTGGCGGCCGGGATGCCGAGATGCTCCTCCATCACCGCGCACATCATGGCGTCGTCGAAGCGATCCTTGTGCGCCACCATGAATTCGCGCGAGGTGCATTCCGCGATCCGGGCCACTTGCGCCTCGTCCACCGCGATCCCGAGCAAGTCCGCCATCCTGCGGATCATCGCCGGCTGGTTCTTGGCCGCCCAGCGATAGGCGACGAGCAGCGTATCGGGCTCGTCGCGCCGTGCCCACCAGCTCAGCAGATGGGTGTAATAGTCGCATCCGCCCGGCCCGCCGCCCAGCCAGAAGGGCATGAAGTCCTCCATCGCGATCGCCCCGCGCTCGATGTGCCAGCCATCGAAGAAGCGGTAGAGCGAAACGAAGGTCTCGTGCGGATCGCGCAGCGTGACGACATAGCGCCCGCCCGCCGGCAGCCGTTCGTATTCGCGATGGCTCTTGAACCCGCGAGGCTCGGCGCGCTGCTGCACGTTCACGTCGAAGTCGAGCATGTGGGCGGTGTCTTCCCACGGCGTCATCCGGCTGATGTCGTCGAAATCCATGTCGGCCTCGCCGGTCGCGGCGATCATGCGCAACTGGTGGAACATCTGCTGGGTCATGGTCGTGCCGCTCTTGGCCCAGCTTGTGATGTAGACATCGCCCGGCTCCGGGGTGATCGCGTGAGCGGGCCGCGGCTGCACACGCGCGTGCAGCGCACCCATGTTGATCCCCATTTCCTCGATCGAGCGCGCGCGGCGCCCCAGCCCGATGGTCATGTCCCCGTCTCCCCCACGCAGTCCGACCCGAGCAGGAGTGTCGCACGATGCGCTCGCAAGGGCAAATCGGCGTGCCCGCCCGCGCCTTGGCAGGTGCGCGGTGCGACCGGCTGCGCTAGGACGAACCGCATGGGCAGGATCGTCAAGTTCCCGAAGCGAAAGGGTCGTGGCACCGGCCGCCGCTATCGCCCGGGCAAAGCGCCCAGGCTGCCGAAATTCCACACGCGCGGGCCGATCCGCCGCAAGAGCCGCAAGACTTGGGGGCAGGCCTGGCGCGAGACGCGGCCCTGGGTGCTGTTCATCGCGCTGGTGACGGTGGTGACGATCGGATGGCAGAGCCCGGGCTTCGTCGGCCCGCCCGCCTTCCTCGAAGGTGAACCGGAACCGGTGGATCAAGACTTCTCGCGCTGCGGCGGCAAGAGCGGCTGGGGCGACGATGCCTGCGTGGTCGACGGCGACACGATCCGTTTCGACGAGCGCCGCGTCCGGATCGTCGGCATGGACACCCCCGAAATGGCATCGCGCTGCGCGGGCGAGGCCGCGCTGGCGGAAGCGGCGACGGTGCGGCTGCAGGCCTGGCTCAACGAAGGGCCGTTCGAGATGGTCGCGCGGGCAGACGATCCGGTCGATCGCTATGGCCGCGACCTGATGACGCTGCGCCGCGAGCAGCCCGACGGCACGTACGAGGATGTGGCCGACGTCATGCGCGCCGAAGGCCTCGCCCGCAGTTACTCGGGCGGCTTGCGCGAAGGCTGGTGCGACTGGGGCTGACGGGGCGGGCGATGGTGCGGCCGGTTTGGAATGCCGCTGCGCCAGCCCGACAGGATGGAGCACATGGAGCAGGGTTATGGAGCAATTGTCCGGCCCGCCCGCGCCGCGCATTCGAGCGGGAGATGCGGTGCGGATCGGAGCGGCGTCCATCCGCCCCGGCTAGCACCGCGCGGGCGCTGTAGGACAGGATGGGGTGGGCAGTGCCCTATTAAAAAGGTTCGCAGGCGAGCCCGTCGCCGTCGCCATCCATTTCAGGGCGATAGCCCGGATCGCCATAGCGCAACGGCGCCTTGCCCGCGGCGCGAACCTGGTCGCAGCCAGGGTAATACACGCTAGCCATGACTTGTTCCAAACGCGCATTCTCCTGCGGATCGAGCGGCATGACGGCGGGTGCGAAATACCAGACCCCCGCGGCGAGGATCGGCGGAGCGAGCGCACCGGAAACCATCCGATCGAGAAAGCCCTTCTTGCGCGTTTTGTGCCGGAATAGCGCCCGTCCGGCGAGCGCCCCTGCAATGCCGCCGATGCTGGCGAGCGTCACCAGCGAACTCTCCCGCACTCGCCAACTCCCGCGCTCCGCTTGGGCCTTGTCGAAGCCGAAGGCGGCGAAAGCGACGAAGTTGATCGCGATCAGATAGTAGATGGCCAGTTCAAACCACTGCATCGCGCGGTCTTAAAGCGAGCATGGTTCAGGAATGGTTGCTGATACCGAGTTCCGCTCGGCGGGTATTGGTCGTGCCAAAAATGCTCCCCCCTTCTTGGGGAAGGAGAGACTTGTCGGCTATTACGAATAGTCGCAGCCAAATGGGCCATTTGTCGTCAGCGTGAACTGCGCAAACTTTTTAGTTCCACTAACAAAGCCACGAATATTCGAACGCCTTAGCGGCTATGTGGACCGCCCTACTCCGCCGCCTGGACTCCGGCATCGCCCTTGGGTGCGACTTCGCCGAACATGTCCGGACCTTCGTCCTCGGCGACTTCCTCGTTCGCGACGCGGGCCTTGGCGCGCTTGTCGAAGGTCGACCACACGTCCTGCCAGTTGCCCTTGGTCGCGCCCTTGGAATATTCGGTCGCGCGCTGTTCGAAGAAGTTGGCGTGCTCCACCCCGTTCAGCAGCGGCGCAAGCCACGGCAGCGGGTGATCTTCCACCATGTAGATCGGCTGCAGGCCGAGCTGGCCCAGCCGCCAGTCCGCGATGTAGCGGATGTACTTCTTGATCTCCTTCGGCGTCATGCCGCTGACCGGCCCCATTTCGAAGGCGAGGTCGATGAAGTTGTCTTCCAGCCGCACCGACTTCTGGCAGATGTCGATGATGTCTTCCTTCACCGCCTTGGTGTAGCAATCGCGCTCGCGCACGAATTCGTGGAACAGGCGCACGATGCCTTCGCAATGCAGGCTCTCGTCGCGGACCGACCAGCTGACGATTTGGCCCATGCCCTTCATCTTGTTGAAGCGCGGGAAGTTCATCAGCATGGCGAAGCTGGCGAACAGCTGCATCCCTTCGGTGAAGCCGCCGAACACGGCGAGCGTGCGGGCGATGTCCTCGTCGGTGTCGACGCCGAACAGCTGCAGGTAATCGTGCTTGTCCTTCATCTCCTCGTATTCGAGGAAGGCGGAATATTCGCTCTCGGGCATGCCGATCGTGTCGAGCAGGTGACTGTAGGCCGCGATGTGGACCGTCTCCATGTTGGAGAAGGCGGTCAGCATCATCTTGATCTCGGTCGGCTTGAACACGCGGCCGTACTTGTCGTGGTAGCAATCCTGCACCTCGACGTCGGCCTGGGTGAAGAAGCGGAAGATCTGGGTGAGCAGGTTACGCTCGTGCTCGGTGATCTTCTGCGCCCAGTCGCGGCAATCCTCGCCCAGCGGCACTTCTTCCGGCATCCAGTGGATCTGCTGCTGCCGCTTCCAGAACTCGTAGGCCCACGGATATTCGAAGGGCTTGTAGGTCTTGCGGGCTTCCAGCAGCGACATCTCGTATCTCCGTTACGCGTTGGCCACCAGATATAGCGATTGGCAGCCCGATTGGTATGGCTTTCGCGCGGGTTATCCGCGCTTGGCCCGAAGGTGAGTCACCGATGCAACAGCTCGCGGCACGATCGCCCGAATCATCGCGGTACTCGCCCCCTCTGGTCCCCAAGCTATGACTCATCGGCGCGGCTGCGAAGGGCCGGACGGAGCGCGCTTGGGGATAAGCGGCGGGGAACGGTCGAAACGCCTCGTGGGTTGTCAGGGGGAAAGGACTTTCCACCATGAGCGACACCCCGAAATACGATCCGACGAAGACCGACGAGCCGCAGGCGATCAAGAACCCCGCCGGCGATGCGCGCCCGGTCTACGACCAGTACGAGGTCAACCAGCCCTCCTCCACCAATGCCAAGGCGCCCGAGGCGGGGGCCCAGGGCGGCTACGGCAACGGCCGCGACGAGGACGGCCACATGGAGCAGGAGCAGGCGGAGGAACTGCCCGACCCGGCAGCCGACGATCATTTCGAAGGGCAGGCATCGGACAACCCTCCCGGCGGCGAGGGCAAGCCGGTTCCCGGCGAGATCTCCGACGATCCGGCGGCCCGCGCAAAGGCTGATGCGGCGCGTCCATTGGGCGGCAGCTAGGCGGATTTCGGGCGGAAGATTTGCGATACAAACCGCGACGTAAATGAACCGCCGAGCCAGCCCCGGTTAAGCCGGTCAGGCCTAGAAGAAAGGCAAGCGAGGCGTCGCCTGTTTTCTCCCCTTTTGCGGGCGACGATCGCGGACCCGAGACGCCCCTTCATCGCCGAAGGGGCGTCTTTATTTTTGCCCGGTTCGCCATTC
Organism: Qipengyuania oceanensis; assembly: GCF_009827535.1. Taxonomy (NCBI): domain Bacteria; kingdom Pseudomonadati; phylum Pseudomonadota; class Alphaproteobacteria; order Sphingomonadales; family Erythrobacteraceae; genus Qipengyuania; species Qipengyuania oceanensis. Next base: position 2,042,233 of record NZ_WTYN01000001.1, on the reverse strand, counting down.
TCCACCACCCGTGCACAAGCGTCGGCGAAGCGTGGACCGATTGCTCCGGCCGGCCGTTATATAAACATAACCCATTCAAAAGGCGGGCCAATCCCGCAGAAAGATTGTTTTATGTTCGAGAAGCTACGCATCAAGGAACACATGGAAGTCGTCGACTACAAGGGCCAGCATGTCGGCACGGTGGACGACACCAGGGATGACGCGATCAAGCTGACCAGGTCCGACAGCAGCGACGAGATGCATCATTTCCTCTCGCTCGACGATGTCGACAAGATCGATGACAACCGCATCTACCTGAAGGAAGGCGCACGCATTCCCGAAGGTCTGGGCAACAAGGCCGTGCTCGAACGCGCCTGATCTCCCATACCGACATGGTCGCTCCTCATAACGAGTCGTAGCGATGGCGAAGCCCCGGCCCGCATGAGCGGTTCCGGGGCTTTCCGCATGCCCCGCCCTTTCGCAGGCGAAAGGATTTTGCAATGGAGGCCCGGTCTATTCGATTATCCAGTCGCGAGGTCGCCCATGCGTAGCTTGTCTCTTGCCACCGCCGCTCTGGCGGTTTCCTCTGCCGCCTTCGCCCAGCAGGCGGACGACACCGCCTACCTGCCCAAGCCCGATGCCGTCGTGGCGGACGGATTGCCGCCGATCCCGATCGAACTGGCCGACGCGCTGAGCCAGTACACCGACAGCCGCAGCGCCGCCTTCCGCGGATGGGACGAAGCGAACCGGGCGATGATCATCGCCACCCGTTTCGCCGACACTTCGCAATTGCACCGGGTCATGGCCCCCGGCGCGGCGCGCACGCAGATCACCTTCGAAAGCGAGCCGGTCGGTTCGGCCGTCTACACCGGGGACGGCAAGGTCCTGCTCACGACGAAGGATATCGGCGGTAGCGAGTTCAACCAGATCTTCCGGGTCGAGAATGGCAAGCTCGTCCTGCTGACCGACGGCAAGAGCCGCAATTGGATCGGCGCGACGAGCGAGGACGGCTCGTTGATCGCCTTCACCTCGACCAGGCGCACGGGCCGCGACAACGACATCTACCTGATGGACCCGCGCGATCCTTCGACCACACGCCTCGTGGCAGAGCGCAGCGGCGGGGGCTGGGGCGTCGGGGACATTTCACCCGACAACAAGACGATGACGCTGGTCAATTACATCCAGGTCACCAAGTCCGACATGTACCTGCTCGATATCGAAAGCGGCGCGATCACTTCGCTGACCGATCCGAACGAGACGGCGTTCTACGCCGGCGGCGGCTTCGACAAGCAGGGCCGCATCTGGGCGCTGTCCGACGTCGACAGCGATTTTCGCCGGGTCGGGACAATCGATCGCCAGACCGGCAAGTTCACGCCGGTGATCGACGAGGAGTGGGACGTTTCCGACCTCGACATGTCCGAAGACGAGAGCTTTATGGCCTACACGATCAACCGGGCAGGCCAGTCGGTATTGAAGATCCGCGACATGGCGACCGGGGCGACCCGCGAGGTCGATCTGCCACCGGGGATCATCGGCGGTATCGAGATCGCTCCGTGGGGCGAAATCGGGTTCACCTTCTCCTCCAACCGCTCGCCTGCCGATGCCTACAGCGTCGATCCCAAGACGCTGAAGGTCACGCGCTGGACCTACAGCGAGACTGCCGGCCTCGATCCGGCGCGCAACGTCGACCCCGAACTGGTCGAGATCGAGAGCTTCGATGGCGAGAGGATCTCCGGCTTCCTCTACCGGCCCGATCCGGCGAAGTTCCCCGGCAAGCGCCCGCTGCTGGTGAGCATTCACGGCGGCCCGGAAGGCCAGTCGACCGCGGGCTCGATCGGGTCGATGAACTATTACGTCAACGAGCTCGGCATCGCGCAGTTCTTCCCCAATGTGCGCGGGTCGACCGGCTACGGCAAGCGCTTCGTCAGCCTCGACAACGGACCGTTCAAGCGGGAGGACTCAGTGAAAGACATCGGCGCGTTCCTCGACGCGCTGGAAGCCGATCCGCTGATCGATGCCGACCGGATGGCGGTGCGCGGCGGCAGCTACGGCGGCTACATGTGCTATGCCAGCGCGATCTTCTACGGCGACCGCTTCGATGCGGCGAGCTGCGTGGTCGCGATCTCGGACTTCGTCACTTTCCTCGAGAACACGCAGGACTATCGCCGCGACTTGCGCCGCGTCGAGTACGGCGACGAGCGCGACCCGGTCCAGCGCGCCAAGCTGAAGGAAATCAGCCCGCTGACCCGCGTGGACGAATTGCGGATCCCGCTGATGGTTTCGACCGGGGCGAACGATCCGCGCGTGCCCGCATCGGAAGCCGACCAGATCATCGCCGCGGTGCGCGCAAACGGGGTCGAGGCCCGGCACTTCCTGGCGATGAACGAAGGGCACGGTTTCGCGAAGAAGGAAAACGCGGACTATTACACGCTCGCGCAGCTGATGTTCCTCCAGCAATATCTGCTGGGCAAGTAATCGGGAAAGAGGGGTCGGTCAGACCGGGCGGAGCGGGCCGAGGCCCGTTCGCCGGCCGAAACCCTGACCGGCGCCCGCCATGGCATCCTGCGACGGCGTCTCGACCTTGCCTGCGTGGATCTGTTCGAGCAGCGCGGGCGTCAGCGGGCGTTCGAAATGGACGCCGACATCCTGGCCGTCGCGCCACATCACGCGTGCGCGGTGCGGGCCGGATCCGGCGATGAACAGCCTGATCGTCTCGCCGCTTTGCAAGGCGCCGCGCGGTTCGCAGATCCGGCAGCCGCCCTGCGAGATATCGGCCAGCCGTACGTCCCACTCCATGCCGCGCATGGTTCGGCAATGGCCGGTGGTATCGATGGCTTTGCGAGGCTGCTGGCGGGTTCTCATCACGTGATGTCGATACCCGCCCCTTGCCTTGCAGCCCGGCCTACTGGCAGCTCAGGCATTCCTCGTAGTCGGTTTCCTGGCCGGCCGCCGCGGCGAGTTCGAACTTGGTCGCGTCCTTGGTGTTGTCCGCTTCCACGCCGCCCGCGAAGCCTGCGCGCTGCACGCTCTTCGACCGCAGGTAGTAGAGCGACTTGATGCCCTTCTCCCACGCCTGGAAATGCAGCATCATCAGGTCCCACTTGTCGACGTCGGCCGGGATGAACAGGTTCAGCGACTGGGCCTGGTCGATGTAGGGCGCGCGATCGGCCGCGAACTCGAGCAGGTAACGCTGGTCGATCTCGAAGCTGGTCTTGAAGGTCGCCTTCTCTTCCGGCGTCAGGAAGTCGAGGTGCTGGACCGAACCGCCCTTCTCCAGGATCGAGTTCCAGACATTCGTCGAATCCTTGCTCTTTTCGCGCAGCAGCTTTTCGAGATACGGGTTCTTGACCACGAAGCTGCCCGACAGCGTCTTATGGGTATAGATGTTCGCCGGGATCGGCTCGATGCAGGCGCTGGTCCCGCCGCAGATGATCGAGATCGACGCGGTCGGCGCGATCGCCATCTTGCAGCTGAAGCGTTCCATCACGCCCATCTCTTCGGCATCCGGGCAGGCTCCGCGTTCCTGCGCCAGCAGCATCGAGGCTTCCGAAGCCTTCGACTGGATGTGCTTGAACATCTTCAGGTTCCAGACCTTCGCCATCGCGCTTTCGAGCGGCAGGTTCTTGGCCTGCAGGAAGGAGTGGAAGCCCATCACGCCGAGGCCGACCGAGCGTTCGCGCATGGCCGAATACTTCGCGCGCGCCATTTCTTCGGGTGCCCGGTCGATGTAATCCTGCAGGACGTTGTCGAGGAAGCGCATCACGTCCTCGATGAAGGTCTTGTCGCCCGACCATTCGTCCCACTTCTCGAGGTTGAGCGAGCTGAGGCAGCAGACCGCCGTGCGATCGTTGCCCAGGTGGTCGCGGCCCGTCGGCAGGGTGATTTCCGAACACAGGTTGGAGGTCGAAACCTTGAGTCCGAGCTCGCGGTGATGCTTGGGCATCATCCGGTTCACGGTGTCGTTGAAGACGATATAGGGCTCGCCAGTCGCCAGCCGGGTTTCGACCAGCTTCTGGAACAGCGAGCGCGCATCGACCGACCCGCGGACCGAACCATCGCGCGGCGATTTCAGGTCGAAACTGTCGCCCGCGCGGACCGCTTCCATGAACTCGTCGGTGACGAGCACGCCGTGGTGCAGGTTCAGCGCCTTGCGGTTGAAGTCGCCCGAGGGTTTGCGGATCTCGAGGAATTCCTCGATCTCCGGGTGCGAGATGTCGATGTAGCAGGCTGCCGAGCCGCGCCGCAGCGAGCCCTGCGAGATGGCGAGGGTGAGCGAATCCATCACCCGTACGAACGGGATGATGCCGCTGGTCTTGCCGTTGAGGCCGACCGGCTCGCCGATGCCGCGAACCTGGCCCCAGTAGGTGCCGATGCCGCCGCCCTTGGACGCGAGCCACACGTTCTCGTTCCACGTGCCGACGATCCCTTCGAGGCTGTCCTCGACGCTGTTGAGATAGCAGCTGATCGGCAGGCCGCGGTTGGTGCCGCCGTTCGAAAGCACGGGCGTTGCCGGCATGAACCACAGGCTCGAGATGTAATCGTAGAGCCGCTGGGCGTGCTCCTGATCGTCGGCATAGCAGTCGGCCACGCGGGCGAAGAGATCCTGGAACGTCTCGCCGGGCAGCAGGTAGCGGTCGATCAGCGTTTCCTTGCCGAATTCGGTCAGCAGCGCGTCGCGCTCCGCATCGGTGACGATGTCAAACCGGCGGTCGAGGATCTTCTTGCTGTCGGCCTTTTCCGCATTGGCCACAGCCGCGGCCGCGACCGCTTCGGCCAGCGCGGCATTCGCCTTGTCGCTGACCAGTTCCTCGCTTCCGAGATCGCTCTTGTCCATGCTCACAGCCTTGTCATCACGCGCGGTCGTATCGAGCTCGGCGTTGTCGCCGATCACGTCCTCTTCGAGCCCCATTGCCGCTTCGTCCCCGGTCCTGAAATCCATTGTCATCCCGCCCCGTTCAGCCCCAAAATATGCAACGGCCCCGCAGGACCGATGTTCCACTTGTGTTCGAATCAGCGCGAAGCACCATTCCTAGCATTTCGCAGCGACCAGGCGGCAATTACTTATACCCGGACTGTCCACAGAGCGTGCCTTGACGGCCCGCGAACGCGTCCACCGGAGCGTTACCGCAAATCCGGCGTAACAACTAGGTCTAGTAGGTGCCCCTGCCTTTCGAACCACTAGATAGTGAATCAGGAGCGAATTGCACGCAAGAGGGTAAATCGCGATTTACCGTCCGTTGCGAGCAGTAGACGCAGGTGTGTTAGCCTCGCACAACGCAGCGACGCGCCGGAATTCCTAGGCTTGGCCGGTGCGCAAGCCCCAAAATGAATCCGGCAAAAAAAATGCCGGGCAAAATCATGGTTTCAAGGGTTGCGACCCAATCGAATCCGGGCGCGCAATTTTCGAATCCGGGCGCGCCCTCCGGCGCACGCAATTTCGCCTGGCGGCGCGGCCGCGCGGCGATCAGCCGCCAGCCGATTTCGCATGTTCGGCGATCGCCTCGGCCAGCTCGTCGACCAGTTCCAGCGGCAAGTCGTGTCCCCAGCCCGGAATGGTCTTGATCTTCGCGCCGGGAATCGCCGCTGCCGTCGCATGGCCGTGCTCGACGGGGATCAGCGGATCGTCCTCGCCATGCAGCACCAGCGTCGGCACATCGAGCTGCTGGAGCATCCGGGTGCGGTCGCCATCGGAGATGATCGCGGCCATCTGCCGCAGCGGCCCCTCGGGGTAGACGCTGCGCTGCACCGCGGCACGGGTCCGCTCGCGCAGGCGGTCTTCGGGCGCCTGGTAGCCCGGGCTGCCGATCGTGCGCGCAACCTTGATGCCGTGTTCGACCAGCACGTCTTCTTCCAGGCTCGCCGGGCGCTGGACCAGCACCTGCATCGCCTCCTTCTTCGCCGGCTTCAGCTTGCTGTTGCCGGTGGTCGAGAAGACGGATGTCAGCGTGATGGTCTTGTCCGCGTGCCGCTCGGCAAAGCGTTGCGCGATCATGCCGCCCATCGAGCCGCCGACGATATGCGCCCTGTCGATGTCCAGCGCCTCGAGCAGGCCGGCCCCGTCGTCGGCCATGTCGCCGATCGTATAGGGCACCTTGGGACTGAAGCCGAGCTTGCGCATGATCGTGAGCTTGACCATGCCCGGCGCCTTCACCCCGTCGAACTTGTGGCTCAGGCCGATGTCGCGGTTGTCGTAGCGGATCACGCGGAAGCCGCGTTCGACCAGCGCGTCGACCAGTTCGTCCGGCCACAGGGTCATCTGCGCGCCGAAGCCCATGATCAGCAAGATCGGGGGCGCATTCGTGTCGCCGCGATCCTCGTAATGGATGGTGATGCCGTTGGCTTTTGTTTCGGGCATGCGCTCGGTCCCCTTTTTGCGTTTCTCTTTGCAATGCAGGTGAGCGCGTTTTGTCGCAAAAGTCCATGGCGAACTCGCGATTGCACCGACTATTCAGGCGACGATCAGGCCACTGCCGGTTAGGGTCGCGCCCATGAACAAACTCGCATGCCTTGCCCTGATCGCCCCGCTCGCCCTTGCCGCGCCCGCTTTCGCGCAAGGCGGTCCGCCGCCCGGAGTGGCCGGGCCTGCGGGAGCCGGCGGGCCGCCGCCCGCCCGGCCCGAAGGCTGGTCGGTCACGGTCGGCATCGCGCCGATCCTGAGCCCTGCATGGCAAGGCTCGGACGAGATGTCGCTGTCGGTCTTCCCGGACATCCGGCTCGACAATGGTGACGGCCTGACCGCTTCCGTCCCCGATGGCATCGTCTGGAGCGCGCTGGATGCCGACGGCTGGCGCGCCGGCCCGGTGGTGCGATACCGCTTCGGCCGCGACGAGGACGACGGCGGCTCGCCCTTCCTGATCACCGGCGGCAGCGACGCGCTGCTCGGCCTCGGCGACATAGACGGCTCGATCGAGGCCGGCGGCTTCGTCGAGAAACGCTTCGGCGCGCGCGGCGAATGGGAAGTCGGCGCACGCGTGCTGCGCGGCTTCGGAGGGCACGAGGGCGTGGTCGCGGATCTCTCGCTCGACCGGCGCTTTCGCAGCGGACGCACGATGGCCGCATTCGGCCCGCGGCTGACGCTTGCGAGCAAGGGCTATATGCAGCCCTACTTCGGGATCGATGCCGTGCAGTCGGCGAACAGCGGGCTGGCCGAGTACGATGCGGGTGGCGGCGTGCTGTCCTGGGGCGCGGGCGGCTCGGTCGTCCATCCCTTCGATCGCAATACCGCTGTGACGTTGTTCACCAGCCTGGAGCGGCTGGGCAAGGAGGCGACGGACTCGCCGCTGGTACGCGAGCGCGGCCAGCGCACGCAGTTCACGCTGGGCCTGGGCTTCGGCTACCGCTTCGGATTGTAGTAGCCAATTTGGCGCGAGTTCAGGCGGCCATGCCCTGTGACAACTCCTCGGGCATCAGCCGCTCGACGTGGTTCGCGAAATCGACATCGTTCCGCTTGCCTTCGCCGTCGATCGCGAAGCCGGGATAGCCCCTCTCGGCGATCTCGTCGCATATGTTGCGATAAGCATTGACCCCCCCCGAGATAGACCGTGAACACACGCGGCTTGCCGGGCACGTTGGCGCCCAGATACCAGGTGTCGGCCTGCGGATGCAGCGACATGTTGAAGAGCTCGTCCACATGTTCGCCCCAGACCTTTTCGGAGTCTGCCAGAGGCTCGAACGTGGTCGCTCCCCGTTCCCGCAAGTGGACCATTGCATCGGCGATCCACTCGACGTGCTGTTCGATCGAGACGATCATGTTGGAGCCGACCGAAGGGCTTTGCGGACCGGTGATCATGAACATGTTGGGGAAACCGACACTCATCAGACCGATATGCGTATGCGGACCGTCCACCCATTTGTCCCTGAGCTTCTCGCCGCCCTTCCCGCGTATGTCGATCCGTACCAGCGCGCCGGTCATGGCGTCGAAGCCCGTTGCCAGCACCAGTATGTCGGCTTCGTAGAACGCGCCCGAAGTGCGTACGCCGCCCGGTTCGATCCGCTCGATCGGCGTGGCATTGAGGTCGACCAGCTCGACATTGTCGCGGTTGAACATCTCGTAATAACCGATGTCGACGCATAGTCGCTTGGTCGTGATCGGATAGCTGCGCGGCGTCAGCAACTCGGCAGTTTCCGGATCATCGACCCTTTCCCGGATCTTGGCCCGGACGAACTCCGCCACACGCTCGTTGGCCTTGATGTCGGTTCCCGAATCGAGGTGGGAAATCATGAAGCCCACCAGCCCGCCCATCTGCCAGCGCTCTTCCATCTCGGCCTGGAACTCGTCCTCGGGGATGTCCCACACGAACTTGCGCGTCTGCGGCAATATGCGCGCCGCACCGAGCAGCGACTCCCGTTCGGCCTTGCGAAACTCTGCGTAGCGAGCCTTGAGGCCGGCAATGAACTCGGGGTCATTGGGATGGTTCTGCGCCGGCACGACATAGTTGGGCGTGCGCTGGAATATCGTGAGGGTCTCGGCTTGCTGGGCGATGATCGGGGTCGACTGGATCGCACTCGATCCGGTTCCCAGCACGGCGACTTTCTTGCCTTTGAAATCGACGCCTTCGTGCGGCCAATGTCCTGTCGCGTAGGTTTCCCCCGCGAAATCATCGAGGCCGCGAATATCCGGCCGATTGAATGTAGAAAGGCAGCCGACGCCAGTAATGAAATACTGCGCAGAAAAGCGCGCACCGTCGCTCGTGGCAACGTCCCAGCGACTTTCGCCCTCGTTCCAGAAAGCGCTCTCGATCCGGGTGTCGAACCGGATATCGCGGCGCAGGTCGAACCGCTCGGCTACGTGCTGGGCATACCGCAGGATTTCGGGCTGGGTGGCGTAGCGCTCGGACCATTCCCACTCCTGCTGCAAATCTTCGTCGAACGAGAAGGAATACTCGAAACTCTCGATATCGCAGCGCGCGCCTGGATACCGGTTATGGAACCACGTCCCGCCCACGTCGCTCGCCGCTTCGATGACTTTCGCGGAGAAGCCCAGGCCGCGAAGCTTGTGCAGCATGTACAGGCCGGCAAATCCCGCCCCGACAATGATTGCGTCGATTTCCTGCGGCTTCTCCATCGCCCTCTCCCTCGCTCAGGGAGAAAACATGCTCACAGCTATCGCAAGAGTCCAGCGCGGGACCTCAAGGCACCAGCACCGTGTCGCGCGCCACCGGATCGGTTTCCGGATAATCGAGCGTGAAGTGCAGCCCGCGGCTTTCATGCCGCTTGAGGGCCGATTGCACGATCAGGTCGGCCGCCTGGTGCAGATTGCGCAGCTCGATCAGATCGGTCGTGACCCGGAACGAGCCGTAATAATCGTCAATCTCCCGCCCCAGCGTGTCGATCCGGTGCGCCGCGCGTTCGAGCCGCTTGGTCGTGCGCACGATCCCGACGTAGTTCCACATGAAGCGGCGGATCTCCGTCCAGTTCTGCTTGATGACGACTTCCTCGTCGGAGTCGGTCACGCGGCTCTCATCCCATTCCTTGATCGCTGGCGGATCGTCGAGATCGTCCCAGCATTCGAGGATGTCCTTTGCCGCCGCCTCGCCGAAGACGAAGCATTCGAGGAGGGAATTGGACGCGAGGCGATTGGCGCCGTGCAGCCCGCTTTCGGTGCATTCGCCCGCCGCCCACAGGCCCGGCAGGTCGGTCCGCGCGTCAAGCCCGACCTTGACTCCGCCACAGGTGTAATGCTGCGCGGGCACGACCGGGATCGGTTCCTTGGTCATGTCGATGCCGAGGCCCATCAGCTTCTCGTAGATGGTCGGAAAATGCCCCCGCACGAAGTCGGCGGGCTGGTGGCTGATGTCGAGATGGACGTAGTCGAGGCCGTAACGCTTGATCTGGTCGTCGTTGGCGCGCGCCACGATATCGCGCGGAGCCAGCTCCATGCGCTCCGGATCGTATTTCTCCATGTAGCGCTCGCCCGTGACCGGGTTGAAAAGCCGCCCGCCCTCGCCGCGCACCGCCTCGGTGATGAGGAAGTTCTTGACGTCGAGATTGTAGAGGCAGGTCGGGTGGAACTGCATCATCTCCATGTTCGACACGCGGCAGCCTGCGCGCCAGGCCATCGCGATCCCGTCGCCCGTCGCACCGCGCGGCGCGGTCGAGAACAGGTAGACGCGGCCCGCGCCGCCGGCAGCGAGCACCGTCGCGCGTGCGACATGCGCCTCGACCTTGCCGCTCGCCTCGTCGAGCGCATAGACGCCCCACACCCGGCCATTGCCCGAATATTTCTCGGCGTTGCGGCCGGTGATGAAATCGATGCAGCTGCGCCCCGGCAGCAGGGTGATGTTGGGGCTCGCCTCGGCGGCCTTGAGCAGGGCTTCCTGCACCGCCCAGCCGGTCGCATCGTCGACATGGACGATGCGGCGGTGGCTATGTCCGCCTTCGCGCGTGAGGTGGAGGTCGCCGCTTTCCCGGTTGAACGGCACGCCGAGCTCGATCAGCCGGTCGATGCTTTCCGGCGCGTTCTCGATCACGAATTCGACCGTTTCGAGATCGTTCAGTCCCGCGCCGGCGATCATCGTGTCGCGGATGTGGTTCTCGAAGGTGTCGCCCGCGTCGAGCACGGCGGCGATGCCCCCTTGCGCCCATGCGGTCGAACCGCCGGTCAGCGAACCCTTGGCGAGCACCAGCACCTTGCGCCGTTCGGCAAGCGCGAGGGCAGCTGTGAGCCCGGCGGCGCCGGACCCGATGACAAGGACGTCGTGGGGCGTGGTCATCCACGCGTCATGGCGCGTGCCGCGCGGCGGCGCAAGCGCGCTGCGAGGCCGGTACGAACCTGATGCGGACGGGACGAATTTCCCGCGCGTTACAGACTTGTAACGGAGCCCTCGCGCAACACCGTAGTACTCCGGCGATGGAGCTACGGGAGGTCGCAACCATGCTCAAGGACCGGCTGCGCTGCTGGATCAACCTGCACGAGCCGGTCCGCAACCGGGTCCATACAGACGGCGCGATCTTTCGCGGGCTCTGCTGCCATTGCCACGCCCCGATCTATCGCGAGACTCCCAAGCGGTGGCGGGAGGATCGACTGGCGCCGGGGGGTGGCTTGCCGCGGAACTGACGCCAAAGTGCGCGCCATAAACATATGTTATAATGGAACTTTTCTCAGGTTCGACCGTCCAGTGCCGTGGAGGTCGCACTCATGGCATTTACGTGGATACGCTGTCTGTTCAATTCGCACCGGCCCATCCGGGATCGCGTCAGGACCGACGGCCCCAGTTTTACCGGCACCTGCAGGGATTGCGGAGCGACGATCTATCGCGAGTCGCATGGAGACTGGCGACGCACCGCCCGGTGACCGGCGGGTGATAGCGGTCAGCCCGCCGGAGCGATGACCAGCCGGTAGCCCGCATCGTAATCCGGTCGCTCCAGAAGACGGCCGTATTTCTCGCGCCAGGCACCACTGGCAAGGTCGGCCTCGAGACGGGCGAATCCCTCGTCGAGGCCGGACAGTTTCCAGAAGGACGAGCTTCCCTTCCTGAGGCGCGGGTCGAGATAGGCCTGCGGACGCGCCCAGTAGGCATAGAGAAACCCGTCGGTGCAGTCGCGCGGAACGGCGAGCGTTTCGATCACGACGTCCCTGCCCAGGTGCTCGCGATAGAAATCGAGCGGCGGCATCTGCGCGGCATCGAGTTCGGCCAGCGCCGGGACGTAATCCAGCAGCCAGATGCCGCGATGGGCCGGATCGAAAGTGAGCAGCACCACGCGCTGGCGCGCTACGCGCCGCATCTCCGCGAGGCCCTTCGCCTGGTCGGCCCAGTGGTGGATCGTCAGCACGGCCATGACCGCATCGAAGCTGTCGTCCGCGAAGGGCAGGCTCTCGGCCGCCCCTTGGACGACGGGCGCGGCGCCGGACGGGCGCTGCGCGATCATTTCCGCCGACGGCTCCAGCGCGGTGACGTCACGATCGGTCGGTTCGTAGGAGCCCGCGCCCGCGCCGACATTGAGCACGGTGCGCGCAGGGCCGAGGGCCGCGTCGATCCGCCGGGCGATCCTGTCATCGGGCTTCCTGAGATCGGCGTAATCGACGCCGATCTCGTCGTAGAGGGCGCTCACGCCGCGCCGGTCAGCTGGACGAAGACATCCTCCAGGTCGGCTTCGCGGGTGGTCACGTCCTCGATGGTAAAGCCTTGCTCCTGGATCACCGAAAGCACCTGGCCTGCGCTCATCCGGTCCTTGTCATAGGTGATCTCTATCGTCCGCTCGTCGAGCTTCTCGCTCTTGGCGAAGGCGTCGTTCGCGGGCGCTGCCACGACGTCGCGGTCGAGAGTGACCCGCACGATCTTCTCGCGCGCCATCTCCACCAGCTCGCGCGTCGGCTTGTTCGCGATGAGCTGGCCCTTGTCGATGATCGCGATCCGGTCGCACAGCTGCTCGGCCTCCTCGAGATAGTGCGTCGTCAGCACCACCGTCACGCCTTCGTCGTGGAGCCGCATCACCAGCTCCCACAACTGGCGCCGCAGTTCGACATCGACCCCGGCGGTCGGCTCGTCGAGCACCAGGATCGGCGGCGAGTGAACCATCGCCTTGGCCACCAGCAGCCGGCGTTTCATGCCGCCCGACAGCGTGCGTGCATAGGCATCGCGCTTGTCGGCTAGGCGAACCGCCTCGAGAAGCTCCTGCGATTTCCGCAATTCCTTCGCGATGCCGTAAAAGCCCGCCTGGTTCTCCAGCACCTCGAACGGCGTGAAGAACGGATCGAACACGATTTCCTGCGGCACGATGCCGATCGCCCGCTTCGCATTGCGCGGATTGCGATCGATGTCGAAGCCCCAGATCTCCGCCTCGCCGCCGGTCTTGGTGACCAGCCCGGCAAGGATGTTGATCAGCGTCGACTTGCCTGCGCCGTTGGGGCCGAGCAGGCCGAAGATGCCGCCTTCCGGCACGTCGAAGGTGACGCCCCTGAGCGCCAGCGTGCCCTCGCCCTCGCCGGCGGGAGCGTAGCGTTTCTGGAGGTTGCGGATGGCGATGGCGGGAGGTGTGTCGGACATGGGCGACGCTTTGGGCCGCAGACGCGCACAGGTAAAGTCCTGTTCGCGAGCGGGGCGGCCGGGAAGCAAGGTAATCGGTTATCGCCGCGTTAACCACGATCCTTCGCGCATTCTTGCGATGTCCATCGTTAACAAGGGCCTGCATGAAAACGCTGAGCCTCGCCGATCGATTCCCGCCAGGGTTGGTGCGCTTGTTCGCAAGCCTTTGCTTTGTCGTGGTTTTTTCCTTCGCGTGGGCAAATCCGGCACAGGCGCAGGCCCAGAGATCGGTCGATGTGCGGCTGGCGATCTTCGGCGAACTGACGATCACCAAAGTCAACGACCTCGATTTCGGCAATATCGTCGCGCCGGTTACCGGCACGGTACTGATGACCGCGACCGCCAGTCCGACCTGCACCGCGAGCGCGGGCCTGGTCCAGTCCGGCGTGTGCCAGCCGGCCGAGTTCGGCGGCCGCGGCGAGACGGGCCGAATCGTCCGCATCAAGAAACCGCCCAGCAACAAGATCACGCTGACCGGGCCCGGTGCCAACATGACGATCACCAGCCTGGTCCTCAATGGCAGTCCCGACCTGACTCTCGTCCAGGCGACCAGCGGCTACAGCCGCTTCCGGATCAATTCACCGACCGGTATCTTCGAGTTCCGGATCGGCGGAACGCTCAATGTCGGGGCAAACCAGGCCCCGGGCGTCTACACCGGCACGTTCCAGGTCGATATCCAGTACAACTGACCGCCGCCGGGCCGGCGAGCGTGTCGCGCCGATTGACGGCCTGCCCGCGCCGGATTATCGGCGGGCCGCATGAGCATCCCTCCGCCCGAGACGACCCTGGTCGAAACCCGCCGCGTCAGCTGTGACGGAGCCGGCGGCATCCGTGGCGGCAAAGCCTACCGGCCGGCCGCGCTCGGCCACCCGCGCGTTTTCCTCGAAATCGACGAACACGGCTACGTCGATTGCGGATATTGCGACCGGCGCTTCATCCTGAAGGGCGGCCCTGCCGACGGGGCCGACCAGTCGGAACTGCGCGACATCTCCTCCTCGGCCAGCTGACGAACGCCAGTCGGCGTTAGGGCGCGATTAACTCCGTCCCTTGACCAAAATTGCAGAGGCGCGAGCTTATCACGCAGCCACCGAAATGGGGGTATGACGTGATGACTATCGGATCCGGTCCGGCGCTCGACAGGGGGATGGCCAGTCTGGCTGCAGCCGTCCTGGCGATGGCACCGCTTGCGGCCATTGCGCAGGATAGCGATTCCGACGCGGTGGTGGCGGTCGTTCTGCCGCAGACGCTCGAAGTGATCGAGGATCTCGATTTCGGGCCGCTCGTCGATGCGGGTTCCGGCGGCACGCTCGTGGTCGACGGGACGACGAATCTCGTGACGACCGGGGGCACGGTCACTTCCGTCGGGGGATCGGCGCACCGCGCCACGTTCCGCTCGCGCTGGCCGCTGGGCACGGTGCTGTTCTACGGCGGCGATCCGAGCGTTACGCTGACGCGCATCGGCGGAACGGAACAGATGACGGCGACGCTGCTCTATTCGCGCGGCACGGGCCTCGCGAACGGGCCGATCTTCACATCGGTCAGGGCCACCGCGCTCGAGCAATATTACCATGCCGGCGGGATCCTGTTCGTGTCGGCGGGGCAGGCCCCCGGCGTCTACGAAGGGACGTTCAATTTCGGGATCGACAATTTCTGAGCGCAGTCCATCCGTGCGCTTGTCGTTTGCCCGCGGGCGCGCAGACCCTATATTGATCGGATGACCACAGCCGATCCTGCAATCCATCTCTACGATCCCTCGCGCCTTTCGCCCGACGAGGCGCAGGCGCTGACGTCACGGCTGCTGGCCGAATGCGACGACGGCGAACTCTACCTCCAGTTCAGTGCGAGCGAGAGCTTCACCTTCGACGACGGGCGACTGAAGACCGCGGACTACTCGCGCGATTCGGGCTTCGGCCTGCGCGGCGTGTCGGGAGAGATGACCGGCTTTGCCCATGCCAACGAAATCAGCGCGGCCGCGATCGCGCGGGCTGGCGAGACCCTCCGGCTGCTCGACCCGACGGCGCAGCAGATGGCCGCGCCGCCCCAGCGGTCCAACCGGCATCTCTACACCGCCGACAATCCGCTCGATTCGCTGGGCTTCGCCGAGAAGGTCAGGCTGCTTGAGACGATCGATGCGACGGCCCGCGCGCGCGATCCCCGGGTGGCGCAGGTAACCGCCAGCCTCACCGCCGAGTGGAACGTGATCGAGATCATCCGCCCGGACGGATACCGGGCGCAGGATATCCGCCCTCTCATTCGCCTCAACGTTTCGATCGTGGCCGAGGCAAACGGCCGGCGCGAACGCGGCACCTTCGGTTGCGGCGGCCGCTATCTCTACGACCGGATCATCGACGAGAGCGTGTGGATGCGCGCAGTCGACGAAGCCCTGGCGCAGGCATTGGTGAACCTCGAGAGCGAAGCGGCGCCCGCGGGCGAAATGACCGTCCTGCTCGGGCCCGGGTGGCCCGGCGTGCTCCTCCACGAGGCAGTCGGACACGGGCTCGAAGGCGATTTCAACCGCAAGGGCACGAGCGCCTTCAGCGGACGGATCGGTGAACGCGTGGCCGCGCCCGGCGTGACCGTCGTCGATGACGGGACCATCGCCGCGCGGCGCGGATCGCTCACCATCGATGACGAGGGCACGCCGACCACGGAAACGGTCCTTATCGAAGACGGTATCCTCAAAGGATACATGCAGGACCGCTTGAATGCGCGCCTGATGGGTATGGAGCCGACCGGCAATGGCCGCCGGCAAAGCTATGCCCATGCCCCCATGCCGCGGATGACCAACACCTTCATGCGCTCCGGCACCGACGATCCGGAAGAACTTCTCTCCCGCGTCGACAAGGGGATTTTCGCCAAGAGCTTCGGCGGCGGCCAGGTCGATATCGTGTCGGGCAAGTTCACTTTCAGCTGCACCGAGGCCTATAAGGTCGAAAAGGGCAGGATCGGCGCGCCGATCAAGGGGGCGACGCTGATCGGCGACGGACCGAGTGTGCTCACCAGGGTCATCGGGATCGGCAACGACCTTGCGCTTGATGAGGGCATCGGCATGTGCGGAAAGGCCGGACAAGGCGTCCCGGCGGGGGTCGGCCAGCCGACCCTGCTGATCAACGGATTGACGGTCGGCGGGACCGCCTGAGCGCGCTCGCGCCACCGGTTCATGTCGCGCCCGCTCACACGGCGCTCATGCACCATTCAGCGCTTTCTGGTAATCTGGTCGCCGCTTAGAGGAGTTACCTGATGACCCGAGTCGCAATGTCCGCCCTGATCGCCGCCTGCGCAGGTCTGCTTGCCGCCTCGCCGGCAGCCTCGATGGACCGGAAGACGGGCGAGGAAAAGCTCGCGGAAATGCTGGAAGGCCGTGTCGCGGGCGAGCCGGAAAATTGCATTCGCACCTTCGGCAACGGCAATCTCACCGTGATCGACAAGACCGCGCTGGTCTACAAGCGCGGCGACACGATCTGGGTCAATCGCACCCGCTTTCCCGAAACCCTCGACGACAACGATTACCTGGTGATCAAGAAGTACGGGACGACCGGCCAGCTGTGCCGGCTCGACAATGTGACCACGCGCGATCGCGGCGGGAATTTCTTCTCGGGTGTCATCTTCCTCGAAGACTTCGTCCCCTACCGCAAGCCAGCCGGCGCGGAAGGCTGACCGGCTGCGGCGGTTTGCGTCGCCGCATAATACTCGCACACATGGGAAACCGGGCAGGTCGGGCAGCGCGGGCTGCGCGCCTTGCACACGCGCTTGCCGAACTGGATCAACCAGAAATGCCCGTCGCGTAGCGTCCATTCGGGCGAGCGTTCCTCCAGCTGCTGCTCGGTCTTGTCAGCGGTCTTCGCATCGGTCAGGCCGATCCGGTTGCACACGCGGTGAACATGCGTGTCGACCGCGATCACGTCCTGGCCGAAGGTGAAGCTCAGCACGATGTCCGCGCATTTCCGGCCAATGCCCGGCAGTGCCATCAGCCCTTCACGGGTGTCCGGGACGACCCCGCTGTGCCGCTCCAGCAAGGCCGTGCAAAAGGCGCGGATATTGCGCGTCTTCATGTTGTAGAGCCCGCAAGGCTTGATCGCCGCCGCGATCGTCTCGTCGTCCAGCGCCAGCATCGCTTGCGGAGTGCGTGCCAGTGCGAACAGGTTCCGGGTCGCAGCCGCCGTGTTCCGGTCGAGCGACTGGGCCGAGAGCATGCAGGAGAGGCACGAACGGAAGGCGTCGGGCTGCCCCTTGGGGCCCTTCGCGCCATTCGTGCGGCCCGGCATGACCTCGGCCAGGATGCGGTAGACTTCCTCGACCTGCGGCGCGCTCAGCACGGCAGCGGATCGTCCACCTTCTCCAGCGCGGGATAGTCGGTGTAGCCCTCCATGCCGCCACCGTAATATGTGTCGGGGTTGTCCTCGTTATAGGGACCGTCCTGCGCGATCCGTTCCGGCAGGTCGGGATTGGCGAGGAACATGCGCCCGAAAGCGATGGCATCGGCATGGCCGTCGGCGATCCATGTGGCGCCGAGTTCGGGCGAGATATTGCCGTTGGCGATGAACGGACCGTCGAAAGCGGCGCGCATGTCGTGGAGGATCTGGTCGCCTTCGTTTTTCTCGCCGTCCGCACCGCCGTGATCGGTCGCGCGCACGACGTGCAGATAGGCCAAGCCTCGTCCGGCGAGCAATTTGGCAGCAGCGGGATAGGTTTCTTCCGGCTTCTCGTCAGCGCTGCCTCCCGCCCCGCCGATCGGGGTCAGGCGCACGCCGACGCGATCCGCCGGAAGTTCTGCAGTCACCGCCTCGATCGCCCCGCCGAGCAGGCGGAGCCGGTTTTCGAGGCTCCCGCCATAGTCGTCGTCGCGCTTGTTGACGCCCGACCGCATGAACTGGTCGATCAGGTAGCCGTTCGCGGCGTGGAGCTCGACGCCGTCGAAGCCGGCGGCGGCGGCGCAGCGCGCGGCATGGTGGTAATCGTCCAGCACCTGGCAGATTTCGTCGGTCGTCAGCGCCCGCGCTTCCTGGAAGGGAACTTGCGGACCATCGGGATGGCGATCGCCGACGAAGGCTTCGCCTTCCGGCGTCCACGCGCTTGACGAGACCGGCTGCTTTCCGTCCGGCTGGAAAACCGGGTGGCTGACCGCGCCGACGTGCCAGAGCTGGCAGAAGATGCGCCCGCCCGCATTGTGGACCGCGTCGGTCACCGGCTTCCAGCTTTCGACTTGCTCATCGGTGAAGATGCCCGGCGTCCAGGCATAGCCCTGTCCCTGCTGGCTGATCTGCGTCGCTTCCGACACGATCAGTCCCGCGCCTGCGCGCTGCGCGTAATAGAGGGCGTGGAGCCCTGTCTGCGTGTTGACCTTCGCATCCGAGCGCGAACGGGTGAGCGGCGCCATGAAGATACGGTTGGGCGCTTCGAATGCACCGATGCGAACGGGATCGAACAGCGGGGCGAGTTCGGTCTTGGTCGGGGTGGAATGTGTCATGCGGTCTCCGATGGGTGTCTTTGCACTCCCAACGGCATCGGCCGGTGCGCGTTCCGCGGCTACGTCGCCAGCCGCGTCCGGCCTGTCTCGCACAAGGCCTGGGCCGGGCACTGCCCGCATTCGAGATGGCTCGGCCGGCAGTAGCTCTGGCCGAGCTTCTTCATCAGCAAATGATGCTCGTCGTAATCGGATGCCGACCACTCAGGCGGCATGGCGGGCATGATCGCGTCGAACGCCCGGTCGGTCGTTGCCTTGGGCGGGACCAGTCCCATGCGCTGGAGGATGCGGGTGTGATGCCCGTCGAGCACGATCGCACGCCGATCGAGAGTCGAGGCATTCATCACGCCAGCCGCGATCTTGCGCCCGATGCCGGGAAGCTGCTCGAGCCATCGCATCGCCGCCGCCGTCTCCATCCCGGCGAGATGCGCCAGGTCGACCGATCCGCGCCGCTCGATCAATGCGGTCAGACTGGCTTTCAACCGCTCGGCGGCGATGTTGGGATAGGTTTGGGTCGCCAGCTCGGCCTGGAGTTCTTCGAGCGGCGCCTCGGCTACCGCCTCCCAGGAGCCGTATCTGGCAAACAGGCGATCGGTCGCCGCGTTGGAGACGGGTGACTTGGTCCGCGCGCCAATGACGCCTTGCACCAGCACCCATTCCGGCTTGCGCCATTCGGCCGCCGCCCGTTCGATCCGCCCGAAACGCTGCACGAGCAGGGGTTGCAGCCTGCGCAGTATCTCGCTGCGCGGATCGGGACCGAGATCGAACTGCATCGCGAACAGATGCGGGCGGGCAAGTGTTACTGGCGAAGCTGGCCGCGAATGGCGCCCTTCGGATATTCGGCGGTGTGGACGTTCACGTAATAGTTCGACAGGCCTTCATCGAAAGCCCGCTGGACCCAGGAGGTGTCGCTGCTGCAACCGCGCCAGCCGCCTTCGGTCGCCTGCTGCAACGCCAGTACGACCGGGCCGTCGACGCCTGCGGACCCGCGATGGATATGCGCCCCGGTGATCGGTCCGAGGCCGCGCAGGTCGTTCAAGTCCCAGCACACGCGCTTCAATTCATCGGCGAAGCTGATATCTGCCGTACCCGACCCGTCGGGATCGCCGCGATGCACTTCGTTGGCACCGCGCAGTTCTGCCTTGTAGGTCGACGAGATCGCCTCGGTATAGGTTTGCTGGACGGTTTCGCACCCGGTCAGGGCAACGGCGGCGGTAGCGATGACGAGAAGTCGGCGGATCATGCAGGTTCCCCTTGCGGCTTGGTGCGTTGCAGGGTGAACGAGAGGGGGCACACGATGTTCCGGTTCCGGCTGCGTCCGAGGCGCCGGAATGCCGTCAGATCACTCCCACTCGATCGTGCCGGGCGGTTTGCTCGTGTAATCGTAGACGACGCGGTTCACGCCCTGCACCTCGTTGACGATGCGAGTGGCGCATTGGGTCAGAAAGGCCGCATCGAAGGGATAGACATCGGCGGTCATGCCATCGGTGCTGGTCACGGCGCGCAAGGCGCAAACGCTGTCGTAGGTGCGATAATCCCCCATCACGCCCACGGTCTTGACCGGCAGCAGCACGGCAAAGGCCTGCCAGATCGCATCGTAGAGCCCGGCCTTGCGGATCTCGTCGAGATAGATCGCATCGGCTTTCCTGAGGATATCGCAGCGCTCCTTGGTGACCTCGCCGGGAATGCGGATCGCCAGACCGGGGCCGGGAAAAGGGTGCCGTCCGACGAACTGGTCGTTGAGGCCCAGCTCGCGGCCCAGTTCGCGGACTTCGTCCTTGAACAGCTCGCGCAAGGGTTCGACCAGTTTCATGTTCATGCGTTCGGGCAGGCCACCGACATTGTGGTGGCTCTTGATCGTCACCGACGGTCCGCCGGTGAAGGACACGCTCTCGATCACGTCGGGATAAAGCGTGCCCTGGGCGAGGAAGTCGGCCCCGCCGATCTTCTTTGCCTCTTCCTCAAACACGTTGATGAATTCCGCGCCGATGAACTTGCGCTTCTTCTCGGGGTCGGTGACGCCCGCCAGCCCGCTCATGAAACGTTCTTCGGCGTCCACCACGACGAGCGGGATGTTGTAGTGATCGCGAAACAGCGTCTCGACCTGCTCGCGCTCGTTCAGGCGCAGCAGGCCGTGGTCGACGAATACGCAGGTCAACTGGTCGGTGCCCGAATCCTTCAGCGCCTCGTGGATGAGGATCGCGGCGACCGAGCTGTCCACGCCTCCCGAAAGGCCGCAGATGACTTTGCCGTCGCCGACCTGGGCGCGGATCTCGGCCTTCTTGGTTTCGCGATAGGCCGCCATCGTCCAGTCGCCGGCGAGACCGCAGACCTTGTGCACGAAATTGGCCAGCAACTTGCCGCCGTCGGGCGTATGGACGACTTCCGGGTGGAACTGCGTGCCGTAGAACTTGCGCTTCTCGTCGGCGATGACCGCGAACGGCGCGCCATCGGATATGGCGACGATCTCGAAGCCGGGCGCGAAGCGGGTCACCGTATCACCGTGGCTCATCCAGACCTGGTGACGCTCGCCCACTTTCCACAAACCGTCGAACAGCGCACAGTCTTGAGTGACGGTGAGATAGGCGCGGCCGAACTCCCCGCCGTCTCCGACCTCGTGACCGGGCCGCACCTCGCCGCCCAACTGGTGGCTCATCACCTGCTGGCCGTAGCAGATGCCCAGGATCGGCACGCCGGCCTCGAACAGCATTTCGGGCGCACGCGGGCTTCCCTCTTCGGGCACGCCGGCGGGCGATCCCGACAGGATGATCCCCTTGGGCCGCAGGCGACGGAATGCCTCCTCAGCCTGCGTGAACGGGGCGATTTCTGAATAGACCCCAGCCTCGCGCACGCGGCGGGCGATCAACTGGGTCACCTGGCTGCCGAAATCGACGATCAGGATCGTGTCACTGGCGGAATCGGAAAGAAGCACGTCGTCCATCCGCGAACCCTTGGCGGCGGCAGGCGAAGCTGTCCAGCCGGACCGTGCACCCGTCCGCAGTTCGGTGCGTTCGACGCAAGCACTGTGACTCTTTTCGCACTTGCAGCACGGCTTGCTGCAACGCACCATAACGCCCGAACCCGCGCTCTAGACCGGGACACCAACAGGGATGTTTTCACAAAGGCGGCACACGAACCAGGAGATGAATCATGCGTAACCTCTTCATGCCCGTTCTCGCCGCAACCGTCGTTGCGATCGCTGCTCCGGCAGCGGCGAAGCCCGAGCGCGTCGAAATCCAGATCGATCACGCCGATCTCGACCTGACCAAGACCGCAGACCTCGCCGTCCTCGAGAAGCGGATCGCCAGCGCGGTCGACAAGGCCTGCACCTATCGCTCGGTAGCGATCCCCGGCGGCAAGGCCGTCGATCGCGAGTGCGTCGCTGGTGCCACCCGCCAAGCGCTCGCACAGCTGGAACAGCGGCGCACCAACCGGGTCGCCAGCGCGAACTGAAAACGGCGCGAATGCAGCAATGCGGGGGGCGGCACGAAAGTGTCGCCCTTCGTGTTTGCGCCATGCGGCTTTTGCCCTGAATGTTGCGTAAAGCGCAACAACGCCTGACGTTTTCTCACTTTATGTTGCAGCGCAGTAATATTATTTCACTGCCATAGCCGGGCGGCGGATCTCCCTCTCCCTCCCCCTGATTCCCGCCCGGCAGCAACAGGAGGAAGCTATGCAGAAACTTGCATCGCACATCCTGGTCTTCCTGGTGGCGGGTCTCGTCACCACCGTGACCTTCAGCGCGACCATCGCCTGACCGTCATCGAAGACAGCGACCTAGACGCGGCTGCAACCCTCTCCCAGTCCCCCCGGGACGCAGCCGCGTCAGGGTCGCACAGGATTCCGTTCCAGCGCGTCAAACGGCGCTATTATTCCACCGGATCGAGCGTGGCCGCCAGTTCGCGCAGCTCCGTTTTCAGCAGCTTGCCGATATGGCTGCGCGGCATCTCGTCGATCGCGTGGAGCGCGGCCAGCCGCTGTGTCTTGCCGAGCCGACCGTTCACCGCCGCCATGACCTCGGCCGGGTCTGCCGTCCGATCCTTCAAGGTCACGAAACCGACCGGCGTTTCGCCCCAGCGCCGCGAGGGCACGCCGATCACGGCGGCTTCGGCGACCGCGTCTTCCTTCTCCAGTTCCGCCTCGAGATCGGATGGGAAGATGTTGAACCCGCCGGAAATGATCATGTCCTTGGAACGGCCGACCAGTTCGACGAAGCCGTCCTCGTCGATGCGGCCGATATCGCCCATCCGCTGCCAGGCCTGCCCGGTCTCGGGGTGGGTCCAGTAGCCCTCGCGGGTCTTGCCCGGCTGGTTCTTGTAGCCGGCCATCATCGTCTGCGAGAGGCCGACGAGATTGCCCGGCGTACCCGGCGGCACCTCGTTGTCCTCGTCGTCGAGCACTTTGAGCTCGCTCCCCGGCGCAGGCCGCCCCACGGTGTGCAACTTGTCCGGGAACTCATGCGCGGCGAGCAGGCAGACCACGCCGCCCTCGGTCATCGAGTAGATCTCCACCAGCGTACCCGGCATCCGGTCGAGCACCTCGCGCTTGAGCTGCGCGGAAAACGGTGCCGAGGTGCAGTATTTGACGCGCAGGGCGGACAGGTCGAAATCGTCGAAGCCGTCGAAATCCATCAGCCGCTGGTACTGGACCGGCACGAGCATGGTGACGGTCACCTTCTCGTCCTGCGCGTATTGCAGCCACCGCGCCGTGTCGAACTTGCCCATCACGCGCACGGTCCCGCCCGCCAGCAGCGGCGCGAGGAAGGCGACCATGGTCGTGTTCGAATAGAGCGGGGTGGATGCGAGGCTGCGGATTTCCGCAGCGCTTTCGAGCCAGCTCGCCGCCGTGAAGGCGAATTGCCGCCAGCGCATCTGGTGCGAATGCACGATGCCCTTGGGAATGCCGGTCGTGCCCGAGGAGTAGATGATGTTGAAGTCGTCCTTCGGGCCGGGATCGAACGGCGCGGCCGTGGTCCCCGGCTTCGCCATCCAGCTATCCAGCTCTTCATCGAGAATCACGCGGTGCGGCACGCCCGATCCGAAATCCTGGTCCGAGCCGGCATTGAGTTCGGCAAGGCGGGCGCGCGTGACAAACAGGTGATCCGCTCCGCTGTCGGCCAGCATACCGGCAAGCTGCTCGCGGCTGGCGCTGGTCGTGAGCGGGGCGGCCACCCCGCCCGCGCGGACCGCGGCCAGGAACACGAGGGCATAGGGGATCGACGATAGACCGAGGATCGCGACCGACTGACCCTTCGCAAGGCCGGTTTCCTGCAGGCGCGCGGCGATGCGTTCGACCCGGTCGCCCAGCTCGCCCCAGTTCAGCTCGCCCGCGTCGTCGCGCAGGGCGGGCTTGTCGGGCTGCGCTGCGGCCCAGCGGGCGATGATTTTCGGAAAGTCGCCGAAGGGCTCGGCGAGCATGGCGGCGCTCGGTGTATCTCCCATGCGCCGCTTCTTATGGAATGCAGAGCGCTTGTCGAGCCTCAACCGCCTGCCAGCGATCCCAGGACGAGCGCGAGGATCACGCCGAGGGCAGTGGCGATGCCGGCCAGGTGGTGATCTTCCTTGTAGGCTTGCGGAAACACTTCGGTTGCAAGGCTCGCTATCACCGCGCCGGCGGCAAAGCACCGGATGAGAGCAAGGACTTCTTCGCCCACGCCCTCGAGCGCCAGATTGCCGACGATGGCCGCGGCCGACAGGAGCGCGGCCGTCGCGACCCAGAGCAGCAGGATCTTGCCCTTAGACTTGCCTCCCTGCGCCATCTGGCGTGCGCCACCGGCGGCCTCGGGCAGGTTGGACAGCAGGATGGAACCCGCGAGCGCTGCGACTTCCAGGCTGCCCGCGCCGATCAGCGCCACGCCGAGCGCGAGGTTTTCGGGAATACCGTCGAGCGTGATCGCGGCGAGCAGTCCGCCGCCCGAATCGGAGCCCCATTTCTCGTCGATCAGGTAATCGACCGCGCTGAACACGATCGCGCCCGCGGCAACGCCCAGCATCGCGTGGTAGACGGAGCTCTTGTCGATGCTCGGCTGAATAAGTTCGGTGACCACCGACAGCAGCAGCGCACCGCCGGCCAGCGCGACCAGGAAGCCCTCGGTCTGCGGCTTCAGCGTGCCGTAAATGCCCCAGGCCGCGCCGATTATCAGCGCACCCGACACCACCAGCACGACGGTCAACATCAGCACCATGGAGCCACAACGCGGCACGCTTGACTTGGTTGCCGCGCAGACTGGGGAAAACCGTGCGCCGAAGGGCCGATTTCCTTGGGATCGGGGGCGCAGATCCCTATATGATCAGCATGGACGAAAACACGGGAAAGACGCCTGCCAACGGCGCGAACAAGAACGACTACGGCGCCGATTCGATCAAGGTCCTCAAGGGGCTCGACGCGGTCCGCAAGCGGCCCGGCATGTACATCGGCGACACCGACGACGGGTCCGGCCTGCACCACATGGTGTTCGAGGTGTCGGACAACGCGATCGACGAAGCGCTCGCCGGGCATTGCGACCTCGTCCTGATCGAGCTCAACCCCGATGGCAGCGTCAGCGTCGAGGATAATGGGCGCGGAATCCCGGTCGACATGCACAAGGAAGAAGGCGTGTCGGCAGCGGAAGTCATCATGACCCAGCTGCATGCGGGCGGAAAGTTCGAGAACACCTCAGACGACAACGCCTACAAGGTCTCCGGCGGCCTGCACGGTGTCGGCGTTTCGGTCGTAAACGCCCTGTCCGAATGGCTCGAGCTGGTCATCTGGCGCAACGGCCAGGAGCACTGGATGCGCTTCGAGCACGGCGACGCGGTGGAAAGCCTGCGCGTCGTCGGCGATGCGCCCAAGGTGGACGGCAATTCGGACGAGAACGGCTACAAGAAGGGAACGCGCGTCACCTTCATGGCCTCCGACGACACGTTCAAGAACGTGACGGAGTTCGATTTCGAGAAGCTCGAGCATCGCTACCGAGAACTGGCGTTTCTCAATTCGGGTGTCCGCATCCTGCTGCGCGACCGCAGGCACGAGGAACCCAAGGAGCACGACCTGTTCTACGAAGGCGGCATCGCGGCCTTCGTGAAATACCTCGACCGCAACAAGCAGCCTCTGGTCGCAGAGCCGATCTCGGTCAGCGCGGAAAAGGACGGCATCGGCATCGATGTCGCGCTCGAATGGAACGATTCCTACTACGAGAACGTGCTGTGCTTCACCAATAACATCCCGCAGCGCGACGGGGGCACGCACTTGGCCGCGTTCCGCGCCGCCCTGACCCGCACGCTCAACAATTACGCGACCTCATCCGGCCTCATGAAGAAGGAAAAGGTCAGCCTGTCGGGCGAAGACATGCGCGAAGGCCTGACCGCCATCGTCTCGGTCAAGCTGCCCGATCCCAAGTTCGGTTCGCAGACCAAGGACAAGCTGGTTTCTTCCGAAGTGCGCCAGCCGCTCGAAAGCCTGATGGGCGAGAAGATGACCGAGTGGCTCGAGGAAAATCCCGGCGATGCAAAGCAGATCATCCAGAAGGTGATCGATGCCGCCGCCGCGCGCGAGGCCGCCCGCCGCGCCCGCGAGATGAGCCGCAAGGGCGCGATGAGCGTCGCCTCGCTTCCCGGCAAGCTGGCCGATTGCCAGAACCGCGATCCGGCGGACAGCGAGCTGTTCCTGGTCGAGGGTGACTCGGCAGGTGGCTCGGCAAAGCAGGGGCGCGACCGCAAGTCGCAGGCGATCCTGCCGCTGAAGGGCAAGATCCTCAACGTGGAGCGCGCGCGCTTCGACCGGATCATCTCGTCGAAGGAAGTCGGCACGCTGATCCAAGCGATGGGCACCGGCCTGCGCGACGAGTTCAACCTCGAGAAGCTGCGCTACCACAAGATCGTCATCATGACCGACGCCGACGTCGACGGCGCGCACATCCGTACGCTGCTGCTGACCTTCTTCCACCGGCAGATGCCGGAGATTATCAAGGCCGGGCACCTGTTCATCGCCCAGCCGCCGCTGTTCAAGGTGAGCAAGGGCCGCAGCGAAGTCTATCTCAAGGACCAGGCCGCGCTCGATCGCTACCTTGTCGATGGCGGTCTCGACGGGCGCGAGCTCGAAACCGTGGACGGGCCGATCCCGGCACCGGGCCTGCGCCAGCTGGTCGAACACGCCTTGCGGATCCGCAACCTCCTCGCCTTCGTTCCGCGCAAGTACGACACGGCGATCATCGAGCAAATGGCGCTGTCGGGCGCGCTCGACCCCGAGCTCAACGCCGATTCGCGTCGCCAGGCGCTCGAACTGGCGGCACGGCGCATCCAGGCCGGCGACACCGAGGCACGCTGGACCGCGGTTCTCAACGATGACGGGTCGCTGCGCTTCGATCGCGTGTGGCGCGGCGTGACCGACGTCCACGATATAGATGCGAATTTCGTCGACAGCGCCGAAGCGCGCAAACTCCACCGGCTCGCCAGCGAACACGCCGAGGTCTTCGCTCAGCCGGTCCGACTGGTGAAGACCGGAACGGCGGCGCCCGACACCGTGCCCGACGACGCAGAGGACACCGATGAGGTGGAAATCGCGGCATCCGATGCCGATGCGCTGACCCGCCCGACCGAGCTGCTCGATGCCGTGCTGTCCGGTGGGCGCAAGGGCCTCTCGATCCAGCGCTACAAGGGCTTGGGCGAAATGAACGCGGAGCAGCTGTGGGAAACCACGCTCGACCCGGAAAACCGTGCGCTGCTGCAGGTCAAGGTGGAGGACGCCGACGTGACCGACGAGATCTTCACGCGCCTGATGGGCGACGTGGTGGAGCCGCGCCGCGAGTTCATCCAGGACAACGCGCTCAACGTCGCCAACCTGGATGTCTGATCTGCCTAGGTATTCCTGCGGATAGGAAAGCGGCCATAGCCTGAACCATGCTCGTGCCAGGGCGCAACTGTGCGATTGGCATGAAAAAGGAAAGTGGAAGCACGATCACAACCTGAGGCGCTGCCAACGCCTTTGCCGAGGATGTCGCCGATTGCCTCGCGGCCGGGATGCAGGAGCATTGTTCCAAGCCGCTCACCATCGCCCGCCTGCAGCAGGTGCTGGAGCGCTGGCTGCCCAGGCCCGGCGGCGGAGCGCGGCAAGCGGCCTGACGCTTTTCGAACGACTTGGCTTTGCGGTGCGTGGTCCGGCAAGCTAAGCCCCGGCCATGCGATTCACCCTGCTAGCCGCACTTTCCGCTCTCTCGCTCGGCGCCTGCGCCACCGTCCCGCAAGCCGACCGATCGCCTACCGCGGCGACCCACACGCTGCGCATCGTCGGGCTGAACGATTTTCACGGAAACCTCCAGCCGATCCCGCGCCAGTTCGGCGTACGCTTGAGCGAAACAGAGACTGTCACCGTCCCGGTCGGCGGGGCAGCCTGGCTTGCCGGCGCGGTCGAGACGGTCCGTGCAAAGGGCGACGACGTGCTGGTGATTTCCGCCGGCGACCTGATCGGGGCGAGCCCGCTGGTTTCCTCGATCTTCCTCGACGAGCCGTCGATCGGCGCGATGAACCGGATCGGCCTCGACTTCAACGCCGTCGGCAATCACGAATTCGACAATGGCTGGCAGGAACTGCGGCGGCTGCAGGACGGCGGCTGCGCGAAGTTCACCCTGCGCGAACCATGTCGGGTCGAGCAGCCGTTCGAAGGCGCAGACTTCAGCTTCCTGGCAGCCAATGTCGTCACCGACGAAGGCCGGACGCTGTTTCCCGCTTACGGAACCAAGACCTTCGGCCAGGGCGAGGATGCCGTCTCGGTCGCGATCATCGGCCTGACGCTCGAGGACACGCCAAACCTCGTCACGCCCAGCGGCGTCGCCGGGCTGCATTTCCGCGATGAAGCGGCGACCATCAATTCCCTCGTCCCCCAGATCAGGGAGCGCGGGATCGAGACGATCATCGTCGCCATCCACCAGGGGCTCTACAGCAATCTGCCCTATTCCGAAGGCGGGTGCGAAGGGATCAGCGGACCCTTGCTGGACATCCTGTCCCAGCTCGATCCGGCGATCGATTACGTCCACTCCGGCCATACGCACAACCAGTACGTGTGCGATTATGCCACCATCGATCCGACGAGGCATTTCATCGTCACGAGCGGTGGCTATGGCGGGTCCTACCTGACCGAAGCGGTCCTCGAGATCGACCGCAGGACGGGCGACGTCGTTGCTTCCAGTGCGAGCAACACGGTCATCCAGAGCGAGGGCAAGGACCGCGACGGGCGGCCGCTCCCGACCGACCCGCGGCTCGGCACGATCGTCCCCGATGCCAAGATCGCGGACTATGTCGCACGCTATGTCGCCGCAGCCAGCGACGCGGCCAACCGGCCCGTCGGCAAATTGGCCGGCCAGGCGGGCAAGCCGGGTCCGGCGACCGAGGAAACGAAGCTCGGCAACCTGATCGCCGACGGCCAGCTCGCCGCCACGCGCAGTGCGGGCGCGGTCATCGCGCTCATGAACAACACCGGCATCCGCGCAGACCTGACGCCGGCAGAAGACGGGTCGGTGACCTTCGGCGACATCTACGCGGTGCAGCCGTTCGGCAACGCGCTCGTCACCAAGACTTTCACCGGAGCCCAGCTGATCGCGCTGCTCGAACAGCAGGTCGACGATGACGGAGTCGTCCAGACGTTTTCGCCATCGAAGGGCTTTGCCTTCGCCTATGACATGACCCGGCCTGCCGGTAACCGCATCGTGTCCGCGAGCCTCGATGGGACGCCCATCGCGCCGCAGGCACGGTACCGTGTGACGATGAACAGCTTCCTGGCCGCCGGTGGCGACACGTTCACGGTCTTCAAGGACGGCGCCGATGCAGTGACCGGTCCGGTCGATCTCGACGCCTTTGAAGCCTACCTGGTCGCCGTTCCCGTGCGCGAACTGCCTTCGCTCGGACGCGTCACCGCGATCGACTGAGCAATCAGGGCGCGGTGCGCAACCCTGCCACGCCCGCCGAACCGCGATCCTCGCCCGAAAGCCCGGCGAAGATCGTCTCGACGATCCGTGCCAGCTTCGCCTCGGTCAGCCGCTCTTCCATGTACAGCAGCACGTCGGGCATGGTGTAGGGCGTGACCATCTGGTTGATGAGCGAGAGAGCCTCGTCGATCTCGAGCCCCGGGAAATGCCCTTCGGCCTGCGCCTGGGCGATGAGTTCGCAAGTGTAGTGATCCGCCAGGTCGACATAGGAGCGAACGCGTTCGAAGTGCGTACCACCAAGGTCGCAATAGGTCGCAAATGCCGACGGATCCCGGAGATAGCGATCGCGCTGGACCTTGAAGCGCCGCGCGAAGAATTCGTAGACCTTGCGCGTTATCGGCAGGTCCGATGCCAGCACCTCTTCCATGATCGCGATGTGGGGCGCGAACCATTGTTCGACGACCGCGTCGAACAGGTCTTCTTCTTCCGGGAAAATGCGCTCGATCCGGGCGCGGGCAATGCCGCTTTCGCTGGCGAGAGTGGCACGCGAGACTGCTTCGCCGCGCCGCTCGATCGCCTGCATTGCCGCCTTGACGAGGGCGTGGCGGTCTTCTGCTTCTCCGGTCATCCCGGCTGGTTCTCCACGTCCTCGGATCGCTGTACGCGCTCCAATGTAGGACGCGGAGAGCCGGTCTTAAAGCCAAAAGGCTCGCGATCACATCGTGGGCGTGTTGACCTTGGTATAGGCGTTACCCGCGGTGACCGCGCCGTTGAGCGGCGCATTCTCGTCTGCGAGGCGGTAGAGGTAGCCATCCGCCACTGCGTACACCTCGTTGGTGCCGCCTTCCTTGATCAGGATGCGGCTGTTGTCGCTGTACCAGTTGAAAGTGCCCGTGCTGGTCGAGCCATCGGCATTGGTGATCGTGTAGCCATCTTCCGGGCCCAGCACGATCGAACGGGTCGTGCCATCGGCGGCCTTCTGCGTATAGGTCCCGGCGTAATCGACCGATCCGCGCGCATCGAGCGGCGCCTCGGGATAGGCGACGGCGGTGTCCGCGGGCGTAGTCGCCGCGGTATCGTCGACGGTCGGTTCGGCCGTCTCATTGCCACCGCAGGCGGCAAGGCCGAGGGCGATCGGTGCAAGCGAGGCGAGAAGGATCCTGGTATTCATCTGGTTGTCTCCACTGAAGCGATTGTGTCTCCAACGGGCGGACCAGCCGTAAGTTTCGGATTTTTCAGCCGCGCGCCTTGGGGGGCATCGGAATGAAGGCGGAAGTTCTCGCGATGTAGTCGGCGTATTTGTCGCCCCGCTTCTTCTTCATCCCCGATTCGAGCAAGGCCGCGCCCGACCATTTCGTCAGCGTAAAGGTCAGGAAGATCGGACCGGCCACGGTGTAGAGCGCCCACTCCCACCCCGCCGACGCGGTGACCAGCCAGATGCCCCACCACGCACAGGCATCGCCGAAATAGTTCGGGTGCCGCGTGTAGCGCCACAGGCCGGTGTCGAGGATCTTGCCCTCGTTGGACGGATCGGCCTTGAACCGGGCAAGCTGCCAATCGCCGGTCCATTCGAAGAAGATGCCGACCAGGTAAAGCGCGATGCCTGCCCAGGCGATGCCGGCGACAGGAGCCGGTGCCTCGCTGGCGAGGATGCCGACCTGCGCGGGGCTGGAGACGAGAAACAGCAGCACCGCCTGGCCCAGCCACACCTTGGTCAGCGCGGCAAAGGCGAAGCGCCCCTTCTCGCGATCCTTGCGCAAGATGCGCTTGTAGCGCTGGTCCTCGCCCTCGCGCCGCCAGCGGCGCAGAAGGTGAATGCCGAGCCGGAATCCCCAGGCGCAGGTCATAGCCAGCAGCAGGCCGGCAAGCGCGCCTGGCCGCTCGAGCTGCAGCCAGCTGGTGATCGCCATGAGGCCCATCCCGGCGCCCCAGAAGCTGTCGATGAACGACACGTCGTCGATCCGCACCGAAATCGCCCATAGCGCCAGGACGACCGCCAGCAGGATTACCGCATTGACCAGCAGGGCTTCAACCATGTGTTTCCTCCTCGATGAGACGCTGCGCCTGCGCCTCGAGCACCTTGTAGCGGCTGAAGTCCGGCCGCTTGGAACGCAGGAAGCGGGCGATTTCCGCGAGCGTCTCGGCATAGCTTTCGCGCGGCATGATCGCCGGGCCGAAGCCGAGCCGGTGCTGCTTCGGTATCACCCAAGCAGGCACGATCGGCACGTTGGCGGCGCGCGCGATATGATAGAAGCCCGAGCGCCACTCCCCGTTCGACGAACGCGTCCCTTCAGCGGCGATCACGAGCGCGAGCCGGTCACGCTTTTCGAATTCGTCGGCAACCTGTTCGACGTAATTGGCCCGCTTGGTGCGATCGACGGGAATGCCGCCCATGTCGAACATGAAGTTGCGCATCGCGCCCGTGAACAGCGTGTGCTTGCCCATGAAATTGGGCCTGACACCCTGGGCCGCGGTGGCCCCGGTGAAGAATACGAAGTCCCAGTTGGAAGTGTGCGGCGCGCCGGCGATGACATACTTGGGAATGTCGGGCAGATCGCCTTCGATCCGCCAACCCTGCCAGCGATAGACCGCCTCTATGATCGCGCGCACGATGCGCGACGACAGCGACGGCTTGCGCTCTGTTTGCGTGGCCATGCCCTCTCCCTGAAAAATCGCCTTAGCACGCAAACCGCAAAAGGCGAGGCCTTGCGGCCCCGCCTTCCGTGACGAACCTTGAAACGCGTCTAGGCGTCCAAGCGGCCGGTTCGTGTCAAAGGGTCGTGCGTTGGGTGGACGTGGAGGTGACGGTGCCCTCCGCATCGATATCGCGGTCGATCACGACGGGTTCGCCGATCGCGGGATTGGGTCGGGGCGCATCGGTATCCGTGGTAGCCGGGCGCGCAGGAGCTTCGTCCATCCGGGTGCCGCGCACCGTCACGTCATCGTCGGGGGTCGCGATGTCGTCGACGAGGCGATCGAACAGCGCTTCGTAATGGTTGATCGCCTGGCGCAAATCCTCGGTCGAGGCTTCGCCCGCCTCGCACCGTTCGCATAAGGTGTGACCGGCGAGGTAATGCGTGGCCACGTCGGCATGTTCGACCGTGAGGTCTGCATGCTGGTGCTCGAAGTCAGACACCTTGTAGCCCTTGGACTGCATGACGTCGGTCAGCAGTGCATCGGCCTTGCCGACCGCAGCCTTCGGGTCGTCGACGAACAGCGCCTTGGTCGCCGTCCAGTCGGCGGCGTAGCGATCGTGCTCGGCAGGTGTCAGCTTGCGGATTTCGAGTTCGGCAACGCGCTTTTCGCGTTCGAGCAGGTCGGCTTCGGCCTTGCTGCGACCGCCGCGCGCATCGAGCGTGCGGTCGTATTCGTCGCCGAAGCGTTCGCGCAATTCCTTGGTCTGTCGGCGCTGCATGAGCAGCCAGCCGACAATAGCACCGGCTACCACGATCAGCGCGACGATCAGGAGTGTGGTAGTCTGGTCGTTCACGGGAACTCTCCTTGTTCCCCGTCCACCCCTTACGAGTCTCCCAACGCCGCTTGCGCTACTGCGTTCCTACATCCGGAACACGCCGAAGGCTGGGCGCTCTGCGATCGGGGCCTCGAGACAGGCGGCAAAGGCAAGGCCCAGGACGTCGCGGGTCTGCACCGGGTCGATCACGCCGTCATCCCACAGCCGCGCGGTGGCGTAATAGGGGTTGCCTTCGTCCTCGTACTTCTGCCGGATCGGGGCCTTGAAGGCTTCGGCCTCTTCGGGCGTCCAGCTGTCGGCGTCGCGGTGGACGGTGGCCAGCACGCTTGCGGCCTGCTCCCCGCCCATCACGCTGATGCGCGCATTGGGCCAGGTGAAGAGGAAACGTGGGGAATAGGCGCGGCCTGCCATCCCGTAATTGCCTGCGCCGAAGCTGCCGCCGATGACGACGGTGATCTTCGGTACGGTCGCGGTGGCGACGGCGGTGACGAGCTTTGCGCCGTGCTTGGCGATGCCCTCCGCCTCGTATTTCCCGCCGACCATGAAGCCCGAAATGTTCTGCAGGAACAGCAAGGGCACGCGCCGCTGGCAGGCGAGTTCGATGAAATGCGCGCCCTTTTGCGCGCTTTCAGAGAACAGCACGCCGTTGTTGGCGAGGATCGCGACCGGCATGCCCCAGATGTGGGCGAAACCGCAGACCAGCGTGCTGCCGTACTGCGCCTTGAACTCGTGGAACTCGCTGCCGTCGACGAGGCGCGCGATGATTTCCTTCACGTCGTAGGGCGCGCGCACGTCATCGGGCACGATTGCGTAGAGATCGTCCGCATCGAATTTGGGCGGGCGCGGCTCCTTCAGCGAGACGTCCTTCGCCGCACCGGTATTCTCTCCCAGGTGACTGACGATGTCGCGCACGATGGTAAGCGCGTGTTCGTCGTTCTCGGCAAGGTGGTCGACGACGCCCGATTTCTTCGCATGGAGGTCGCCGCCGCCGAGGTCCTCGGCGCTGATCTCTTCGCCGGTCGCGGCCTTCACCAGTGGCGGGCCGGCAAGGAAGATCGTGCCCTGGTTGCGCACGATGACCGTCTCGTCAGACATGGCGGGGACATAAGCGCCGCCCGCGGTGCAGCTGCCCATCACGCAGGCGATCTGCGGGATGCCGAGCGCCGACATATTCGCCTGGTTGAAGAAGATCCGCCCGAAGTGCTCGCGGTCGGGGAAGACCTCCGCCTGGTAGGGCAGGTTCGCCCCCCCGCTATCGACAAGGTAGATGCACGGCAGGCGGTTCTCCTGAGCGATTTCCTGTGCGCGCAGGTGTTTCTTGACGGTCATCGGGTAGTAGGAGCCGCCCTTCACCGTCGGGTCGTTGCACACGATCATCACCTGGCGACCCGAGACGCGGCCGATACCGCAGATCATCGAGGCGCCGTTGACGTCGCCTTCGTACATCCCGTTGGCGGCCAGCTGCCCGATCTCGAGGAAGGGGCTGCCCGGATCGAGCAAGCGCTCCACCCGCTCGCGCGGCAGCAGCTTGCCGCGGCTTACATGGCGTTCGCGGTGCTTCTCCGGCCCGCCCAGCGCGGCCTCGGCGACTTTCGCACGCAGCTCCTGCGCGAGGCCCTTGTTGTGCTCGAAGCGCGCCTTTGCCTCCGGGCTTTCCCGGTCGATTTTCGAGGTGAGTGCGGGTGCGGTCATCGTGTCTCCTTGGGGCCTCGCCCTAACGGTCTTGCATCGCATCGCCAAGCGGTCACAATGGAAACGATGTCGATCCGCCTGCTTGCAGCCGCGCTGCTGTTCATGTCTCTGTCGCAACCGGTTGCCGCGCAGGAGGGAGCTTACGTGCCCCCCGTACCGCCGCCGTGTCACAGGGTCGGCGATGTGCCTTCTCTGACCATCGAGCCGCAGGTAGCGGGAGAGCTGGCCGAAATCGGGCTCGACCGGGCGGCGATCTTCGAGAGGATGCAGGAAACCTCGATCCCCGAGACCATGGGTTGCTGGGCCATGCCGGTCGGCAATTTCGACAGCCAGCTGGTCTCGGTAGGCATGGCGCAATGGAATTACGGGACTGGGAGCCTGCAACCGGTACTCCTCGAATGGCGCAGTTCGTTCGGCTCGAAACGCAAGGCGAAGCGCGAGATCGCGCGGCTTGCTCCGGTATATGGCAAGCTGCTCTTCTCCAAGGACTGCCTCGCCGTGCCGGTGCGCGAGCCGTGTCGCGAAGGCATCCTCGCCGCGCACGGGCCGGACGGCAAGCTGAACCCCGTCATCATGGGCGAACTGACCGCGCTCTTCGAAAGCGCCCGGATGCTGCAGGTCCAGCTCGATCATTACCTCGACCTGCTGCAACTCGTGCGCGGCGACCTGCAGCGCGTCTTCCCCAATGGGCCGATCACCATGCGCAAGGTTCGCTGGGCGATCGATACGCGGGTGCAGCAGGGCGGGCTTCCCTCGTCGGAGGACATCAATCGTCTGCGCCGCAAGCTTTCGGCAATGCCGCGCGAGGAATACTGGCAGCGGCTCGATGCGATCTTCGGCTGGTACGACGCGATCTCGCAAACGATCGACCAGGACGGGATCGGGCGCGATTACGCGTGGAACGTCGCCCAGTGGCGCTGCATGCTCCATGCAGGGCGGATCGATCCTGAACAGTACGAGCTGCTCAACCTAACCTTCCTGCGCAGCCGCACGGCGACCGGCAATTCGGGGCGCTGGCAGGCACTGACCTTCTCTCGCAGGGCGAAGATCGTCCTCGGCGTCGGGAGCGTCAGCGGGGTTCGCGACGGGAACTGCGTGGCGGCCTAGCCTGCCGCCCCGATCAGCTCGCGCCCGATCAGCATCCGGCGGATCTCGTTCGTCCCTGCCCCGATGTCGAGCAGCTTGGCATCGCGCAGGTAACGCTCGACCGGCCAGTCGGTCGTATAGCCCGCACCGCCCAGCGCCTGGACGCTCTCGGCGGCCACGCGGAACGCGTTTTCGGATGCGAGAAGGATGCAGCCCGCCGCGTCGAAGCGCGTCGTCTGGTCGGCATCGCACGCCTTGGCGACGGCATAGGTGTAGGCGCGGGCCGATTGCAGCGCGACATACATGTCGGCGACCTTGGCCTGCATCAGCTGGAAACTGCCGATGGGCTTGCCGAACTGCTTGCGCTCGCGAAGATAGGGAATGACGGTGTCGAGGCACGCCTGCATCACGCCCAGCTGCAGCCCGGCGAGCACCACGCGCTCGTAATCGAGGCCGCTCATCAGCACACCGACGCCGCCATTCAATGGTCCCATGATGCGGTCTTCGGGAATATGGCAGTCGTCGAACACCAGTTCCGCCGTGGGCGAGCCACGCATGCCCATCTTCTCGATCTTCTGGCCGATCGAGAAGCCCTCGTCGCCCTTTTCGACCAGGAAAGCGGTTATGCCGCGCGATCCTGCATGACCATCGGTCTTGGCATAGACCACCAGCGTATCGGCATAGGGCGCGTTGGTGATCCAGAACTTGGTGCCGTTGAGCACGTAGCCGCCCTGAACTTCCTCGGCCTTGAGCTTCATCGAGACGACGTCCGACCCGGCGCTCGCCTCCGACATGGCGAGCGAGCCGACATGCTCGCCGGAAATCAGGCCGGGGAGGTATTTCGCCTTCTGCTCGTCGCTGCCCCAGCGGCGGATCTGGTTGATGCAGAGATTGGAATGCGCGCCATAGGAAAGGCCGACGCTCGCGCTCGCTCGGCTGACTTCCTCGACCGCGATGACATGCTCGAGGTAGCCGAGGCCGAGGCCGCCATCTTCGGGATCGACGGTGATGCCGTGGAGGCCGAGTTCGCCCATCGCGGGCCACAGTTCCTGCGGAAACCAGTCCTCTCGATCGACGCGCGCGGCGAGCGGGGCGATCTGCTCGTCGGCGAACCGCGCGACCGTCTCGCGGATCATCTCGGCGCTCTCGCCCAGCTGGAAGTCGAAATCGGGGGTCGCGCGCATGCTCTCTCCTGGCACGGTATGTGGTTTCGGTTGCAAGCGGCGCTTAGCGAAGCTGCCGGACGGGCGCAAACCGCGAACACGGACAAGCAGCGGCGATCTTTGACCTTTCGTTGCCGCACGCGCTAATGCCGCACCAAGCAACCGAAAGGCCGCGTGTGATGCGCATCATCCTTCCCCTCTCCTGCACCACGCTCGCGCTGGCGCTGCTCGCCTGCACGCCGGCAGAGGAGGCGGCGGCAGACAACGCGACCGCTGCCGATGTGGCTGCCGGGAACGAAACGACGCCCACGCCCACGCCGACCGGCAGCGACCAGCCGGATGGCCCGCGACCGATGATGCGCCACAGCGGCTGGCGCAGCGAAAGCGCGGACGGGTCGGTCTTTGCGACCTTCCTCGATGACGACGGGACCTATCGCGAACGCAAGAACGGCGAGCCGAACGGCACCGGCACGTGGAACATCCGCGACGACGATGCCCTTTGTTTCCTTCCCGATGGCGAGAATGTCGAGGGCGATTGCTGGGAGCTGGAAAACCAGGACAGCGAGGGCAATATGATCGCCATCGATTCTGCGGGTCGGCGGATCGAGTTGCAGCAGATCGATTACCAGCCGGCGGAAGAAGACTGATTCCGGAACAGGGCGCGTTCCTCCTCTTCGACGGCATCGCCCGGAATTTCGGTGACGTCACCGCGGTCGATGGCGTCGACCTGACCATCGGTGCGGCAAGTTTCGTCGCGCTGGTCGGGGCTTCCGGGTCGGGCAAGTCGACCCTGCTCAAGACGGTGAACCGGCTCGTCGAACCCAGCACTGGACGGGTCATCCTGGACGGCGACGACGTCGCCAGCCTGCCGCCGTCCGCGCTGCGGCGCTCGGTCGGCTATGTCTTCCAGGGGATCGGCCTCTTCCCGCACATGCACGTGGGCGAAAACATCGCGATCGGGCCGCGGCTGGCGGGCAACCCGATCGGCGAGGCGCGGATCGGCGAATTACTGGAGCTGGTCGAACTGGAACCGGCCATGGCGAGCCGGATGCCCGACGAGCTTTCGGGCGGGCAGCGCCAGCGGGTCGGCGTGGCGCGCGCGCTGGCCGGAGATCCCAAGCTGCTGCTGATGGACGAACCCTTCGGCGCGCTCGACCCGATCACCCGCGATGCGCTGGGCGAGCGGGTGCGCGCGCTGCACGACCGGCTCGGCCTGACGTCGGTCATGGTCACGCACGACATGACCGAGGCGCTGCTCCTGGCCGACCGCGTCCTGGTGATGGATGCAGGGCGCATCGTTGCCGATGAGACGCCTGCCGCGCTGCTCGCCGGGGCCGGCGGCGACATTGCCCAGGGCCTTGTCGCCGTGCCGCGGGCGCAGGCCGAGAAGCTGGCGGCGATGGAGCAATGAACGGCTTCTGGGACCACCTGCTGGGCCTCGGCGACAAGCTGGCCGCGCATGTCGTGCTGGCTGCCGCCGCGCTAGCACTCGGCATAATCGTCGCGCTGCCGGTCGCCGTCCGGGCGAGCCGATCGCAGACCGTGGCGCGCGTGGCCCTGGGTTTCGCGAGCCTGGTGCAGACGGTCCCGGCGCTGGCCTTGCTGGCGCTGTTCTTTCCGATCCTGCTGAGCCTGCGCGCCGTCTTCGGCGAGGGGCTTCCAACGCTCGGCTTCCTGCCCGCGCTGCTTGCACTGGCGCTCTATGCACTGCTGCCCATCCTGCGCAATGCGGTGACGGCGCAGGCCAATCTCGACCCCGGCGTGCTGGAGGCTGCCGATGGCGTCGGCATGACCAAATGGCAGAAGCTGCGGCTGGTGGAAGCGCCGCTGTCCGCGCCCTTCGTCATGGCCGGGATCCGCACCGCAGCCGTCTGGACCATCGGGGCGGCCACGCTCGCGACGACCATCGGCCAGCCGAGCCTCGGCGATCCGATCTTCGCCGGATTGCAGACCCAGAACTGGGCGCTGGTGCTGGCCGGTTGCGTGGCTTCGGCGGGTCTCGCGCTGGTTGCCGACTTCCTGCTCGGCCTTGTGGAACGCGGCTTTGCGACACGCACGAGGGCACTGTGGCTGGGCGGCCTCGTGGCGGTGGTGCTGGGGGTCGGCGCGGCATTCGCCTCGCAGATGGAATACGGCGAGGACGAGCGCGTGGTGATCGGGGCGAAGACCTTTTCCGAACAGCTGATCCTGGCCCGGCTGATCGGCCAGCGTCTCGAGGCGCAAGGGTACGAGGTCGAATATCGCGACGGGCTTGGCTCGGCCATCGCGCACAATGCCGTCGCCAGCGGGGCGATCGACATCCTCGTCGACTACACCGGCACGATCTGGACCAACCAGATGAAGCGCGAGGACACACCGCCGCGCGATGCCATGTACGCGGCCATCGTCCAGTGGGAGCGGGAGACCAGCGGGACGCATGTGCTCGGCCGGCTGGGATTCGAGAACGCATACGGGCTCGCCATGCGGGGCGAGGATGCGACCTTCGGCCAGTTCGAGAGCATCGCGGACGTTGCGGCACGCGGACAGGACTTGGTCATCGGCGGCGACCCCGAGTTCTTCGAGCGCCCCGAATGGATCGCGGTGCGCGATGCCTATGGCCTGAAATTCAAAGCGCAGCGCAATTTCTCTCCGACCTTCATGTACAATGCGCTCAAGTCGGGCGAGGCGGACATCATCAGCGCCTATACCTCGGACGGGCGGATCGCCGCGGACCGGTTGACCGTGCTCGAGGATCCGCGAGGCGCCTTCCCCAATTACGACGCGATCGTTCTCGTGAACTCACAGGCCGCGGCGGACGAGGAACTGCTCCAGGCGCTGGAGCCACTGGTCGACGCGATCGACGTAACCGCCATGCGCGAAGCGAATTTCAGCGTCGATCGCGAGGACGACAAGCTCTCGGCGGCGCAAGCTGCGCGGCGGCTGGCCGAGCGGATCGGGCGCTAGCCGGCGAAACCCGCTCCGTCAGGCCAGTCCGGAGCGGCAAGGCCCAGCACCTTGAACAGCGACCCCATTTCCTCGGAGTGAGCGAGACGACGGTGCGCGGCGCGCAATTCTTCCAGCCGTTGTGGCGCATTCCTCGCCAGGGCACTCGCCCGCGCGGCGAGCCCGAGGCTTTCGAGAAACGCACCCTGCTCCGCCAGCCCTAGGACCCTGGCGCCTGCTTCGCCAGCGACCTCGACGAGCGCGTGAAAATCGACCAGCGCGGTCAGGTCCGCCTCGCCCGGATGGGCGAAGGGATCGACCTTCTCGTGCGCGCGGACAGCCTGCAGGCTGGATCCCGTCCGCGGCTCGCCATAGCCGTAGTCGATCGCGAGCATGGCGCCGCCCTGGGCTGCGATCCGTCCGGCCAGCTCGCGCATGACAGCCGCGGCACCGGGATTGCTTTCGATGATCGTGCCCGCCGGCGCATCGGCAAACCGGGGCGGCACCACCTGGTCCATCGGCCGGTCGCCGGCGACGAAAGCGAAACCGGCCTCGTCCAGCCGCACCATGCGCTCGCGCCAGCCGCCCTCGCCGTCTGCCGTCTGCCGCACGATCTGGCGGATCGGCAGCGCGTCGAAGAACTCGTTGGCGAGAACCAGTAGCGGCACGTCGTCCGGCAGGCTCGCGGGATCGTCGTGGAACTGCGCATCGGGCAACGCCTCGCGCTGGATGGCGCGCAGGGCGGGCGAGGCCTCGACCAGATGAACCTGCGGCGCGAGACCCGCCCCGCCCATCACTCGCAACGCATCGCGCGCCAGCGTTCCGCGACCTGGACCCGCCTCGACATAGGCGATCCGCTCCGGCCGGCCCGCCCGCGCCCACATGTCGGCGAGCCAGGCGCCCAGCAATTCGCCGAACATCTGGCTGACTTCGGGCGCGGTGACGAAATCGCCGCCGCTTTCCCGCGCGGCCCCGAGCGGGTCGCGCGAGGCATAATAGAGCGCATTCGATTCGCCCATGTACTGGGGGACCGAGATCGGCCCGTGCGCGCGGATCAGCCGGCGGAAACGCTCCGCCGCATCGCCGCGGGCATGATCGCTCATGACGTCGTAGGAGCGGTCCCGGCCCCGGTCGCCGCGGGTGCAGTGGCCGCGCCACTCGCCAGCGGCGGGCGCATCAGAGACCAGATCGCGAGGCCGATGCCGACCAGGATCAGCGGGATGGTCAGCCACTGGCCCATGTTGAGGCCGGTTTCGCGCGCGAATTCCGCCAGCTGGGCGTCCGGCTCGCGGAAGAATTCGACGACGAAGCGGCCCGCCGCGATCCCTGCGGTAAAGATGCCGACCAGCAGTCCCGGACGGAAGCGCGCCCGCGTGCGCCAGAAGAGATAGAGCATCACGATGACCAGCAATGCGCCTTCGAGACCCGCCTCATACAGCTGGCTCGGGTGGCGCGGGACCTGCAGCGGATCGGTCGGAAAGATCATCGCCCACGGCACGTCGGCCGGGCGGCCCCACAGCTCGCCGTTCACGAAATTGGCCAGCCGCCCGAACAGCATCCCGAACGGGACGTTGACCGCGATGTAGTCGCACACGCGCAGGAACGGCAGCTTGCCGCGCCAGCAGACCCAGCCGATCGCGATCAGCACCCCGATCAGCCCGCCGTGGAAGCTCATCCCGCCTTCCCAGGTCTTGAGCACGTCGATCGGATTGTCCCACAGGCTGGGCATGTAGAAGATCG
This sequence comes from Qipengyuania oceanensis, assembly GCF_009827535.1. Lineage (NCBI taxonomy): Bacteria > Pseudomonadati > Pseudomonadota > Alphaproteobacteria > Sphingomonadales > Erythrobacteraceae > Qipengyuania > Qipengyuania oceanensis. The sequence continues at coordinate 2,000,793 of NZ_WTYN01000001.1, read as the reverse complement.
AATATCCCAGCCGTCCGCCCAGGATGATCCCGAGCGTGCAGTAGAAGAACAGGTCCTCGGCATGGCGCTGCGCCATCGGCGCGCCGGGTGCCTTAATCATCCTGGTCAGGTGCCAGTAGCCGAGCGCGATGCCTGCAAGGTATGCAAGGGCGTAGAATCGCAAGGTGAAGAAGCCGAGATCGATGCCCGGCCGCAACCCGAAATCTTCCCACATGATCGCATCGGAAGCGCTCTGGGCGAGCAGTAGTGACAGCAAGTTGCGAACCCCCTAGGAATGGTTCGACGCCACGCGGCATCGTTCGCGCGGCTTTTGGCATAGCAGGGGGTTTGGGGAAACCCTGCGCGCACATGCCCATTTCAGACAGCGAAGGCCGATAGCGGCTGCGCACCGATTGGAGAGGACCAGACACGACCATGCCGACCGAACTCGACAAGGATATCGAACGCATCACCAACGCTGTCACCGCCCCGGGACAGATGTTCGAACTCAAGGATATCGATCGGCGCGGGGTCAAGATGCCCGCCTTCGTGAACGCGCCGCCCAGCCTCTCGCATTATTTCGCGCACTTCTGCAACGAGCACAAGGACGCGCTCTTCCTCGTCGACGGCGACAAGCGGATGACCTTCGGCGAAGTCTACGCCGCTGCACGCAACGTCGCGCACGGCCTTGCCACCAGGCAGGGCGTCCGGAAAGGCGACCGGGTCGGGATTGCCGCGCGCAACTCGATCGGCTGGATCGTCAGCTACATGGGCACGCTGATGGCGGGCGGCTGCGCCACTTTGCTCAACGGCTGGTGGACGGGCGAGGAACTCGCCTACGGCATCAACCTGTGCGAATGCTCTCTGGTGCTGGCCGACGCGCAGCGCGCCGCCCGGCTTGAAGGCGAGGAACATTGCGCCAAGGTCGTGGTGTTCGACCACGACGCAGACCTCGCCAAGGGGCTTTCCGAATACTGGGCCGAAGGCGACACCGCGATGGCGATGCTCGGCGAGCTCGGCCCGGAAGACCTGGCCACGATCCTCTACACCTCCGGCTCGACCGGTTTTCCCAAGGGGGCCTACTCGGATCATCTCGGGGTCGTCAGCGGGGTGATGAACTACGTCGCGCAGACCGCGATGATCGTGCAGCTGTTCACCGAGCGTGGCGAGATGCCGACAGTCCAGCCCTCCGCGCTGATCACTGTGCCGCTATTCCACGTCACCGGCGAAGTGCCGCTGTTCCTCCAGAGCCTCGCGATGGGGCGCAAGCTCGTGCTGATGCCCAGGTGGGACGCCGGCGAGGCGCTGCGACTGCTGGCCGAAGAACAGGTGACCTATTTCGTCGGCGTGCCGCTGATGAGCTACGAGATCGCCAACCACCCGGACCGCGAGAAATACGACCTGTCGGCATGCAAGACCTTTGCCGCCGGCGGCGCGCCCCGCCCGCCCGAGCACGTGAAGAAGATCCGCGAGGCCTTTCCCGAAGGCTTCCCGGTGCTCGGCTACGGCCTGACCGAAACCAATGGCGTCGGCGCGGGCAATCTCAACGAGAACTACCTCGCCAAACCCGGCTCGACCGGGATGCCCTCGAAACCGCTGGTCGACATGGCAATCCTCGACGATGCCGGAAAGCCGCTGCCGGCGGGGCAGGTGGGCGAGGTCTCGATCCGCTCGGTCTGCAATTTCAACGGCTACTGGCGCAACGAGGAAGCGACTGCCGCAGCATTCACCGACGACGGTTATTTCCGCACCGGCGACCTCGGCTACATGGACGAGGACGACTATCTCTTCATCGTCGATCGCAAGAAGGACATCATCATCCGCGGCGGCGAGAACATCGCCTGCATCGAGGTGGAGGAATCGATCTATTCGCACCCCGCGGTCGCCGAATGCAGCGTGTTCGGCCTGCCCGACGAACGGCTGGGTGAAGTCGTCGCGGCGGTCTATTTCGTTCGCGAGGGCGAGAGCCTGTCACCGGAAGAACTGACCGCGTTCCTGCGCGATCACATCGCACCCTTCAAGGTGCCGCAGCACCTGTGGCAGAGCGAGGAACCGCTGCCGCGGCTGGGCACGCAGAAGGTCGACAAGCGCACCGTCAAGGCGGCCTATCAGGGCCAGGTCGAGGCCGCTTGAACGATCTCGGCATCCCGAGGCAGCGCGAGATCATCGACCGGCGAGCGCTGGCCGAGGCGATCGCCGCCGCGTGGGAAGCCGAGGGGGAAAAGTCGCGCCCGGCGGTCGTCGCGATCCTGAAGCAGGCGCTCGACGACGGGCGTGCGGAGATAGCCCGCCGCCTGGACGCGAAGCCTTCCGCCGGGCACGAATGCACCGCCGGGCAGAGCTTTCTGATCGATCAACTGGTCCGGCTGATCTACGATCACATCGTCGCCCACGTCTATCCGCCGGGAAACCGGTTGCAGGGCGAGCGGCTGACGATCATGGCGGTCGGCGGATACGGGCGCGCGGAAATGGCGCCGCATTCGGACGTGGACATCGCCTTCCTGACCCCCGGCAAGCGCGTGCCGTGGTGCGAGCAGGTGATCGAATCGATCCTCTATTTCCTGTGGGACCTGCAGCTCAAGGTCGGGCATTCGAGCCGGACGATCGACGATTCGATACGCCTCGCGCGCGAGGACGTAACGATCCGCACCGCGCTGCTCGAAGGGCGTTACGTGTGGGGCGACCAGGAACTCTACGACGAGGCTTCGCACCGTTTCCGCAAGGATGTCGTCGCCGGCACGGAACGCGAATTCGTCGCCGACAAGCTGGCCGAGCGCAACGACCGGCACAAGCGCATGGGCGACAGCCGCTATGTCGTCGAACCCAATGTGAAGGACGGCAAGGGCGGGCTGCGCGACCTGCAGACGCTCTACTGGATCGGAAAATACATCCACCGGGTCAGGAGCGCCGCCGACCTCGTCGATGCCGAGCTTTTCACCCAGGCCGAATATCGCAGCTTCCGCCGCGCCGAGGGCTTCCTGCTGGCGGTGCGCTGTCACATGCACATCATTACCGGGCGCGCAGAGGACCGGCTTACCTTCGACCTGCAACGCGAAGTCGCCGAGCGGATGAATTTCGCCGACCGGCCCGGCAAGAGCGCGGTCGAGCGCTTCATGCAGTATTATTTCCTGCAGGCGAAGCGGGTCGGCAGCCTGACCGGCATCTTCCTGGCGCACATCGACGAGACCTTCGCGAAGCGTCGCCGCCGCACCGGCTTGCTCGCCGGCTTCAATCCCAAGCCTCGCATGCTCAAGGGGTACAAGGTCGATGGTGGCCGGATCGCGGCGCCGTCCGACGACTGGTTTCGCAAGGACCCGGTCCGGCTGATCGAGATCTTCCAGATCGCGGAGGAACACCAGCTCGAAATCCACCCGGAAACGATGCGCATCGCGGACCGCGACAGCGGGCTGATCCGGCGCGAGGTGCGCGACGATCCGCGCGCGAATGCCCTGTTCCTCGATCTGCTGTGCGGCCGCAACGATCCCGAGATGGTGCTGCGCTGGATGAACGAAGCGAGCGTCTTCGGCCGCTTCGTGCCCGATTTCGGCAAGGTCAACGCGCAGATGCAGTTCGACATGTATCATCACTACACGGTCGACGAACACACGATCCGCGCGATCGGCCTGCTGAACCAGATCGAGAAGGGCGAGCTGAAAGTCGATCACCCGCGCGCGACCAAGCTGATTCACAAGCTGGCTTCGCGCCGCGCTCTCTATGTCGCGGTGCTGCTCCACGATATCGCCAAAGGGCGTGGCGGCGACCATTCGGTGCTCGGCGCGGACGTCGCCGAGGAACTGTGCCCGCGCTTCGGGCTCGATGATGCGGAAACCGAACTCGTCGCCTGGCTCGTTCGCTTCCATCTGCTGATGAGTTCGACCGCGCAGAAGCGCGACCTGACCGATCCCAAGACGATCGAGGATTTCGTCGGCGAAGTGCAAAGCCTCGAGCGGCTCAAGAACCTCGCCATCCTGACCGCGGTGGATATTCGCGCGGTCGGCCCGGGGACGTGGAACAGCTGGAAGGGCCAGCTGATCGGGGAACTCTACGACGCGGCGCAGGAGCGTTTGCGACTGGGCCACGTCCGGCACGGTCGCAAGGAGCGGGTCGAGGCGAAGAAGGCAATGGTGCGCGAGCGGCTGGGAGAGCGCGCCGCGCTGGTCGACGAGATCGGCGGCCTGCTGGACGATGCCTACTGGATCGCCGAGCCGGACGACATCATCGCGCTCAACCTCGTCCAGTACCAGGTGGCGCGCGAGATCGAGGAACACCTCTCGATCCATTGCGAATACTACGAAGCACGCGGGGCGACGCTGGTGAGCATCATTGCCGCCGACCACCCGGGCCTGTTCTATCGCATCGCGGGCGGCATCCACCTTGCCGGCGGCAACATCATCGATGCGCGGATCCACACCTCGCGGCGCGGCTATGCGGTCGACAATTTCCTGGTGCAGGATCCCCTCGGCCAACCTTTCCGCGAGGATGGCCAGATCGAACGGCTGCGCAAGTCGATCGCCGATGCGCTGGGCAACCGGATCGAACTCGTGCCCCGGCTCGCGCAGCGCCCGCTGGCGAGGAACCGCGCCAAGGCCTTCGACGTGCGCCCGCGCGTGGTGTTCGACAATAGCGCCTCCAACCGCTTCACCGTGCTGGAAGTGACCGCGCGCGACCGCCCGGCCTTGCTGAACCGGCTCGCGCGCGCCTTGTTCGAAAGCAACCTCGTGGTCCATTCGGCGCATGTCACGAATTACGGCGAGCGGGCGACCGACACGTTCTACGTCACCGATCTCACCGGCCACAAGGTCGAGGGCAAGGGGCGGATGAGCCAGATCGAGGAGCGCCTGCTCGAAGCTGCGAGCGACGAGCGGCAGGCCGAACTCGAAGACGCGTGAACCAGCGGTTTGCCGGGCGATGGACAAGCATCCATCATCGGGGTGATCGTTCAGTGTGAGCCGATAAAGGCGTTGGCCAGGCTTGGCACGAAGAGCTTAGATAGAAGCTATCGAGCTGGCCCATTCACCAATTACCGGGCCTGGCTGATCGGAGACAACAATGCCTTTGAGGCGTGAGAAAGCAAAACGCGAGCTTAAGCAAATGCTGCTGATAGTCCTCGGCGCCGGCGTTCTCATGGTCGTCGGCGCCCTGTTCTTCCTCAGTAGCCAGGGGCCGGTTTCGATCCACATGGTCGTAGCGACGATACTGGGTGTGTTCGTGTCCGTTCTTCTGGGTACCGGCCTTTTCGCGCTGGCCTTCTTCAGCGACAAGAGTGGCCACGACGAAAACGTGACCGACGCAACCAAGCCCCACGAGCGGCCCTGAATCGCTTCCGCGAACCAGGGGTCTATCTGCGCGCTCGCGTCACCCCCGCTGCCCGAACAGCGCCGTTCCAACCCTGACATGCGTTGCCCCGAGCATGATGGCGGTCTCGTAATCGCCGCTCATGCCCATGCTCCGCCCGGTAAGCCCGTTGTCCGCCGCCAGCCTGTCGAGCAGCGCGAAGAATGGAGCGGGTTCGATATCGAAGGGCGGAATGCACATGAGGCCGGCGACCGGAATGCCCGCCTCGCGCGCCTGTGCCAGCAGGTCGGGCAGTTCGGCGATCGCGCAGCCACCCTTCTGTTCTTCCTCTCCGACATCGACCTGCACGAAGCACGGGACGCGCCTGCCTGCCTTGTCCATTGCCTTGCCGAGCGCCTTGACCAGGCTCGACCGGTCGACCGAATGGATGCAGTCGAACAGCGCCACCGCATCGTCTGCCTTGTTGCTTTGCAGCTGCCCGATCAGGTGCAGCTCGACGTCGGGATAGCGCTGGCGCAGCGCAGGCCACTTGCCCTGCGCTTCCTGAACGCGGTTCTCGCCGAATACGCGATGACCGGCCTGCAGCAACGGCTCGATGGCCTCTGGCGGATGCGTCTTGCTGACTGCGATCAGCGTGACTTCGCCGGTTTCGCGACGCGCGCGCTTGCAGGCGAGCGCTATGTTCGCTTCGACTTCTTCGAGTGCTGTGGCTGGTGCTTCCATCGCGCGCCGCTATAGCGAGGCGGTGACGGATAGGAAGGCCCTCCCCCACCTCTGGCTGATCTCCGACGAGCGCAACGACAGCGTGCTGGAACAGGCGCTGGTCCGGATGCCGCGCGGCAGCGGCTTCATCTACCGGCACTATCACCTTCCCGACCGCGAACGCTGGCAGCGATTCCGCAAGCTGCGTCACCTGGCGAAGGCGCGCGGCCATGTAGTGGTCCTCGCCGACAGCGCGCTGACGGCGCGCGAATGGGGAGCCGACGGGATCTATGGCGCGCCGCGCAGCCTCGTTCCGCGCCGGCGCGAACTGCTGCACCTCGCGACTGCCCACGACCTGGCAGAGATCGGCCTTGCAAACAGGCTCGGCGCGGACGCGGTGCTCCTCTCGCCGGTCTTCGGGACGCGCTCGCACGAAGGCGCGGCCACGCTCGGGCCGGCGCTCTTTCGCCTGCTTGCCCGGCACGCGCGACTTCCGGTCATCGCGCTCGGCGGAATGACGTCCGCCAAGGCACGTGTGCTCGATTGGCCACGCTGGGCCGCTATCGACGGGCTTTCTTGACGGCGAGTCCCCGCTCTGCGAATCTCTCCCGCGATTACGGATAGGGGAAGCACACATGGCAAGCCGCGCGATGAGCCGGAGCAACGTCGACTGGCGGGCCGCCTTCCGTCGTTCGCTGCGCCGTGCGGGCCAGATAACGGGTGCCGGCCTGCTGTTCGCGCTGATGGTGTTCATCGGCCTGGCGGTGGCGAGCTATACCCAGACCGATCCGAGCGCATCGACCGCGGCATCTGGCAACGACATCCGTAACTGGATGGGCGCGCCGGGTGCCTGGGCCTCGGACAAGCTGCTCTATCTGTTCGGCCTGCCCGGCCTGCTGCTGCTGCCGTTCCTCTATGTCGCCGCCCGCAACCTCATCCGCGGAGTCGAGGACGAAGAGGACGAGACCGACTATCGCTGGTGGCTGCCGCTCGGCATGCTGATGCTGGCGATCGTGCTGGTCGGGACCGTGCTTGCGCTGGCGATCCCGGGGGTCGGCGGCTCGCTTCCGGCGAGCCTCGGCGGCACCGCAGGACTGCTGGGTGCGCGCGTGACAGAAGCAATCGGTGCGCGTTTCGGCCCCGAGATCGAGGGCTGGGTCGTCCTGGGCCTTGCAACCGCATGGCTGGCCGCGGGGATCGCGCTGGCGACCCGCGTTTTCGCGATCGACTGGGGCCGCCTGTTCACCCTGCCCAATTTCCTGGGCAATCTGTTCCACCGTTCGAGCCGCGTGATCGAGGCCGACGCTGCCTACAAGCCGGTCAAGACCAGGCGCGTGCGCAAGAGCGAGACGGCGGAGGAGGACGACGAGGCAGCCACCGCCATCGCGCCGCGCCGGGCACCCGAAATCACCGATCCGAGTGCCCCGCCCCGGCCCGCGAAAGCCAAGCCCAAGGCGCAGCAGAAGGACCTGTTCGCCAATTACGAGCTGCCGAGCCTGGAACTGCTTACCGATCCGCCGGCGAACAATGCGCCCAAGCTCGACAAGATGGCGCTGGAGCGCAACGCGCGCCTGCTCGAGAACGTGCTCGACGATTTCAACGTCAAGGGCGAGATCACCGCTGTCCGCACCGGCCCGGTCGTGACCATGTACGAGCTGGAGCCTGCACCCGGGATCAAGGCGAGCCGCGTGGTCGGCCTCGCCGAGGACATCGCCCGCAACATGAGCGCGATCTCGGCGCGCGTTTCGTCGATTCCCGGCAAGACCGTGCTCGGCATCGAACTGCCCAATGCCGATCGCCAGATGGTCGCTCTGAAAGAGCTGATGGCGAGCGAGGCTTTCGCCGACAACAAGGGCAATCTGCCGATCATCCTGGGCAAGGACATTGCGGGCGAGCCGATCGTGGCCGACCTTGCCGCCATGCCGCACCTGCTGGTCGCGGGGACCACCGGTTCGGGCAAGTCGGTCGGTCTGAACTGCATCCTGATGAGCCTGCTCTACCGGTTCACGCCGGCTGAATGCCGCTTGATCCTGATCGATCCCAAGGTGCTCGAACTCAAGAGCTACGACGATATCCCGCACTTGCTCTCGCCGGTCGTGACCGAGCCGCACAAGTCGGTTCGCGCACTGAAATGGGCGGTCGAGGAAATGGAGCGCCGCTATCGCATGATGTCGAGCATCGGCGCCCGCAACATCGGCGGCTTCAACGACCGGGTGAAGACCGCGATCGCCAAGGGCAAGCCGCTGGGCCGCCGGGTGCAGACCGGCTTCGACCCGGACACCGGCGAGGAACTGTTCGAGGAAGAACAGCTCGATTACGAGGTGCTGCCGCAGATCGTGCTGATCGTCGACGAGCTCGCCGACCTGATGGTCACCGTCGGCAAGGAAATCGAAGTGCTGATCCAGCGCCTAAGCCAGAAGTCGCGCGCGGCTGGCATCCACCTGATCATGGCGACGCAGCGCCCCTCGGTCGACGTCATCACCGGCGTCATCAAGGCCAACCTGCCGACCCGCATCAGCTTCAACGTCACCAGCCGGATCGACAGCCGGACCATCCTGGGCGAACAGGGCGCGGAACAGCTGCTCGGGCGCGGCGACATGCTCTACAAGCCGTCGACCGGGGCGCTGGTGCGCGTCCACGGGCCGTTCGTCTCAGACGAGGAAGTCGAGGAAGTGGCGAGCCACTGGCGCGGCCAGGGCAGCCCGGACTACATCGATGCGGTCACCGAAGAGCCCGAAGATGGCGGTGGCTTCAACTTCGAGGACGAGTTCACCGCCTCGGACAATCCCGACGAGCGCAAGTATCGCCAGGCCTGCCAGATCGTGATCGAGAACCAGAAGGCATCGGGTTCGTGGCTCCAGCGGCAGATGGGTGTCGGTTACAACACGGCGGCCAAGTGGATCGAGCGGATGGAGTCCGAAGGCCTCGTCGGCCCTGCCAACCACGTCGGCCGGCGCGAGATTTTCCGCGACCAGGACGGCAACCCGCTGTAGTCGCGCCGCCGCATGGACAGCCCCACGACCACCTCCGGCAAACAACGCGCCGATAGCGAGCCCGCAGAAGAAGCGCTCGGTCGGCCCGATCCCACCGCCATGGAACAGGCGGAACGGGTCGCCAGCTGGGTCTACAGTCCGATCGGCCGCGCCATCGCGCCGATCCGCGGCTGGTGGCAGCGCGACGTGCGCGACAGCATCGACCAGCAGGCGGTGATCGCCAAGATCGCTTCCGAAAGCCCGGCGACGCCGCGTTATATCTTCATGACGACGATGTCGGCGGGCATCGCGATCCTGGGCCTGCTGCTCAGTTCCCCCGCGGTCGTCATCGGGGCCATGCTGCTCTCGCCGTTGATGAACCCGATCCTCGGCGTCGGATTCGCGCTGGCGTCGGGCAAGCAGAAGTGGCTGCGGATCAGCGCCAAGTCGCTGGCCATCGGTTCGATCGTGGCGGTCGGGTTCAGCGCGCTTATCGTGCTGGTCTCGCCGCTACAGACGGTCACCGAGGAGATCGCCTCGCGCACCCGGCCCAATATCTTCGACCTGATGGTGGCGCTGTTTTCCTCGCTCGCCGGCAGTTATGCGATGATCCGCGGGCGCGAGGGGACAATCGTCGGCGTCGCCATCGCGACCGCCCTCATGCCGCCGCTCGCGGTCGTCGGTTTCGGCCTGGCGACGCTCAACTGGACCGTGTTCGGCGGCGCACTGGCGCTCTACGTGACCAACTTCCTGACCATTGCATTGACGGCAACCGTCATGGCGCGGCTTTACGGCTTCAGGACCACGCTTTCGAGCCGGCAGGGCTGGTTTCAGAGCATCGGGATCTTCGTCGTGTTCGTGGCGCTCGCCATTCCGCTTTTCCTGTCGCTGCGACAGATCGTCACCGAGACGAACGGGACGCGCATCGCGCGCACGGCGATCACCGCTGCCTTTCCGCCCAAGGCACGGATCAGCTCGTTGGAGATCGACTGGGACAGCAGTCCGGTGGGCATCACCGCGACGGTCCTGACGCCGGAATTCCGGTCGGGCGCCAATGCCAGTGTCACTGCCGAAGTCGAGCGCCAGCTCGGCGAAAATGCCAACGTGTCGATCGACCAGTTCCGGGTCGGCGCAAATCCGGGCGCTGCCGAGCAGGCCGAGCTTGCCCGGGCTCGCGCTGCCGAGCAGGAAGCCGCGACCGAACGCCAGATCGCGACCATGACCAGCGAGCTCGCGCTCGTCGCCGGGGTCGGCAAGGAAGACGTCACGATCGACCGGAGCAACCGGCGCGCGATGGTCACGGCAAGGCCGCTCGACGGGCTGACATTGTCCGGATACCGCGCGCTCGAACAGCGGATCTCCGCCAGCGTGGCCGGCTGGAGCGTGCAACTGCGCCCGCCGCTGGTCGCGCTGCCCGACATCCCCGTGGAAGACGGCAAGGTGCCCGACAGCGCGACCGACCAACTGCACCTGCTCGAATGGGCGGCGCGGCGCACCGGAACCCCGGTTTCGCTCGCGGGGCCGGAGGCGCCGGTGGCAGCGCTGGCGGAGCGGTTGCGCTCGCGCGGATCGATCGTGGTGATCGAGCCCGACGGCCCTTCCAACCGCATCGTCACCAGCTGGACCGTGGCGGAATAGGCGGCGCAGTCGGCGCTTGCAAAACCGGTTTCAACTGTTAGCAGTTGCGCTATCGGACGGGGCGGGCCGGAGGGACTGACGGCTTGCCCTTTCCTTTTCCGGGAGAATGTATGCGCCGTCGCTTTTCCGCAGTGCTCGCACTGTCCGCTTCGCTCTTCGCCACCACCGCAGCCATTGCCGCAGAAGAGCCGCCCGTCGGCGAATTGAGCGATCGCGCCGCGCCCAGATCCTATCGCATCGACATGGCCGTCGACCCGGCGAAGGAAACCTTCAGCGGGCACACCGAAATCGACATGACGCTGAACGAGGCGACCAGCCGCCTCTACCTGCACGGGATGGGGCTCGACATGCACTCGGTCAGCGCCGTCGCGTCCGATGGCAGCGTGATCGGCGCGACCTACGAACAGGTCCTGACCACCGGCGTCGCCGCGCTCGATTTCGCACGCGAACTGCCCGCCGGGGACTACCGGCTCGTGTTCGACTACAGCTCGCAGTTCAGGGTCGGCGCGGAGGGGCTCTACCGTGTCCAGGTCGGCGACAAGTGGTACGCGTGGACGCAGATGGAGCCGTTCGATGCGCGGCGGATGTTCCCTGGCTTCGACGAACCCCGCCACAAGACGCCCTACCAGATCTCCATCACCGTGCCGAAGGACCAGTGGGCCTATGCCAATACGCCGCTGGTGCGCGAGCGTCCGCTGGCAGGCGACCGGGTGCGCTACGATTTCGCCCCGACCAAGCCGCTGCCGAGCTATCTGGTGGCGCTCGCGGTCGGTGATTTCACCGAGAAGGGCCTGACCGTCCCGGCCAACGAAGTCAGGAAAAGGCCTCTCGAACTGCGGCACATCGCGACCGCGGGGCAGGAAGACAAGCTCGCTTACGGCCTGTCGGAAACGCCCGAGATCCTCGGGCTGCTCGAGAACTATTTCGGCATCGAATATCCTTACGAAAAGCTCGACCAGATCGCCTCGCCGATCATGGGCGGCGCGATGGAGAACGCCGGGCTCATCACCTACATGGACCCGTTGCTGCTGATGGGCGAGGATGCGCCCAATTCGCAGAAGGCGAGTTTCGGCAACGTCGTCGCGCACGAGCTGGCGCACCAGTGGTTCGGCAATCTGGTCACCCCGCGCTGGTGGGACGACATCTGGCTGAACGAGGCCTTCGCCAGCTGGATGGGCGACAAGATCGGCGAAGCCTGGGATCCGAGCCTCGGGATCGGGGTCGCGCAGATTTCCGGTGCGCTCGCCACGATGGACGACGATTCGCGCACCATCGGGCGTCCGATCCACCAGGAAGTCCTGCGCAACGAGGACATCAAGGCGACTTTCGACGGAATCACCTACCAGAAGGGCGGCCACGTCCTCGGCATGTTCGAAAGCTACCTCGGCGAACAGGCCTTCCAAGCGGGCGTCCGCCGACACTTGCAGCGGTTCGCCTGGGGCAATGCCACGGCCGAGGAATTCTACGACTCGATCGGCAGCGTGTCGGACGACCCGCGCATCGTTCCCGCGTTCCAGAGCTTCACCAGCCAGCGCGGCGTGCCCCTGGTTACCGTGACCCGCAAGGGCGACGGATATGCAATCGCCCAATCGCACTTCACGCCGATCGGGGTCGAGCGCGAAAGCATGTCGCAGTGGATCATCCCGGTCTGCGCGAGCAACGGGATCAAGCAGGAATGCACCTTGCTCGACGGCAAGAGCGGGGATCTGCCCGGCTTCGACGTGGGCAAGGGCGCGTATCTGATGCCCAACGCCGGAGGCAACGGCTATTACCGTTTCGCGCTGCCCGAACAGGACTGGAGCCGGCTGATCGCGGCTGCCCCCGGCCTGCCCGCGCGCGAAGCACTGGCGGTTGCCGACAGCGCCTATGCCGGCTTCATGGCCGGCGCGACCGATTTCAGCCAGGTTCTCGCTACGGCGAGAGTCCTTGCAGCCCACCCGGAAGCAGATGTCGCCGCCTTCATCCCCGGCAAGCTGTCGAGCCTCAAGAACCGGCTGATGACGGCACAGGATCGCAAGAACTACGCCGCCTTCATCCGCTCGCTCTACTCCGAGCGGCTGGCGAGCCTCGGCACCGATTTCTCGCGCGGTGCCTACGCGAGCGAAGATCCCGAAGTGTCCTCGCTCCGCCAGCGCCTGGTCGCTTTCCTTTTCGGCTCCGGCGAGGATGAGGCTCTGCGCGACAAGCTCGCCGCGGCAGCTGCAGCGTCGCTCGCCGGAGACGCCGATGCGCTCGACCCGGCATACCAGGCGCAGGCTTTCTCGGCTTACGTACAGCAAGGCGGCCAGCCGGCTTCGCAGCGCCTGTTCGAAGCGGTTCTCGCCAGCACGGACTCGCGCTTCCGGCAGGCGGGGGTGCAGGCACTGGGCGGCATCGATCGCCCGGACCTCGCGCCCTACGTCTTCGGCCTGACCGACAATCCCAAGCTCAACAGCCTCGAGAAGATCTACACGCTGTTCCCGCTCCTCGGCTCACCCGCCACGCGGCAGGCGACCTTCGACTACGCGGTGGCGAACTTCGACACCGTGGCCGACTGGTTCTCCGGCTTCGGCAACCAGATGTTCGGGCTGGGCGGCGGGTTCTGCAGCGCCAGCGAAGCGGAAGCGGTCCAGGCCGCGCTGACACCCTTCATCGCCAGCCAGGGCAGCGGCCAGCTCGATCTCGATCGTTCGCTGGCAGTCGTGCGGGAATGCGCGGCGCTGCGGGAAGCAGTCGGCGACCAGATCACGCGGGGACTGGCGGAAGCTGCCGCAAAGTGATCCGCGCAGCATTGTGACGGAGAAGTTACAGTCGGTGAAATAATGCTGTTCAAGTGGCGGTGACGCTTATCTTTTGAGACGCAAGTGGCCATCCTCGCGCGGTTCATACCATGCGGAGGAAATGGTTATGCGTTTCAAGACTTATCTGCTCGCGGCCGCCAGCGGCGTCGGCCTGGCATCATTCGCCCAGCCCGCGCTGGCGCAGGAAATCGACGGCGCCAGCGAAGCCGGCGAAGCCGTGCCCGAACAGCAGATCATCGTCACCGGTACCCGCCGGACCGATCGCACCGTGGCCGAAAGCTCGGTCCCGATCGACGTCATCTCATCCGATGCCCTGCTCCAGCAAGGAACCACCGAAACGAACAGGTTGCTCAACAATCTCGTTCCCTCGTTCAACTTCCCCCAGCCCTCGCTGACCGACGGTACGGACTCGCTGCGTCCGGCGACCCTGCGTGGCCTCGCGCCCGACCAGGTGCTCGTGCTGGTCAACGGCAAGCGCCGCCACATCTCCTCGCTGCTCAACCTCAACGGCTCGATCGGTCGCGGTTCGGCGGGCGTCGACATGAATGCCATCCCGCCGCTGGCGATCGGCCGCATCGAAGTGCTGCGCGACGGCGCCTCGTCGCTTTACGGATCCGACGCGATTGCCGGGGTGATCAACATCCAGCTCAAGAAGAGCGAAGGCGGGATCGCCCGCGCGTCCTACGGCAAGTACCGCACCACGATGGAAGACGTGTTCGAGATCGCCAGCGTCTCTCCGACAACCGGCGCGAGCGACAATCCGAACATCGTCTTCAGCGACGAGGAGCGCAAGCGCCGCGACGGCGAAACCTGGACGATCGGCACCAACATCGGTCTGCCGGTCGGCGTCGGCGGCTATCTCAATTTCACCGCCGAATATGTCGACCGTTCGCCGACCAACCGGTCCGGCCCCGACCTGCGTCGCCAGTATTCGGGCACGGGCGACCCGCGCGAAACCAGTTTCGACCGTTTCAGCCACCGTTATGGCGACGGCGAATCGCAAGCGTTCAACTTCTTCGTCAACGCCGGGATGGACCTCGGCGCCGACTGGGAGCTCTACAGCTTCGGCAGCTACGGCATCCGCGACGGCAACGGCACCGGCTTCTACCGCCGATCGCTCGATACCCGTAACCGCGACCTCGCCAACGGCGGGGTGCCCTACTACCCCGACGGCTTCCTGCCGCAGATCGACAGCACGATCGAGGATGTCGCGGGCACTTTTGGCGTCCGCGGCGATGCCGCAGGATGGAACCTCGACCTCTCGATCGGCTACGGTTCGAACCGTCTGGATTACGGCGTGTCGAACAGCTGGAACGCCTCGCTCGGCGGCGATGTCAGCAAGCGCAATTTCAACGCCGGCGGCCTGCGTGCGGGCCAGACGGCGGTCAATTTCGACGCGCAGCGCGACATCAACCTGGGCATCGGCGATTCCTCGCTCGCGCTCGGTGCCGAATGGCGCAACGAGAACTACAAGATCGTTGCGGGCGAACTGCAGAGCTACGTCGCCGGGCCGTTCGCCTTCACGACACCTGCCTCGGCCCCCGGCGCACAGGTCTTCCCGGGCTTCTCGCCGAGCACGGCGATCGACGAATCGCGTGACAGTTACGCGGTCTACGCCGAGCTCGACACCGACCTGTCGGACATGTTCAACATCCAGGTCGCGGGCCGTTACGAGCACTTCTCGGACTTCGGCAGCACGATCAACGGCAAGGTGGCCGCGCGCTTCGAGCCGATCGACGGGCTGGGCATCCGCGGCTCGGCATCGACCGGTTTCCGTGCACCCGGCATGGCCCAGCAGTATTTCTCGACCACTTCGACCAACAACGTCGGCGGTCAGCTGATCGAAGTCGGGACCTTCCCGGTCGGTTCGCCGATCGCGATCGCGCTCGGTTCGCAGCCGCTCGAGCCCGAGGAATCGCTCAACCTCAGCGCCGGCGTGGTCTTCACCATGGTCCCGGGGCTGAGCATCACCGCCGACTACTACAATATCGAGATCAACGACCGCATCGTCCTGACGGAGAACCTGCAGGGTGCCGACGTGGAGCAGATCCTGCAGAACGCCGGCGTGGTCGGCACTTCGGGTCGGTTCTTCATCAACGGGATCGACACGCGGACACAGGGCCTCGACATCGTCGGCAGCTACCGTGTCCCCGAATTCGGGATCGGCACGCTGCGCCTCAACGTCGGTTTTAACATCAACGACACCAAGATCACCGACCGGCGCGATTTCAGCGGCTTTACCGCCAACCGCCTGTTCGCCCGGCAGGAAAGCTTGCGCCTGACCGACGGTCAGCCGAGCAACAAGCTGAACCTGGGGGCCTCGCTCGACAACGGGCCGTTCGGCCTCACGGTCAATGCGAACCGCTACGGCAAGATCCTGCTGGCCGATGGCGTCACCACCGCGACGCTGAACGGCCTGGCTTCGTCCGACGCCAATCCGCAGATCCGCAACGACATCAGCGTGCCTGCGGGCGAGGCGCCGGGTGACATCGAACTGAGCCCGAAATGGGTCGTCGACCTCGAGGCACGGGTGAAGCCGACCGACTTCTTCGAGCTGGCGGTTGGCGCGAACAACCTGCTCGACGAATATCCGGACCGCCTGCCGGTCGGCGTGGTCGACGGGGTGAACTTCGGCACGAACAACAGCTTCCTGCCCTATTCCTCGCTCTCGCCGTTCGGGTTCAGCGGCCGCTTCCTTTACGTCCGGGGCACGGTCACCTTCTGACCCGGCTCACCTGCCCAAACGAGAAGGGCCGCCCCGTCGCACTGACGGAGCGGCCCTTTTTCTTGATGCTGCATTCCGCCGGGGCGGATCGCAGGCTTACTTCAGTTCGCTGCCATCGAGCGTGGTGAACTGCGTCGCGGCAGCCTGGTTCTTGGCCATCACGTCATCGGGCGAAGCGACCAGGCCGATCTTGGCGAGCGGGCCGTCCTTCGACCACATCGTCGTCCACTCTGCGAGGAACTCCTTGAGGCCCGGAATGGCGTCGAGATGCGCCTTCTTGACGTACATGAACAGCGGGCGCGCACCCGGATATTCAAAGCTGGCGATGTTCTCGTAGGTCGGCTCGACCCCGTTCATCGTCAGGCCGTGGACCTTGTCGGCGTTCTCTTCGAGATAGCTGTAGCCGAAGATGCCAACGGCGTTCGGATTGCCTTCGATCTTCTGGACGATGAGGTTGTCCTGCTCGCCCTGGTCGACGTAGGCGCCGTCCGAACGCACTTCGGTGCAGACCTTCTTGAACTCGTCCTCGTTGCTGTCCTTGAGCGCCGCGGTGGCCGGATCGGTCTTGCAGCCTGCCTCGAGGATCAGCTCCTTGAGCGCGTCGCGCGTGCCGGAGGTCGACGGCGGGCCGTAGACGAGGATCGGGGTGGCCGGGAACGAGGGATCGACGTCCTTCCAGGTCTTGGCGATCTGTTCCTTGCCGAACGGACGGGCGGCCAGCGCCTTGTAGACGAGCTCGGGAGTGAGAGCCATGTCGATCCCGCCCTTGGCCGAAGCGAGCGCGATACCGTCGAGGCCGACCTGGATTTCGACGATTTCATTGACGCCATTGGCCTGGCAGTCGGCGAACTCGCTCGCCTTCATCCGGCGCGAGGCATTGGCGATGTCGGCGGTGTTGGCACCGACGCCCTTGCAGAATTCGGCGATGCCTGCGCCCGAACCGATCGATTCGATGATCGGCGACTTGTAGTCGGGGTGCGAGCGCACGAAGCTTTCGGCGACGTTCTTGGCAAAGGGATAGACCGTCGACGAGCCGACCGCACGGATCGAATCGCGCGCGCCGCCGCCAGCCGAATTCTCGCCGCAACCGGCAAGCGCCAGGGTGGCGACGGCAGCGAAGCAGGCGGATTTGAAGAGTTTCATTTTTCGTATTCCCCGTTGGATGGATGCATGCGCGATTAGGCGCGGTTCATGACACAAACGTGACAGGCGATCAGAAGTCGACCTGGGCGCGCGCACCGAAGGCATCGACACTGTAGGAGGTGTCGCCGCCGGCCGCGGCATAGACCGCGTCGTCGTAGGCCTGCTTGCCGTAGTTGAGGCTGAACAGGACGTAGTCGGTCGGCTTCCAGATCAGCGAGGCTTGGTAGGCGTTCTGGATGCCGCCGGTAATGCCGGCATCGTTGAGATCGAGATAGTCGTAGCGCAGGTTGACCTGGACCGAACCGAAGCCGCCCTTGCCGACCGGGTTGGCGGGCTTCACGCGGTCGAACTTGCCGCTCTTGTAGCCGCGGCTGTCGCCCGAAGTCAGGAAGTAGCCGACTTCCGCATAGCCGCCGAAGAAGGTCGGATCGGACAGCGCGCCGGGGCGCGAGACCTGTTGCCAGAACCCTTCCGCCGCGGCGTGGAACGGCCCGGCGATGACGGCGCCCTCGAGGCCGTAGCCGGTCTCGCTCGCAGCGGCGAGATTGCCGGTGTTGACGAAGCGCTCCGAGGTGAAGTGGACGAAAGGTCGCTGGCGGTAGCGCACGCTCGCCGCCGGATCGTCGAGGTCGTTGTAATGGACCGAGCCACCGAGGTGGAGCTGCGCGTCGCCCATCTTGGGCATCAGCACCAGCCGGGCATCCGCGCCGCGGTTCTTGCTCGACGTGTCGTTGATGTTGTCGGTGAAGAGGCCCGCCTGCGCGAGGACGATGCCCTGCTTGTATGTCACCGAAGCGCCGACCCGGCGCTCGAAGCCGAAGGCGTCGGTGAAGGCGGCCCGCTCGATGAAGCTCGAATGCAGGCTGCTGGTCAGCTCGTCGAGCGACTGGAAGTTGTTGTGCTGGCCGACGATCACCTCGATCGGGCCATCGCCGTAGGAGAGGTACGCGTCGGTCGCATCGACCTCGCCGCCGGCGAAATCGAGCTCGAACTTGTAGCCGAAGCCGCCGGGGATATCGCCCTCGACGCCCAGACGGGCGCGGCGCGCCTCGTTGCCGAAACCGTCGGCACGCCCGGTCGAAGACGGCGCGCTGCTGAAGCCGACGTCGTACATCAGGCGCCCGCGCGGCTTGAAGCTCCAGCCACCCTCGCCCTCGATCAGCGGGGCGCCCTTCCATGCAATCGACGGAGCCTTGGACGCGGTTTCCTGTGCTGCGGCCGCGCTTGCGACTGCTTCGCCGGCGCTGGTCTGCGCCGCGTCGGCCTTCGCCTCGGCCTGCGCCAATTCGCCTTCCAGCGTATCGATGCGGGCGGCCATGCGGGCCATCATCGCGCGCATCTCGGCAAGTTCCTGCTGCACGGCCGCGCTGTCGGCGTCCTGCGCCTGGGCGGGAAGCGCCCAGCCACTTGCAACCGCAACGGCCACCACCGCGCTCGTAATCGGGAATTTCATGTGTCGGTACCCCGCCTGATGTCATTTGTGACGTTTCGGGGTCGCCTCTATGCGCCGTGCATGACGGATATGTGACAAACCATCACAAAAGATGTCCACAACGCGACATCGCGCCGAGGTCGCGGCGAGGCTATTGGAAAGGGGCGAGAATTTCCGGGCGCACCCGCGCGAGGCGCTGGCTCTCGCGCTCGAGCATCGCCCAGGTGGTAGCGGCAGAGACGATCAGGCGGCCTTCGGAATCGCGAAAATCGACCCGCCGCAGCGACTTGGCGCCTTTCGGCCCGCCTTCGATCCAGGTTTCACCGGTCACCGTTTCGCCGGGCCCGATATTGCCGCGATAATCGATCTCGTGGCGGATCACGACCCAGAAGAAGCGCTCGCGATGTTCTGCATCTGCGGCGGCCTGCCAGTGCGCGGTCGCCATGTCCTGCACCCAGCCGACCCAGACTGTGTTGTTGACGTGGCCGAGCTCGTCGATGTGCTGCGGCTCGGCGACGAATTCCTGCCTGAAGCGGGCCGTCAAACCTGCACTCCCAGTGTTGCCAGGTCGCGCTCCGCCTGCGCTGCGTCGGTAAACAGGAAGGCATGCATGCCGGCCGCTTTCGCGCCGTCGACATTGCGCGGCATGTCGTCGAAGAAGACCGTCTCGTGCGGCGCGAGGCCGTTGGTTTCGAGCACGTGCGCGTACATGGCCGGGTCGGGCTTGAGCACGCCCACCTCGGCCGAATTGGTCACCCCTTCGAAATGCGCCCACCAGTCATGCGTTTGCGACAGGTGCGCGACCACCTCGATCACGTTGTCGGTCAGCGCGAAGGTGCGATAGTCGGCGGCGACCAAGCGCTCCAGGAGCGGAGGTGTGTCCTCCAGAAGGTGGAAGCTGTCGTAGACCGCCGCGAAGAAGCCGTGGGCCTCGTCCTGCGTGAACAGGCCCGCTTCGACATAGGCGTCGCGCGCGCCGTCCTGCGTGTACTCGCCCCGGTTTAGCGCACGCCAGATGTCGTTGTCCGCAAAGATCGCCTGGCGCCGTGCCAGCGCGTCATCCCCGGAGATACCGAACGCCGCCTCGACTATGGCGAGCGGGTCCCACCGCACGAAAACATTGCCGATGTCGAAGACGATGTTGCGAATCGCGCTCACTTGGCCAGGCCGTGCTGCCACAGGAGGAAAGCGTACTGCTGGCCGGTCTCGCGCCATGCCTCGTAGCGTCCCGACTTGCCGCCGTGCCCCGCGCCCATGTTGATCTTGAACAGCAGCGTGTTGTCGTCGGTCTTGAGTTCGCGCAGCTTGCCGACCCATTTGGCCGGCTCCCAGTAGGTCACCCGCGGATCGTTGAGCCCGGCCGTGACCAGCATCGCGGGATAGTCCTGCGCGATCACCTGGTCGTACGGGCTGTAGCTGAGGATATAGGCAAAGGCCTGCTTGCTGGCGATCGGATTGCCCCATTCGGGGAACTCGCCCGGGGTCAGCGGCAGCGTATCGTCGAGCATCGTATTGAGCACGTCGACGAAAGGCACGTCGGCGACGATGGCGCGGAACAGGTCGGGTCGCTGGTTGGCAATCACGCCCATCAGCGTGCCACCCGCCGAGCCGCCCGAGGCGCTGATCCGTCCGGCCCTGGTATAGCCGCGCTCGGCCAGCCCCTCGGCAACGTCGATGACGTCGTTGAACGTGTTGGTCCGCGCGTTGAGCTTGCCTTGGTCGTGCCAGCGCTTGCCGAGGTCGTCGCCGCCGCGAACATGCGCAATGACATAGGCCACGCCGCGATCGACGAGACTGAGGCGCGCCCCGCTGAAATAGGGCGGGAAGGCATTGCCGTAGGAGCCGTAGGCCTCGACATGCAGCGGCCCGCCCGGCCCGCCGTTGATGGCATCGCGATCCTTGCGCATCATCAGAGTCGCCGGGACCATCGTGCCGTCGCGCGCCGGGATCAACAGCCGCTCGGTCACGTATTGCGACTGGTCGTAGCCCGAGGGAATTTCGCGCTGCTTGAGCAGTTCGAGCCGTCCGTCTGCGACGTGGTAGTCATAGACCGAGCTCGGCGTGACCATCGAATCATACGACAGGCGCAGCTTGTCGACGTTGTATTCGGGATTGTCTGACAGCCCGGTCGAATAGCTCGCTTCGGGGAAGCTGATCGCCTTGAAATCGGCCGGGTCCGCATAGCTGCGGACCTGCACCTGGTCGAGGCCGTCGATCCGCCCTTCGGTGACGTAGAAATCCTTGAACAGGTCGAAATCGGTCAGGTAGAATTCGTCCGAACCCTCGATCAGCGTCGACCACTTGCCCGGCTCGGAAAGCTTCGCGGTCGCCAGCCGGAAATTGTCGTGGGTGTCGTTGGCGCGGATGAACAGCGTGTCGCCGCGCACGTCGAGCGTATATTCGATCTTCGGCTGGCTCGCGCGGACCAGGATTTGCTCGCCGGTCGGATCGTCGGCGCGCACGATGCGGATCTCGTTGGTGTCGTGGTTGCCGGTCGAGATGATCAGCCAGTCTTCCTGCGCCGACAGCCACTTCGACACGGTGAAGCCAGGTCGCCCGGGCTCGGTGAAGATCTCCAGGTCGGCCTCGTTATCGGTGCCCAGCCTGTGCAGCCGGACGTGCTCGACCCGCCATTGCTCGTTGGCGCGGCCGTAGGCGAGCATGGTGTCGTTCGCGAGCCAGGTCAGCCCGCCGTTGATACCCTCGATCCGGTCGGGCAGCAGTTCGCCGCTCCCCAGGTCCTTGACGACACCGGTGTAGCGCTCCGACCCGTCGGTATCGGTCGAATAGGCGAGGTAGCGCCCGTCCTTGCTGATGGAAAAGGCACCGAGGCGGAAATACTCGTGACCTTCCGCCAGCTGGTTCTCGTCGAGAAGCAATTGGGCTTCGCCGCCGGCCACCGGGCGACGATAGTGCTTGGAATATTGCGCGCCTTCCTCGGTTTCCTCCCAGTAGACCCAGTCGCCGTCCTTCTGCGGGACCGAGCTGTCGTCTTCCTTCACCCGGCCCTTGATCTCCTGGAAGATCGTTTCGACCAGCCCCTCGTGCGGTGCCATCTGGGCTTCGAAATAGGCGTTCTCGGCCTTGAGGTGATCGAGAATGTCCTTGTCGTCGATCACCGGATAGCTGCTGTCGCGAAGCCAGTGATAGGGATCGGCGATCGTGATCCCGTGATAGGTATATTCGTAGTCGCGCTTCTCGGCGATAGGGGGCGCGACGCTCGCGGACTGCTTCACTTGGGCGGAATCCTTCTTGCTTGGTGCTGCGTCGGCCAGCGCGGGGCCCGAGGCGAGGATGGTCGAAAAGCCGGCCAGCAGGGCGGCAAAGGCGTGTGCGGGTTTCATAGCGGCGACACCTGAGGAACGGGATCTGGATAAGCGGGTGGCCAGCGGGCGACCGGCTCCTTATGTTGGAGCGACGATTTGACCCGCGCGGCTCCTTCTCCCGTTAGAAGTCGAGCCGCCGACACGCAACGACAGGATCGACGATATGCTGAGACAGACCCACGAAGCGCGACTTGCAGCCCTGCGGCAGGAACTGGAAAAGCGGGGCCTCGACGGTTTCGTAGTCCCGATTTCCGACGAGCACATGAGCGAATACGTCGGCAGCTACGCCCAGCGGCTCGCCTGGCTGACCGGCTTCGGCGGCAGCGCGGGCAGCGCGATCGTGCTCGCGGGCGAATACGAAGGTCTCGGCGCGGCCATGTTCGTCGACGGGCGCTATACCGTCCAGGTGCGCGACCAGGTCGACGGCAAGCTGTTCGAATACCGCTCGGTCCCCGACGAAAGCCATGCCGGGTGGCTGGTCGAGCACGCCCGCAAGGGTGCGCGCATCGGCTACGATGCCTGGCTGCACTCGCGCGGCTGGGCCAGCGACCTTGCCGCGGCGCTCGGGAAGATCGCCGGAGAACTCGTTCCGGTCGACAGCAACCCGATCGATGCGGTGTGGCACGACCGGCCAGAACCCTCGCCCGCACCTGCCTTCGCGCAGGACGATTCCGCCGCTGGCCGATCGAGCGCGGACAAGCGCGCCGAGGTCGCCGACTGGCTCAAGCGCGAAGGCTACGATGCCGCGGTGATCTCCGCGCTCGATTCGGTCGCCTGGCTGCTCAACATCCGGGGCAAGGACGTCGACCACACGCCGGTCGCGCTGTCCTACGTGATCGCGCATGCCGACGGCACGGCGGACCTGTTCATCGCCCCCGACAAGGTCACGCCGGACCTTGAACGCCACCTCGGCAATGCCGTCCGCATCCGCCCGCGCGACGGTTTCGAAGCCGCGCTCGGCGAGTTTTCCGGCAAGCGCGTGGCGGCCGATCCGGGCAATGCGGTGGCGGCGATCTTCCAGCTGCTCGAGGATGGCGGGGCCACGGCCGTTGCCGCTCCCGACCCGACGATCCTGCCCAAGGCGATCAAGAACCCGGCAGAGCAGCAGGGCCACCGCGACGCGCAGGCGCGCGACGGTGCTGCGGTATCGCGGTTCCTCCGCTGGCTCGAGGTCGAGGGTCCGTCCGGCGACGTCGACGAGCTGTCGGCCGCGGCCAAGCTGCAGGCCTTCCGCGAGGAAACCGGCGTGCTGCAGGACCTGTCGTTCGACACCATCAGCGCCGCCGGCCCGCATGCCGCGCTGCCGCATTACAAGGTCGATGAAGACAGCAACATCGCGATCCCGCCGTCGAGCATCTACCTCGTCGATTCGGGCGGCCAGTATCGCGACGGGACCACCGACATCACCCGCACGGTGTGGATCGGGCCCGGCGAACCCTCTGCCGAGATGCGCGAGCGCAATACCCGCGTCCTCAAGGGCCACATCCAGCTCGCCATGCAGCGTTTCCCCGACAAGACCAGCGGCGGTGCGCTCGACGCGCTGGCGCGCATGCACCTGTGGCAGGGCGGCGTCGATTACGGCCATGGCACCGGCCACGGTGTCGGCGCCTTCCTGTCGGTCCATGAAGGACCGCAGCGGATCAGCAAGCCGGGCGGCGCTTTCGCCGGGACCGAGACGCCGCTGCGCGCCGGGATGATCCTTTCGAACGAGCCCGGCTACTACAAGCAGGGCCACTACGGCATCCGGATCGAGAACCTGGTGCTGGTGGTGCCGGCTAAGATCGAGAGCGAGGGCGACTACCTCGCGTTCGAAACGCTGACCTTCGTGCCGCTCGACCGCAAGCTGATCGACAAGGACCTGCTGACACCTGCCGAGATCGCCTGGGTCGATGCCTATCACGCCCGCACCCGCGACCTGCTCGCCCCCCAGCTTGGCGGCGAGGATCTCGCGTGGCTGGAGGCCAATTGCGCCCCGCTGTGACCCGGCTTGCAGGGCCAAGCGTGTTCCTGTAATGTTCCACACGGGCCGCAAAACGACTCGGGGAGTTTTCGCATGATCGGATATGTCACGCTCGGTACCAACGACCTCCAAGCCGGCGCACCGTTCTACGACGCGATCGCTGCCGAAATGGGCGTCGGACGGATGATGGAGTTCGATAGCTTCATCGCCTGGGGCAAGCTGGATGGTCCCGCCGGCGTTGCCCTGACCAAGCCGTTCGACGGCGGCGAGGCTACTGTCGGCAACGGCACGATGGTGGCGCTGGAATGCTCTTCGAAGGAGCAGGTTCACAAGCTCCACGAGATCGCGCTCGCCAATGGCGGCACCGACGAGGGTGCTCCTGGCCCGCGCGGCGAGCCGGATGAGAACGGGCAGGTGTTCTACGCCGCCTATTTCCGCGACCGCGACGGCAACAAGCTCAATGCCTTCCTGATGGCACAGGCGGACTGACTCCGGTGAGCGATACGCAACCGCGCCGGCTGGATGAACAATTCGTCCACCTCGCTCTGGGCGCGCGCGTCGTCGTGCAGCCGCCGTTCGACGGGATGAGCTGGTACGAGGACTATGGCGCGCGTCACGGCGCCGACGGGGCCGAGGGCCGACTGGTGTCGATGTATGTTTTCGATGAAGACTGGGACAGCTGGGAGATGCACCCGGTCGGCGAAGAGATGGTCCTGTGCACGGCAGGTCACATCGTGCTGATCCAGGAAAACGAGGACGGCTCGCGCCGCTCCGTGCCGCTCGACGCGGGCGAATATGCCGTCAATCCGGCGGGCACCTGGCATACCGCCGATGTCGGGACTTCGGCGACCTGCGTGTTCATCACCGCCGGCGAAGGCACCAAGAACCGCCCCCGCACCGACTGACCGTGGCGCGCCTTGCGCCCCGGTGAACCCACTTGCTCCTGCGCGACAAATTGCGACATTTTGCCGCGTTTGCGACATATGGCTGCGACAGCCGGCGGCTAGAACCGGGTCACGAGTTGCGGGGGACGTGCCCTCACGATCCCTCCCCCTCCAAGGCGAGGCACGCGCTCCCGCAGCTCAAGATATTGGAACACAGGAGCATACAAGATGCGCAAGCAAGCACTCACTCTCAGCGCCGCCGCGCTCGCCATGGTCGGCATCGCAGGCGCCGCGACCGCCCATAATCACCGCGACGGCCACCACAGTCCCGACGCCAACGGCGACGGCATCGTGACCAAGGCCGAAGCCAATGCAGCCGCCGCGGCCATGTGGCAGAAGATGGATGCCAACAACGACGGTGTCCTGACCCAGGCCGATCGCGACGCGATGAAGGAAAAGCGCGCCGAGCGCCGCGAACAGCGCGGCCCGGAACGGTTCGCCGCGCTGGATGCCGACGGCAATGGCGAAGTCAGCCTCGCCGAGATGCAGGCCCACCATGCCGAGCGCATGGCGGAACGCACCGAGCGTCGCGGCACCGATGCCAAGGCACGCCCGGACCGCGCAGAGCGCCACGCGCAGATGTTCGCCAGGCTCGACACCGACAAGTCGGGCGGCCTCTCGCAGGCCGAGCTGGAAGCCGGCCGCGAAATGCGCAAGGAGCGCATGGCCGAGCGCGGCGGCAAGCACGGGCAGCGTGATGGCATGCATGGCGGCCGGATGATGGGCAAGATGGCCGATGCGAATGGCGACGGCACGATCACACGCGCCGAGTTCGATGCCGCAAGGGCCAAGCACTTCGCGATGGTCGATACCGATGGCAACGGCCAGCTCAGCAAGGCCGAGCAGGAAGCCGCCCGCGCCGCAATGAAGGCCAGGTGGCAGGAACGCCGCGCGGCAAAGCCTGCGAGCTGAGCCTTGCCGCTCCACACGAAGGGGCGCTAACCGCCGATCATCATGACCGAGGAAGCGCCCCTTACAACCATTCTGCTGGTCGATGACGAGATCAGCCTGCGCGAGCCCCTGGCCGAGTATCTCGTCGGCCAGGGGTTCGACGTCTTGGAAGCCGACAGCGCCGCGGCGGCGCGCAGCCGCCTGCTCGACACGCGGCCCGACATCGCCCTGGTCGACATCATGATGCCGGGCGAGGACGGCCTGTCGCTCACCCGCCACCTGATCGAGAGCCAACACCTGCCGGTGATCCTGCTCACCGCCAAGGGCGAGGCGATGGACCGCATCGTCGGCCTCGAGATCGGCGCGGACGATTACGTTTCCAAGCCGTTCGAGCCGCGCGAACTGGTCGCCCGGATCCGCTCGGTCCTGCGCCGCGCTAGCCGTTCTGCCACTCCGCCAGAAGAAGATGCGCATTACGAGTTCGAAGGCTGGCGGCTCGATCCGCTCAAGCGCCGGCTGACCGATCCGGAAGGGACGCTGGTGCCGATCTCGACCGCGGAGTTCCGCCTGCTGCGCGCTTTCCTCGACAATCCGCGCAGCGTGCTCGACCGCGACCGGCTGCTCGACATGGTGCAGGGGCGCGAGGCGCACCTGTTCGACCGGGCGGTCGACAACCAGGTCAGCCGTTTGCGGCGCAAGATCGAGGCCGACAGCAAGGTCCCGCATTTCATCCTCACCGTGCGCGGCGGCGGTTATCGCTTCGGTGCGACGGTCAGGCGGATCGCACCGCCCGGCGATGCCGCGTGAGGCTGGTGCCCAAAAGCCTTTTCGGCCAGGTCATGCTGGCGCTGGGCCTCGCCCTGCTGGTGGCGCAGGTGATCTCCGCCGCGCTCCTGTACCGGGCGATGCAGGAACGGCGCGAGGACGCCATGCTTAACGCGGCGGCCTATCACCTGGGTGTCGGCGCCGCCGAGCGCGGGCGTATCGACCAACGCGTGCACCGGCGCGATGGCGCGCGTATGCGCGGTCCCGATGGGCCCGGCCTGCGGTTGCCGCGCCGGTTTCGTTACGAGACATCGACCGGCCCCCCGCTGCTACCGGGCGAGACTGCCGATGCCGAGCGCGCCGAAGCGCTCGCCGAACTGCTGTCCGCGCGCGGGATCGTCCCCGGCGAAGTGATCGTGACCACGCGGCGGGCGATCGACGACCCGCTGGTCGCACCTTTCCTGCGCCGGGCCGGCGTGCCGCAGAACAGGGCAAATCAGCATATCATCGTCGCCGCCATCCGGGCCGACCCCGATACCCCCTGGCAAGTCGCGCGCGTACCCGTGCCGCCTGCGGAGACCGCGCCCGTGCGGTTGCTGGTGATGCAGGTGGTGCTGGTCCTCCTCCTGCTCGCAGCGCCCCTGTTCCTGATTTTGCGGCAATTGACCCGCCCTCTCGGCGCGCTGACCCGCCGGACCGAGGCCTTTGCCGCGAGCGGCAACGCGACCGGCCCGCTGGCGCCCGCCGGCCCTGACGACCTGCGCCGCCTGATCGCCGCCCACAACGCGATGGAAATGCGCATCGGCTCGATGCTCGACGAGAAGGACGTGATGCTCGGCGCGATCGGCCACGACCTGAAAACCCCGCTCGCAGCCTTGCGCGTGCGTATCGAGAGCGTGCCGGACGAGATTGCGCGCGCGAAAATGGCCGCGACGATCGAGGATATTGCGCGCACTCTCGACGATATCCTGTCGCTGGCCCGCATCGGCAGGGCCGACGGCGCAGCCGAGCGCGTGGACCTGGCCGCGCTCGCCGCATCGGTGGTCGAGGAATACGAGGACATGGGCGAGCCGGTAACGCTCCAGGCATCGCCGCGCGTAGTCGCGCCCGTCCGCGAGACTTGGCTCAAGCGCGCACTGCGCAATCTGGTCGGCAATGCGCTGCGCTACGGCGGCACGGCGCGCGTTTCGTTGCTGGAGCGCGAAGGGCAAGCGGTGCTGCAGGTCGACGACGATGGTCCCGGCATCCCGGCCGACCGGATCGCGTCCATGCTCGAGCCGTTCCAGCGAGGAGAGACCAGCCGCAATCGCGCGACCGGCGGCGCGGGCCTGGGCCTGACGCTCGCGCGCGCGATCGCCGAACAGCATGGCGGAACGCTCGTGCTGGCAAACCGCCCACAGGGCGGGCTGCGCGCCGAAATCCGCCTGCCGCTCTAGCTAGCGCATCAACCCGCCGATGATGTTGCGCACGAAGGCAGTGGCCCCGGTGCGCAAGGGGTCCGCGCGCGACTTCTTGCCCAGCACCGTCGCCACGGCAATCGAGCTCAGGGAGCCGGCAGCGGCGGTCGCGGCGGCCTTGCCCGCCTTGCCCCATATCGAGGTGCTCTTGCGCTCGCGCTTGCCGACTTCCTCGCGCCCCTTGTCGGCGACCTCCTGCGCGGTCGCCTCGGCATCGGCGGCCTTCTGCGCGAGCACTTCGGCGGCACTCTCGCGATCGACGCTGGTATCGTATTTGCCTTCCACCGGACTGACCGACTGGATTATCGCCCGCTCCTTGGGCGTTACCGGGCCGAGGCGGCTGCGCGGCGGCTTGATCAGCGTGCGCTGGACGATCGTCGGCGCGCCGTCCTCGTCGAGCGTGGAGACCAGCGCCTCGCCCACCTTGAGCTGGGTGATCGCTTCCTCGACATCGAGTTCGGGATTTATCCGGAACGTCTCTGATGCGGCCTTGATCGCGCGCTGGTCGCGCGGGGTGAAGGCGCGCAAGGCATGCTGCACGCGGTTGCCAAGCTGGCCGGCGACTTCTTCGGGAATATCGATCGGGTTCTGGGTGACGAAGAACACCCCCACCCCCTTGGATCGGATTAGCCGCACGACCTGCTCGATCTTGTCTTCGAGCGCCTTGGGCGCATCGTCGAACAGCAAGTGCGCCTCGTCGAAGAAGAACACCAGCTTCGGCTTTTCCGGATCGCCGACTTCGGGCAGGCTTTCGAACAGTTCGGCAAGCAGCCACAACAGGAACGTCGCATAAAGCTTCGGGCTGCGCATGAGCTTGTCCGCGGCGAGCACGTTGACGAAGCCGCGGCCCTGTTCGTCGACCTTGAGGAAATCGTCGATCTCCAGCGCCGGCTCGCCGAAGAACAGGTTCGCTCCCTGGCTCTCGAAGCTCAGCAGCTGGCGCTGGATCGCGCCGACCGAAGGCTTGGAGACGTTGCCGTAGGTCCCTGACAGCTCCTTCGCATTGTCCGATGCCCAGGAAAGCACCGCCTGCAGATCCGCGAAATCGAGCAGCAACAGGCCGTTCTCGTCGGCGTGGCGAAAGACGATCTGCAGCACGCCTTCCTGCGTTTCGTTCAAGTCCAGCAGCCGGCTGAGCAGCAGCGGCCCCATCTCGCTGACGGTGGTGCGGATCGGGTGGCCCTGCTCGCCGTACAGATCCCAGAAGATCACCGGATTGTCGGAATAGGCATAGTCCTCCATGCCCAGCTCCTTCGCGCGCGCCTCCAGCTTGTCGGCGTGCTTGAAAGTGGGCGACCCCGGCATTGCGATGCCGGACAGATCGCCCTTCACGTCGGCGACGAAAACCGGGACACCCTGCGCGGAAAAGCTCTCGGCGAGGCCCTGCAAGGTCACCGTCTTGCCCGTGCCGGTTGCGCCCGCGATCAGCCCGTGCCGGTTTGCCCGCGAAAGCGCCAGCGACTGCCGCTCGCCATTGGCTGCAAGGCCGAGAAAGATGTCGCTCATCGCGCGTGAAGCTCCCGTGTCTATCGTGTCGGGCCCTGATGCGGGCCGCGCTGCCGACGGTCAAGTTCTCGACTTGTGAGCGCAAGCGGCTAAGGCGGTCGGGCACATGACCGAAACCTCGCCCTTCGTATTGCTGGACGATGCCCGCGAGGAAGGGGCCGCACCGGCGCACCTGTTCGGCCAGGCGCGCGAGATATTCGTCGCCTATCGAGCGGACGAGGTGGAAGATGCACTCGCACGCGCGGATGACGCCCGGCGCCGGCACGGCCTGCCGCTGGCGGGCTACATCGCCTACGAGGCGGGGCTGGCGCTGGAGCCCAGGCTTGCCCCGCTCGCCGCAGCGCGTTCAGGAGCGGGCGGGCCGCTGGTCTGGCTCGGCCTGTTCGAAAGCGAGCAGGAGATCGCGGCTGCCGACATGCCCGCCTGGCTGCAGGAGCATGGCGCGGGCGATGCCTCGATCGGGCCGCTAGTCCCGCAGCTGTCACAGGGCGCCTACGAACGGGCATTCGATACGCTGAAGGAAGCGATCAGGGCCGGCGACATCTACCAGGCAAACCTGACTTTCCCGCTTGCCGGGTCATGGCGCGGCGAACCCCTGGCGCTCTATCGCCAGCTGCGCGGTGCGGCAAAGTCCGGTTACGGCGGCGCAATCTTCGATGGATCGCACTGGCTGCTGAGCCTGTCGCCCGAACTCTTCGTGTCCCTGAAGGACCGGACCATCCGGGCCAAGCCGATGAAAGGCACGCGCCCGCGAGGCCGGGATGCGGCAAGCGACCGGGCACTGGCAGACGAGCTCGCCGGCTCGGACAAGGATCGCGCCGAGAACCTGATGATCGTCGACCTGCTGCGAAACGACCTCAGCCGGGTCGCCGAAGCCGGCACGGTGCATGTCGAGAAGCCGTTCGCGGTCGAAAGCTATCCGACGGTCCACCAGATGACCACGACGATCGAGGCGCGACTGCAAGCGCAAGCGGGTGTGGTCGACCTCGTCCGCGCGATTTTCCCCTGCGGTTCGATCACCGGCGCGCCCAAGATCCGCGCGATGGAACTGATCGATGCCGTCGAACGCGATGCGCGCGGGCCCTATTGCGGCGCGATCGGGCGGATCTCGGCCGACGGGGATGCCGCCTTCAACGTAGCGATCCGCACCTTGCGGCTGACTCCCATCGAGAACGGGCAAGGATCCGCCGTGCTCGGCATCGGTTCGGCTATCGTCGCGGACAGCGAGCCGGAGACGGAATGGCGCGAGTGCATCTTGAAAGGTGCCTTCGCCCGTGCCAGCGCTCCCGACATGACCGCACCCGCGTTCGACCTGATCGAATCCATGCGTTTCGACCCGGAAGCGGGCATTGCGCTGCTCGAACTGCATCTCGAACGGATCAAGGCGAGCGCGGCCGAACTCGGCTTTGCGTTCGACCGACACGCAACGCGCAACCAGATCCAGGCGCTGTGCTTCGATCTCGACCGGCTGTCCAAGGTCCGGCTGATGCTGGCACGGAGCGGCGAGATCGCGCTGGAAGCGCACACGCTCCCGCCGCGCGAGGAGCCGATACCCTGCGCGATCCTCCCGCTGCCGGTCGACAGCGGCGACTGGCGGCTGCGCCACAAGACCTCCGACCGTGCCTTCTACGAGGATGCGCTGCTGGTCGCCCGCGTCGCCGGTGCGGACGAGGCGCTCTTGCTGCGGCCCGACGGGCTGCTGACCGAGGGCAGCTGGACCAATGTCTTCGTGCGCCGCGGGGACGGGAAACTGGTCACCCCGCGCGCTTCGCTCGGGCTGTTGCCGGGCGTGCTGCGCCGGTCGCTGCTCGACAGCGGCGAGGCAATCGAAGGCGACGTGCGGATGGACGACCTGGTCGGTGGCTTCCTGCTCGGCAATTCGGTGCGCGGGCTCATGGCCGCACAGCTCATTCCATGATTCCCCTGTCCCCGGCGCTCGAACGCATAGAGGCGTCGCAGACTTCGGCGATGACCGATCGCGCGGCGGCGCTGCGCGGCGAAGGGCGCGACATCGTCTCGCTGTCTGTCGGAGAGCCAGATTTCGATACGCCCGCCCACGTCATCGCCGCGGCGAAGCAGGCGCTCGACGAGGGCAAGACACGCTACACCCCCGTGGCCGGCACGGCCGATCTGCGCGAGGCGGTGGTCCGGCACTTCGCGCGCGATCTCGCGATCGAGACGTCCAGGCCGCAGGTCATCGTGACCGCCGGCGGCAAGCAGGCCATTTTCGAGGCGCTGCTCGCCACCATAGCGCCGGGCGACGAGGTGATCGTGCCGGCCCCTTGGTGGGTCAGCTATCCGCAGATCGTGCGCTTTGCAGGCGGCGAGGTGGTACCCTTGCCGACCACGCCGCAGGATCGTTACCTGCCCGACCCCGACCGGCTCAAACGCCTGATCACGCCGCGTACCCGCTGGCTGCTGCTCAACAGTCCGTGCAACCCGACCGGGGCCGTCTATCCCCCCGCGCTGCTGGAACGCATCGCCGAAATCCTGCGCCGCCATCGCAAGGTGATGGTGATGAGCGACGATATCTACTGGCCGCTCGTCTACGGTGCGCAAGGCCACGTCAGCCTCGGTGCGATCGCGCCCGACCTAGCAGACCGGCTGCTGACCGTCTCCGGCGTGTCGAAAAGCCACGCGATGACCGGTTTCCGGATCGGCTTCGCGGCCGGCCCGCAGGAACTGGTCTCCGCGATGACCCGTCTGCAATCGCACAATTCGGGCAATGCGAGTTCGGTCAGCCAGGCCGCCGCCGTCGCCGCGCTGACCGGCCCCCAGGATTTCCTCGGCGAATGGCGGGCGACCTTCCGCCGTCGCCGCGACCGCGTGGTGAGCGCTATCAACGCAATTCCCAGCCTTTCGACTCCGGAACCGGATGGTGCATTCTATTGCTTCGTCGATGCAAAGCCGTTGATGGGCCGGTTCGACGACGACAACGCGCTGGCGCTGCACCTGCTCGAAGCGGGCGTTGCAGTCGTGCCGGCAAGTGCCTTCGGCGGGGCTGACGGTTTCCGCATCAGCTTCGCCGCGAGCGAGACGGCGCTGGACACGGCGCTCGCACGCATAGAGAGCGCGCTTCGATGAACGAAATTCCGATTCTCTACGAAGACGGCGAAGCGCTGGTGATTGACAAGCCCGCGGGACTTCCCGTCGACCGCCCGAAGCGCGGCGGCCCGGCCCTGTTCGACCATGTCGAGCAGCTGAAGCTCGGCTTCCAGCGGCCGCCTGTGCCGGTTCACCGGCTCGACACCGATACCAGCGGCTGCCTGCTGCTGGCGCGCAATCCCAAGGCGCTCAAGCGGTTCAACAAGGCGTTCGAGGACCGGCTCGTCGGCAAGACCTACCTCGCCATCATCGATTTCGAACCGGCCGAGCGATCGGGCACGATCGAACTCGCGCTGAGCAAGATCAGCTCGGCGGAAAAGGGCTGGCGGATGATCGCCGCCAAAAAAGGCAAGCCCGCGGTGTCTCACTGGGAGCTGCTCGAGACGATCGGCGAGGGCGACCGTCGGCGCTCGCTGATCCGCTTCCGGCCGACCACCGGGCGTACCCACCAGCTGCGCGTCCACGCGCTGCAGGGCCTTGGCGCGCCATTGCTGGGCGATCCGGTCTACGGCCCGGTTCGTGGCCAGAACAAGGGCGCACCGCGGACCATGCTCCATGCCGAAACGCTGACCGTGCAGCGCGAGGGCAAGACGCCGATCGAGGCTTATGCCCCCTTCCCCGAGGATTTTCTGCGCGCCGGCCTCACCGCGCCCCCGCCTCCGGACATGCCCGATGGACCCGGAGCCGCTTGAAGCCATCATCGACCGCGCCCATGCGCTGGCGGAAGAGAGCTTCCTTGCAGGCAGCGGTCCGGGCGGTCAGAACGCCAACAAGGTCGCGACCGAGGTCCAGCTCAGGGTGAATATCTATGCGCTGCGCCTGCCGCCTCCCGTCTTTGCGCGGCTGCGCGAGCTTGCGGGGAGCAAGCTGACGGCCAGCGGCGACCTGTTGATCACGGCGAAGACGCACCGCACGCAGGACGCGAATCGGAGCGAGGCGCGCGAAAAACTGGAAGCCCTGCTCGAGGACGCGCACCGCCAGCCCAAGAAGCGCGCCAAGACCAGGCTCAATCGCGTCGGCAAGACCAAGCGGCTCGCGGGCAAGAAGGCGCGCGGCGCGGTAAAGGCCAATCGCGGCAAGGTCTCGCGCAGCGACTGGTGAGCGCGACCGCTGCTTGACTTTCGGACGTGAATCGGCGAATGGCGCGCGGCAGAAGGGCGGCGCGCTGCGTCGCCTGTATTTTTTTCGGCTGAAGACCGGCCCATCAAGCTTTTAGGATACCGCCATGGCGAAGCCCGCAACCGTGAAGATCAAGCTGGTCTCGACCGCCGACACCGGCTTCTATTACGTGACCAAGAAGAACCCGCGCAACATCACCGAGAAGATGACCTTCCGGAAGTATGACCCGGTCGTTCGCAAGCACGTCGAATTCAAGGAAGCGAAGATCAAGTAAGCTGAATTTCCGGAACCTTCCGAATTCAGCGATGGTTCAATGCTCCGATCCCAGAACACGGAGCATGACACCCTTGATTTCCCTTTTCAGAAAGCCGCTCACTGCCGTCATGGCAGGGGCCGCTGCGATTGCCGTGCCGGCAGCGCTCTTCGTTCCATCCCAGCCGGTCGAGGCCGCCGCGGGCGATCTTGACAAGGCGGTTGCCGCCTTGCGCGGCATTTCTACCATGCGGGCCGACTTCACCCAGACCGACCGGTCGGGCAAGTCGATTTCCGGCGTGCTGACGCTGAAGCGCCCGGGCAAGATCCGCTTCCAGTACGAGAAGGGCGTGCCCTTCGTCGTCGTCTCGAACGGCAAGTCGCTCTACCTCGTCGATTACGAGGTCAAGCAGGTCGAACGCTGGCCGATCAGCAATTCGCCGCTCGGCGCGCTGCTCGATCCCAACCGAGACGTGAAGCGTTACGGCAAGCTCGTGCCGACCGGCAATCCGAACGTGATCAGCGTGGAAGTACGCGATCCCAAGCGGCCGGAGTTCGGCGTGATCACGCTGATCTTCAACCGCGATGCCAAGGCTCCGGGCGGCTACGCACTGACCAACTGGGTAGCGCTCGATGCGCAGAACAATCGCACCACCGTGCGACTGCGCAACCAGCGGTACGGTATGGCCGTTGCGGAGAATACTTTCCGCTTCACCGATCCGCGAAAATCGTCTCGTCGCTAGGGCGTAACGCCTCGCCGCGAGGGCGTTTCAAGCTTGCGGCAGGCCGCGACCGAATGTTCATTTACCAGCAATCACACAGGCCATATTTATAGTCCCAGCAAGGTGGTGAGAGGCGGGTTTCCCCCCTGTTGCCCTGATCTCTCTCCTGGTCATCTTGCGAAGCGTGACGAACGCTTTAGTCGAACCCCCATCCCAATGCCCCCGGGATGGGGGTTTTACTTTTTCAGCGCCGCTCCCGCCTGGGGTCAGCCGCGCTGCAGGAGCGTGCGATAGACGGACGCGACCTGCTCAGAGGCCGCGTCCCACGAATAGGCCGCGCTTGCCTCGCGCGCGGCTGCTCCCATCGCCATGCGGCGGGCGCGGTCCCCGGCAAGCGTTACCACCACATCGGCATATCCCGTCGCATCGCGCGGTTCGCAAAGAAACCCGGTCACGCCCGGCTCGATCAGCGCGCGGGCATTGGCCGCGTCGGCGCTGATGACCGGCAGGCCGCTCGCCATCGATTCGAGAATCACCTGGCCGAACGTCTCGGTCGTGCTCGGCGTCAGCATGATGTCCGCGCTCGCCACCGCGCGGCCCAGAGCATCGCCCTCGCAATGACCGAGCAGCACAGCACCCTCAAGCCGATCGAACAGTTCGCGTGCCGGGCCCTCGCCCACGACCAGCGCCCGGACATTGGCCCGGCTGCCAGCTTCCCGCATGGCCTGGAGGAAGACGTCGATGCCCTTTTCGAGCACCAGCCGCCCGAAGAACAGCACCACCACCTCGTCGTCGGCAATCCCGAGCGATTGGCGCCACGCCATGTCCCGATGGCGCGGGTCGAAGCCCTCGCGGTCGATGCCGCGGCTCCAGACGCTTGCCGCACCGTCGCCGCGCATCGCCGCCAGCCCTTGCGCGAGCTCTTCCGTTGGAGCGAGCACATGGTCGGCACGGCGATAGAACCGCCGCAGATGCGCTTCGGCGGCGGGTCGCAGCCAGCCCAAGCCATAGTAATCGAGATAGGTCTCGAACAAGGTGTGCATGCTCGCGACGACCGGAATGCTGCGCTCGATTGCCCAAGTCTGGGCGCGCACGCCGAGGATGTCCGGCGTGGAGACATGGACGATCTGCGGGTCGAATGCGGCAAGGTCCGCCCGCGCCCTCCGGTCCAGCCCCAGCGCCAGGCGAAACTCGCTGCGCTTCGGCAAGGCCACCGATCGCACCGGCACCAGCGTTCCGGCAGGCTCGAAGGCCGGCGTATCGGTTACCGGCGAATAGGCGTGGACCTGCGCGCCGCAATCGCGCTCGAGGTAATCGACCAGCCTGTTGAGCGCACGATTGGCGCCTTCGCGAAGGTAATTGTAATTGCCCGAGAACAGCGCGACCCGCATCCGGATCAGACCTTGCGGAAGTTGAGCGTCGCGTTGGACACGAACATCGCCAGCCCCGCGAAGACCGATACCAGCACGCGGGCGACGAGGTAGTTCATGCTCGTCCACTCCAGCAGCGCGGCATAGAGGCCGAGCGTGATCGCCATGCCCAGCCCGGCATTGAGCAGGAAGATGACGAAGCCGGTCGCCATCCGGCGTTCCGAATCGGGGAATATCCAGCCGCGCGCCAGGGCGTAATGGACCATCTGCGCGCCGGTGAAACCGATCGCCGCGGCCAGCACCTCGTTCATGTCGGCAAGCGTCACCAGCGCCCACAAGCCGACGAAGCTGACCACGAAGGACAGCGAACTCGACACGGTGTTGCGCACGAGCATGGCGCCAACGCGCCGATTGAAGAACCGGGAAGTCACGTAGCCGAGCAGGTGTCGGGCGTCAGGCCGCCAGGGGCACCGTGCCGGTTTCCATCTCGCCGGCGTCCGCCCAGTCCTTGCGGCGGCCGATGAAGGGATTGAGGAACAGGAACGGCAGCTTGAGGAACAGCAGCTCGGAATGGATGAAGGTGTCCACGCGGCGCTCCCACCACTTGGGCTCGCGCTTGCCGTGTTCCTGCAGCCAGCCATCATATGGCGCCCAGTGGCTCGGCTCGTCCTTCTTGATGATGCGGAAGATCTTCATGAGAACCGGATCGCTCTTGACCATGAAGTGATCGAGCAGGATTTCGACCTGCTTGTAGCCGCGCTGTTCGGTCAGGGAGATCACCCGGCACAGCTTCTCGAACTGGCTATCGTCGTCGATCACCGCCTGCGTATCGAGATCGTCGATCTTCTTGCGGAACATGATCTCCACGAAGCGATCGATGTGGCCGAATGTCCGGTCCACCGACAGCGGCATGCGGCCCTGCAGTTCGAACCAGCGGCGGAACATGACGTAATGCTTGCGCTCGTCGACCCGGTGCTGCTCGATGGCGGCGATCAGCGCGGTATCCTCGGGCGAGCGGGCACGGACGGCTTCCAGCACCCGGTCGATCGCGGTGTAACCGCGATGCTCGTTGTAGATATAGATCGACCCGAGAACGTCGAGATAGCGGCGGCGGAGCATGGCAAATATCGACATGACGATCTTTCGGTAAAATGACTGGCCATTCCAAAATGGCGTTAATGGCTCCCCCCGGACCGGGGAGAATACCACTTCGGCACTGGCCTGTGCGAGAAGTTTATGAAAAGCCTGATGAACCGGGGGTCAACCGCCTTCGAAACTGAAGTCGACCATGATCTCGCCCGAGATCGCCTCGAGCGCGTCCTGCGCAGCCTCGGGCTCGATCCCTTCGGGCAGGGTGGCGAGAACTTCCGCGCGGAACAGCCGCTCGCCGCCCCATGCGGCAGCTTCCTCGTGGCTCGACAGGCTCTCGATATTCGCGCCGAGTTTCGCCAGTGCTGCCGTGACCTGGCTGATGATGCCGGGCCGGTCCGCGCCGACGAGTTCGAACAGGAACGGCTGGCCCTGCGGCCCATCGTCGTCACGCGCCCGGCTTGCCACCACGCGCAGGTCGCCGATGTCGAGCGCCCTGGCACCCTCGTCCAGTTGCCCGACCTTGCTCTCGTCCAGCTCGACCAGCACCGAGCCGACGTAAAGCCCGCCCAGGCGGCTGAAGTGCCCTTCCTGCCAGTTGCCGCCCGCCGCGACGATCGCATCGGCCAGCGCCGAGGTCAGGCCCGGCCGGTCGTTGCCGGTAACGGTGAGGACGATGCGCGTCTGAGCCATGACGTCAGTCCACCACTCCGGCTGCCGCGAGCACGGCGAGCGTCAGCACGTCGGGCGCGATCGCGGTCATCGGGGCGATCTGCACCGGCTTTTCCATGCCTACCAGCATCGGGCCGATTGTGGCGTTGCCCGCCAGTTCGCGCAGCAGCTTGGCCGAAAGATTGGCCGACTGGAGACCCGGCATGATGAGCACGTTCGCCGGGCCCGAAAGACGGCTGAACGGATAGAGCTTCATAACCGTCGGATTGAGCGCGGCATCGGGTGCCATTTCGCCTTCGTATTCGAAACCCACGTCCTCGGCATC
Organism: Qipengyuania oceanensis; assembly: GCF_009827535.1. Lineage (NCBI taxonomy): Bacteria > Pseudomonadati > Pseudomonadota > Alphaproteobacteria > Sphingomonadales > Erythrobacteraceae > Qipengyuania > Qipengyuania oceanensis. The sequence continues at coordinate 1,962,624 of NZ_WTYN01000001.1, read as the reverse complement.
GAGGATCGCCACCGCGTCGCGGATGTTCTCGAGCCATTTGCCCGACGGATTGCCGAAAGTCGAATAGCTGAGGAAGGCGACCCGCGGCTCGTGACCCAGCCGCTTGGCCACCGCCGCGGTCTGCTTGGCGATATGGGCGAGTTCGGGGGCGGAGGGGCGTTCGTTGATCGTCGTGTCGGCGAGGAACACGGTGTAATTCTTGCCGATCATCAGGTGGATGCCGAAGGGCAGCGCACCCGGCTTCTCGTCGAGCACCATGTTGATCTCGCGCGCCGTCTGGGCGAAGGTTCGCGTAAGGCCGGAAATCATCGCGTCGCCATGACCCAGCGCGACCAGCAGGGCGGCGAAGATGTTACGCTCCTGGTTGACCATGCGGCGCACGTCGCGCTCGGTATAGCCGCGCCGTTGCAGCCGCTGGTAGAGATAGTCGACCATCTGCGGGACGAACTGGCTGTCGGCAGAGTTCTGGATCTCGAAACTTGCCGGATCGCTGACCGAGAGCTGGTGCAGCTTGTCGAGCACGCGGTTGGTCCGCCCGACCAGGATCGGTTCGCCATAGCCGAAATCGCGGAACTGGATCGCGGCGCGCAGCACCACGTCCTCTTCCGCTTCGGCGAAGACGACGCGCTTCGGGTTCGCCTTGGCCGTCTCGTAAACCTGCGTCAGGACCGAGGTCGTCGGGTTAAGCCGCGCCTTCAGCGAATGGCGATAGGCGTCCATGTCGGCGATCGGTGCCTGCGCGACGCCCGAATCCATCGCCGCCTGCGCGACCGCGCTGGAAACGACCTCCATCAGGCGCGGATCGAAGGGTGCGGGGATGATGTAATCCTGCCCGAACTTGTGCTTGACGCCATAGGCTGCCGCGACTTCCTCGGGCACCCGCTCGCGCGCCAGTTGCGCGATGGCCTGCGCAGCGGCGATCTTCATTTCCTCGTTGATCGCGGTAGCCTGCACGTCGAGCGCGCCGCGGAAAATGAACGGGAAGCCGAGCACGTTGTTGACCTGGTTGGGATAGTCCGAACGGCCGGTCGCGATGATCGCGTCCGGCCGCACCGCCTTGGCTTCTTCGGGCATGATTTCTGGCGTCGGATTGGCCATGGCGAAGATGATCGGCCGGTCCGCCATTTTCTTCACCCATTCGGGCTTGAGCGCGCCGGCCGCCGACAGGCCGAGGAAGATGTCAGCCCCGACCAGCGCCTCTTCGAGGGTGCGTGCGTCGGTATCGACCGCGTGGGCGCTCTTCCACTGGTCGACGTTCTCGCGGCCTGGATAGATCGGGCCGGCACGGTCGCACACGATGACGTTGTCGTGCGGAATGCCGAGCGACTTGGCGAGCGAGGTGCACGCCAGCGCCGAGGCACCCGCGCCGTTCACCACCATCTTCACGTCCCTGAGGTCGCGCCCGGTCAGGTGGCAGGCATTGATCAGCCCGGCGGCCGAGATGATCGCCGTCCCGTGCTGGTCGTCGTGCATGACCGGAATGTTCATCCGCTCGCGCAGGGCCTGCTCGATCACGAAGCATTCGGGCGCGGCGATGTCCTCGAGGTTGATGCCGCCGAAGCTCGGTTCCATTAGCGCGACCGCCTCGATGAACTTGTCCGGATCCTCGGTATCCAGCTCGATATCGATCGAATCGACGTCGGCGAAGCGCTTGAACAGCACCGCCTTGCCTTCCATCACCGGCTTGGACGCGAGCGCGCCGAGATTGCCGAGGCCCAGGATTGCCGTGCCGTTCGAAATTACCGCGACGAGGTTCGCACGCGCGGTGTAGCGCGCGGCAAGTTTGGGATCCTTGGCGATGGCTTCGACCGGGGCGGCGACGCCGGGCGAATAGGCCAGGCTCAAGTCGCGTTGGGTCGTCATCGGTTTCGAAGCGATGATCTCGATCTTACCCGGACGGATCGTCTCGTGGTAGAACAGCGCCTCGCGAGTGGTGAAGCCCTTCTGGTTGTCGTCGGCCAAGTCGCAAATCTCCTGCTGGCAGCCCCGTAACCCCTGATGGCGCGAAGCGATAGGGGAAAGGCGGAATACGGCCGTTCCGAATCGTCCGGGCGCAGGCTAGGCCGGAGCCACGATGGCAGCCAAACCCACCCCGATGATGGAGCAGTATCTCGCGCTCAAGGAAGAAGCGGGGGGCGCATTGCTGTTCTACCGGATGGGCGATTTCTTCGAGCTGTTCTTCGACGATGCGAAGGTGGCTTCACGGGTTCTCGACATCGCACTGACCAGCCGGGGCGAACACGGCGGGGAGCCGGTGCCGATGTGCGGCGTGCCGGTGCATTCGGCGGAAGGCTATCTCGCCCGGCTGATCAAGGGCGGCTGCCGGGTCGCGATCGCCGAGCAGGTCGAAACGCCCGAGGAGGCCAAGGCCCGCGCCAAGAAGGATGGCCGCCCGGTATCCAAGGCGCTGGTCGCGCGCGACATCGTGCGCTTCGTGACGGCCGGCACGCTGACCGAAGAGGCGCTGCTCGAGCCGCGCCGCGCCAACCTGCTTGCCGCAATATGCGATGTTCGCGGCGCGATCGGCGTGGCGGCTTGCGACATTTCGACCGGCCAGATGGTGCTGGAAGAATGTGCGCCCGAAGGGCTGGCTGCGGCGCTGGCGAGGCTGGGTGCCAGCGAGGTCGTCGCGCCCGATGGCTGGGATGCTGCGCCACCGGATGCAACATTTCGTCCGACCGGCGATTTCGCCAGCGATCGCGGCGAAGCGAAGCTCAAGGACCTGCACGGCCTCGCCACGCTCGACGGGCTGGGCGATTTCTCGCGTCCCATGCTGGCGGCTGCCGCCGGCCTCCTCGCCTATCTCGACCATGCCGGGCGCGGCACGCTGCCTTTCCTGCTGCCGCCTGTCGCCCGCGAGGCCGGGACGCATCTGGCGATGGACGAGGCGACGCGGGCAAGTCTCGAGATTCTAGTCACCCAGCGCGGCGAGCGCGCCGGCAGCCTGCTCGCCTCGATCGATCGCTGCGTTACCGGCGCAGGCGCGCGCCAGCTGGCCGAGGACCTCGCTGCGCCGCTGGCAGTGGCAGGCCCGATCGAGGAGCGCCTGGCGCTGGTCGCCCGGCTGCACCGCGATCCCCTGCTGCGCGGCGACGTGCGCGCATTGCTCCGGTCGGCGCCCGATGTCGGACGCGCGCTGGGGCGGATCGTCGCCGACCGCGGATCCCCGCGCGATCTCGGCCAGGTGCGCGACGGCCTTGCCGAAGCACGGCGCTTGCGCGACCTGTTGCAGGCCGCACCCGACCGGACGTCCCTGCTCGACCGGCTGCTGCCAGCGCTGGGCGGGCACGGCGCGCTGACCGACCTGCTCGACCGTGCGCTCGTACCCTCGCCGCCAACCGAACGCGGTCACGGCGGCTTTATCGCCGAGGGATACGACGCCGCCCTCGACGAATTGCGCGCAACTTCCAGCAATGCGCGCCGCGCGATCGCTGCTCTCGAGGCCAGGTACCGCGACGAGACCGGCATCGCCTCACTCAAGGTCAAGCACAACGGCGTGCTCGGTTACTTCATCGAGGTGCCCGCCAAACATGCCGACACGTTGATGGCGCCCGACAGCGGCTTCACCCACCGCCAGACGATGGCAGGCGCGGTGCGATTCAACTCGGTGCAATTGCACGAGGAAGCAACTCGCATCGCCGAAGCGGGCGGACACGCACTCGCTGCCGAGGACGCGCATTTCGAGGAACTGGTCGGCGAAGTCGTGAGCCGGCGCGAGGCAATTGCCGCCACCGCGGCTGCCCTCGCCCGGATCGATGTCTCGGCGGGTCTCGCCGAGCGCGCCTCGGAAGGCGACTGGTGCCGCCCCGACATCGTGGCCGAGCCGGTACTCGCGATCGAGCAGGGTCGCCACCCGGTGGTCGAGGCAGCGCTGGCCCAGGCCGGGGAGCGCTTCGTCGCCAATGATTGCCACCTCGGTCCCCGTTCGCGGCTGTGGCTGATCGGCGGGCCAAACATGGGCGGCAAGTCGACCTTCCTGCGCCAGAATGCGCTGATCCTGCTGCTGGCGCAGGCAGGCAGTTTCGTTCCTGCAGGCAAGGCCACCGTCGGCCTCGCTGATCGCCTGTTCAGCCGCGTCGGCGCGTCGGACAACCTTGCCCGAGGCCGGTCCACTTTCATGGTCGAGATGGTCGAGACCGCCGCGATCCTGTCGCAAGCGACCGATAAAAGCTTCGTGATCCTCGACGAGGTCGGGCGCGGCACCTCGACCTACGACGGCCTCGCACTCGCCTGGGCAGTGGTCGAGGCGGTGCACGAGACCAACCGCAGCCGGTGCCTGTTCGCGACCCATTACCACGAACTCGCCCGGCTGGCGGAAACGTGCGACGCGCTTTCGTTGCATCACGTCCGGGCGCGCGAGTGGAAGGGCGAATTGGTGTTGCTGCACGAGCTGGCAGAAGGAGCGGCGGATCGCAGCTACGGGCTTGCCGTTGCCCGGCTGGCCGGCGTTCCGAAACAGGTCGTGTCCCGCGCCAGATCGGTGCTCGACAAGCTGGAGAAGGGTCGTGCCGAAACCGGCGGCCTCGCCGCGGGCCTGGGCGAGCTGCCGCTGTTCGCAGCCGCGGCACACGCGGACGAGAAGGAATGCGATGCGCTGCGCGACCGGCTCGGGGAAATCGATGCCGACACGCTTTCCCCGCGCGATGCGCTGGAGCTGCTGTACGAGTTGAAGAACCTGGCGGGTTCTACCGAAAATTAACCCGTTCGGCGCTATCTTGCGGGGCGTGCACAACTACATGTTCAAGTCGCGCAAGGGCGCACTCCTGTTCGCCGCCGCAATCGTGATCGGCGCGGTGACGCTCGTCGGAACCGAGGAAGAAGGCGGGACGCTGACCGAGGCAAGCGACGATATCGCTGCGCAGCGCGCGGACTTTGCCGCCGACATGGTGCGCGAGAACGCGCTGTCGCAAGATGCCGGCCAGGTCGACGATGAAGAAGACATCGAAGGTTGGGACGAAGACCTCGACGACGAAGACGTCTACGACGACGAGTCCCAAGGCGACCTCGACGGCGAGAGCACCGATCCGCTGGTCGACACCGAGAACAGTACGGACGCGGACGAGTTCAGCGACGTCGACGTCTAGCTTGTCAGCCGGAAACAGCGCCTTATGGTAGCCGACATGGCCGCTACCGACCCCGACGACCGCGACGATCCCGAAAAAGACATCAGTACCAAGATGGCGGAGAACCGGACCGACTGGGCCGAGGACCGAACGATCCTCGCGCTGGAACGGACCTTTGCAGGATGGATGCGAACGGCCTTTGCAGCCATAGCCATCGGCATCGGCTTTCGCGCCCTGTTCGGCGAGTTCGACCCGCCGTGGCTCGCGAAAGCCATCGCGACGATGTTCATATCGCTGGCGATCGTATTCGCGATCGGGGCGGAGCGGCGGGCCTGCAAGGCGTTCAATCGCCTATCATCGCATGCGGTCGACTCGCCCAATATGCCGAACATCAAGTGGATCGCCTGGGCGATCTCTGCCGGGGCCGCCCTTTTGATCGTAGCACTGTGGGTGCTGAACGACGGTGACATCGGCGGCTAGTTTCGACCAGCCGCCGAGCCAGTCTGCCTCTGGATCAGTCCGAGGGGAGATCCGGGTCGACCTTGTTGGCCTCGCCGTACTTGCCTTCGTTGTCGTCATGGTTCGGCTCGCCGGCATAGGCATCCATGTCGATGCGGCCTGAACTTTCCATGTCACGCATGTGATCGATGGTGTCCTGCGTGGAATCGCCCATCAGGCCCGACGAGTTTTCCGACTTGGTGCTTTCGGTCGGGCTGCCGGCGGCATCGATGTTCTTCGCCTGCTCCGCGACTTCCTGCGCCTGGCTGCGGTGATCGTCCTGCTCGTCGTTGTGCGTTTCGGGCGCAAGGTTCGCCTGGCGCTGTTCCTGGCTCAGGACGGGGCTTTTGGTATTGTCGGTCATCGAGAGATACTCCTTTGCCCGACCAACGGATGCAGCGCGCGCGCGTTCCTGTTCACGGGCCGCTCTACCCGCAGGTAGGCGCATTTTCCTGTACCGACAGATCCGCCTGACGAGGAGTAGGGAGGCGGGTTAACGGGTCGGAACCGGCGCGTCCCCAGAGTAATCGTAGAAGCCCTTGCCGGTCTTGCGGCCCAGCCAGCCGGCCTCGACATATTTCACCAGCAGCGGCGCCGGGCGATACTTCGCATCGCGGGTCGTCTTGTAGAGCACCATGATGATGTCGAGGCAGGTGTCGAGCCCGACGAAATCGGCGAGCTCGAGCGGACCCATCGGGTGATTGAGGCCGAGGCGGCAGCCCTTGTCGATATCGGCGATGCTGGCGGTCGACTGGCCGAGCACGAAGATCGCCTCGTTGATCATCGGCAGCAGGATGCGGTTGACGACGAAGCCCGGCTCGTCCTGGCTGAGCACCACCTGCTTGCCGAGACTCTCGGCGAAGGCGACCGTCCGGTCGGTCGTGTCCTGCGATGTCGCGAGGCCAGGAATGACTTCGATCAGCCCCATGACCGGCACGGGATTGAAGAAATGCAAACCGATGAAGCGCTGCGGATCGGGCGAGTAGTTCGCCATCCGGGTGATCGGGATCGAACTGGTGTTGGAAGCGAGGATCGCGCCCTGCGACAGCACGCTGCCTGCCTTTTCGAAGATCGCCTTCTTGATCTCCTCGCGCTCGGTCGCGGCCTCGATGATGAGATCGGCTTCCGCCATCTTGTCATAGTCGCCGACGGGCGTGATACGGGACAGCGCCGTTTCGGCATCGGCGACATCGATCTTGCCCCGGCCGACCAGCTTGGCGAGGCTCTTGTCGATCCCGGCCTTGGCTTTCTCCGCAAGCTCGATCTTCACGTCCGCGAGCAGCACCTTGCCGCCGAACTGCGCCACCGTCTGGGCGATCCCCGACCCCATCTGGCCTGCACCGATTACGCCGACTGTCCGCATAGCCTTATCCTTCGCACCTGCAGCAAAAAGCGGCTGTTAGCGAGGGCGCGACTGCTTGGCCAGCGCTTTGCTAGCGATTGGCTCCGGGCTTCCAGGTGATATCGCCGCGCCCGTGATCGTTGAGGCTGCGGGCGAGCACGAAAAGGTAATCCGACAGGCGGTTGATATAGGCCAGCGCCGCCGGGTTCACCGGCTCCTGCTCGGCCAGGGCGACCATGGCCCGTTCCGCGCGCCGCGCCGATGCCCGGGCGATGTGCGCACGCGCGGCCGGCTCCGTCCCGCCCGGCAGGATGAAACTGGTCAGCGGGGACAGGTGTTCATTGAGCGCGTCGATCGACCGTTCCACGTGTTCGACCTGCGACGGGACAATCCGCAGTACCATTTCCGACGGAGCAAAATCCTCGTTCTCGCCCGCCGGCGTGGCGAGATCCGCGCCCAGGTCGAACAGGTCGTTCTGGAAATGATGGACGACGTCGGCATTGATCGAGTGCAATTGCGCGACGAGCAGTCCGATCGCCGAATTGGTTTCGTCGACCGCGCCGATCGCTTCCATCCGGAGCGAGTTCTTCGATGTACGCGAGCCGTCGACGAGGCCGGTCGTACCGTCATCGCCGGTACGGGTGTAGATCTTGTTCAGCTTGACCATCGTTCTTTCCCCCGATGAACGAAAGGAGCCCGGTTCAGCTGGCGATGGCGAGAATCACCGCGACCACCACCACCGCGAGTGCCTGGTACTTGATGCGCGCGAACATCATCTTGTTCTGTTTCAGCTGCATCTCGTGAACATGCTCTGCCTCGCCACTTTCGAGATCGAGCTTGGTTGTCTGGAGGAACGCGACGATGCCGCGAACGAGGCTGAAGACCACCAGGGCCATCAGCACGACGAGAGCGATGATGAGGATCGTTGTCATGGCTACTATCTAGGGTGTCGCGAGCGAAATTCCAGCAGGGAAACGCCCGTCGCGCATCGCGTCTGCGAGCGCCCGTCCGTCCTGCCCCGCCAGCCGCCTTTCGGAAAGGCCGTGACCGAGCGCGCCGGAGGCACGGCTCTTGGCAAGCTTGCCCCCGCTTTCGTCGACCAGCAGGCCGTGATGCCGCCACTCGGGGACCGGCAGGCCGAGCAGGTCCTGCAACAGCCGGTGAACATCGGTCGAAGCGAACAGGTCCGCCCCGCGGGTCACGACCGTCACCCCGTCCGCCGAATCGTCGAGCGTGACTGCCAGGTGATAGCTGGCCGGTTCATCCTTGCGCACGATGACGACGTCTCCGAAATCGCGCGGCTCCGCGATGAATTCGCCCTCCAGCTCGTCGCACCAGTCGAGATCGCCGGCCTCCGCGACAGCTCGGTCCATATCGAGCCGCAGCGCGGCGGGCTTGTCCGGATCGGTTTTGCGCCCCTTGCAGGTTCCGGGATAGACCAGCCCGTCGGTCCCGACGCGCGGCTTCGCCTCGGCGATCTGCTTGCGGGTACAGGTGCACGGGTAGAGCAGCCCGCGCTGAAGCAGGCGGCGGGCGGCATCCTCGTAGCTTTCCAGACGGGTCGACTGGGCGGGCACTTCGTCCCATTCCAGTCCCAGCCATTCGAGATCGCGGCGGAATTCGTCGGCGAGTTCGGGACGGCTGCGCACGCCGTCGATATCCTCGATCCGCAGGAGCATTCGCCCGCCGTCCGCCCGTGCGCGATCGTACGCCGCGATCGCGGAGAAGGCATGCCCGAGGTGCAGCGGCCCGTTCGGACTCGGCGCGAATCTCGTGACGGTTTCGACTGTTGCCAAGATGACTCGCCTGCAGAAGCCTGTGGATTCACACCCTGTAACAGGGTTGACGCTTTTTTGGGCAAATGCATTCTCGCATCAATCGGGAGGGACGCAAGACGTGCTCAAATCCGAACTGATCGAACGGGCAGCCAGGTTCAGGGGGGTCGACGGCGATCCCACGCGCCGGCTCGAATCCTGCCCTTCGCTGGTGCTGAACGCGGATTACACCCCGCTGTCCTATTACCCGCTCAGCCTGTGGCCGTGGCAGACCGCGATCAAGGCGATTTTCCTCGACCGGGTGGTGGTGATCGAGAGCTACGAGCGCGAGGTCCATTCGCCCAATCTCGACATGAAGATCCCGAGCGTCATCGCGCTGAAGCAATATGTGAAGCCATCGGAATTTCCCGCCTTCACCCGGTTCAACGTGTTCCTGCGCGATCGCTTTTCCTGCCAGTTCTGCGGATCGATGAGCAATCTGACCTTCGACCACGTTGTGCCCCGCAGGTTGGGCGGGCGCACCACGTGGGAGAACATCGCCACCGCCTGCGCCCCGTGCAACATGAAGAAGGGCGGCCGGACCCCGCAGCAGGCCGGGATGCAGCTCTACACCAAGCCGATCCGGCCCACCCACTGGCAACTGCAGCAATACGGCAAGCAGTTCCCGCCGAACTACTTGCACGAAACCTGGCGCGACTGGCTCTACTGGGACATCGAACTGGAAGCTTAGAAGCTCACGTCACTGCAGCGCGTGCCCTGAATTCCTCGCGATCCCATTCGCCCGTCGCGACGACTTCGGCGAGGTGCTCGGCGGCGCGCAACAAATCCTCGTACCCGATGTAGAGCGGCCCGAAACCGAAGCGCAGGATGTCGGGCGCGCGGAAATCGCCGATCACGCCGCGCGCGATCAGGGCCTGGCAGATCGGGTAGGCGTGCTCGTGACGGAAGGAGAGCTGGCTGCCGCGCCCGGCAGGATCGTCGGGGCTCACGCAAGGGAGATCGGGCAGGAGCCGGGACACGCAGGCGCGGAAGAATTCCGACAGGGCGCGCGACTTGGCGACCAGCGCGTCGATCCCGGCCTCGGCGGTAATGGCGACCCCGGACTCCAGAGCGGACATGCCGAGCACTTGCGGGGTGCCGCACAGCAGCCGGTCGATGCCATTGGCAGGCACGTAGTCGTCGTCGAAATCGAACGGCTTTGCATGCCCGAACCAGCCGGTAAGCGGCTGCTCGAGCGCATGCAGGTGACGCTCGGCGACGAAGGCGAACGCCGGCGCTCCCGGCCCTCCGTTGAGATATTTGTAGCCGCAGCCAACGGCGAAATCCGCTTTCGCACGGGCGAGCTCAACCGGCACTGCGCCGACCGAGTGCGACAGGTCCCACAGCACCAGCGCGCCCCTGTCGTGCGCGGCGGCGGTGAGCCGCGCCATGTCGAGCATCCGCCCGGTCTTGTAATGGACATGGGTCAGCATCAGCAGCGCGACATCCTCGTCCAGCGCGGCCTCGATATCGTCGACCCCGGCCAGTCTGCGCTCGGCGAGGCCCTGCCGTTCCAGCCCTTCGATCATGTAAAGATCGGTGGGGAAATTGCCCGGCTCGGACAAGACGACCTTCCTGCGCCCATCGTCTCCGGCCTGCATCCGCAGCGCCGCCCAGATCAGCTTGAAGATGTTGACGCTGGTGCTGTCGCAGGCGATCACCTCGTGCGCCTGCGCGCCGATCAGCGGGGCGATGGCAGCGCCGATCCGCTGCGGCAGGGTGATCCATTCGCCCCCGCCGCCGAGCTTGTCGGGCAGCCGGTTCCAGCTGCGGATCAGCCCATCGCCCCATTCGCCGTCGATCACGGTGTGCAGCCGCTCGCGCGTCGAATTCGGCAATGGCCCTAGGGAATTCCCGTCGAGGTAGAGCACGCCTTCGGGCAGATCGAAACGCCCGCGGAAATGGCGCAGCGGATCTGCGGCATCGAGCCGTTGCGCTTCGGCTTCAGTGGTCATGCGAGTTCCCTCAGCACCGCGCGCACGGGCGAGGCATCGCCGCCGACGATCGGCAACGGTAGCGCGATCAGCTCGTAGCGGCCGGGGGCAACGTCATCGAGCACCAGCCCTTCCAGCACGCGCATGTCGGCAGAGAGAACGGCGAGATGCGCGTCCATCGTCTTGCTGTCCTGCGGATCGAGCGAGGGTCCGTCCATGCCGATCAGCAGCACGCCGTATTCGGCCAGTTTCGCGATTGTCGCAGGCGCGATCGCGGTGTGCGCTTCGTCCCATGCCTCGTGCGGAAACCGGTCGTAGGTGCGGAACAGCACCCGCCGCGCACCGGCGAGATCGGGTACATGCTCGGGCTGGACCAGTTCGCCGACGCCGCGCGCGTCGACCACCAGGCATTCGCCGAGGAAAGGTTCGAGATCGACGGAGGAGATATCAGGCGCATCGGCGGCATAGTGCAGCGGCGCATCGGCGTGGGCGCCGGTATGGGTCGACAGCGTGAGCTTAGAGACGTTGACGGGCGAGCCTTCGGCCATTTTCCAGGTTTGTTCGCCGCCGAAAGGCGTGTCCCCCGGCCACACCGGCACGCCGGGACGCAGGGGCTGCGAAATGTCGTGAATGCGGCGCGTTTCCATCGTCAGATCGCCGTCCGCACGCTGAGCAGTTCGGGGAAGAACACCTGCTTGAGTACCCCTTCAAGATAGGCAACGCCCGCGGTCCCGCCCGTCCCGCGCTTGAAGCCGATAATCCGCTCGACCGTCTTCAAGTGGCCGAAGCGCCAGCGCTGGAAGTGATATTCGAGATCGACGAGCTTTTCCGCCAGTTCGTAGAGATCCCAATGCTCGTGCGGGTTGCGGTAGATGTGTGCCCAAGCCGCTTCGACCTGTGGCGAGGCGGCCCATTCGCCTTGGAGGTCGCGCCCGAGCACCTCGTCGGGGATCGCAAATCCGCGCCGCGCCAACAGCCGCACCGTCTCGTCGTAGAGGCTTGCGCGCCCCAGCTCGCTGCGCAGCTCTTCCGCGACCGCCGGTGTCGCTTCGTGCATGGTCACCATGTCCGGATTGCGCCCGCCGAGCATGAATTCCATCAACCGGTACTGCGCCGACTGGAACCCGCTGGAAGTGCCGAGATGCGGCCTCACGAGCGAGTAGTCGTGCGGCGTCATCGTGCTCAGCACGTCCCAGCTGCTGATCAGCTGCCCCTGTGCCCGCGCGACCCGGGCGAGCATCTTGAACGCGGGCCGCAGCGTGTCGCTCGCGATGTGCGCACGCGCCTCGGCCAGTTCGTGAAGGCACAGCTTAAGCCACAGCTCGCTCGCCTGGTGGACGACGATGAACAGCATCTCGTCATGCGCGCCCGAAAACGGGTGCTGCGCCGACAGGATCCGATCGAGATCGAGATAGGAAGAATAGGTTACGTCGCTCGCCATGGCCGATGCCCTAGCCTGCTTGTCGAGCGAACGAAACTATCCCGCGATCACCCCTCGATCACCCCTCGATCACTCGCGTGGAGGGGTGGTGCTTGTCGAGATGCCGCTTCACGATCTTGAGGTTGCGCGTGTTCGACCTGAACACGAGGTCGAAGGCATCCCCCGCGACCGGGATCGCGCCGAGCGCGGTGTCGAAGGCTATATTGCCCGCCATGCGCCACAGCTTCCATTTCGGCAGGCCCAGGTTGTTCGCTTCCCAGACGATATAGGCGCCCATCGCAGCGGTCACGAAATCGCCGATGACCGGAACGAGGCCGACAACGGAATCCAGCCCGATCGGATAATTGGTGCCGGGCACCGTAAAGCTGCGTTCGAGCAATTGCTCCATCGCCTCGATCCGCTTGCGGACAGAAGCGGGATCCTTGCCCGCCGGCATTTCGAAGCCCATCCGGGTGGGGCGCCGAGCATCGTCCATCGCACTCTCCTTGACGGCTAGCTAGATGGTACCTCCGGCCAGCGGGAACAAGGGATGCATCGCCCATGCATTTTCGGTGAAGCCGGCGACATCGGCGCGGACGAGCGACCAGCGGATCGGCGCGCCGAACGGGATGAACACGTTGGCTGCGGTCAACTGGCGCTCCGCCTCCGCCAGCAGGGCGCTTTGCGTGGCGGCATCGCTGGCGCGCAGGCTTTCTGCGACCAGCCGGTCGGCCTCGGGCGAACAGATCCCGTCGTTGAGCGAGCAATGGAACTGGTTGAGGAACCAGCGGGCCGCGCCGTAGCGCGCCGTCCGGTCCTTGACCTGCAACTGGGCGCGCCTGCCTTCGGCCGGACGCTGCAGGTCGATTCCGATGTCGCGGTACATCGCCGCCAGCCGGCGCAGGATCCGGTCCGATCCCGGGCCGGGCGGGAGATCCACGGTGAGCAAGAGCGTGTCCGTGCCGCTCGCCCGTTTCCAGGCATTGACCCTCTGGCGGGAGACGGCGCGCCGCTGTTCGATGGTGAGATCGCCCCACCGCTCGCCGACGAGGCCCTCGTCGGCCGGCAGGTCCGGCGCGACGATCCGCGTCGTGGGCGTCCAACCGCCGATGTTGAACGGTTCGAGCAGGGCGGATCGATCGATCGCCAGCGCCAGCGCCTCGCGGTTGCGCGGATCGGCCAGGAACCCGCGCGCGTCGAGCACCTGCAGCCCAAAGAGGCCGACTGCGGCCTCGAGCCGGACGGTTCCGCGCGACAGGGCGCCAGTATCAGCCAGCGGCAGCGTCGCCAGCCGCCCGTCGAGGACGAGTTCGATCTGGTTGCGCGCAAAGGCGGCATTCGCGGTCCGCGCATCCATCGCGGTCACGCGCACCGGGCGATACTCGTCCTGCCAGTCCTCTTGCTCGGGCAAGCCGCGCATCTGCGGCGCGACGACCGTGAGCAACCCGTCCGCGCCGCGACGTTCGAGCGCCATCGGACCGGTGCCCTGGCCGCCCTTGCGCAGGCCGAGTTCCGGCTGGGCGAGCAATTGCAGGAAATCGGGCATCGGGCTCGTGAGCCTGATTTCAACCACCCGGCCGGTCATCGCGCGAATATCGCGGATTTTGGCGAGATCGAGCCCGAGCGAGGTTCCCTGCAGGGCGCGAATGGTCTGGCGCAGGGAATCGCGCACGCTCTCGCCGGTGATCGGCGTCCCGTCCGCCCAGTCGCTGTCGCGCAGGCGGAAGATGTAGCTCGCGCCGTCGTCGGTCACGATCCAGCGCTGGGCGACCCCCGGGACCGCCTGGCCCGCGGCATCGAGCCGCACCAGCCCTTCGCTGGTCGCGGCACGCACCTGCTGCGCTGCAGGAGAAAGGCGCATTCCGCTGTCGAAGAGGTCTTCGCCATCGCCGATGAAAGCCACGTCGACCACGCCATCGTCCTCCGACGCACCGCATCCGGCAAGCAGGCAGGCACCGAGGATGGCAAGGCAGAATCGCATGGGCAAGCCGGTTAGCAGCTTGTCCCTTCGGGGTCAGCGCCTAGTTGAGAAGCGGGTCAGCGAAGCCGCGTCTGGGAGCGGCGATCGCTTGCTACTCCGGCACGTTCGGGATCGCCTGCATCACTGGCGACAGCGCTCGATCCGAACACGATTTCGGGGTCGATCTCGTCGGCGAAGGCGACGCCGAAGCGGTCCCCCTGCACCCAGGCTACACGGCCCGGCACGCTGCCGAAATTGGGCATGGCGACTTCGACCTGCGATCCGCTGTCCACCGCGACCGAACCTTCGCCCATCATGCCGCCTGCCGAGAGGTTGCGCACGCGGATCTGGTGCGCACCGTCGTTCCCCGCGACCGAGATCTCGGCCATCAGGAAGCGATCGTGGTTCTGCGGGTCGGTCTTCTCGAGCGCCGCCATCATCCGTGTCCTCACCTGTTGATCGCGCGTTGCGACCCGTTCGGGCGCGCGATTTCAGTGTGCCAGACTAGCCGGAGAAGGTAACCAAAGATTTAAGCATGACATCCGTCCGGCAGGCGCCCGGGAGGCGCACCTGCATACCCCGTCAGTCGTCGCGGGAGACTTTCTCGCGCCGCTCGTGCGCTTCCTGTGCCTCGACCGTCATGGTCGCGACCGGACGGGCGATGAGCCGACGCAGACCGATCGGCTCGCCGGTGACTTCGCAATATCCGTACTCGTCGCTGTCGATCCGGCGCAGTGCCGCGTCGATCTTGGAGATCAGCTTGCGCTGGCGGTCGCGCGTACGCAGCTCGATACCCCAGTCGGTCTCGCTCGATGCGCGGTCGTTCAGATCCGGCTCGCGGATCGGTCCGTCCTTGAGCGACTGCAGCGTGCTGTTCGCGCTGTCGTGGATCGACCGCTTCCATTCGATCAGCAGCATCCGGAAGTAATCCTTCTGCCGATCGTTCATGTACTCTTCGTCGTCGTGCGGAACGTAATCGGGATCAAGGCCTCGCTTGGCCTTTTCGAGAATGTCGATGTCCCTTGCCGGTACACTGGCCATGCGCTGTCTTACATCCTCATGTTCGAAGTCAGACGGTCGTTCCATCCTGCCAGGCGGCTTTTGCCGCTCCGATCCAGACCCGATGCCGCGGGCCTATAGAGGTGCGCCCTTACCCATACAAGCGGCAATCGGGGCGCGGTGGATAGTCTTCGCCGGATTAAGGATTGCCGAACGCTGGCGGACCTGCGGGCAGTTTTTGCCAGTCGCGTTAACGCTTTGTTGACCATGTTGCGGCGACACCTGTGTTCATGGCCGGCAAGGGGAGCCGGTCCGCAACAAGGGGGACCAGTCACATGCAACTGGCGAAACTGGCCGACGCGAAACCGTTCGGCTTCGAAGAAACAGGCGATCTCGGCATCGCCGCTTTCCTGAGCGATGCGGCCCATGGTTGCATCGAGGCGCTCTACAACCTGGGCGTCGCGTTCTCGACCGGCAGCGAAGGGGTGAGCTGCGACATGATCGAGGCGCACAAGTGGTTCAATCTCGCCGCGTCCAAGGGCCACGAGGAAGCGGCCTGGTGCCGCGCCGACATTTCCGAGGAAATGACCGCGCGCGAAATCGCCGAAGCGCAGAAACTGGCCCGCGAGTGGCTGCTGGCCGGCGAGAGCAAGGCCGCCTGAGCCGGGCTGCGCCTCAGCCGGATTTCCGGAACGGCGTACGCTCGCCGAGGTACAGCCGGTCTTGCGCCACGCCCCGGCGTTCGCGCTCGAGGAAGTCGGCAACCGCGTCCCGGAATCCGGGATCCGCAAGGAAATGCGCCGAAGTGGTCTCGACCGGTTCGTAACCGCGGGCGAGCTTGTGGCCGCCCTGCGCACCGGCCTCGACCCGATCGAGGCCCAGTTCGATCGCAGCGTCGATCGCCTGGTAATAGCATAGCTCGAAATGCAGGAAGCGCTTGTCGAGCGTGCAGCCCCAATAGCGCCCGTAAAGCGCCTCGCCGCCGATGAAATTGAGCGCGCCCGCGATGGGTTCGTCGTCGAGGAATGCCAAGATCAGCAGGACCTGCTCTCCCAGCCGTTCGCCGATCAGGTCGAAGGCCGCGCGGGTCAGATAGGGCGAACCCCATTTGCGCATACCCGTGTCCTGGTAGAACACCCAGAACGCGTCCCAGTGCTCGGGACGAATGTCCGCGCAGCGCAGCCGCCGGATCGTCACGCCATCCTGCGCCGCCGCCCGTTCCTTGCGGATGGCCCGCCGCTTGCGCGAAGCGAGATCGGCGAGGAAGCCGTCGAAATCGTCATATCCGCGATTGGCCCAGTGGAACTGGATGTCGCTCCGCAAAAGCCAGCCCGCATCCTCGAACAAGGCGCGCTGCGCCGGTTCGATGAAAGTCGCATGGGCGGAGGAAAAACCGTTCCCGATGCAGACCTGCTCGGCCGCCTGCAGGAGCGGGGCGGCATAGACCTGGTCGCTCAGTAGCAGGCGCGGTCCGGTCGCCGGGGTAAACGGCGCGGCGATCTGCAGCTTGGGATAATAGCGCCCGCCGGCTCGCTCCAACGCGTCGGCCCAGCTGTGATCGAAGACGTATTCGCCCTGGCTGTGCGACTTGGCGTAGGAGGGCATCGCCGCGAGCAGTGTCCCGTCTTCCCCCTCGATCACGATGGGCGCGCTCTGCCAGCCTGTGCCGGCACCGACGCTGCCCGAATCTTCCATGGCGGTCAGGAAAGCGTGGCTGACGAAGGGATTGTTGCCCGGATTGAGCGCATCCCAGGCGGCGGCATCGAAGGCGCCGACCGATCCGCCGATCTTGGCGACGAGTTCGCCGTCACTCATGGGAGGCCGGCTCCTTCGGCGACCGGCGCATCGGCATAGGTGCGCGCCACCTCCAGCAGCTCGGGAGTATCGACCGTCCAACTCGGCACGATCATTCCGCGCTCGCGCAATCGGGCCACCATCAGGTTCGGCAGCGCCTTGACGTGATAGGCGAGGAATTCGGGCCGCGCGATCCAGAGCGCCAGGTGCCGCTGCCAGGGTTTTTGCGTGTAGCCGATCTCGTCCTCGCGCATCACCAGGCCAACGATCGTGTCCGGCGAATTGTTTCGGAACCATCGCGCAACGCGCGGATCGAAGCTCATGACGACGTGAAGCCCGTCGTAGCCGGCGAGTTCGTCGGCGACCCGCTGACAGGAGCGTTGCACGTCGTAGCCCCGACGGGACTTGATCTCGATCATCAGCGGCACCCGGCCGGCGACCAGGTCAAGGAGATCGGCGAGCGCGATCGGCGCTTCCTCGTGCTCGAGGTAGCTCAGTTCGCGCCATTCGGCCGCGGTCAGCTGCCCGGCCTTCTCCGGTCGTCCGATCAGCCGGGTTAAATCCCAGTCGTGGAAGATCATCGGCACGCCATCGGCACTGCGCTGGATATCGCACTCGATGCCGTAGCCCGCCTCGATCGCGGCACGAAAGGCGCTCGCGGAGTTCTCGACCCGGCCCGGCCCGTGCAGCCCGCGGTGGGCGAATGTCCAATCCTTCAGCCAGGCCGTGCGGCCGGCTTCGGGTGGATGGACGAGCAGCCGGTCAAGCGCCCGATAGAGCAATGATGGCATCCACTTCGACCGCGACGCCCAGCGGAAGCGAGGGAACGCCCACCGCCGCGCGGGCATGCTTGCCGATATCGCCGAACACGTCGACCATCAGGTCCGACGCCCCGTTGGCGACCTTGGGCTGGTCGGTGAAATCGGGCGTCGAATTCACGAAGCAACCGAGCTTGACGATCCGCGCCACGCTGTCGAGCGGGATCATCGCCTCGCGCAGCTGGGCAAGGATCATCAGGCCGCAAGCCCGCGCTGCCGCGATGCCCTCGTCGAGCGAAAGGTCTTCGCCGAGCCTGCCCTTCACCAGTTCGCCGTCGATCACCGACACCTGGCCGGAGACATGCGCGAAGCCGCCGTGGACGACCACGGGAACATAGCTGGCGACCGGAGCCGCCGCCTTGGGCAGGACGATGCCGAGTTCGTCGAGACGGGCCTGGATGGTCATGCGGCGGGTTCCTTTTGCAATTGGTCGAGCAGCCACGGCAGCGCCTCGTCCCAGCTATCGATCCGCGCCTCGGCGTGGCCGGAGGTGTGCGCGCAATCGACCAGCGGAGCGATCGAGGGTTCGCCGCAGAAATGCAGCGTCGTGATCGCGTCGAGATGTTCGCGCGCCGAGCGGTGATGCTGCGCGAGGTCGTCGATGAAGAACGTCCGGCTCGGCGCGTATTCCTCGATGATCGCCTTCAACGCGGGACCCTTGGGGCCCTGGTTGGTGAATACGCGCGCATCGATCCCGTGTCCGGCGAGCTGCTCGAAGCGCATTTCGCGATGCTGGTCGGCAAGGTTGGTCAGCACCACTACATCGGCATGGTCGGAAAGCGTGGCCATCGCATCGACAGCACCGGTGATCGGCGTCTGGCGGTGCATCTCGGTATCGAAGAAGCCGCGCAGCAGCCGCCAGATCTCCTTTTCCTCGACCCGTTCGCCGCTATCCTTCCAGCGCATCGCCTCGCCGAAATTGTTGCCCTTGAGCTTGAATTCGACGCCTTCGCTCTCGTCCAGCCACTCGCGGAACGGCGCGATCATGTAGAGGAGAACCTCGTCGCAGTCGGAAATGATTAGCGGCTTGCTCATGCGGCGAGCTCCCTCGATGCGGCGACGATCTCTGCAGGCGAAACGGCGAGCGCCTCCGCGCAGGCGAGCAGATCGGGCTCGTGATTGGCAAGGAATTCGAGGACCGCGCCCTGCACCTGGGCGGTCATGATCCCGGTCCGCAGGATCTCCGGCGTCAGCCCGGTCAGCGACAGCAGCCGTTCGGCCCTGTCCTGGTCCTGAAGTATCCAGCCGAGCGCGGCGAACGCCAGTTCGCTGGCATCCATGGCGGGGGATTGGGTCTGGCCGAGAATTGTCAGGCTCCTGCTGTGACGATAGACGGTGCGGGCTAATATGGGAGCTGCCCACGTGGCGAAAAGAGTGCTCGTTGTCGAGGACAACGATCTCAACCGGAAACTGTTCTGCGACGTGCTGAAGGCGAGCGGCTACGAGGTCGAGCCGGTGGCCGACGGGGAGCAGGCGATCCCCGGCATCCGCAGGTTCGCGCCCGACCTGGTCATCATGGACATCCAGCTGCCCAACGTCTCCGGCCTCGACCTGATCGCCGAGATGCGCCGCGACGCCGCCTTCGCCAAGACCCCGGTGCTGGCCGTCACTGCCTATGCCGGCAAGGGCGACGAGGAGCGGATTCGCGATGCGGGGGCCGACAACTACCTCTCCAAGCCGGTGTCGATCGGGCCGTTCATGGCGGCGGTAAAGGCACTCGTCGATGCGTGACGTCGCGGCGCGGAGCATGCGCGCAACCTTGACTTTGCGCCGCGCAATCCCTCTTTCCGCCCCAATGGCGTGGCAAGGCCCGCGCCCGACACCAGAACTGGAGCCGCAATGGACCGCGCCGACGTCGATACCCGCATCCGCAGCCTGATCGAACCCTTCAACAAGAAAGGGGTCGAGATCGCCGAGGATACGACTTTCGCCAACGACCTCGAATTCGACAGCCTGACCGTCATGGATTTCGTCGCCGAGATCGAGGACGAATTCGACATCATCATCTCGATGAACCAGCAGGCCGAGATCGAGACCTACGGCCAGCTGGTCGATGCCGTCACCAAGATGGTGTCCGGGCAAGCCGCATGAGCGAAGGCATCAGCCAGTCCGACCAGCCCGTTACGCGCGAAGGCGATGGCGGCCAGGACCTCTTCTCCAAGTTCGACGATCTGATCCAGACGCGCGAGACGCTGCTCGCAGGCGGGGTCGAGGATCCGTTCAACCTGGTCATGGAGAAGGTCCTCTCGCCGACCCGCGCGATCTGCAACGGCCGCGACACGATCCTGCTCGGCACCTACAACTACATGGGCATGACCTTCGACCCGGACGTGGTGGACGCAGGCAAGCAGGCGCTCGCCGATTTCGGGGCAGGCACGACCGGCAGCCGGGTCCTCAACGGGACCTACCAGGGGCACAAGGAAGTCGAGGAAGCGCTCAAAGACTTCTACGCCATGGATCATGCCATGGTGTTCTCGACCGGCTACCAGGCCAATCTCGGGATCATTTCGACCATCGCCGGTAAGGGCGATTACATCGTTCTCGACATCGACAGCCACGCCAGCATCTGGGACGGCTGTGCACTGGGCAATGCCGAGGTCGTGCCGTTCAAACACAACGACATTGAAGCGCTGGAAAAACGCCTTCGCCGCATTCCCAAAGGCGCCGGCAAGCTGGTCGTCCTCGAAGGCGTCTACTCGATGCTCGGCGATGTCGCGCCGCTCAAGGAAATGGTCGCGGTCGCCAAGAAATACGGCGCGATGGTGCTGGTCGACGAAGCGCATTCGATGGGCTTCATCGGCGAGAACGGGCGTGGCGTGTGCGAGGAGCAGGGCGTCATCGACGACTGCGATTTCATCATCGGCACCTTTTCCAAGAGCGTCGGGACCGTCGGCGGCTTCTGCGTGTCCAACCATCCCAAGTTCGAGATCATGCGGCTGGTCTGCCGCCCCTATGTATTCACCGCCAGCCTGCCGCCGAGCGTGGTGGCGACCGCCGCGGTATCTATCCGCAAGCTCATGCACGGCGCCGACAAGCGCGCGCACCTGTGGCAGAATTCCAAGCGCCTGCACGGCGGCCTGAAAGACCTCGGCTTCCAGCTCGGCACCGAGGAACCGCAGAGCGCGATCGTCGCCGTCATCATGCCCGACCTCGAGCGGGGCGCGGCCATGTGGGAAGCGCTGCTGCACGAAGGGCTCTACGTGAATCTCGCTCGGCCCCCGGCAACCCCCGCCAACATGACCTTGCTCCGTTGTTCGCTGTGCGCGGAACATTCGGACGAGGAGGTCGAGACCATTCTCGGCATGTTCGAGCGCGCGGGCAAGAAGATCGGCATCATCGAGAGCTGAGCGCTTGAAGGCCGCCCTCGCTTGGTTGGGACGCACCGGCCTCACCTACCTGTTGCTGTTTGCGGGGATCGCGTTCTTTGTCTTTGCCTGGCCCTCAATCAGCGAAGGCTTCTCGCGCGAGAACCTGCGGCAGGATGCGATGAGCCTCCAGGCCGTGCGCGCCGAGCTCGGGCAGGACTTCACCGATGCGCGGAAAGACTTGCAGCGGGGGGCGGACCGCTACGAGAACGCCAGCCGCGATGTTCTGGCCGCAAGGCTGAACGCAGCCACCGGCGAGCGCGATGACGTCGCCGCGAAGCTGAACGCGGGCGGCGGCTGGTTCGGTTCGATTCGCCCCTCGCGCATCCTCGAAACCAAGCGCCTGCAACTTGCCAAGGCCCGGCTCGACGGTGAAATCGCGATGCTCACGAAGGCCTCCGAGCTTGCCGACGCTCGCACCAGACAGGCGGCCTTGTCGCGAATGCCGACGCAGGCCTCCATCGACGAGGCCGCGCGCTTCTGCCGCTTGTGGACAAGCCGCGTACAAGATTTCGACCGGCAAAACCCGGTCGTGCGTACCATCGATAGCTATCTGGTCGGCAAACGGCAGGCCATGGAAGCGGCGCGGAGCCGCGAGTGCGGAAAGGAGCACCAATGGCGCGCACAACGGCAGGCGGCGCAGGCGGCGACGCGGGCGCTGGCCGTCGCTCGCACCGGGTTCTCCGAGGCGCGGCAAAGCGCCATCGACTCCCTGCCCGACCCCGCCAGGGAGGTCGAAGGGCGCACCCTTCGCGATATCGCCCAACTCGCCCTGATCGCGCTCATCGGCGTCCTGCTCACGCCGCTGGCGATCCGCACGCTGTTCTATTTCGGCCTTGCCCCGCTCGTCGAGCGTGGGCCGCCGATCCGTATCGCGCCGCTCAGCGGCATGGGCGCGGTAGCCACTGCGAGCGGCGGGTCGCGGCCCTCGCTCGCGGTAACGCTGGCCGAGGGTGAGGAAATCCTCGTCCGCCAGAATTACCTCCAATCGAGCCCCGATGGCGCGCGCTTCGACCATCAGTGGGTGCTCAGCTGGCGCAACTTGCTCACCAGCCTCGCCAGCGGCATGGTCAACCTCACCCGCGGACGCGGCGCTGGGGCCAGCTTCGGCATTTCTGCACGCGACGACCCCTTTGCCGAGATCGCCCGCATCGACCTGCCCGCGGCCTCGGCCATGGTGCTGCAACCCCGTGCCTTGGCGGCGATCGTCCAGCCGATGAGCCGGCCGGTGCAGATCCGCAGTCGCTGGCGCCTGTTCAGCCTGCACGCCTGGCTGACCTTCCAGTTCCGCTACCTCGTCTTTCACGGGCCCGCGACGCTGATCGTCAAGGGCGGGCGCGGGGTGCGGGTCGAGCCCGCGGAAGCAGGCCGGCGCTTCTCGCAGGACCAGTTGATCGGGTTCACCGCGCACACCGCCTACAGCGTGGCGCGGAGCGAGACTTTTCCGCCCTACCTGCTCGGCGGCGAACCGCTGTTCCGCGACCGGGTGCGGGACACCGACGACGGGGCGATCGGCATCCTGGTCATCGAGGAAGCGCCCGCCGCGGGTCGCCGCAAGGGCATTCGCGGCGGACTGGAGGGCGTTTTCGATGCGGCGATGAAGGCGTTCGGGATCTAGCCTAAGGCGGAGCGGAACGTGGGCGCGCACCATGCGTCCTTGTGGTGAACCCCACATAAGGAGAATGATCGCATGGCAATCGTGAAACAGGGCAGCGCGCGTTACGACGGGCTCGGCAAGGAAGGTAAGGGCCACGTCTCGACGGGCTCTGGCGCCCTTTCGGACCAGCCCTACGGCTTCCAGACCCGGTTCGAGGATGCACCCGGGACCAATCCCGAAGAGCTGATCGCGGCAGCCCATGCCAGCTGTTTCACCATGGCGCTGTCCTTCCGGCTGGCGGATGCGGGGCACACCGACGGCAGCCTCACGACCGAAGCGGAAGTGACCTTGGAAAAGGACGACGGCGGCTTCACCGTCACCAGGTCCGCGCTTTCGACCAAGGGCAAGGTGCCCGGAATGGACAAGGCCAAGTTCGAGGAACTGGCCGCCGACGCCAAGGCCAATTGCCCGATCTCCAAGCTGCTCAATTGCGACATCACGCTGGAAACCAGCTTCGAGGGCTGACGTCGACCCCTCTTCGATTGCCCCTCTTCGCGGTCCATGGCAAAAGCCTCCGGTCGCGAAGCGGGGGTGAACGACGATGACACGGACCAACTTTCTTGCCTTCTTTCCGGCGAGCGTGTGCCTGCTAGCAGCAGTGCCATTGGCGGCTCAGGACAACGCACACGAAGGCGGCCATAGCGAGCAGGCGGCGACTGCAGCGACGCCCTCCGTCAGCGAAGCTGCCAAGGAAGCCTCTAGCGAGGTCGAGCATCCCGATAGTGCCACTTTCATCCTCGCCGATTACGGCAATGGCGGTTTTCCGATCGCGACCAGCGTCCCGCAGGCGCAGGCATTTTTCGACAACGGCATCGAACTCGCCTTCGCTTTCGCTCACCAGGAAGCGATCGATGCGATGGCAGAAGCCGCACGGCTCGATCCGGCCTGCGCAATGTGTCTGGCAGGCCATGCCTATACGCTTGGCCCGACGCTCAACTACGGCAAGACCATGGAAGAGCGCGCCGAGCCCCATGCGCTCGCGAAACGTGCGCTGGACCTGGCCGGGGCTGGAACGTCGGATCTCGAGCGCGGCTGGGCGGCCGCACTGGTCGAGCGCTTCCGCCCGCAGGGCACCGAAGAGGATCGGGACAAGGCCTATGCCAAGGCGATGGCAGCGCTGGCGGCGCGGTTTCCCGAACACGATACGTTCCAGGTTCTGGCAGCCGACGCGCAGATGTCGTCCGACTACACCGCCGAGAGCATGGTAGCGGCGAACCGGCTGATCGAGCCCGTACTGGCCCGCAATCCCGACCACACCGGGGCGATGCATTTCTACATCCATTCGACCGAGATCGGCGGCGAGCCCGGCAAGGCCGAGGCTTATGCCGACCGCCTCGCCGCGCTGGAGCTCGACGCAAGCCACCTCGTCCACATGCCCTCGCACACCTATTACTGGGTCGGGCGCTACCAGGATGCCGCCGATGCGAACCGCAAGGCGGTGCAGATCGGCGAGCACCAGGCCATGGCGATGGACGACGAGGACCCGATGGCGGTCTGGGGCATCCCGTACCACACGCACAACGTCATCTTCGGGCTAGGCGGCGCGATGATGGCGGGCGATTCCCGCACCGCGCTGATGCTCGCACGCCCGCTGGTCGAGCGCGCGCAATCGCGCGAGGAAGGCTCGTCCTTCGGCCAGCTGCTGATGTCGGCGGGGTATTTCGCGTTCGGGCGCTTCGAGAGCCCCGAGGTCGTGCTCGATCTGCCGGAGCCGAGACTGCCGTACCTCAAGGCGGCGTGGCGCTATGCGCGCGGCGAAGCCCTCGCGTTTCTCGGCGACACCGAGGGAGCTGCGAAGGAGCGCGATGCAATCCCGATGCGCGTCGAGCTGCCGGAAGACGAGGAAGAGAACCGCCTTGCCGCGGCCGACCAGATGCTGGCGATAACCCGCGCCGTGCTCACCGGAAGGCTGGCGATGATGGACGGGCGTTACCGCGATGCGGCGGCCAGCTTCGCCGAAGCGGCGCAGATCGAGGAGACCGAGGATTTCAGCCGCTTCAGCGACCCGCCCGCCTTCTGGTATCCGGTCCGCCGGGACCTGGCGCAGGCCCTGCTCGCGGCTGGCGACGAGCAAGCGGCGCTGCGCGAAGCGCGCGCGACGCTCGAGGTTCGGCCCCGCGATCCTGTCGCAGTGGAACTGGTCGCAAGGCTGGCCGCTTGACCCTGACTCCGATCTCTCCCCTGAAAGCCCAAAGCCTCGGCGGCGACGGCGCGCGCCTCGTCGATATCCGCTCGCCCGAGGAATTCGCCTTCAACAACGTTCCTGGGGCCGAGAACCGTCCGCTGGCCACCATCGAGCCGTTCGAGGACGCACGAGATGTCGTCTTCATCTGCCGCACCGGACGTCGCAGCGAAATGAACGCGCCCGAGCTCGCCGCGCTCACGAAGGGCAAGGCCTACAGGCTCGACGGCGGAATCGTGGGCTGGCGCGCCGCGGGCCTGCCGCTCGCGGTGGATCGCAGCGGCGCGCTGGAATTGGACCAGCAGGCGCTGATCGTCAGCGGGGCGCTGGTGATCGTCTCCGCGCTGTTCGCAGTGATTGTGACCGGATGGTATTTCCTGCTGGCGGTCGCGGTGGGCGCAGACCTGATCTATCGCGGGCGGACCGAGCGCAGCGTGATCGAGAAGGCGCTGCGGCTGTTTCCCTGGAATCGCGGGAAGTAGACCGTCAGCCGAGCCGCAAGTCGGCCATCGTCGCGCTTTCGCACTTGTCGGCCGTCTCTTCGGCTCCCCCGCCCAGCATCGAGAGCGCCAGGAAGCCGCCGATCACCAGCACCACGAAAGCGGCGGTGACCGTGCCCAGATACTGGTCGATGAAGCGCTTGATCGGCGCCCCGAACATGCGGAACAGGATGCCGACGGTCATGAAGATCATCGCCCGGCCCGCAATGCTCGCGAGAACGAAGGGGACCAGCGCCATCTCGATGAAGCCGGCGGTGATGGTCAGCAGCTTGAACGGAACCGGCGTCGCGCCGGCCAGCACGATCACTTCCCAGTCGTACTCGCGCAGGTAACAGGCGGCCTTGGGGAAGGCCTCGGTCAGGCCGAGCGCACCGATCAGCCAGTTGCCGATCGTGTCGTAGAGAAAGAATCCGATTGCATAGCCGAACAGGCCGCCGAGAACGGACGCCGCAGTAGCGACGAAAGCGAAACGCAGTGCCTTCTTCGGTTCGGCCAGGCACATCAGCCCAAGCAGCGGATGCGGTGGGATCGGAAAGAAACTCGATTCGATGAAAGAGATCAGCGCCAGCCACCACACGGCGTGCGGGTGCGCGCTCTTTTCCATGGTCCAGTCGTAGAGCCCGCGCAGCGGTTTCATGATCATGGCAGGTCGTCGCGTCCCTCAACCGTGGCGGTGGGGCCGCATCTAGGCGACCAGATCACCTGAAGCAATCGAAACCAATTAACCTATCTGGCACTTTTATATTGACATCGTCACGCTCATTGGTTAGAGAAGCGGAACATCGCGATAGACCGAGTCGGAATGAGCCACGGAGCGCCGTCGACTTGGCCGCACACTCACGAATGGACGGGTCACATGAGCAGGACGGGCACATCGTCCGGCGGCGCATCGCGCGTGCCGGATGCAAGCTGGCGAGATGAGTTCCTCGTTGCCCTCGCCCAGACGTCGAACGTGGCCGGCTCTGCGCGTCGCGCAGGTGTTCCGGTCCGGACAGTCTACCGGACGCGGCGGACCGATGCCGAGTTCAATCGCGCCTGGCAGGTCGCGCTGGCCGAAGGCTACGACAACCTAGAGATGGATCTGCTCCACCGGTTGCGCACCGGGGCGCTGGAAGGCGGGCCCTCCAGGACGCGTCGCAAATACGACAATGCGATCGCCTTTCGCCTGCTGACCGCCCATCGCGAAGCGGTGAGCAAGCAGCGGGCGCGGCGCGCCGACGAAGACGAGGACGCAATCCTCGCCTCGATCGACGCCAAGCTCGAAGCGATGCGGCAACGCGATGCCGCCGCGCGCAAATTGCTGGCGGAAGAGGCAGCCAGTTACGCGATCGGCGACGACGATACGGTTGCCGATGACTGACCGGGACTTGCTGCGTTACCTGCTCGCCCTTCCGCGCGACGAGCGGCTGGCCATCAGTAACATTATCGAGACACTTCGAGCCGCAGGAGTTTTTCCCGTCAAATGACTGGAACCAAGGTAACGCACGGGCGTTTCGGCGATACAGGAGGGTCGGATTATCCAGATTTTCTCGAATGGACTTGGCAAAAGAGACATTCTTGCAACAGTTCCGGAGTAACGCCCGCTTGCCCTCGTGATGGGGAAAAGTTAGAAACCTGCCACTCGGTGGCTCAAATACGCTAATAAGGGGAATACAATAATGCGGAAACTGGTCATAGGAATGGCGATGGCCTCGACGGCCCTTGCGTCGCCTGCCCTCGCCCGTGACGATGCATGGTACGTCGAACTCGACGGCGGCGTCATGATGGTCGAAGACATGGACATCGAACTCGAAGCTGCCGACAACGTGCAGACTCTCGATTTCGACAAGGGCTTCGACTTTGGCGGTATCGTTGGTTACGACTTCGGCGCGTTCCGCCTCGAAGCCGAAGCCAGCTATCGCGAAGCTGACACCGACGAAGTGCTTCTCGACAGCTATGTCGCGCCTCTCGGTATCACTCCCGGCGTCTACAACAGCCGCGGCGACTCCAGCGCCCTCAGCTTCATGCTGAACGGCCTGCTGGACTTCGGTCCCGACGATGGCCTGCAGGGCTTCGTTGGTGGTGGTGTCGGCGTCGCCCGCACCTCGATCGAAACCAACATGTGGGAAAGCCTCGGCCCGATCGTGGACGATTCGGACACCGGTTTTGCCTGGCAGCTGCTCGCGGGTGTCCGCGCTCCGCTGACCGACAACATCGACGCCGGCATCAAGTATCGCTTCTTCAATGCTGACAACGTCGGCGTGGTCGATGCGATCGGTGGTGAACACGAAGCACGTTTCCGTTCGCACTCGCTGCTCGGAACCTTCACGTTCAACTTCGGTGGCGCTGAAGCTCCGCCGCCCCCGCCGCCGCCGCCGCCGCCGCCGCCCCCGCCGCCACCGCCTCCTCCGCCCCCGCCGGTGGTTGAGACGGTCTGCAACACCGGCCCGTACATTGTCTTCTTCAACTGGGACAAGTCGGACATCACGCCGGAAGCAGCGACGATCCTCGACAACGCGGTTTCGGCTTACGCCGACTGCGGAATGGCTTCGGTCATGCTCGCCGGTCACACCGACCGTTCGGGTACCGTTGCCTACAACATGGGTCTGGCCGAGCGTCGTAACGCTTCGGTTCGCAGCTACCTCAGCGGTCGCGGCGTTCCCGATGGTCGCATCTCGAGCGAAGCGTTCGGTGAATCGCAGCCGCGCGTTCCGACTGCCGACGGTGTCCGCGAACTGCAGAACCGCCGCGTCGAAATCACTTACGGCCCGGGTTCGGGCATGTAAGTTTCGCGCAAGCGATTACAAAATGAACAAGGGGTCGGAGAAATCCGGCCCCTTTTTCGTTGGGTCCCTGAGACGTTTGAAAAAAGGGAACCTCATGAAACTTTTAAAAGCCATCGCTATCGGCGCGAGCTTCGCCACTATCGCGGCGTGCTCCACGATCGAACAACTGCCCGAGCAAAGGCTGGCCAGCGCGAACCTTTACAGCTCGGCCGGATTACCGATCGGAACGGCACAGGTCCTTACCAGAAGCAACGCCGTCTATCTTACGGTCGCAGCAACCGGTCTCGAACCAGGCGAGCACGGATTCCACCTGCACACTACCGGAACCTGTACCGCGCCGGACTTCAAGTCTGCGGGCGGGCATCTGAACCCGCTCGGCAAACAGCATGGTTCGCTGAATCCGGACGGCAAGCATGTCGGCGACCTGGCGAATCTTGCTGTCGGAGCTTCGCGTAGCGCTAGCAGGACGTACGAACTTACCGGCAGTCCTGCTCAGATCGCCGAATGGCTGTTCGATGCCGACGGCACGGCCGTGGTCATCCACGCTGGACCTGACGACTATCGCACCGACCCGGCTGGCGACGCCGGCTCGCGGGTTGCCTGCGGCGTCCTGAAAGCCAGCTAGTCGCTGATGTCCTCGCCGGCCGACCGGGCGCGCGAGCGTACCGTGTCGGCCGCAGCGGGAACCAGCTTGAGTGCCGCGATCAACAGTACGAGCCCGACAGGAGCCGCCCACAGCACCGCGAGCATTCCCTGAGAAAGATCATCGCCATTCTTCGCGGATACGAGTCCGGCGGTGTACGGACCCAGTGCCAGGCCGACGAGCGTCGTCGCCAGGAAGAATGTGGCTGTCGCTACTCCGCGCATCCGTGGAAGAACGAGGGCTTGGCTGGTTGCCGCTGCGCCGCCGAGCGCGCTCGCAGCGCAAAACTGGGCGATCACCGCCAGGATCAGGAACAGCGTCATGTCGCCGGTCGTGAACATGAGCCACATCACCGGGATCGGCGCGAGCAGTCCGAATATGATGACTACGATCCGCCCTGCCGGGATTCTGGTGAACAGGTAATCTGCCAGGCGGCCACCTGCGATCACGCCCAGAAACCCTGAAACCGCAGTCGGCATCCCGAGCCACCAGCCAAGCTGGATCTTGCTGATCTCGAAGACGCGCTCGGCATAGGGCGCGCTCCAGTAGCTCGTCGCGTAGGACATGAAGGACACGATCCCGTAGCCGAGGATAGTGCAGAGGAAAGCCGGGGAGCCCCACGTCAGGGCAAAGGTCGGGGCGTCGCGCGAGCGCAAAGCCGAAGCCCAGCAGAAAATCGCGTAATAGCCGATCGCGAGCAGGAACCACTGGTCCGAGATGGCTTCGACGATCGCGCCTGGACCCGAACCGGTGATCCCCGTGAGCAGCCACGCGATGACGAAGGCGCCGACGAAAGCGGTGATGTTGATCGCCAGTGCCATGAACCCGCGGCGGGCAGCGCCGATCAAGGTCAACGGCGGAATGATCTGCAGAAGTTCCTCGACGAAACCGCGGAACGGTCGCTCGACCGGCTTCGAAGGAATCCCGTCAATCAGCCCCCGTATTGGCTCTTTCAACGTCATGACCCACAGCGCCAGCAGCAAGCCGGGCAAGCCGACCGCGATAAAGGCTGCCTGCCATCCGACGAGACCGAACGGGCCACCGCCGGGATAGGTCTTGTTCCACCATTCGAGCGCCACCGCGCCGATCAGGATCGACATCCCGCCGCCGAGGTACAGGCCCGATGAATAGATCGCGAGGGCGGTCGCCCTGAGACGGGCCGGAAACCAGTCCGAGATGAGAGAATAGGCCGAGGGGCTCGCCGTCGCTTCGCCCACGCCGACGCCGATTCTGGCCCCGGTGAGCATGCCGGCATTCTTCGAGAAACCGGAAACCACGGTCATGGCCGACCACAAGCTGAGGCCGATCGTCATCAGCCGCACACGGTGCCAACTGTCGGCAAGCTTGCCTAGCGGAATGCCGAACAGCGAATAGAAAATGGCGAATGCGGTACCGTACAGGAAGCCGAGGTAGGCATCGCTTACCCCGAGGTCCGCCTTGATGTCGTTTGCGAGGATCGACAGGATCTGCCGGTCGATGAAATTGAGCACGTAGATGAGGACGAGCACGCCCAGAGCATACCAGCTGTAGGCAGGCACCTTGTCTCCCGCGGCGGCATCCTGCGGCACGCTAACCGTTTCCGTCTGGCTCAACCCTCTTCCCCGATCCTGTTCTTATTTCGGCATAGGTGCCGCATACGCAGTCGTATCGGCAATCCCCGCTTCGGCAAAGCCCGTTCTGCGCAAGCGACAACTGTCACACAGGCCACAAGCCACAGGACCCGGTTGCGGATCGTAGCATGACCAGCTCCACGACGGATCGAGATCGAGCCGGGCGGTTTCTGCCGCGATCTGCGCCTTGGTCATCATCTGCAACGGTGCGTGAACCCTGAGAGGCTGACCTTCTACCCCGGCCTTGGTTGCAAGCCGGGCGGTCTCCACGAAACTGGCAACGAATTCGGGCCGGCAATCCGGATAACCCGAATAATCGAGCGCGTTGATGCCGATGAAGATGTCGCGCGCTCCCGACGCCTCTGCGCAAGCAGTCGTCAGCGACAGGAAAACGAGATTGCGGGCCGGAACGTATGTCACCGGGATTTCGGAGCCGACGCCGTCCTTGGGTACCGCGATGTCGTCGGTCAGGGCGGAGCCACCGAATGCGCGCAGATCCAGAGGCAGAAGGATGTGGCGACGCACTTCCAGCTTCCTGGCAATGATGCGCGCCGCGTCCAGTTCGACCCGGTGCCGCTGGCCGTAGTCGATCGTCAGAGCGACGAGATCGTAGCCCGCCTCTGCCGCCAATCCTGCGGTAACCATCGAATCGAGCCCGCCGGAAAGAAGCACTACCGCGATCGGACGGTCGGATTGATCTGGGTGGTTCATGCCCGGCTGCTAGTGCTTTACCGCTGGCCCCGCAAATCCTTCATCGCCGGATTCTCAGCATGCTCCCATGCGCCGCGCTTCGGCCGTGAACTGGAATGGACGTCCGCGTGAGACACCCTGCCCTTCGATCTGGACCAGGGTACCGGTTTCCTTGCGGACGGTCGTGCGCGCATACCCCTCCGTCCGGCAGCTGTATTGCACCGTTACGCTGTTAGATGTTCCATCGACGCTGTAACGACCGCAGTTCGGCGAATTCTGATACAATTGCAGCAGCTCCCGGCCGGTTCGCACGCACAGCCGCCTGGGCGGCGAGCCATCCCGGAAGCGAACCTCCCACGAACCCTTCTGCAGGCTGTCAAGCAGTGCCAGCCCGCCGTCATCGGCATGCACCGGCCCGATCAGCATCGCTGCACATCCGGCGGCGGCGAGCGCGGTCAACCGTCGCAGAACGCGACCGGAAGGCGCGGAAAAGAACTTGCCGGCGAATCGCATGACGTCATGTTAACTCCTGAAGGGGTTACGGGGATTGTAGAAAAGCGAAACTGAACCGTTACAGGACGATCGGGAAAACCTTGGAACAGAACGCGCAATCGACGCTGATGACGCCGTTCTCGTCGCGCATGTCGACGCGTTCTTCTTCGGGAAAACCCCGCAAAACCTGCTCGTAATGCTCGACGCTGCACCGACAGCCACGGGTGAGCGCAGCGCCCGGCAGTATCCGGACTTCTTCCTCTTCGTGGAACAGCCGCCAGACCAGCGCTTCCATGGAAAGCTCAGGTTCGAGCAGTTCGTCGTGGCGGATCGTTCCGGCGATCACCGAAACATGCTCCCAGTGCGGGTGGTCCATCCGCGCATGCAGGCGTTCGCGACCTTCTTCGCCATCGGGCAGGTGCTGCACGAGAAGCCCCGCCGCTCTGCATTTGCCGCCGTCGCTGCTGACGGCAACGCTGATCATCGTCGGCACCTGCTCGCTCTGCGCGAAATAGTTCTCGCAGGCATGCGACAGGCTATCGCCTTCCAGCGGGACGATTCCCTGGTAACGCTCGCCTTTCGTTCCGACGTCGAAAGTGATACCGAGATAGCCCTCGCCGAACAGTGTCGCGAGCGAGGGGTTCGCGCCAACGTTCGCAACCGCATCGGCATCGAAGTCGGCATAGCCGCGCAATTCACCGCCCCGGTAGTCGCACACCAGCAGCCGTACCGGGCCACCCTGGGTCTGCGCCTGCATCGTCAGTTGCGCACCTTCTCCCTTGATGAGACTGCCGAGCAGGGCCGCCAGCACCAGCGCTTCGGCCAGCAGATGGGTGATGGGCGCGGGATAATCGTGCGCGGACAGGATTTCCTGCAGCGGCGCTTCGAGCCTGACGATGCGCCCGCGCGCGTCTCGAGCCGGCAGGGTGAAGCCCAGCACGCGATCGGAAAAGGTCTCCGCAACGGGAGCGTTGTCTGCAGTCATATCGGCCATCGCGTTCATATGGGAACGATCGGCCCATCGAAAAGACCCGCAGGCCAGCGCGAAGTCAGTCGCCGATCAGCCCGTTGCACCACAGCAAAACCGACTTTTGCGCATGGATGCGATTCTCGGCCTCGTCGAAGACGACCGACCGGTCGCTCTCGAACACGCTTTCCGACACTTCGTCGCCGACATGTGCCGGGAGACAATGCAGGAATCTTGCATCGCTCTTCGCCCGTGCCATGAGCGCATCGTTCACCTGGAACGGCGCCATCGCCGCGATCTTGTTGTGCGCATGGTCCTGGCCCATCGACACCCAAGTGTCCGTCACGATGATGTCCGCGCCTTCCGCAGCCTCGTTGGCGTCGTGCACGAGCGTCACATTCGCCCCGCCGGCGCGCGCCATCTCGACGAACTCGGCCTCCGGTTCGTAGCCCTGCGGCACTCCGACACGCACGTTGAACTTGAATATGCCGGCAGCCTCGAGGATCGAGTGCAGCACGTTGTTGCCATCCCCGAGCCAGGCGAGCTCGAGACCGGGCAGCGCCTTGCCCTGTTCGATGATCGTCAACAGGTCGGCAACGATCTGGCACGGATGCGACCGGTCGGTCAGCCCGTTGATGACCGGGACGCTGGCATGCTTCGCCAGATCCACGGCCTTCTGGTGATCGTCGGTCCGGATCATGATCGCATCGACCATCCGGCTGAGAACCCGCGCGGTATCGGCGATGCTTTCTCCGCGGCCCAGCTGGCTGGTCCCCGAATCGAGGATGAGCGCACTTCCGCCCAGCTGGCGCATGGCGATGTCGAAGCTGACGCGGGTCCGCGTCGAATTCTTCTCGAAGATCATCGCCAGCACATGGCCGGCCAAGGGTGCATCCGCGTCCGGCCTGCCCTTGGGCCAGCCCAGGCGAGCAGCCTTGCGATCCTGCGCATCGTTCAGCATCGCTGCCAGCGCGTCGCCGCCCGCATCGGCGAGGTCGAGGAAGTGCTGCATCGTCCCTAGCCTTCCGGAGATTCGTAGCTGGCCGCGCCGGCGGACAGCTTGTCCATGAACTCGTCGATCTCGGCATCGCCGATGACCAGGGGAGGCAACACCCGCAACGTGTTGTCGCCGGCAGCGACCGTCAGCAGCTGGTGATTGTCGCGCAGGTGGACGAAGAACGGCCGGCTCTCGACCTTCATCTTGAGGCCGAGCATCAGGCCTTCGCCACGAACGAGTTCGAACAGCTCCGGATAATTGCCGATGAACTGCTCGAGCCGCGAACGCAGCCGGTCGCCTAACTCGCGAACCTTCGCCAGGAATTCGTCGTTGGCGACGGTATCCATCACCGCCTTGCCAGCCGCCATGGCAAGCGGATTGCCGCCGTAGGTCGATCCGTGCGTCCCGAAAACCATGCCGCGGGCCGCCTTTTCGGTCGCCAGGCAAGCGCCGAGCGGAAACCCGCCGCCGATCCCCTTGGCGGTCGCCATAATGTCCGGCTCGATCCCGTAATGCTCGTAGGCATAGAGCTTGCCTGTCCGTGCAACGCCGCACTGCACCTCGTCGAGAACAAGCATCAGGTCGTTTTCGTCGCACAGCTGGCGAAGACCCTGCATGAACTCGGCAGATGCAGGACGAATGCCCCCTTCGCCCTGGATCGGCTCGACAAGGAAACCGGCCGTGTTGGGGCCCATCAGCGCCTTGGCGCTCTCCAGATCGTCGAACTCGGCGTATTTGAAGCCGGCGAGCAACGGCATGAAGCCGGTGTGCATCTTCTTCTGGTTCGAGGCGCTGATCGTCGCCATCGTGCGGCCGTGGAACGCGTTGGTGAAGGTAATGATCTCGAACTTGTCGGTATTGCCCGCCGACTGGTGATAGGCGCGCGCCGTCTTGATCGCGCATTCCACCGCCTCGGCGCCGGAGTTGGTGAAGAAAACGGTGTCGGCGAAGGTCTTGTCGACCAGCATCTGCGCCAGTTCCTCGCCCTGCGGGCTGCCGTAGAGGTTCGAGACGTGCATCAGCGTTTCGGCCTGGCGCTGGATCGCGCCGATGAGGGCCGGATGCGAATGGCCGAGCAGATTGACCGCGATACCGCTGGCAAAGTCGAGATAGCGCGTGCCGTCCTCGTCGATGAGATGGCAGTGATCGCCCTTGACGGGCCGCACGTCGCAGCGGGGATAGACGGGCATCAAGGCGGAAATGGTCATCGGAAAAGCTCTCCGGTAAATCTTTGCAAAGGGGCAAACGACAAATGGCGACCCCGCAAGGGAGCCGCCACCCGTCAATTCAGTGCTGGCTTGTGCCGCCCCTAGCGGCGGCTGGCAAGCCGGGCCGTCAACTCTCGACAGGCACGAGGTTGACCGCCGAATGCTTGCCTCGTCGGTCGACTTCGAGGTCGAACTCGTAGCGTTCGCCTTCGTTGATGCCCTGCAGGCCCGACCGCTCGACTGCGCTGATGTGCACGAACGCATCGGGCTGGCCATCGTCGCGGACGAGGAAGCCGAAGCCCTTCATCGCGTTGAAGAACTTGACCGTGCCGGTTGCTTTCTCGCCCGTAAGCTCGCGCTGCGGAGCACCGCCACGAGGGCCGCCGGCGCTGCCGCCGCCACCACCGCTCTGTTCGACGGGGATGACGTCGCCCACGATCTGCAGATCCTGCGCGGACACCTTGCCGCCGCGATCGACCAGATTGAATTCGAGTTCCTGCCCTTCGGCAAGACCTTCGAGACCGGCCCGCTCGACCGCACTGATGTGAACGAACACGTCCTCACCGCCGGTTTCCTGCTGGATGAAGCCGAAGCCCTTCTGGCCGTTGAAGAATTTCACCGTGCCCTTGCCGGTACCGACGACCTGTGCGGGCATGCGGTTGAAACCGCCGCCACCGCCACCGCCGCCGCCACGCGGGGCGCCGCCACCAAAGCCGCCGCGGCCACCGCCGCCACCGCCACCAAAACGATCGCCGCCGCCGCCGAACCGGTCTCCGCCGCCACCGCCGCCGAAGCGGTCGCCACCGCCACCGAAGTCGCGGCCGCCCCCGAAATCGCCGCCGCCGCCGCCGCCGAACGGATCGAAGTTGTCTTCACCGAAACCGTCGCGCTTGTCCCGCCCGCGCCGCCGCCCTTTATCGTAACCCATAAGTCTATTCGTACCTTGTCGTGTCGCCCGCTCGTTCGATCGCGACCGGCCCGGGCGACAACGCGGCCAGCCACGGCAAGGGCATGCAAGATGCTGCGTCCCCCGCCTCACAAACGCCTTGCATAGCGCTAAAAAGCACTTGACGCGAATTATTTAACAATCCCGCCTTTAGTGGCGCGATTTTGTGACATTTTCGCATAATCCGTGCCGCAGCCGAACTTGCTTGCAACGGCGCGTGGCGGGCGGCATCGAGTGCCGATGGACACCATCATTGCATTGCTGAGCGACCCTGCCGCCTGGCTGGCGCTGCTGACGCTCATCGCGCTCGAAGTCGTGCTCGGCGTCGACAATCTCATTTTCATCGCGATCCTTTCGAACAAGCTGCCCGAGCACCAGCAGCAGAAAGCGCGCCGCATCGGCCTGTCGCTCGCGCTGATCATGCGCATCGGGCTGCTGATGCTGATCGGCTGGATCGTGACCCTGCAGACCCCGCTGTTCGACCTGGGCTTCCAAGGCGGGCAAAACGAATACACTGGCGAGCCCACTTTCGAGACGGCCTTTTCCGGGCGCGACCTGATCCTGCTGGCGGGCGGCTTCTTCCTGCTGTGGAAGGCGACCAAGGAAATCCATCACTCGATGGAGCCGGAGGACGATTCGGGCGACCTGCTCGACAAGACCCCCGGCACGGCCGACGCCGTGAAGGCGACCTTCGGCGCGGTCATCGCCCAGATCGTCGCGATCGACATCGTCTTCTCCGTCGATTCGATCCTGACCGCGGTCGGCATGACCGACGAGATCCCGATCATGGTCGCCGCAGTTGTCATTACCGTCGGCATCATGATGGTCGCGGCCGATCCGCTCGCCAATTTCATCGAGAAGAACCCGACGCTGGTGATGCTGGCGCTCGCATTCCTCGTGATGATAGGCTTGGTTCTCATAGCGGACGGCTTCGGTTTCCACGTGCCCAAGGGCTACATCTACGCCGCGATGGGCTTCTCCGTCGGGGTCGAGATCCTGAACATCGTCCAGCGCAACCGGCGCCGGCGCATCGCCCGCGAAAAGGAGGCTTCCGCATGAGCGATTTCCACGTCATCGACGAACAGGTGATTGCGAGCCCGCAGATCGGCTTGGCCGATCTCGACGAGGCCAAGGCCCGGGGCGTCACGCTGGTGGTGTGCAATCGCCCGGATGGCGAGGACGCCGGCCAGCCCACCCATGAAGAAATGGCCGAAGCCGCCGCCGAGCGCGGCCTGACCTTCACCGCCATCCCGATCACTCACAGCGGCTTCAGCGAACCGCAGATCGAAGCGATGGAGCAGGCGCTCGACGGTGCCGAAGGCAAGGTGCTGGCCTACTGCCGGTCCGGCACGCGTTCGACGCTGCTGTGGAGCCTTGTCCAGGCCCGCAAGGGTCGCAACCCGGACGAGATCGCGGCGCAGGCCGCAGCCGCGGGCTACGACGTCACGCCGGTGCGGCCGGCCATGGACATGCTGGCGAGCCGCGCGGGCAGGTGAGCCTCATGTCCGGCGCGCTGCTCCAGTTCGCCGGGTCGTTGATCGCGATCCTGGTGCTGGCGTGGATCGCAGCGCGACTGAGGCTTGGGAACGACGCTTCGATCCAAGATGCCGGCCACGCGCGCGACATCGCCAACGAGGTCGAGCACGGGTTTTCTCCGGTTGATGCTGCCGTTTCTCGTAGTGGCGAGGCTGCGCTTCTGCGCGATGCCCGGGGCCGGGTGCTGGTGCTGAAGAAGCATGGCGCGCATTTCGCAGGACGGATCCTGACGCCTGGGGCGAAGGCCCGGATCGACGGCGAGAAACTGGTCCTCGATACCGGCGAGAAACGATACGGGACGGTCACGCTCGACCTGGACGAAGGCGCTTCGGCTTGGGTTCAGGCGGTTTCGGCGATAGGTACGAGCCACGATGCCTGATTTCTCGCCCGTGGATTATGCCGTGCCCGGCTTCGTCCTGCTCGTGCTGGTCGAGATGCTCTGGGCGTGGAAACGCAAGCCCGGCGCCTACGAAGCCAGGGACACGCTCACCAGTCTTGCCTTCGGTCTCGGAAGCACGGTCGCCGGCGTGCTGTTCGGCGGGTTCGCGATTCTCGTATTTTTCGCTGCCTGGGAATGGCGGATTTTCGACTTCGGTCGCGAATGGTGGACGGTCTGGTGGGCCTGGCCGCTGTGCTTCGTGCTCGACGACCTCGCCTATTACTGGGTCCACCGCGCCGGCCATCGCATCCGCTGGTTCTGGGCGAGCCACGTCAATCACCACTCGAGCCAGCATTACAACCTGTCGACCGCGCTGCGGCAGACATGGACCGGGGCGTTCACGCTGGGCCTGGCATTCAAGTTGCCGCTCGTCCTGCTCGGTTTCCACCCGGTGATGATCGCCATCTGCGGCGGGTTCAACCTGATCTACCAATTCTGGATCCACACAGAGGCGATCGGCAAGATGCCGCGCTGGTTCGAAGCGGTGATGAACACGCCGAGCCACCACCGCGTCCACCACGCGACCAATCCGCGCTACCTCGACCGCAACTACGCCGGTGTCTTCATCGTCTGGGACCGCCTGTTCGGCACCTTCGAGGAGGAGCGCCCCGACGAAGAACGCATTCGCTACGGGATCGTCAGGCAGCTCGGCAGCTTCAACCTGCTGTGGTCAGTCTTCCACGAATGGATCGGGATGGCGCAGGACATCTGGCGCGCCCCTTGGAAGCACAAGCTATCCTACCTGCTGCGCGAACCCGGCTGGACGCATGACGGCAGCCGCGACACCTCCGACACCATCCGTGCGCGCTGGCTGGCGAGCCGCCAGGTGGCCGAAGATCCGGTTGCAGCCGAAAACCCGATTGCAGGACGCGGACGCGCCGCCTAGCCTGATCCGGGTAAGGAGAGAGCATTGGCGACATTCGATTTCATCGTCATCGGCGGCGGCAGCGGCGGGAGCGCGGCGGCTGGACGCCTCGCGGAAGACGGCAAGCTGTCGGTCTGTCTGATCGAGGCCGGCGGGCGCAACGACAATTTCCGGGTCAAGACGCCGGGCTTCATGCCCTTCATCGGCGACAAGTCGAACTATCGGTACGAAACCGTCCCCCAGAAGGGCTTGAACGGCCGGACCGGCTACCAGCCTCGCGGGCGCGGGCTCGGCGGCTCGTCCGCGATCAACGCCATGGTCTACATCCGCGGCAATGCCTGGGATTACGACAACTGGGCCGCGCTCGGCTGCGACGGTTGGGCCTATGACGACGTGCTGCCGTTCTTCAAGAAGGCCGAGGATAACGAGCGCGGGCCGAATGCCTATCACGGCTCGAACGGCCCACTGCGGGTAAGCAACCAGCGTAGCCCGAACCCGGGCAGCACCGCATTCGTCGAAAGCGCCGCTACGCTTCAGCTTCCGCGCAACCCCGATTTCAACGGCGAGAGCCAGGCCGGTTTCGGCCTCTACCAGGTGACGCAGAAGAATGGCGAGCGCTGGTCGGCTGCGCGAGCCTATGTCGAGCCGCTACGCGGCAAGAAGAATTTCGACATCCGGACCGATGCGCTGGTCGAGAAAATCGTGTTCGAGGATGGCCGCGCGAGCGGCGTCGCGATCCGCCGGGGCGGCAAGCGCGAAGTGATCCATGCACGCGGCGGCGTAATCCTGAGCGCGGGCGCTTTCAATTCGCCGCAGATCATGATGCTGTCGGGGATCGGCCCGGCAGGACATCTCAAGGAACACGGCATCGAAGTCGTTGCCGATCGCCCGTCGGTCGGCGCGGACCTGCAGGACCATATCGACTATGTCTCGAGCTGGGAGACGCAGAGCAAGGACTTCTTCGGCAGCAGCCTTGCCGGAACGCTCAAGATGGCAGCCGCGCTGGTGGAACATCGCCGCAAGCGCACCGGTGCCATGACCACGTGTTTCGCCGAGGCTGGCGGCTTCTGGAAGGTGATGGACGATGCACCCGCACCCGATGTGCAATGGCACTTCGTGCCCGCCATGCTGGAGGACCACGGCCGCGAGCAGGTGAAGGGCCACGGCTTCTCGCTCCATGCCTGCGTCCTGCGACCGGAAAGCCGTGGGACGGTGACCCTCAACAGCGCCGATGCCGCCGACGCACCGCGCATCGATCCCAACTTCTTCGACGACGATCGCGACATGGCCGTCATGCGCGCGGGCGTCCGGCTGTCGCACCGGATCGTCGATGCGCCGCCGTTGGCGAATTACCAGCCGCGGGACCGCTACCCGATCGATCTCTACGACGACGATGCGCTGGACGAGCTGATCCGCAGCCGCGCCGATACCGTGTATCACCCGGTCGGAACTTGCCGGATGGGTTCGGACGAAGCCTCCGTCGTCGATACCGAACTCGCCTCGCGCGATGTCGATGGGCTGTGGATCGCAGACGCCTCGGTCATGCCGCGCCTGGTGAGCGGCAACACGAATGCGCCCTCGATCATGATCGGTGAACGCTGCGCCGCCTTCATCAAGGACATCCTGGCTGGCTAGCCTCAAGGAGGCAGCACGCCGGCTCAAGCGCGACGCGCTCGCGCTATGGCTGGCTGCGCGTGATCCGCGCACACCGATCGCCGCCAAGTTGCTGGCCGGCGCGGTCGCTGCCTATGCATTCTCGCCGATCGACCTGATCCCGGATTTCATCCCGGTGCTGGGGCTCCTCGACGACCTCGTGACCGTGCCAGCCGGCATCTGGCTGGTTGTCCGCCTGATTCCCGATCCGCTGATGGACGAGTTGCGCGCAAGCGCCGCGCAGCTGGCCGAACGGCCGCAATCGATCGCGGGTCTGCTGTTCGTCGTCGCGCTGTGGCTGGCTGCGGTGGCAGTCACCGCGCTGGCCCTTTTGCGTTATTCCTGAAGGGTCTTGGCCATGGTGGCGAGCGGGACCGGAACCTCGCCATTGGTGTCTTCCCACTCGGCCTCCACCACGTAGCCGCAGCGCAGGTAGAACGGCTTGCCGGCCATGGTGGCCGCCATCTCGATCGCCCGGAAACCGTCGGCGCGCGCCGGCTCATCCGATCCCTCCGTGATGCAATCCCCCGAGGAAAATGGCCGATTTCTGCGGGTTTTCGCAAGTTTACACTGCGGTCGACGGGTCAATCCGCTAAATTGGTGTCGCATCTGCGCAACACGCAAAAAAGGGGCCGGAGCGGCTGGCTCCGGCCCATCAAAGTCGGTGTTCGCAGGAGGAACATCGGTAGGCAGGTCCGGGGTGGAGAGGAGAGGAAAGCCCCGGACCCGCCAAGCTGGTACAATCAGTTGTAAGCGCGCTCCCCGTGTTCGGCGATGTCGAGGCCGTTGACCTCGTCTTCTTCCGAGACACGCAGGCCGGTCACCATCTTGACGATAAAAGCGGCAATCGCGGTGCCGACAGCGGCCCAGACGATCGTCACGAGCACGCCTTCGGTCTGCACCCAGAGCTGGCTGGCGAGCGCGGTCGAACCGTCTCCCGGCCCGCCGAGGAACGGCTGGTAGACGAGACCGGTACCGATCGCGCCGACGATACCGCCGATGCCATGGATGCCGAAAGCGTCCAGCGAGTCGTCGTAGCCGAACTTCGCCTTGATCTTCGCGACGAAGACGTAGCAGACCGCCGAGGCGACGATGCCGAGCAGGATCGCGCCGAACGGGCCGGAATTGCCCGCCGCCGGGGTCACGGCAACGAGGCCCGCGATGATGCCCGAAGCAAAGCCGAGGGCGGAACCCTTGTGACCGGACAGCCGCTCGATCACCATCCAGGTGAGCGCGCCCGCTGCAGTCGCAACGAAGGTATTGAGCATGGCGAGACCGGCGAAGGCGTCAGCCTCGAGTGCCGAGCCGGCGTTGAAGCCGAACCAGCCCACCCACAGCAGGCCGGCACCGACCAGCGTCAGCGTCAGGCTGTGCGGCGGCATGGGCTCGGTTGGATAGCCGCGGCGCTTGCCGAGCATGTAGGCCAGCACCAGCCCGGAAACACCGGCGTTGATGTGGACGACGGTGCCGCCGGCAAAGTCCAGCGCGCCCTTCTCGAACAGGAAGCCGCCGCCTGCCCAGACCATGTGAGCGATCGGAAAATAGACGATCGTCAGCCAGATCGGCACGAACAGCATCACGGCGGAGAACTTCATGCGTTCCGCCGTCGCGCCCAGGATCAGCGCCGCCGTGATGGCCGCGAAGGTCATCTGGAAGCTGATGAAGACGAATTCG
Organism: Qipengyuania oceanensis; assembly: GCF_009827535.1. Lineage (NCBI taxonomy): Bacteria > Pseudomonadati > Pseudomonadota > Alphaproteobacteria > Sphingomonadales > Erythrobacteraceae > Qipengyuania > Qipengyuania oceanensis. The sequence goes on along the minus strand of NZ_WTYN01000001.1, from coordinate 1,920,793 downwards.
GAAATGACCTCGTCGGAGAATGTCGCGGCCGTGCTTTCGTACGTGCTCGCCGACAGGAACAGATTGCCCCAGCTGAAGAAGGCATTGCCTTCGGGGCCGAAGGCGGTCGAATAGCCCCACATCACCCATACGAGCATGGCGAGACAGGCGGTCGCGCCGATCTGCGTCATCGTGGAGAGCATGTTCTTGGAGCGCGTCAGGCCGCCGTAGAACAATGCCAGGCCCGGCAGGATCATCAGCAGAACGAGCAGGGTCGAGGTCATCATCCAGGCATTGTTGCCGGGATTGGCGACGGCGGCAGCCGCTTCGGTCGCGGTTTCGGTGGCGGCCTCGATCGGGACGCCGCCTTCCTGCGCGTAGGCTGCGCCGGCGGCGAACAGCGCCGTCCCGGCCACGGTCATCCGGGCAGCAAGGCGAGTGGCCGGATTGGTCGAAATTGTGCGGATCATTGTGCTGGTCCCCCTCAAAGCGCGGTGTCGCCGGACTCGCCGGTCCGGATGCGCGTCGCCGAAGCAAGGTCGAGAACGAAGATCTTGCCGTCTCCGATCGATTCCGTGCTGGCGGTCTGCTGGATGGTTTCGACCACTTGCGGCGCGAGATCGTCGGCCGCAGCGATTTCGAGCTTCACCTTGGGAAGCATGTTGGTCGAATATTCGGCGCCGCGGTAGATTTCGGTCTGGCCCTTCTGGCGACCGAAACCCTTGACCTCGGATACGGTCATGCCCGCTACCCCGATGCCCGAGAGCGCTTCACGCACCTCGTCGAGCTTGAATGGCTTGATAATGGCGATGATGAATTTCATCCCTGCCCCTTTCTACTGGCCGGACCCGTTCCCGGCTTCGCACATGCAGCAAGAGGCGTGCCAGAATCGGTTTTGGCCGGATTCCATGCGATTCCGCATCAAAAGTTAAACAGGAATTAGCATAACTGCCTATTTTGCAGGCGTTCGCCTATGAATTAGGCAACTCGCAGCCGCGCATAGATGGGCAAGTGATCCGATGCCGCCGTCGAGAGCGCGGTATGGTGCACGGCAGTCTCCAGCGTCTCGCACCGGTCGCAGACTACGATCCGGTCGAGGTGGGCGAGCGGCTGGCGGCTGGGAAAGCTCTTGCCGGGTGCAAGCATCGTCCAGCCGTCGCCGAATGCCTTCATCGCCCCGGTGGTCCGCCCCCACTGGTTGAAATCGCCCAGGATCACTGTGGGGTGGCCGCGCTGCCCCCGTTCGATGTGATCGAGAACTGCCCTGATCTGGTCGCTGCGACGCAATCCCGAGAGGTCAAGGTGCATACCGATAACGCGCAGCGGCTTGCCCTCGATCGACAGGTCCGCGCAGACCGCACCCCTGGGTTCGAGCATGGGCAGGTCGAGCGGTTCGGAATCGATTACGTCGATGTCGCGCCTGACGAGGATGGCATTGCCGTGCCAGCCGAGACTGCGCGGTCGCTTGGCCACGCGTACCGGTTTCCACGGCGTATCGTCGAGCAGAGCGCGCGGGAGCACGGTGGCACGCTGGCCGATCCGCCGGTCGACTTCCTGCAAGGCGATGACGTCGGCATCGATCTCGCGCAGCACGGACAATATCCGTTCGGGATCGCGGCGGCGATCGAGTCCCACGGCCTTGTGGATGTTGTAGCTGGCGAAAGTCAGTTCCACGCAGGAGCTTCAACCGCCGAGCGCATTGTTATTTCCCCGAAATATATCGGTCGGTCGCACGGGTCGGCAATCCGTCGATGCTGCTGGTGCGCAGCGCCATCTTGGCTTCCCATTCGGCCGGATCGGCCTGCGCATGCGCTTTCTTGAGCGTATCGCGCTCGCGCTCGAATTCCATGAACGGCACGCCCCAGCCGCAGCTTGTCTGCACCGTCTCGACATCGATGACGAATATCTGGCGCGTTCCCGGCAGCAGGTCGAAATGCGCGGCAAGCTTTTCCCATCCCTCGTCCTGCGGAAGGACGGGAACGCCGCGGCCGTAAATCCGCAGGATCAGCGCCGGTCTTTCGAAATTGCAGAACATGAGCGTGATCCGCCCGTCGACTGCCAGATGCGCGTGCGTCTCGTTTCCCGATCCGCCCAGGTCGAGATAGGCGACCCGCTTGGGTGAAAGGACGCGGAACGCGTCATAGCCCTTGGGGCTGAGATTGATCCGGCCGATCGGAGCGGACGTGGCGACGAAGAAGACCGGCTGCTTCGCGATCATCGCGATGTGCTTGTCGTCCAGCGCTTCGAAGAATTCGGCCATCAGGGAAGCTCCGGTCTAGAGGAAATCTCGCAGGGTCTGCATGAAGCGGTCGAACTGGTCGTGGTGGAGCCAGTGCCCGGCCTTCTCGAACTCGATCACCTCGGCGTTGACGAAATGGTCGAGCCGCCCGTCCCCTTCCGGGTTGGAGGCCCAGCTTTCCGAGCCGTAGAGCAGCAAGGTAGGCGCGGTGATCGCCGACCAGGTCTGGTGCATGAAGTCGTCGGCCACGTCCTCGACCGGCCAGACATTGAGATGCGGGTCGAACTTCCAGCTGTAGGTGCCGTCCTCGTTGCGGGTCACGCCGTGGATCGTCAGGTGGCGCGCCTGCTCTTCGGTGAGATAGCTGTTTTCCTCGATCATGCGCGCAAAGGCGGCCTCGATGCTTTCGTAGCGGCGCGGAATCCGGCCCGAAGCCTTGCGCTTCTTCTCGATCCATTCGCGCGCGCGATCGGGATAGGGTTTGCTGCGCATTTCCTGCTGACGCTTGGGGCTTGGCCCCAGCCCCTCGATCGCCACGATCTTCCTGACCATGTCGGGGAAGATGCCGGCATAGCGCAGCGAGACATTGCCGCCCATCGAGTGGCTGACGATGGTGACAGGCCCCACGCCGAGTTGATGGATGAGCTGCGCAAGGTCGTAGACCATGTCGCTCGCCTGGTAGTTGCCGTCGCTGACCCAGTCGCTGTCACCGTGCCCGCGGTGGTCCATCGCCACCACGTGCCAGTCGTCGCGCAACTCCTCGGCCGTCCAGTCCCAGCTGCGCGCATGATCGCGCCCGCCGTGCACCAGCACCAGCGGCGGCTTGCCGCGATTGCCCCAGTCGAAATAGTTGAGCTTCATCCGCTGCGAGATGAAGGTCTGCGAAGTAGGGCCGGTGGTCGTCATGCGCGTTTCATGGACAAACCGGACGCGCGCCGCAAGCTACCGTTCTTTCGTTGCCGAGAAGGTCAGCTCGGGATTGTTTTCCGCCTGGTAATTCACGTCCCACGGGCTCTTGGCCATAAAGACGAGATCGCCGTCCCGGTCGCGCGCGAGATTGGCGCGGTTGAAGCTCTCGAACTGCTTGATCGCGGCATCCGGTCCCTTGACCCAGCGCGCGGTGGCGAAGGGCGAGGCTTCGAGGCCCGCTTCCACCTTGTACTCGGCTTCCATGCGGCTGATGAGCACTTCGAGCTGCAGCTGGCCGACCACGCCGACAATGAATTGCGCGCCGAGCTCCGGGTAGAAAACCTGGATAACGCCTTCTTCGGACAGATCGTCGAGCGCCTTCCTGAGCTGCTTGGTCTTGGTCGGATCCTTGAGCTGGACGCGGCGCAGGATTTCCGGCGCGAAATTGGGCAGGCCGGTGAAGCGCACCTCGTTTTTTTCGGACAGGGTATCGCCCACGCGCAGCGTCCCGTGATTGGGGATGCCGATGATGTCGCCCGGCTCGGCCGTATCGGCGATCTCGCGGTCCTGCGCGAAGAACATGATCGGCGAATGCACCGCGATCGGCTTGCCGAGGCCAGACGGGGTCAGTTTCATGCCGCGTTTGAACGTGCCCGAGACCTGCCGCATGAAAGCGATGCGGTCGCGGTGGTTCGGGTCCATGTTCGCCTGGACCTTGAAGATGAAGCCGGTCACCTCCTCGCGGTCCGGCGCGATCTCGCCGCCCTCGGCCGGCTGCGGGCGCGGCGCGGGCGCGTACTTCGCGATCGCGTCGATGATCGCCTCGACGCCGAATTCCTTCAGCGCGCTGCCGAAATAGACCGGCGTCAGGTCGCCGTTGCGATAGGCTTCGAAATCGAATTCCGGATAGCCTTCACGCGCGAGCAGCCCTTCCTCCGCCACCCGCTCGACCCCGTCGGCGGAGAGGTATTCGGCCAGCTTCGGGTCTTCCGCTCCGTCCGTCTGCACGGTCTTGCCGCGATATTCCTTGCCGTCGCCCTCGGGCAGGTGGAGCTGCTTCGTCTCGAAGTTGAAGACCCCTTCGAACAGGCCGCCCATGCCGACCGGCCAGCTCATCGGCGAGGTGTCGAGCGCGAGCTTTTCGGCGATCTCGTCGAGCAGTTCGAAGGCGTCGCGCCCCTCGCGGTCGATCTTGTTGATGAAGGTGATGATCGGCACGCTGCGCAGGCGGCAGACCTCGAACAGCTTCAGCGTCTGCGGCTCAATACCCGCCGCCGCGTCGAGCACCATGATCGCCGAATCGACCGCGGTCAGCGTGCGATAGGTGTCTTCGGAAAAATCCTCGTGCCCCGGGGTGTCGAGCAGGTTGAAGGTGATGCCGTCGCGCTCGAAGGTCATCACGCTCGAAGTAACCGAGATGCCGCGCTGCTGCTCGATCTTCATCCAGTCGGAGCGCGCACGGCGCGCCTGCCCCCGCGCCTTGACCTCGCCCGCGAGATGAATAGCGCCGCCGGTCAGCAGCAGCTTCTCGGTCAGCGTGGTCTTGCCCGCGTCGGGGTGCGAGATGATCGCGAAGGTACGGCGTTCGGAGGTCATCGTGACTATCTTCGATCAGTCGCGCGCTACGCGAAAGCCGGCGAAATCCTGCGTTACCGGCATCAGCTCGATCCGGTTGACGTTGAGATGCGCCGGGAGTTCGGCGATCCAGCGGATGGTACTGGCGATATCTTCACCGGTCATCGGATGGGTGCCGGCGTAGAACTCGTCGCTCTTCTGCCGGCTGCCGGTCCGCACGGTGGTGAACTCGGTTTCCACCATGCCCGGCTCGATGCTGGTCACGCGCACGCCGGTGCCGTGCAGGTCCGCCCGCAAAGCGAGGGTGAAGTGATTGGCGAAGGCTTTGGAGCCTGCGTAGACGTTGCCGCCAGGGTAGATGTAGCTGCCCGCGACCGACCCGATCGCGATGATCGCGCCCTTGCGCTCGATCAGGCCGGGCAGCAGCTTGCGCGTCAATCGCACCATGGCCGTCACGTTCGTGTCGATCATGGTCTGCCAGTCGTCGAGGTCGGCTTCCTGCGCGGGCGAGAGGCCCTGTGCGAGGCCAGCATTGTTCACCAGCAGGTCGATGTCGGCGAAACCATCGGGCAGGTCGGCTATGGCGGCATCCATCGCGGCCTCGTCCCGCACGTCGAATACCGCCGGGTGAACCTTGTCCGCGCCGAGGTCGCCGACCAGCGCGTCGAGCCTTTCCTTGCGGCGTCCGGTCGCCACGCACCGCCAGCCGCTCGCGACCAGCGCCCGCACCGTCGCCTCGCCGATGCCGGCTGTCGCGCCGGTCACAAAAGCCGTTCTGGTCATCCGCGCAACTCCGCACCCTGCTTGGCCGCCGCAGCGACGATCCTGTCCGAGATCGCCCTGATCTCCTCGTCCTTGAAGCTCTTGTCGCCAGGCTGGAGCGTGACCTCGACAGCGATCGACTTCATGCCCTCGGGAACACCGGCGCCCGCGAAGACATCGAACACGCGGGCATCGGTGATGGCCTGCTTGTCCGCGCCCTTGACCGCGCGCACGAGATCGCCCGCGGCAAGCCCGGCCGGTACAAGGAAGGCGAAGTCGCGGGTGATGGCCTGCAATGCGGGCGGATCGTAGGTCGGCCTCGCGAAGCCGGCATTCTTCTTCGGCGGGATCGCATCGAGGAAGATCTCGACCGCCATGACCGCCCCGTCGACGTCGAACGCCTTGAGCGTTGCCGGATGGAGCGCGCCTAAGCGGGCGAGCACGTTCTTGGGGCCGAGCCGCAAGGTCGCCGACTGGCCCGGATGGAACTGCTCTCCGGCCTCGCCCATCACCATCAGGTTCGCGACCGGCGCACCGGCTGCTTCCAGAAGCGCCGTCGCAACGGCCTTGGCGTCATAGGCATCGTAAGCCCGCGCCTTGCCCTGTTGCCAGCCGCGCGCGGTCTTTTCGCCTGCGAGCACCACGCCCAGCGTCGGCTTCTCGTCGCTCGACCCGTCGGCCTTGCGGAAGTAACGGCGTCCGACTTCGAACAAGCTCGATCCGTCCGACCCGCGATCGGCGTTGCGCTTGGCAGCCGCAAGCAGGCCCGGGATGAGCGAGGGGCGCATGGCCTTCATGTCCTCGCTGATCGGGTTGTCGAGAACCCACAGTGCGGTGCCGTCCGCGAAATGTTCGGCATCCGCGGTCGGCAGGAAGGACCATGTCACGGCTTCGTCGAGGCCTTGCGCTGCGGCGGCACGGCGCAGCTTGCGCTCGAGCGCCTGCTGGGGTGTGGCGGTCGGACGGGCGACGCCGTCCGCGCGCGGCAGGGGTACGCTTTCGACCGCATCGAGGCCGTGGATGCGAACCACTTCCTCGACCAGGTCGGCAGGGCCTTCGATGTCGTGGCGGCGCAACGGACAGGTGACCTGCCAATTTGGACCGACCGAGAAATCCAGGCTTTCGAGGATGCGGCGCTGCTCGCCCTCCGCGATGTCGATCCCGCCGAGGCTGGCGGTCTTCGCCGGGTCGAAGGCGACGACCTTCGGCTCGCTCGGCGGCGAACCGGCGCGCACGACCTCGCTCGGGCTGCCGCCACAGGTGCGCACGATCAGGTCGGTCAGGATCGCGAGACCATCGTCGAGGAAGGCCGGGTCGACACCGCGTTCGAAGCGGGTGCGCGCATCCGAGGCAAGGCCCAGCTTGCGGCCGGTCACGCCGATCCTTTCGGGATCGAAATAGGCAATCTCGAGAAGCACGTCGGTGGTCGTCTCGGTCGCGCCCGAATGCTCGCCGCCCATGATCCCGGCGATGTCGTGCACCCCCGCCTCGTCGGCGATGACCGTCATGCTATCGTCGAGCGTGTAGGTCTTCTCGTTCAGCGCTTCGACCTGTTCGCCATCCCTGGCGCGCCGCGCGACCACGGCCCCGGTCAGTTTTGCAAGATCGTAGACGTGAGCCGGGCGACCGAAAGCCAGCATCAGGTAGTTCGTCGCATCGACCAGCGCAGAGATCGGTCGCTGGCCCGCCGCAATGAGGCGCTGCTGCATCCACTCGGGCGAGGACACGGTGTTGTCGACCCCGCGGATGACGCGCCCGTAAAAGGCCGGGCAGCCTTCCGGATCGTCGGTGCGGATTTCGACCGGACAAGCGCCCTCGGCCGTGATCTCCGGCGCCGCGACCGGCGTGAACGTACCCAGACCTGCTGCCGCGAGATCGCGCGCGATCCCCGCCACGCCCATGCAATCGGGGCGGTTGGGCGTGATCGCCACGTCGAGAACGGGGCTGGTGCCCTGGTATTCGGCGAAGGCTTCGCCGACCGGGGCATCTTCCGGCAGTTCGATGATCCCGTCGTGCTCGTCGCCCAGTTCGAGCTCGCGCACAGAGCACATCATGCCGTTCGATTCGACGCCGCGGATCGCGCTCTTGCGCAGTTCCATGCCGTTGGCCGGAACGACCGCGCCCGGCAGGCCGAGCACGCCCTTCATGCCGGCGCGCGCATTGGGCGCACCGCACACGACCTGCAGCGGATCGCCTTCGCCCGTATCGACGGTGAGCACTTGCAGCTTGTCGGCATCGGGATGAGGCGCAGCGGTGAGAACCTCCGCAACGCGGAACCCGGCGAGCTTGTCGGCCGGGTCCTCGATGCCTTCGACTTCGTGCCCGATGCGGTTCAGAGTGGCGGCGATCTCCCGCACCGAGGCATCGGTGTCGAGGAAGTGCTTCAGCCATTCGAGCGAGAATTTCATGCCTTCGCTCCCACGCCGGCGGACAGGGTCGGGACATCGAGCGGATCGAACCCGTAATGGTCGAGCCACCGCTGGTCGCCGTCGAAGAAGGCCCGCAAATCGTCCATCGCGTATTTCAGCATGGCGAGCCGGTCGACACCGACGCCGAAGGCGAAGCCCGAATACTCGTCCGGATCGACGCCCGCGAATTCGAGCACGCGGCGATTGACCATGCCGCTGCCGAGCAATTCCATCCAGCCGTGGCCGGGGGCATCGCCGTCACCGCCCAGAACGCGCCGGGAGCCATTGGGGCCAGTCACATCCTGCCAGCCGACATCGACTTCGACCGATGGTTCGGTGAACGGGAAATAGGAAGGGCGCAGGCGCAGCACGATGTCGTCGCGCTCGAAGAATGCCTTGAGGAAAGTCTCCAGCGTCCATTTGAGGTGGCCGAGGTGGATGCCCTTGTCGATCACCAGGCCTTCGACCTGGTGGAACATCGGCGTATGCGTTGCGTCGCTGTCGGAACGGTAGACGCGGCCCGGCGCGATGATGCGGATCGGCGCACCCTGCTCCACCATGCTGCGGATCTGCACCGGGGACGTGTGCGTGCGCAGCAGCATCCGCCTTCCCTGTGCATCCGCGTCGGGGAAATAGAAGGTATCGTGCATGGCCCGCGCCGGATGCGTTTCCGCCATGTTGAGCGCGGTGAAATTGTGCCAGTCGTCCTCGATCTCGGGACCGGTGGCGACCGAGAAGCCCATGTCGGCGAAAATCTCCGCGAGTTCGTCCATCACCTGGCTGACCGGGTGGATCGTCCCGCGTCGATGACCCGTCGCGGGCAAGGACAGGTCGATCACCTCGCGCGCCAGCTGCGCCTCGAGCGCGGCGCTGTCGAGCGCGTCCTTGCGGGTCGCGAGCGCACCGGTGACCGCTTCGCGCAGGCCGTGGATCTTCGGGCCTTCGACCTGCCGCTCTTCCGGCGTCATCTTGCCGAGCGTTTTCAGCAGGCCGGATATCGAGCCCTGCTTGCCGAGATATTCCACGCGCAGCCTTTCGAGCGCATCGCCATCGGCGGCACCCTCGATTGCGGCGAGTGCCGCGCTGCGTAGTTGATCGAGATCGTTCATGGGCGCTGCCTCTAGCGGCATGTGCCAAAATGCTAAAGCCCGGTTTTACCGCGCGCCCGGTTACTCGCCGCCCGGCTCCGGCCGGAACAATGCCTGGTGTGGAACGCCGCCGCCCGAATGGGTGACGGCCACCGCCAGATTGACCACCGGATGCGGACGAGCCGCGTATTCGCTCGGTGTCATCCCCATGATCGCACGGAACTCGCGGATGAAATGGGCCTGGTCGGAATAATGCGTGTCGACCGCGCTGATCCATTTCATCGAAGGATCGAGCATGAACTTGCCAAGGCTGCGCAAGAACCGCTGCCGCCGGATGAGCACGCCGCCGGTGAATCCGAAGTGGCGTTTGCAGAACCGCTCGAACGTGCGGGGACTCATCCCTGCGATGGCGGCGACCGGCGGAACGGAGGTTACATCGGGCGACAGGATCGCGCGGTGCACTTGCCGTATCGTGCGCTCTGCCGCAGGCTCCTTACCCATGATCGCGCGGAATCCGGCGTCGATGCGGGGCCCCTGGTTGGCAAATTCCTTGTCATCCTCGATAAGCGTGTCGAACAGTTTGACGATCGAAGCAGGCAGTGCGGTTTCACGGGCGTCGAGGAAGCGGTTGGCCATCTGGTCGGCCGGTGTGCCTACGAAACGCGCCCAGCCAGCCGGCGTCAGGCCAGCGCCCCAGTAGGTACCGCTGCCGAGACGCGAGTGGGTCACGCGGTCGGTCGGTCCGGACAGGATCACCCGCGGCACCTCGGCCAGTTCGCCGGAGCCGATCACCGCCCGGTCGACGGCGGAATGACCGCTCCTGATATTGCCTTCTTCCGGTGGCAGCCAGTCCTCCGCAATCTCGCCGTCCGCGATATCGGTCCGGTAATAGCCGGTCAGGTAGTGGCGCAGATCGGCTGCCGGCGCCATCAGCCGGATCCGCACTGCCCCCGATGCATAGTCGGCGGTGATCCGTTCGGGTTGGGCGACCGAACTCATCCAGGCTGGTCGAGCGTCTGCACGGGGCTGCCCAGCGCCTTCATCCGCTCGCGCATGAAAGCCGACATGACCGGGTGATTCATCGCTGCGTATTCGGACGGCGCCATGCCGAGAAAGTCGTGGCAATCGCGCACGAACTGGCTCTGGTCGAAATAGGTTTCGTCCATCGCGTTGAGCCAGCCCTTCGACGGATCGATCATGAACTGCGCAAGGCTGCGCATGAAACGCTGGCGGCGCAGCAATTGCTTCGGCGGAAATCCGAAAGCGCGCAGGCTGACCCGCTCGAGCGTGCGCTGGCTGAGGCCGGCACTGACTGCCATAGAGGCGACGTCGGTGACGTCCGGATCGAGCAGCATCTGGTGGATCGACAGGATCCGGTCGCGATCGGCCGTGTGGCATTCGATCTCGCTCCGAAAGAAGTCGACGATGGCCCGGTATTCCGCGTCCTGGCGAGCGATGTCGGCAGTCAGTCGGTCGGCCAGCGGTGCGAACCGGGCGAAGGCGGGTTCCGTGCGTCCGTCGAAGATGCGGTTGGCATAGTCATGTGCCGGGACGCCCATGAAGGTCGCCCAGCCCAGCGGCAGCAGGCCGAAGCCCCACAGCGAACAATTCGCCATCTCGAAGACGATCGGCTGGGTCGTGGGCCCCTGTGCCTGGATATCGGAGCTGATGACCGCGCAATCGCCGATGCTGGCCCTTGGCGGAGTACCGGAAAACATTCGGACCCCGCCCCATTCGGGCTGCAGCGCATCGCTGACCGGCCCGTCCGGGACATGAAAATCCGCACGGTAGAAGGTCGTGAAAAAGGGCGCCAGATCGGCTGGCGGTTCGTGAAACCGGACCGTGATGTCGCACGTGGCGGCCAATTGCGTCCCCGAGGGCTTGTCGTATTTCGACTAGGGCAACCGTTTAGCGTACCTGCCGAAAATGAAAAGGGCGGCCCCCGCGAAGGAGCCGCCCCATCGATCTCGAAAGATCATTGCGCTTATGCGGGCAGTGCCTTCTTGGCCTGCTCGATCACGCTCTTGAAGGCCGCGCCCTCGTTCATGGCGAGGTCTGCCATGACCTTCCGGTCGAGTTCGATACCGGCGAGCTTCACGCCATGCATGAACTGCGAATAGGTCAGGCCTTCGGCGCGGACCGCGGCGTTGATGCGCTGGATCCAGAGAGCGCGGAAATTGCGCTTCTTTACCTTGCGGTCGCGATAGGCGTACTGGCCGGCCTTCTCGACGGCCTGGCGCGCGACGCGAATGGTGTTCTTGCGACGACCGCGATAGCCCTTGGCCTGTTCGAGGAGCCGCTTGTGCTTCTGGCGCGTGGTGACGCCACGTTTGATGCGAGGCATTTCGTATATCCTTTATGCGAGAGCCGGCACGAGGCCGGTCGTCGAATTACTTGAGCCCGTAGGGAGCCCACTGCTTCACGTGATCGACGTCGGCCTTGGCCAGCACATCGGTCCCGCGGTTCTGGCGGATATACTTCGCATTATGGCTGATCAGGCGGTGGCGCTTTCCGGCGACACCATGCTTGACCTTGCCGGTAGCGGTGAACTTGAAGCGTTTCTTCACACCGCTCTTGGTCTTCAGCTTGGGCATTTTCATCTCCTTTGCAGAGACACGTCCGACCGGCCCTGGCAGCCCTTACAGCCAGGCAGGCGGATGAATCACGTGTCAGTGAAGGCGCGCGAAATAGCGCCTTGCGACGAAAATGCAAGCCTTCCGGTCGTGCCCGGGCTGGGCGGAAGTCAATCTTCGTAGATCATCTTCACCGTCATGCCACCGTCGACATCGAGATGCTGTCCTGTCACGAAATGCGCGCTGGCGAGATACTCGACCGCCTCGGCGATGTCCTGCGGGCGACCGACCCTGCCCACGGGGTGCTGGGCGCGGTCCTGCGGCCGGTGCTCCACGTCCTCGCGCTCCGACGATTTCTGCCAGTCGCGGGTTTCGATCCATCCGGGGCGCACGGCGTTGACTCGGATCGCCGGGCCGAGGCTCACGGCCATCGAATGGGTAAGCGCATCTATGCCGCCCTTGCTCGCCGCATAGGCGAATGTCTCCGGTTCGCTCATGACCGCGCGCGTGGACGAGATGTTGACGATGCTCGCCACCCGGTCTTGCCCGTTACGGCGAAGCAGCGGGACGGCCGCGCGGCTGCACAGGAAGGCTGCCGTCAGGCTCGCGTCGATCCAGCCGTTCCAGTCGGAGAGAGAAAGGTCTTCCATCGGCCCGCAATAGGGATCGGCGATCGCGGCATTGTTGACGAGACAGGCAAGCGGCGCATCGCCAAGCCATTCGGCAATCGCGGCAAAAGCCTTCTCGACCTGCTTTTCCTTCCCGACGTCGCAGGTGAGGAACAGCGCGCGCTCTGGCAGCGCGGCGCGCAATTCGTCGAGCGCCTCCTCGTCCTTGTCCAGACCGGCAACCCGCCAGCCGAGACCGTGGAAATGGAGCGTCAACGCGCGGCCGATGCCGGCGCCTGCCCCGGTGACGATGATGGATCGCGTGGCACTCATGCCCGCTCAACGGCGAAGCACGGCCTCAGTGCCCGTGCCCGTCCTCGTCGTCATGATCGTGATCCTAGATGGGGATGCTGCCGAGCGCCTCGAGCACGTCGTCGAGCCGTGCAGGCTCCCCCAGCGCGAGCACGCGCCCGTCGCTATCGGCATCCAGCGGGTTGCCCTGCCAGTCGGACATGGTGCCGCCAGCCCCTTCCACGACCGGGACCAGCGCGGCATAATCGTAGAGCTTGAGCCCGCTTTCGCACACGACGTCGAGATGGCCGGAAGCCAGCAGGCCGTAATTGTAGCAATCGCCGCCATAGATGATCGTCCCCTGCCGCTTGTTGCCGCCCACCGCCTGGGCGAGCTGCATATAGGGGTCCGCATCCTCGGCCGAGAAATAATGCGGGCTGCTGGTCGCGAGCACCGCTTCGTTCAGTTCCCGGCACCGACGGGTCGAAGCGGGCTTGCCGTTGAACAGCGTCGGCCCGCCGATCCGGCCGACCCAGCGCTCGCCGGCGACCGGCTGGTCGATCACGCCAAGCACCGGCCAGCCATCCTGGACGAGCGCGATCAGCGTTCCGAAGATGGGCCGGCCCGCCATGAAGCTGATCGTCCCGTCGATCGGATCGAGCACCCACTGGCGGCCTGCGCCTTCGTTGCGCGAGCCGAATTCCTCGCCGACGATGCCGTCATCGGGACGCCGTTCCTCGATGATGCGGCGCATGGCGGCTTCCGCCGCGCGATCCGCTTCGGTGACCGGTGACGCATCGGCCTTGCGATCCTGCGCGAAATCGCCCCGGAACAGCGGACGGATGATCGACCCGGCGGCATCGGCCAGGGCATTGGCGAGAGCGATATCGTCGTCGGACATTGCCGCTACATTGCGGTCCGGCCTCGCCATGGCAAGCGCAACTGCGGCCGCCTGCGCGGCGCGTCGTAAACGACGCATTTATACTATTCACCAAGGCCTCTGCCGTCTTAGCAGCGCCACACCATGCTCGACGATCGCCCTCGTCCAGGCTCGCTGCCGGTTGGTTCCTCGCTGGAATCGACCCCCGACGGCTTGCCCCTGTCGGCGAACCGGGCTCCCACCGAAGATCTGAAGCCGTGGGTGGCGCGCGTGTTCACGACCGACGTGCGGCTGGCCGATGAATCGAGCGGCATGGATTGCGGCTTCCTGTTCGACGCCCCGGCGATGCGCATGCTCTTCGAGGGAAACTGGTACGCGGTTTCGGCGGACGGGCGGAAGACATACCAACGCGAAGCGCTTTTCTTCGGCCCGCAGTCGAAGCGCATGGAAGTGGGCATGACCGGCAGCTTCAGGACGCTGACGGTGGTTCTGAATCCCGGCGCGACCCATGCTTTCGGCAATTTCCCGCTCGGAGCGACCGTCGACCGGATCATCCCCTATTCGGCATTCGGATACGATACCGAGCGCTTGTATGCCCGCTTCGAGAAGCTCGACGATCCGGCAGATTGGCTGCTCGAGGTCGAGCAGATCATGCGCGAGTACATCGTTCACAAGGGTGCCCGCAAGCCGGACACTCTGACCGTAGCCTTCGACATGGCCGCGCTGGCCGATCCCAACATGCGGATCTGCGATTTCGCCGAGGAGCATGGTATCGCGCAAAAGACCGTCGAGCGTATCGTAAAGCGCGATTTCGGCATGGCCCCGAAGAAGGTCCTGCGCCGGGCCCGCGTCCTCGACATGGCCGCGGCGCTGTGCGGCGTGGCGGACGAGGGGGAGACCGAAGAAATCGCGCTGCGCTATTTCGACCAGTCCCACCTGTCGCGCGATTTCACGACTTTCTTCAAGATGACACCGGCGCAATTTGCGGCCAAGCAACAACCGCTGATGACGCTGGCCCTGGAAGTGCGCCAGGCAAGACGGCTGGAGCTTCTCGGGCGGCTCGACCCCTCCCAGAAACGGCCCTGGCAGGCCTGACCGGCTGCAGTTGCATTCGCAGTTTCCCGGTTGCACAAGCCCGACCGATGAACGGGGCCGCAAGAATCGAGTCACGCACGGGTGCGACCCGCGCCGGCGCGCCATTGGCCGTTTCGCGGGCTCCGGCGGAGGACCTGCGCCCCTGGTTCTACTGGATGAGCATCGCCGAGGGAACGATCCCGCCGGGCGAACGCGTGCGGTGCGGCAGGTTCAGCGACCATGCCAGCATCATGATCATCTATGGCGATCCCTGGACGTTGCATACCGCCGACGGAACGCAGACCTGGGATCCGGGTCCCGACGGCCGCGCGCTCTATTTCGGACCGCATACCTATCGCATGCCGGTGGAGATCGCGGGACGCTACACCGTCATCAAGCTGCAGTTCCATGCCGGCGCTTCGAGCGTTCTGGACCTGCCGGACCAATCATCGATCAAGGACCGCGTCATCGACTGCGAGGAGCTGTTCGGTCGTAACATCGCCGCGCTGGTCGATCCACGGGACGATTTCGAACAGCGACTGCGTGCGCTCGAACAGCATTTCATGCGACCGCTGGTCGCTGGCGCGCAGGGCATCGATCCGCTCGTGACCGACTTCGAAACCCAGAGTTTCATGAACCCCGACTTCGCCATCTCGGAATTCGCATTGCGGCACGGCGTCTCGAAGCGAACCGTCGAACGCAACATAAGACGCGGCTTCGGCATGACGCCCAAGCAGGCACTGCGAAGGGCGCGGGTGATGGACGCGGGGGCTGCGCTGCTCGGCGTGGCCCGAACCGAGGACGACGATGACATCGCGCTGCGCTATTTCGACCAGTCGCATCTCATCCGCGAAGTGCGCGCTTTCTTCGGCATGTCACCCGGCGAACTGAAGGGTGGCGCGCACCCCTTCCTGCGGATCGCGATCGAGGCGCGACAACGCCGCCGGCTCGATGTGCTGAACAAACTGGGACCGTTCGAACCCGGTCCGTGGCGTAACCCGGAAGCGGAGCCGGAACAGCGGCACTCCGCCTGACGGCGGGCTTTCAGTCGAACAGGCTCGAGACCGAGCTTTCGTCCGCGATACGGCGCACGGCCTCACCGATCAGCGGCGCGATCGTCAGGATGCGGATCTTCTTGGAATCCTTGGTCGAATCGGTCGGATTGATGGTGTCCGTGATGACCAGTTCCTCGAGAGCGGAGGAATCGACCCGGGCCACCGCGCCGCCCGACAACACGCCATGGGTGATGTAGGCGGCGACCGACTTCGCGCCATCGTCGAGCAGAGCCTGCGCCGCGTTGCACAGCGTGCCGCCGGAATCGATGATGTCGTCGATCAGGATGCAGTGGCGGCCCGAGACGTCGCCGATGATGTTCATGACTTCGGATTCGCCCGGCCGGTCGCGCCGCTTGTCGACGATCGCCAGCGGGGCATTGTCGAGCCGCTTCGCGAGTGCGCGGGCACGCACCACGCCGCCGACATCGGGGCTGACGACCATCAGGTCGCGATCGCCGTAACGCGCCTGGATGTCGGCCGCCATCACCGGTGCCGCGAACAGGTTGTCGGTCGGGATATCGAAGAAACCCTGGATCTGCCCCGCGTGGAGATCGACCGACAGCACCCGGTCGGCACCGGCTTCGGTCACGAGGTTGGCAACGAGCTTGGCCGAGATCGGCGTGCGCGGGCCCGGTTTGCGGTCCTGCCTCGCGTAGCCGAAATAGGGAACGACGGCGGTGATCCGCTTGGCCGAAGCGCGCCGCAGCGCGTCGATGCAGATCAGCAGTTCCATCAAATTGTCGTTGGCTGGATAGCTCGTCGACTGCAGCACGAAGACGTCCTCGCCGCGCACGTTCTCGTGGATCTCGACGAAGATTTCCTCGTCGGCGAAGCGCCGCACGCTCGCATCGGTCAGCGGCAGCTCGAGATACCCTGCAATGGCACGCGCCAGCGGCAGGTTGGCGTTGCCGGACATGATCTTCATCTCAATGCTCCCGATGGGCGATGTGGCCGAGAATCGCTCGGCGATGCTCTAGGGAAAGATGGCGCGCGCTGGCAACATGGGCCGCGCAGATTTCCCGGGACTTCCAGTGCCGGAAACCGGCACTAGAGCCGGTGTTCGCCCCTGATCCAGCGCACCGTGCCCGACGAGGCACGCATGACCACGCTTTCGGTCGTCATGATGCCGTTGCGGCGGCGCTTGACCCCGTCGAGCAGCGAGCCCGAGGTGACGCCGGTCGCGGCAAAGATGCAATCGCCGCGGGCGAGGTCGGTCAGCTTGTAGATCCGGTCGAGGTCCTCGATACCCCACTTGCGGGCGCGGGCGCGCTCGTCCTCGTTGCGGAAGACCAGCCGGCCGTTGAACTGGCCGCCGACGCAGCGCAGTGCTGCGGCCGCCAGCACGCCTTCCGGCGCGCCGCCCTGGCCCATGTACATGTCGATCGTCGTATCCTCGTCGGTGGTCGCGATCACGCCCGCGACGTCGCCGTCGCCGATCAGCACGACCCCGCATCCCAGCGCACGCAATTCGGCGATGAGTTCGGCATGGCGCGGCCGGTCGAGCACGCAGACGATGATCTGGCTCGGTTCGACCCCCTTCGCCGCGGCGACCGCCTTCACGTTCTCGGTCGGCGACTTAGCGAGGTCGATGACGCCTTCGGGATAGCCGGGTCCGACTGCGATCTTGTCCATGTAGACGTCGGGCGCATTGAGCAGGCAGCCTTCCTCCGCGGCTGCCAGCACCGCGAGCGAGTTCGGGCCGGCCTTGGCAGTGATCGTGGTGCCTTCGAGCGGGTCGAGCGCGATGTCGATCTTCGGGCCCTTGCCCGGCGCGCCGCCGACCTTTTCACCGATGTAGAGCATCGGCGCCTCGTCGCGTTCACCCTCGCCGATCACCACCGTGCCATCGATGTAGAGCTCGTCGAAAGCCTTGCGCATCGCTTCGACCGCGGCCGCATCGGCGGCCTTTTCGTCTCCGCGACCGACCAGTTCGGACGCGGCGATCGCGGCAGCCTCGGTCACGCGGACCATTTCGAGGACGAGGACGCGGTCGAGTACCTTGGATGCGGAAGTAGGCGTGGCGTTCATAGGGAATTCAGTCCTCGATGGGCTTTGTCGCGCGGTCGCTTAGACCAGGGAGCGTGACATTGTCGAGACGAGCAGCGGAAGTACTCCTGATCGCTTCACTGGCTCTGGCCTCCGCTCCGCTCGCGGCGCAGGACATCGATTCGGCGACCGCAAGGTCGCGCGATGCCTATGGTCCGCCGCCGCCGATGGAAGATTGTTCGGCAGAACAGGAAGCCGCCATCGTGTCCGGCGAGATCATCGTATGCCGCAGGGTCACCGACCAGCAGCAATACCGCATCGCGAGCGAGGAGGACGCGCAGGACCGCTACGCCCGCGAGACCATGAACAAGGACAATCCCGCGCCCGTCGACGTCGCTGGACCGGGCATCTTTCGCGGGCCGGCGACCGTGTCCGGGCTTTGCCTGATACCCCCTTGCCCCGCACCACCTGCCTACATGATCGACTTCGATGCGCTTCCCGAGACGCCCGAGGGATCCGAGGCGGACCGGGTCGGCCAGGGTCTCGCGCCGAAAACCAGCGGAGCGACCGACGCGGACGAGCGCGAGGAGTAAGCCGGCCTCAGTCCGAAATGATCGGCATGACCAGCGGCGGCGCCGTCAGACTCTCCGACCCGGCGAGCAGTTCGAGCGCCTCGGTGACGCATTTTTCCTGGCCGTCGTGGGTCACCATCGCGATCAGCACCTCGTCGCTGTCGTCGTCGTTGCCCTGCTGGATGAGGCTTTCGATCGAGACATTGGCATCGCGCATGGCCGCGGTGATTTCCGCAAGCACGCCCGGTCGGTCGGCTACGCTGAAGCGCAAGTAGGTCTTGCCGGTTCGCTGGCCGAGGTCCGCAGGGGCGAGCGTGCGCAACTGGTCGACCGGGACCGAAAAGGGCGGCGCCGTGTCGCCGCGCGCGACATCGATGAGGTCCGCGACGACGGCGCTGGCAGTCGGCTTGTCGCCCGCGCCTGCGCCCTGGAACAGCAGGCGCCCCGAATAGTCGCCTTCCGCGACGACCGCGTTGGTCGGTCCGTCGACCGCGGCGAGTGGATGGGTCAGGGGGACGAGGCATGGGCGCACACGCTGGAGCAGGCGTGGCTCTGCGCCCTCGACCGGATCGAGATCGGCGATCCCGACCAGTCGGACTACATAGCCGAGAGTGGCCGCCTGGGCGATGTCGGCAGCCCGAACCCGCGAGATACCAGTACAGCGCACCGCCGCGAAATCGATCCGGCTGCCGAATGCGATGGCGGCGAGGATCGCCAGCTTGTGGGCAGCGTCCACGCCCTCGATATCGAACGTCGGGTCGGCCTCGGCATAGCCCTTGGCCTGCGCCTCGCCGAGCGTCGCGGCGAAGTCCGCGCCGGTATCCTCCATGGTCGAGAGGATGTAATTGCAGGTGCCGTTGAGGATGCCGTAAACCCGCTCGATCGCATTGGCGGCTGCCCCTTCGCGCAGGCCCTTGACCACGGGAATGCCGCCCGCGACCGCCGCTTCGAACTTGAGCGGGACATCATGGCTCGCGGCGATCTCGGCCAGCTCGATGCCGTGATGGGCGATCATCGCCTTGTTGGCGGTCACCAGCGGCTTGCCAGCCTCGAGGGCCGCGCGCGCCAGTTCGAGCGCCTTGCCGTCGGAACCGCCGACGAGCTCGACCACGACATCGACTTCGCCGCGCCCGGCGAGCGCGGCCATGTCGTCTTCCCAAGCATAGGGCGCCAGGTCGATGCCGCGATCCTTGCCCCGGTCACGCGCACTCACGGCGACCACGGTGATCGGGCGACCGGCACGCGCCGCGATGAGCGAAGCGTTGGCTTCGAGAAGGCGGATGACGCCTGCGCCGACGGTGCCGAGGCCGGCGATGGCAATGCGAAGAGGTTGGGCGGTTGTCATGGCGCCCGCCTAGCGCGTGGACCCTCGGCGAGGGAACCAAATTGTCTTGCGCGCAGCCTAGCTGCGATTGCGCTCGCACCTGCCCAGCTGTTCGAGCACGAAGGCGTAGTCGGCCACCGCCTGCTGCTGGGACCGCGCATCGGAGGCAAGATTGGCTCCCGGCGGCAAGGTCGCAGGCAGCGAGCAGGCAAGGCGGTACCAGGCGACCGTATCCCTTCGCGGCGCGAGCGCCGCCTGGTCGACGATCTCCGACTGCGAGTAGCCCCACACCGGCGCCATACCGGGACGGCGGATGATCGTCAGAGCCAGCGGGCTCTGGTCGCGGGTGCGAAGGAATATCTGCGTTTCCGATTCCCCTGCGAGGTTTCCGGCGACGGACAGGGCATCGCGGATGCCGGTGACTGCAGGCAGGGCATCGGGCGCGTACAGGCCTGCGAGGATCGGGCGAACCCGCTGCTCGGCTTCTGGCGACCACGCGATCTGCGCCTGCGGATCGACCAGCTGGAGCTCGCCCGGCCGGTTGGGAACAGGCTTCGCGAAGACCAGGAATTCCTGCTTGCGCAGCTTGGGCACACGGCCTTTCGAATCGCGGGGCACGTCGACCAGATACTTCAGCGAACCGCCGACCGGCACATTGCCGGCAAGCAGCGAAACCGTGTCCGCTTCGATGAAGAGCCTGGCGAAACCCGGCCGCAGACCCGGTGCGCGGGCGGCCTCGACTTCGGCGTGTTTCTTGACCTTCACGCGGACCACGAGGCTCGCCGAATCGCCGAGGTCGGCGATGTCCGCATAGCTGGGCTGATTGGTCGCCTGCGTGCTCGCAACAGGGGTTTGGGCGGTAGCCGCCGCGCCGCTCGAAGCCAGCGCCAGCACTGCAGCGAAAGCCAGGTATCGGCGGGAATTGGCGGTTTCTTGCATTGGTCGGGCTCCAGGGATCGGGCAGAGGGTCAACATGCAGACCGCACGCAACGTTCCCCCTTAGAATGGCAAGGGACTGAATCCGGCGTTAACTGATAAAGCGTTTGCCAGCTTTTCGGATGATGGCTAAGGCCCGCGAAACCGGAGAGTAATAAAATGATAACTCCGGCAGGTCCGCGCGGACCTTTTGGGAACGCGGGCCTTCACTGGGGCGTGGATTCCAATAGGCCTCACAGGGTGGACAAGCGAGTTTGCGTACCGCACGATTTGCGAATCGTGTGAACGCGCAATATTGGTCGGAGTTTCGGCTCCTGCCGCTGAAGATGGAGTGATGCGACTGAATGGCTTATGCTGATCAAGGGATGAGCACCAATCGCGTTATCGGGCTGATCGTGGCCGCGATAGTGCACATAGCTCTGGGTTACGCGCTCATAACCGGTCTCGCATATGAGGCGGTCCAGAAGGCCGTCGAACGCGTGACGACCGTCGATATCGAGGAACCGCCGCCGCCGGAAGAAGAACCGCCGCCGCCGCCGCCTGAAGACGTTCCGATTACACCGCCGCCGCCGGTCGCACCGCCGCCGCCGATCAACATCGCGCCGGCCCCGCCGCCAATCAAGACGCAGCCGACGATTCCGCCGCCGGCACCTCCCGTGCTGCGCGTGCCGCCGCCGGCTGCACCGCCGGCGCCGCCTGCCCCTCCTGCGCCGTCGAAGGCGCGAGGCGCATCGCCGGACGGTCAAAGCCGCTGGGCCGCGCGGATCCAGCAGGATTATCCTTCGCGTGCCCTTCGCGCAGAGGAACAGGGCGTCGTCACCATGCGCATCTCGATCGGTGCCAACGGACGCGTCGAAGGATGTACGGTTTCGGGTAGTTCCGGGTCGGCCACGCTCGACGATGCGGCCTGCCGCGGGATGCAGCGCTACGCGCGGTACAACCCGGCACTGAACGATGCCGGCAACCCGATTGCTTCGACGACCACCCAATCGATTCGCTACGTGCTGCCCGAATAAGCTTCGGCAAACAGAACAAATTTACAAAGAGGACCATTCGCAATGATTATCGAATTTCTTGCAGCTGCCGCCGGAGACGCGGCGCCGAAGAACCAGTTCGGCTTTCTCGAGGCCATGGAGCAGGGCGGCCTGATCGCATGGTCGATTTTCGGCGTGCTTGTGATCATGTCCGTCGGCTCGTTCTACATTCTCATCACCAAGTGGCTCGAGCAGCAGAAGATTCTCAACCAGTACAAGGGTGTCCGCACCAACTTCTGGCGCGCCAACTCGCTCAAGGAAGGCGCCACCAAGCTCGACAAGAACAGCGCCTGGCGCCAGCTCGTCGACGATGCCGTGAAGGCCGAAGACGAACACGCCAAGATGACCGACAGCCTCGAAGCGCATGACTGGATGCACGGCTCGCTCGCGCGTTCGGAAGCATCGATCAACGCCAAGCTCGCGGGCGGCCTGCCGTTCCTCGCGACCGTCGGCGCGACCGCTCCCTTCGTCGGCCTGCTCGGTACGGTTATCGGTATCTACCGCGCGCTCATCAACATCGGCCTCGCCGGTTCGGCCTCGATCGACAAGGTCGCGGGTCCGGTCGGTGAAGCGCTGATCATGACCGCCATCGGTCTGCTCGTCGCGGTTCCGGCCGTGCTCGCCTACAACTGGCTGCAGAGCCGGAACAAGAAGATCGCAGCCATGCTGACCGGCTTCTCGACCGACCTGCTCGCCAACATCAGCTCGAAAGGCACGATCCGTCCGGCAGTCATGACCGGGGCTTCGACCCAGCAGGCTGGCAAGGCTGCCCGCACTGCCCCGGCTGCGACCCCCACGAAGAGCTGAACGGGATGGCCGGGCGCCAACGCGGCGTCCGGCACCCCGCCACTCCCGTGCAATTGACGAATAGGACTTAATCATGGCGATTTCGACAGGCGGCGACGGCGGCGAGACGCCGATGTCCGACATCAACACCACGCCGCTCGTGGACGTGATGCTGGTGCTGCTGATCATCTTCCTCATCGCGGTTCCGGTTGCGATCCAGACGATCGAAAAGCTCGAGATTCCGATCATGGAATCGATCGAATCCAAGGACAAGGTCGAGAATCTGCTGATCACGGTCACCACGACCGATGCGGAGGGCCGGACTGCCGGACCCATCCGTAGCGGCTTCAGCGGCGCGACCCGCGACGGTGCCTGCAGAATCTACCTCAACAACACCACTCCGGTGGATTCGACGGAACTCTACGACCAGGCATTCGAACGTCTCGATGCCATCGTGCAGCGGGCCGGCGGACCCGAGGCGATCATGGAAGATCCCGACCAGATCCCGCAGGTCCACATCCGCGGTGACGTCAACGCTCCGTGGCGCTGCGTCGCTGGCGCGATCTACAACGTGCAGGCCGCGGGCTATCCCACCATCGGCTTCATTTCCAACCCGGTCGACCCGAACGGTTGATCGGCGAACCAAGACTTCAGGAGTAAACCACCATGGCAATGTCAGGCGGCAAGGACGATGGTTCGCCGATGATGGAAATGAACACGACGCCGTTGATCGACGTCATGCTCGTGC
Source organism: Qipengyuania oceanensis (assembly GCF_009827535.1). Taxonomy (NCBI): domain Bacteria; kingdom Pseudomonadati; phylum Pseudomonadota; class Alphaproteobacteria; order Sphingomonadales; family Erythrobacteraceae; genus Qipengyuania; species Qipengyuania oceanensis. The sequence goes on along the minus strand of NZ_WTYN01000001.1, from coordinate 1,897,966 downwards.
TCCTCATCATGTTCATCATCACCATCCCGGTGGCGACCCACGCGGTGAACATCGATCTTCCGGCACCTTCCGACGCGCCGGACAACGTCGATGTCGATCCGATCAAGAACAAGCTGGTGCTGACGCGTAACGGCGAGATCCTCTGGAACGCCGACACGATCAACCAGAACCAGCTCGTTTCGCTGCTCCAGGAATCGACCACGATCAACCCGGAGCCGGAACTGCAGTTCGAACCCGAGCCGGAAGCGAGCTACGACCTCTCGGCACGTGTGCTGAACATCATCAAGGGATCGGGCGTCACCAAGTTCGGCTTCGTCGGCAACGAGAAGTACCGGACTTTCGACAAGGAATAGTCCTTCGCCTTCCAGCGAATGATCCTCAATCAAGAAGGGGGCGGAGCGATCCGCCCCTTTTTTTATGCGGGTCGGATGAACTTCGGGCGGGTACGGCGACGTTGGATGGCGCCTTCTGCAAGCGTGCGCGCGAGCCCGCATCGTCAGAGGCACTTTACAGCCCCGCACCGCCATGTAATGTTATCTCACAAGGGTGGATCATCAGCTCGGGAGAGAGCCATGACCTACGTTTCCACCCGTTCCGTCGACAGCCACCGCCGCGCCGCTGGGTTCGATCGACCCATCGGCGAAATCAACACGACACCGCTGATCGACGTCATGCTGGTGCTGGTCGTGATGTTCATCATCACCATTCCGATCGCCACGCACTCGCTGGAGATTCCCTTGCCGAACGGGGCGGCGAGCCTGCCCGTCGAAGCAGCAAACACCGTGTCGATCGATGCTTCGGACCGGCTTTACTGGAACGGCAAGCCACTTACGCGCCAGGAACTGCTCAACCAGCTGGCGGCCACGACAAGCCTGCCCGAGCAACCCCTGCTCCGCTTCGAACCCGATCCGGATGCCAGCTACGACCAGTCCGCCAGAACCATCGCGCTGATCAAGGATTCGGGCGTGGACCGCTGCGCTTTCATCGGCAACGAACGATACAGGGAGTTCGCGCGTGGCGAGTAGGCGCGGGGCGCGGGGGCGCGCATTTCTGCCTTTCGATCACGGGCAGCCGATCGCCACCATCGGCCTGGCGCCATTTGCCGGCATCCTGCTGACCGTGATGCTCGTTTTCGCCGCGCTGCGTCCGCCCGTGCAGCACGCGGTGCTGGTCGACCTGCCGGCCCCGCCCTATCCGGGCGAGATCGGGGTCCTCTCGCCGCCGACCAACAAAATCATCATCACACGCGATGGGCAGGTCCTGTGGAATGCCGCCCCGGTGTCGGACGCGCAGCTCGCCGATATCCTGCTTTCCGTGGCGGACGACAATCCGCAGCCCTCGCTATAGTTCGAGCCTGCTGGCGATGCGCCATATGGTCGCGCGATAGCGGTGATGGAGCAGGTTCGCCGCGCGGGCCTGCTCGACCGATGCTTCCGCTTCAGCGGTGTCGCGCGCTACCGGAACTACGAGAAGGCCCCCGATCCCGAAGAACTCCTTACCGGCGAAAGGCGCGGCTGCGCGCCCTATTACGGCTACTGATCAATCACCCTCGAGATCGAGCGGCACGTCGACCCGCATCGCTTCGCCTGCGAGTGTCTCGGCTTCGAGCAGCAATTCGTCGTCCACCGCGCCTTGCGGCATGGCCTCGCGGCCGATCATCGTCATCACCGGTACCGCGAGCGGGCTTACCCGATCGAGCTTTACATGGACGAGTTGCTCGGCCGAACGCTCGAGCAGGTTCGCCAACCGCCCGACGTCGGTCAGCCGCGCGCGTGCGTCGGCCCAGGCCGCTTCGAGGAGCACGTGGTCCGGCTCGTACTTACGCAGCACGTCGTAGATCAGGTCGGTCGAGAAGGTAACCTGCTTGCCGGTCTTGCGCTTGCCCGGATGCTGACGCTCGACCAGGCCCGCGATGACCGCAACCTCGCGAAACGCACGGCGCAGCAGGTGCGATTCCTGCACCCACTCGATGAATTCATGGCTGAGGATATCGGGCGAGAGCAGCGGCGCCGGATCCTCCACCTCGCGCAGCCCCCAGACCGCGAGCGAATAGTCGTTGGCAACGAAGCCGCCCGGGACCAGCCCGCGATCCTCCATCCGCCGCGTTATCAGCATGCCGAGGCTCTGGTTCGCGTTCCAGCCCTCGAACGTGTAATAAACGCTGTAGTGCTTATTCGCGTGGGGGAAGCTCTCGACCAGCAACTGCCCCGGCCCCGGCATCTGGCTGCGCCAGTCCTGCACCTCGAGCCATTCGCGCACATCGTCCGGAAAGCGCGACCAGCTGGCCCGGTCGACCAGCATCTCCCTCACCCGCTCGGCCAAGTGGGTCGTCAACGGCAGGCGCTGTCCGCCGTAAGAGGGGATGGTCGCAGACTGCTTGGCTGCACGCACGATCACGTCCATGTCCTTCACCTGCTCCACCTCCAGGCTCATGCCCGAGAAGAAGAAGGTGTCGCCATTCGACAGCGAGGCGGCGAAGCGCTCTTCCACCTTGCCCAACTGCCGGCCGTTGCGGAAGCGCACGGTGAGCATTTCGGAATCGACGATGATCCCGGCGTTGAGGCGGTGGCGCGCGGCATGCTCGGGGTGGCTCAGGCGCCACACGCCATTCCTGTCGCGCACGATCCGCTTGAACTTGTCGTAGGCGCGCAGCGAATAGCCCCCGTTCTCGACAAAACCCAGCACGCGTTGCCAGACCGCCTCGTCGACCCACGCGTAGCTCAGCGAGGAGCGCACTTCGGCCAGCAGCTCCTTCTCGTCGAAAGGCGCGGCGCAGGCGCAGGCCATGACGTGCTGCGCGAGCACGTCGAGCCCGCCTGGGCGGAAGTCCTCGCCGTCGCGCTGCCCCTCGTCGACCGCATCCTTGGCCGCGGTCGCCTCGAGAAATTCGAAGCGGTTGCCCGGGACCAGGATGGCCCGGCTGGGCTGATCGAGCCGGTGATTTGCGCGGCCGATCCGCTGGAGCAGGCGCGAGGACCCCTTGGGTGCCCCCATCTGGACCACGCAATCGATGTCCCCCCAGTCGACCCCGAGATCGAGACTTGCGGTCGCCACGAGGGCGCGCAGCTCTCCGCGGGCCATCGCTCCTTCGACCTTGCGGCGCGCTTCCTTGGACAAGGAACCGTGGTGGACCCCGATCGGCAAATTGTCGTCGTTGATGTCCCACAACAGCTGGAAGATGAACTCGGCGAGGAAGCGCGTATTGGTGAATACCAGTGTCGTGCGGTTCTTGCGGATCTCCTCGTAGAGCTGCGGGATGGCCCAGCGCCCGGCATGGCCGCCCCAGGGCACGCGCTCCTCGTCGGGGAGCAGGATCTCGACCTGCGGCTCGGCCCCTTCCTCCCCGATGACGAGTTCGACGGTGTCGATCTCGCCCCACGGGGCGAGCCACTCGCGAAAGCTCTCCGGATCGGCCAGCGTTGCCGACAGCGCCACGCGCTGCATGTCGGGCGCGATCGCCTGGAGCCGCGACAGGGCGAGCGCGAGAAGATCGCCGCGCTTGCCGGTGGCAAAGGCGTGCACCTCGTCGATCACGATCCGCTTCAATCCTGCAAACAGGTCCAGGCTTTCCGGATAGCTCAGCAGCAGGGAAAGCGATTCGGGCGTGGTCAGCAGGACGTGCGGCGGCTTGGTACGCTGGCGGCGCTTGCGGTCGGACGGCGTGTCGCCGCTGCGTGTCTCGATCCTCAGCGGCAAGCCCATCTCCTCGACCGGCGTCACCAGATTGCGCTGCACGTCATGGGCGAGCGCTTTGAGCGGAGAGACGTAGAGCGTGTGCAGGCCTTCCGGCGGCTTGGCGTCACCCAGCCGTGTCGGCGTGAAGTCGGCCAGTGTCGGCATGAAGCCGGCCAGCGTCTTGCCCGCGCCCGTATCCGCCACCAGCAAGGCGTGCTTTCCCGCATCGCTCGCCGCCAGCATTTCCGCCTGGTGCCGCCGCACGCGCCAGCCGCGCGCGTCGAACCACGCGGTGATCTCCGGCGGAACGGCTATGGGATCGGGCGCCTGCATCATGCTTCAAGCGATGCAGGCGGCACTTCGGTTCCGCTCAGTCGCTCGAGCCACTGTCCATCGGCTTCGGCGGCTTGACGACATCCGCGAGCTTGGCGGGCCTGACCTTGAGGATCTGCGCCAGGCGCGTGCGCTCCTGTGCCGTCAGGTCCTTGTACGCGCGCTCTTTCGGCAGCGGGTCCATTGCCTGCTTCATCGCGCTTTCCATGTCGCCGAAACCGCTCATCATCGCCGGAATCGCCTGCATGCTGGCCTGCATCACCTGCGGATCCATGAACAGGGCCATCGACTGGCTGGCATAGGTGCTGCCGGTCGGCGTCGCGAAGAACGCGGCGATGTCAGCGAGCTGCGCTTCGTCGAAGCGGACCGCGTAAGCCTTCGACAGGCCTTCGCGCATCGGGTCTTCCATCTGCGCGAACATGCCGCCCATCTTGCCGGTCATCACGTTCACGATCGCATCGACCCGCCGATCGTAAGCCGGGTCGAGCATTTCGACCGCTTCCAGCTTCGCTGCCTCGTCGAGCCCGGCGAGCGTTTCCTGGTCGACGTCGAGACGCGCGCCGAGAATGAACTCGGGCGTGGCGAATGCCGACATCATCGGCCGCATCGTCTTGTCCATCATCTCGCGCATCATTTTCGAATAGAAGCCGTCGGGCATGATCTGCGCCACCACCGCGCTGGCCTCGGGCAACCGCTCTTCCTGCTCGGCGGTCAGCGGTTCCGCCTGAAACAGGCCGCCAAGCAGAGAGGCGACCTTATCCATCTGCGCCTGCGCTTTGGGATTTAAATCTGCCTCGTCCCGCGCCACGGCCGGCATCGCCATGCCGAGCGCCAGCGTTGCGGTTGCCAGTATCAAAAGTCTGCGCATCGAAATCCCCCTCGATATGTGAATGGTGTCAGTGGCCCACGCTCTCGCCGCGTTTGAGCCCTGACAGGGCAAGCTGCTCGTCGATCTGCGCCATCAGGCGGGCGAGGCCCTCCTCGCTGTCGCTTTCGGCGCGCGCCACCAGAACGTCCTGCGTGTTCGACGCGCGCAGCAGCCACCAGCCGTCATCCGTGGTGACGCGAACGCCATCGGTGCCGTCCACGTCGGCCGGACTGTCCGCCAGCCGCGCCTCGACCTCGGCGATCGCGGCAAACTTGCGGCTCTCGTCCACCTGGAACCGCATTTCGGGAGTGTTGATCATGCCAGGCATTGCAGAGCGCAACTCGGTGACCGACCTGCCCAGCCGCGCCGCGGCGGCAATCAGCCTGACGCCGGCATACAGCGCATCGTCGAAGCCGTAATATTCGTCGGCGAAGAAGACGTGGCCGCTCATTTCGCCCGCCAGCGGCGAGGAAACCTCTTTCATTTTGGACTTAATCAGCGAATGCCCGGTCTTCCACATCAGCGGGGTCCCGCCGTGCGCCGCGACATGGTCGAACAGCGCGCGGCTCGCCTTGACGTCGGCGATGATCGTCGCGCCCTTGCGGGTGGCGAGCAGGTCCTCGGCATAGATCATCAGCAGCTGGTCGCCCCAGATGACCCGGCCTTCCCCGTCGATCGCGCCGATCCGGTCGCCATCGCCATCGAATGCCACTCCGAAATCAAGGTTCTTCTCCGCGACGAGCGCCTTCAGGTCGGCAAGATTGGCCTCAACCGTCGGATCGGGATGGTGATTGGGAAAGGAACCGTCGACATCGGTATAGAGAAGCACGTGCTCTCCGGGGAGCCGCTTGGCCAGCGCTTCGAGCGCGGGTCCGGCGGCTCCGTTGCCAGCGTCCCAGCCGACCCGCAGGCCAGAGAGGCGATCCGCATCGATCCCGTCCAGCCCGGCGAGCAGGCGTTCGACATACTCGTCCATGATCTCGCGCGTCTCGACTTCTCCGACGCCGTCGACCCAGTCGCCGGCCGCGGCGATCTTGCCGAGCGCCTGGATGTCCTCCCCGAAAAACGGTCGCCCCTGAAATACCATCTTGAAGCCGTTGTAATCGGGGGGATTGTGGCTGCCTGTTATCTGAATGCCGCCGTCCACCTCTTCGGTTGAGGCTTCGGCGTAATAGAGCATCGGCGTTGCCGACATACCGATCCGCACAACGTCGCAGCCGCTGCCGGTAAGGCCCTCCACCAGCGCGTGCTCGAGCATCGGCGAACTCGTCCGCCCGTCGTACCCGACCGCGACTTTCGATCCGCCGGCGCGCCGCAACAGCGTTCCGAAACTGCGGCCGATCGCGCGCGCGTCGTCGGGGCCGAGTGTCTCGCCGATAACTCCGCGGATATCGTATTCGCGCAGGATGGTAGGATCGAAAGCGTGGCTCATGGTCTGGGTCTGTCTCCGGGCTCGGGCAACTGGTTGAGCAACAGGTCGCGGGCGTCGTTCGCCTCGTGCACCTGCTGGTTGGTGCCGCCACGATCGGGATGGACCATGGCGATGAGCCGCCTGTGCGCCTCGATTATGTCGTTGCGGCTGGCGTTCGCTTCGACGCCGAGCAGCTTGCGCGCCCTAGCGAGGGCCTGCGATCTCGTGTCAGGTCCGCGCAGGTAATCCCACGGCCACTTGCCGGTCGCCCACCGGACGACCACCGATATGACTGCGGCGATGACCAGCAGGCGCAACATGGCTGTCAGGCGAGCTCCAGCTGCGGTTCGCGCTTGCCCGGCATGGGCAGGTTCAGCGAATTGAGCAGCGAGCGCAGTTCCTGCCTCGCGACGAGGTGGCTGGTGCCCAGCTCCCCCAGGTGCCCCTTGTCGAGCAGCGTCAGCCCGCTGGGGAACAGTTCGCGGTAGATCACGCGCTCCGACAGGCCCTGCGCGACGCGGAAACCGACACGCTTCGAGAGTTCGCGCAGCGCCTGTTCGATGCGAACCATGTTGCGCGCCTCGACGTGGCCGGTGCGGTTGCGCACGACGACCCAGTCCATTTCGCGCCGCTGCTGTTCGATTGTCGCCCGGCTGCGCTTCAGCCGCGCTTCCCAGATCAGTTCGGCATAGAAGCTCAGCCGCTTGACCTTGAAGCTGTCGCCTTCGACCTGGCCGATGAGGTCGAAATCCACGAAACTATCGTTCATCGGGGTGACCAGCGTATCCGCCTCGGTTGCGGCATGGCGGGCGAGCTCGTCGTCGCGACCGGGTGTGTCGAAGACGATGAAGTCCATCCCTTCTCCGAGGCGCGCGACCCGTTCCTCCAGCTCCTGCGCAGTGCCGCCGTCATGCACTTCGCAGGTCGCGCCGGGCAGGCTGATGCCCCGCTTGTTCTCGGTCTCTGCCCGGTTTTCCAGATAGCGGTGCATCGTGCGCTGGCGCGGATCGAGATCGATCGCCGCAACTTTCGCGCCCTGATAGGCCAGGGCCATCGCAACATGGACGGCGGTGGTCGACTTGCCGGTTCCGCCTTTCTCGTTGGCGAAGACGATGCGGTGCGGGGCGGACGATGACACGGGGCTTGCTGCTTTCCAGAACTGAATGAGGCGGTTATCGGGATCCCCCTGTCCTTATCGGAGCCGCTGCCTCATGCAAACCGTCTCGACCCTCCCCGACCTGCGCCAGGCTGTGGACGAATTACGCGCGGACGGAGCAACGCTGGCGCTGGTGCCGACCATGGGCGCCTTGCACGAAGGGCACCTGACGCTTGTGCGCGAGGCCGCGCGCCATGCAAGCCGGGTCGCCGCATCGATCTTCGTGAATCCCCGCCAGTTCGGAGCGAACGAGGACCTCGATGCCTATCCGCGGCAGCTCGCACGCGATCAGGAACTGCTCGCCAGAGAAGGCGTGGCCTTGCTGTGGGCCCCAACGCCCGAGGCGATTTACCCGCACGGCTATGCGACCAATGTCTCGGTCGCAGGCGTGAGCGAAGGCCTGTGCGGCGCGGACCGGCCGGGTCATTTCGACGGTGTCGCGACCGTGGTCTGCAAGCTGTTCAACCAGGTCCGCCCCGACATGGCTTTCTTCGGAGAAAAGGACTGGCAGCAGCTGGCCGTCATCCGCCGCATGGCGCGCGACCTCGACCTGACCATGCCGCACGTCGATGCGATCCATGGCGTGGGAATCGTGCGCGAAGACGACGGCCTCGCGATGAGCAGCCGCAACGCCTATCTCTCGCCCGGCCAGCGGGCCGCGGCGGCGAACCTGCCGGCAGCGATGAGGGACGCGATCGCTGCCTTGCGTTCCGGAAGCGCGCTTGCCCCGACACTCGCCGCGCTGGAGGCACATCTGCTGCAGGCCGGCTTCGACAGTGTCGATTATGCCGAACTGCGGGACGCGGATTCCATCGCCAAGTTGGGAGAGGCCACGGACACGGCGCGTTTGTTCGTCGCGGCGCGGATCGGCGGCACGCGGCTGATCGACAACATGGAAGTCTGGAGCGGGTAAGGGGAATCGAACCCCTCTAGCCAGCTTGGAAGGCTGGAGCATTACCACTATGCTATACCCGCTCGCGTCGGCGCGAAGCGCTTTCCTTCATCGGGGCAGATTCGTCAACCGTCGCGGTTGCTTCCGCCTATTCGGCCGCAGTGGCCGCGTCGCGGGCTTCCGCCGCCTCGTCTTCTCGCACGCCGGCCGGAACCTGCGAGCGTTCGGCCTTCTTCGGCAATTCGATCGTGATATCGACCCGGCGGTTGAGCGCGCGACCCTGCTCGTCGGGTGAACCGTCGAGATGCGCGTTGGGCGCGATCGGTCGCTGCTCACCCAGCGGGATGATCGTGAAACGCTCCGCCTTGGCGCCATTGTCGACCAGCCAGTCCCGGACCACTTCGGCTCGCGCCTCGGATGCGTCCAGATTGGCCTGGTCGTTGCCTTCCGAATCCGTGTGGCCGCGCAGCACGATCTTTCCGCCGGCCCGGTACTGCGGCGAAGCAAGCAGTGTGGCGAGATCGGCCCGGGCGGCTTCGCCCAACTCGCCCTCGCCGTCGGGGAAGCCGATCCGCATCTGCAGCGGCTCCAGCTTTTCTTCCGGCTTTTCGGGCTGTTCGACGTCGGGACGCAGGATCGACACCGGTTCGCCCGGAGTCGTTGCGGTGGGCATGGGTGCGGGCTCGCTATCGCCACAGGCGGCAAGGCCGACGGCGAGCGTGGCGAGCGTGATCGTGGCTAGAGTTCGCATGGTTTCCCCTCTCATGCGGGCTGCGGGTCCGCATCGCCTTGCGGCTTACGCTTGGCGGCGCGGTCCTGCGCGGTTTTTGTCTGCGGCGGGCTGAATGACAGCACGATGTCGCCGGTGCGCGGCTCGGGCCGCGCGGCGTGGGTGAAGAAGCGCAGATTGCCGTTCTCGCGCAGCAGGAGCAGCATGTGCGCCTCGTGCGGGAGCGATTCCTGCGCGTCCTCGAAATCGAATTCCTCGGACAATTTGGTCTTGCGGAAGACCCAGCCCTCGGCCTGCCGGTCGTTCACGTCGGAAACGCCGAACCCGGATTCGAACAATGCGCGCCCGCGCAGGCTTTCGGGCAGAGCGTGCTTGTCGTCTTCCTCGACGTTGTCGCCGAGCTGGTAGACCGAATCGCGCCCGATCTCATAGGCGAACTCGTTGCACACGAGCGCGTTGTAGGCCTCGTTGTCGGTTGCCGCGACCAGCACCTGGAACGGTGCCAGGTCGAGATTGTGCTCGGTCGCCTCGTTCAGGATCTCGCCGTGGTAGAAGGGCAGGCCCGCGCGGCGCGCCGCGGCCAGCCTCTGCCAGCTCGGGTCGACGACCATCACCGGCGCCTTGAGTGTCTGCAGTTCCTTGGCAAGCGCGATCGACCACGGCGTCGAGCCCACGATGAGCAGGCCGGGACGGGACGAGCCCTTCAGGCCGAGCAGGCGCGCGGCCAGGTCGATGGTGAAACCATGTGCGACGATCGTCGCCACGACGACCGCGAAGCTCAGGCCGATCAGGACATTGCCGTCGGCGTAACCGAGGTCCGCCAGGCGCAGTGCGAACAGGCCGGAAATGGCGACCAGAACGATACCGCGCGGCGCGATCCAGGCAACGAACAGCCGCTCGTTCCACGGCACCGAAGAGCCGAGCAGGCTGATCAGAACCGTCAGCGGCCGCACCAGGAAGAGCAAGGCAAGCAGGAACAGCAGGAAGCGCAGGCCCGCTTCACCGCGCGGGTCGAGGTAATACAGCTCGTTCCAGTCGAGCGAGGCGGACAGCAGGATGAAGATGCCCGAAACCAGCAGTACGGCGACATTTTCCTTGAACGGATGGATGCTCCGCAGGCTGGTGACGCCCATGTTCGCCAGCGCCACGCCCATCACTGTGACCGCGACGAGGCCTGCCTCGTGCTCGATCTTGTTGGAAACCACGAAGACGCCGATCACCACGATGAACAGCACCGGGACTTTGAGATATTCAGGGATCACGCCTCGCGGGAACGCCCAGGCGATGGCGCGCGCCGCGACATAGCCGATCAGGCCGGCGAAAGCCGCCGCGAGGATCAGCGGCAGAACGACCTCGATCACTCCCGCGCCCGGCTGCTCCGACACCTTGCGGAAGTATTCGTAGGCGATGACGGCGCAGAGCGCGCCGGTCGGGTCGTTGACGATCGATTCCCACTTCAGGATCGAGGCTGGCCTCGTCTGCACATTGCTTTGGCGCAGGAGCGGGAGAACCACCGTCGGCCCGGTCACGATGAGGATGCCGCCGAACAGGACCGCGACCGGCCAGTCGAGCCCGCCGATCTGGTTGGCGGCCAGCGCGCCGAGTGCCCAGCCGACGAGTACGCCGATGGTTGCAAGCCGCCAGACCGCATTGCCCGAATGGCGCAATTCGCGGAAATCGAGGCTTAGCCCGCCCTCGAACAGGATCAGCGCGACGCCGATGCCGATCATCGGCTCTAGCAGTTCGCCGAAGGTCGCTTCGGGGTCGAGCAACTGGAAGCCGAAATAGCCGGTAACCGGCCCGGCGATGAACCCTGCGGCCAGCATCAGCACGATGGCAGGCCAGCCGGTCCGCCACGCAATCCATTGCGCACCGATACCGAGGACGCCCACGAGGGCTATGACAAGTGCCTGTGATTCCATGTTGAGTTCAGGTCAATCCCACCTCTTGGCCTGATTAGCAAATGCGCGGGCGCCGGTTTCTATCCCGGATGCGCCGAGGACGGGTCAGTCACCTTCGAATTCCATCAGCGTTTCTACAGCCACACCTGCGCCGCGCAGCCGGTCCGCGCCGCCCAGATCGGGCAGGTCGATGACGAACGCCGCGAGTGGCACCCGGGCGCCCGCCATGCGCAGCAGTTCGACCGCGGCCAGCGCAGTCCCGCCGGTTGCGATCAGGTCGTCGACGATGGCCACCTCGTGCCCTTCGCCGATAGCGCCGGGGTCGATTTCCAGCCGATCGGTGCCGTATTCGAGAGCGTAATCGACGCCGATGGTCTCAATCGGCAGCTTGCCCGGCTTGCGAACCGGGATGAAGCCGATGCCCAGTTCGATCGCCACTGCCGCACCGAAGATGAAGCCGCGCGCTTCCATGCCGGCGATCGCGTCGGCTCCGGCGGCATCGCAGCGTTCGGCCAGGTGACGCACGGCATGCTTCAGACCAGCGCCGTGACCGATCAGCGTGGTGATGTCGCGGAACTGGATCCCCTTCGCAGGGAAATCCGGCACGGTGCGGACCAGCGCCTTCAGTTCATCGGGCGTCATGTGCGTCCCCCAAAAGCAAACGCCCCTCGCATCGCAGGGATGGAGGGGCGTTGCATTACAGTCGCTGTGCTGGAGATCAGTCTTCCCGGCGCGGCTTCACGGCGGACCAGATCTGCTTCTTCGACAGGTAGGCGAGGATCGTCGCGAAGATCAGGAAGCCGAGCACGGCCCAGCCGGTCTGGCGGCGCTTTTCGAGCTTGGGCTCCGCAGTCCAGGCCAGGAAGGCCGAAACGTCCTTGGCCATCTGGTCGATGGTCGGTTCGGGATTGCCCGGCGCATAGGTCACCTGGCCATTGCTGGTCAGCGGCGGCGCCATCGCGAGGTTGAGGTTCGCGAAGTAAGGGTTGTGGTGCAGGCCCGGTCCCGGAGCGGAGGCGGGGAATTTCTTCACCAGCTCGGCGCTCGGCTCCTGGTAGCCGGTCAGCAGCGAATAGACGTAAGCCGTACCGTCATGCCGCGCCTTGGTCATCAGCGACAGGTCCGGCGGGATCGCGTTGTTGTTCGCCGCGGCCGCGGCGACATTGTTCGGATAGGGCGACGGGAAGTAGTCGGTCGGCGTACCGGGACGGGTCGTCGCCTCGCCGGTATTCGAATCGATGCCTGGCACCTGGAACTGGGCCGACAGCGCCTTGACCTGGCCTTCGGTGTAACCGAGGGCGCTGAGATCGCGGAACGCTACGTACTTCAGGCTGTGGCAGGCCGAGCAGACTTCCTTGTAGACCTGCAGCCCGCGCTGGAGCTGGGCCCGGTCATATTTGCCGAACAGGCCATCCTGGGCGAAGGACACTTCCTTGGGATGCTTGTGGAATTCATGCTCGGCGGTTTCCGGCTTGAGTTCGCCATCGGAAATGACCGTGGTCAGCCCGGTGAAGAAGGCGAACACGACCACGACCGTGAAGCCGAGACCGACGAGGGCGGAGATGATGCGGATCATGGGTCTTACTCTCTCTCGTCCTCAGACCGCCGGTTCGGCGTTCTCGCCGAGAACCGGCGTCTTGTCGGAATGCAGCACTGCATCGGTGATCGAGCGGGGCAGCGGTTCGGTGCGTTCGGCACGCGACAGCAACGGCAGGATCACGAGGAAGTGCAGGAAGTAGTATGCGGTCGCGATCTGGCTGAGCATCACGTAGGGCTCTTCTGCCGGAGCGCCACCGCAGTAGAACAGCACCGCCATGGTCGGGATGAGGCCGAACCAGAAGAACTTGCGGAACGTCGGGCGATAGTGACCCGAGCGCACCGGACCCTTGTCGAGCCACGGCAGCAGGAACCAGATCAGGATGGCGGCGAACATGGCGAGCACGCCCCACAGCTTCGCCGGGAGGATGAAGTCCACGGTGAAGGCACGCAGGATCGCGTAGAACGGCCAGAAGTACCATTCGGGCACGATGTGCGCAGGCGTCGAGAGCGGGTTCGCCTCGATGTAGTTGTCCGGATGGCCGAGGAAGTTCGGCAGGAAGAACACCATGATCGAGAAGAGGATCAGGAAGACGCCCAGCCCGAAGCCGTCCTTGGCCGTGTAGTAGGGGTGGAACGGCACGGTGTCGCTTTCGCTCTTGATCTCGACGCCGGTCGGGTTCGACGAGCCGGGAATGTGCAGCGCCCAGATGTGCAGGATCACGACGCCCGCGATCACGAAGGGCAGCAGGAAGTGCAGCGAGAAGAAGCGGTTGAGCGCGGCATTGTCGGGCGCGTAGCCGCCGAGCAGCCAGATCTGGATCGGCTCGCCGACCAGCGGGATCGCGCCGAACAGGCCGGTAATCACCTTGGCACCCCAGAAGCTCATCTGGCCCCACGGCAGGACGTAGCCCATGAAGCCGGTGGCCATCATCAGCAGGAAGATGACCACGCCGAGCAGCCAGATCATCTCGCGCGGGGCCTTGTACGAGCTGTAGAAGAAACCGCGGAAGATGTGCAGGTAGATGACGAGGAAGAAGAAGCTCGCGCCGTTGGCGTGCATGTAGCGCAGCATCCAGCCCCAGTTGACGTCGCGCATGATGTGCTCGGTCGAAGCGAAGGCGACTAACGCGTTCGGTGCGTAATGCATCGCGAGGATGACGCCGGTGACGATCTGCAGCACCAGGCAGAACCCGGCGAGGACGCCGAAATTCCACATGTAGTTGAGATTGCGCGGCACCGGGTAACCGGCACCGACGGCGTTGTAGACGAGGCGCGGCAGCGGCAGCTTCTCGTCGAGGAAGCGCGTCACCGGGTTGGTCGGAGCGTAATGCTTGGCCCAGGGAAAACTCATGGTCGTCTCTCTCGTTCTCTCAGGCTCAGCCGACGACGACGGTCGTGTCGGAGGTGAATTCGTATTCCGGAACCTCGAGGTTCAGCGGCGCCGGGCCTTTGCGGATACGGCCTGCGGTATCGTAGTGCGAACCGTGGCACGGGCAGAAATAGCCGCCGAATTCGCCGCGCGGCTCGCCTTCGGCAGCGCCCAGCGGCACGCAGCCGAGGTGGGTACAGACACCCATGGTGATGAGGACGTCGTTGTGACCTTCCTTGGTCCGCTCTTCCAGCGTCTGCGGATCGCGCAGCGAGCTGGCCGGGGTCGCGTTGGCCTCGTCGATCTCGCGTGCCGTCAGGCGGCGGACGAACAGCGGCTGCTTGCGGAAGATCGCCTTGATCGCCTGCCCTTCCTCGATCGAGGAGATGTCAAGCTCGGTCGAACTCTCGGCAAGCACGTCGGCCGACGGGGCCATCTGGCTGATGAGCGGATAGACGACCGCGAGGCCGCCTACGCCCGCAGCGCTGATCGCCGCGATATTGATGAAGTCGCGCCGCCGGACCCCGTCGTCGCCCGCAAGCGTCTCGGGAGCCGTGGTGCCAGTCGTTTCAGCCATCAGACTTTGCCTTGCCCTGCTTCTTTTGATGCGCAGAAAGACCCCTGCGTCATCTTATCGGAACTGTCCGTCATCCTGTCGCGCGCATGTGCGACCCTCGAAGGGATGCCGGTTTGGGCGGGCTGATAGCTGCAAAGGTGCCGCATGCCAACCGTGTTTTGGGAACGATCCGTTCGGTTTCGTGCAACCTTGCGGCAATGCCTCTAGGGCAGGCCTATCACGCTCAGCTGCCTGCCGTAGGTCGGCTCGCGTCGATGCGTGGCGCGCCGGTAGGAATAGCAGCGCTCCTCCTGCACATAGGTGTCGATGCCGAGATCGTCGATCCGACCGATTCCGCCGGCTTTCAGCCTGGCCGCGACATAGCCCGGCAGGTCGAACTGCCAGTGCCCCGCACGCCCCTCCAAGAAGAATCGATCGTCGGATGCAGTGAACTCGGTGCGGAAATCATCCGCGACCTCGTAACTCGGCTGCGCGATCGTCGGCCCGATCGCCGCGACGATCCGCGAAGGCCGCGCGCCCAGCCGCTCCATCGCGGCAAGCGTCGATTCGAGCACCCCGCCATGTGCGCCGCGCCAGCCGGCATGGGCCGCGGCGACCACCCCCGCCTCGCGGTCGGCGAGCAGCACCGGTGTGCAATCTGCGGTGAGGATGCCCAGCAGGATGCCGGGCCGGTCGGTGACCACGGCATCGGCTTCGGGCCGCGCATCGTCGGGCCAGGCCTGCTCGACGAGGACGGCGGTCGGCGAATGCACCTGGTAGGGCCCGACCAGAGGGGCGCCCGGTAGCACTGCCTCGACCACGCGCCTGCGGTTTTCCGTTACCGCGAGCGGATCGTCGTTCGCGCCGAACCCGCAATTGAGCCCTTCGACCGCGCCACTGGACACGCCCCCGCGGCTTCCGAAGAAGCCGTGCGGCACGTCGCCTAGCGCGTCGCTGGTCCAGCGCGGGGGTTCGCCCGACGGCTCAGCCAAGGCTGCGGCTGACCTGCTCGTAGGTGTCGCGGCTCAGCTTGTCGGCATTCGCTATCCGCTCGAGCTGCTCGCGCATGAGCGCCGACCGGCCCGCCTCCAGCTTGCGGAAGCGACCGAGCGGCGGGACGAAACGCGCCGCGGTCTGCGGATTGAGCGGATCGAGCTCTAGGATCAGGTCGGCAATCATCCGGTAGCCCTCGCCGCTCGCATCGTGGAACCCGTGCGGATTGCCCGCGAAGGCCATGTAGAGCGAGCGTACGCGGTTGGGGTTCTTCATCGTGAAGTCGGGATGCTCGGCCAGCGCCTTGACATGTTCCACGACCGAGGGATGCAGCGAGCTCGCCTGGATCGCGAACCACTTGTCGATCACGAGGTCGTTGCCCTTGTAGCGATTGTAGAAGTCGAGCAGTCTTCCGGTCCGCGCGGCCGTGCCGGTCATCCCGGCCAGCACCATGAGTGAGCCCTGGCGGTCGGTCATGTTGTCGGCGGCATCATATTGCGCGGCCGCCATGTCGGCGGCCTTCTCCGGTGCGCCCGCCGCGAGATAGACGAGCGCCTGCGTCTTCACCTTGCGGCTGCCGCGCGCTTCCTGGCTGAAGCCGAAGGGGATCGCGCTTGCGCGTTCGTGCAATGCCACCAGGTCGCTTTCGAGCGCAGCACCGATATGCGCCTTGAGCGCTTCGCGCTCCGCGAATATCCGGCCCGGATCCGCCGCCTCGATCTGCTCGGCGATATAGGTCTGGCTGGGGAAGAGCATCAGCTCGCCGCGCATCGTGTCCTCGAGCGCGTCGTCGGCAAGGATGGCGGCGAAGGCGGAGGTGATGTCCTCGCGGGCGGCGGACTTCGCATCGTCCGCCAGCCCGTCGCCGGAGGCGGCAGCCACGAGATGCCCTACGACCAGATCCTGAAACGCCTCGTAGCGGGCGAAGGGATCGTCGTCGCGCGCGGCGAGGAAGACGAGATCCGCATTGGAAATCTCGCGCTCGATCGAGACCGGGGCGGAGAATCCGCGGTTGATCGACAGCACCGGCTGATCGCCGACATTCTCGAAGACGAAGCTGTCCTGCGCCTTGTCGAGCACGATCAGCCGCTCTTCACCGAGGGTCCCGCTGGCGCGATCATGGACCGCCACCTTGAGCGGGATCGGCATCGGCTGCTTGTCCGGCTGGCCGGGTGTCGGCGGCACCGTCTGGGTGAGCTTGAGCACCGCGCGGCTTGCGTCCGGCACCAGTTCGGCCTTGATCTTCGGCGTGCCCGCCTGGCTGTACCACAGGCGGAATTGCTGCAGGTCGAGACCCGCGCCATCCTCGATCGACTTGACGAAGTCCTCGCACGTCGCGGCCTCGCCGTCGTGCCGGTCGAAATAGGTGTCGGTCCCGACACGGAACTTCTCGGGGCCGGCCATGGTGCGCATCATGCGGATCACCTCGGCGCCCTTGTTGTAGATCGTGCTGGTATAGAAGTTGCTGATTTCGCGGAAGGAATCCGGCCGGATCGGGTGCGCGAGCGGACCCGAATCCTCTGGGAACTGGACTCCGCGCAAGACGCGCACGTCCTCGATCCGCTTGACCGCCTCGCCCTGCATGTCCTGGCTGAACAGCTGGTCGCGCAGCACGGTGAAGCCTTCCTTGAGGCTCAGCTGGAACCAGTCGCGACAGGTGATCCTGTTGCCCGACCAGTTGTGGAAATACTCGTGCGCGATCACGCCCTCGATCCCGTCGTAATCGCCGTCGGTCGCGGTTTCCTCGTCGGCCAGCACGTATTTCGTGTTGAAGACGTTGAGGCCCTTGTTCTCCATCGCGCCCATGTTGAAGTCGCTCACCGCGACGATGTTGAACAGGTCGAGATCGTATTCGCGACCGAACACCTCCTCATCCCACTCCATGCTTTTCTTGAGCGAGCGCATGGCGTGGTCGGTGCGCGGCAGATCGCCGTCGCGGACCCAGATGTTGAGATCGACCTTGCGGCCGCTGCGTGTGGTGAAGCTGTCCGAATTGGCGACCAGATCGCCTGCAACGAGCGCAAACAGATAGCTCGGCTTGGGCCAGGGATCGTGCCATTCGGCCCAGTGCGTGCCGTGCTCGCCTTCGCCGTTCGCCGTGTTGTTGCCATTGCACAGCAGGATCGGGAACTGTGCTTTCGGACCGCTCATCCGCACGGTGTAGGTCGACAGGACATCGGGCCGGTCGGGGAAGAAGGCGATCCGGCGGAAGCCCTCGGCCTCGCACTGCGTGCACAGCATGCCGTTGGAAGCGTAAAGCCCCATCAGCTGGGTATTGGCCGAGGGATCGATCTCGGTGACGATGCGGACCGTGTGTCTGTCGGCTGGAAGCGTCACGATCAGCGTCTCGCCATCCATCGCCCAGCTGTTGGCGGCTTGTCCGTCGACTTCGACCTCGACCGGTTCGAGCCCGTCGCCGTTGAGCCGCAAGTGCGGCGAGGCTTCAGCATCGGGATTGCGCTCGACGTCCAGTGTCGCGACCACGCGCGTCTTCTCCAATCCGAGCGCGAAGTCGAGATGGGTCGTCGGGACCAGCCACGCGAAGGGCGTGTAATCCTCGCGCCGGATCAGCGGTGGCTGCTTGGGCTCGGGCGGCGCGTCCGCCATCTGCGGGTTTCCGTCGGCGGTGGCGGGTGTGTTGGCTATGTCCATGGTTCTCGATCTAGTGGCTTTGTCGCGCGGTTCCAGCAATAGAACGCGGCCATGGCGAATCTGTTCATTTTCGGGCTGGGGTACACGGCCAGCCGGATTGCCGGTGCGATGCGCGAGCATGGGTGGCATGTCGATGCGACCGGCAGCGACGGAAACATCGATTTCGCGGACGCAACTGCAGTCGAGAGCGCCCTGCAAAAGGCCAGCCACGTGCTGTCGAGCGTACCGCCCGACCGTTCGAGCGGGCTCGATCCGGTCCTCGACACCTACTCATCGAGAATCGGGCAGTCATGGCTCGGCTACCTGTCCTCGACCGGGGTCTATGGCGATGCAGGCGGCGCCTGGGTCGACGAAAGCTCGCCGATCGGGACCGGGCGTCGCTCGGCGCGCAGCGAGGCCGACGAGGAGTGGCTGAAGATGGGTGCGCGGGTGTTCCGGCTGCCCGGGATATACGGGCCGGGACGCAGCGCGCTCGACCGCGTGCGGGACGGCAAGGCGCACCGGATCGACATGCCCGGACAAGTGTTCAGCCGCATCCACGTGGACGATATCGTTCCCGGGGTGGTCGCGGCGATGACCGGCGATGCCCCGCCCGGTGCCTACAATCTCGGCGACGATCTGCCGGCCAGCCACAACGCCGTGACCGAGGAAGCCTGCCGCCTGCTGGGCACAGCGCCGCCACCGCTCCAGACGATGGACGAGGCGGGCCTCAGCGACATGGCGCGGGGCTTCTATGCCGAGAACCGCCGCGTGGCGAACGCCAAGGCGAAGCGCGTGCTCGGCTGGGAGCCGCGCTATCCCACCTATCGCGAAGGTTTGGCAGCGCTCGCAGCCGGACTCACGGTTCGGGAGTAGCCCGGCGCGGCGGCGGCGCGCTGCGGGTCCGCATTGCCACCACCATGCCGACCAACGTGATGGCCGCTCCTGCGGCAGGCAGCGGACCCCACACGAAGCCTTCGAACAGTGTCGACAGGATCATTGCCACCACCGGCACGATCACCGAGCTGTAGGCAGCCGTCCCCGCCCCGACCTTGCGCACCAGTCCGTAATAGAGAGGAAAGGTCACGACCGATCCGGCGAGGCCGAGATAGACCACGCCCAAGGCATAGGAAGGCCGGGGATCGAATTGCGGCGGACCTTCGAGAAGCAGCGCGACCACCGCATTGAGCACGGCCCCACCGAGCATCGACCAGGCAAGCAGCGTGAGCAGCGGCTGGCGCTTGGCCCCGTCGGTTGCCTGGAGGATATTGGCGAAACTGGCCGACAGGATGCCGCCGATACACAGCGCAGCGCCAAGCAGCACTTCGCCGAGCGTTGCGGGCGAGGCGCGATATTCCTGCGCGAACAGCATCGCCACCCCGATCGCCGCGATCGAGGAACCGACGACGAACTCGCGCCGGATCGGCTGGCCGAGGTAGATCTTGCCGAGCACCGCGTTCGGAACCACCAGCAGCGAGAAGATGACCGCGACCAGCCCCGAGGTGACGTAGCCTTCCGCCCGGTATACGAAGCCGAAATTGAGCGAGAACTGGAATACCGCGAGCGCCAGCACCCACTTGCCCGCGCCGGGCAGCAGGCGGAACGGCTCGCCGCGCAGCTTCGCCAGCGCGAACATGCCGGCCGAGGCGACGACGAAGCGATAGCAGATCGACCAGGTCGGCGGGACGCTCGAGATCTGGTCGCGGATGACGAGCCAGGTCCCGCCCCAGATCAGGCTGACGAGCAGAAAGGCTGAAAGATTTTTCGGGGCGAGTAGGCTCTCCGAACCGGACGAGCCGCTCATAGGCCGGCGATTGCCTTGGCGAGCGCGGTCGCGTCGTCCTCGCGGGTGTTCCATGCAGTGACGAAGCGAGCGGCATCGGCGCCCCAGTCGTAGAAACCGAAGCCCTGCCCGCGCAGCGCCTCGCGCTCGGCGGCAGACATCGTCACGAACAGCTCGTTCGCTTCGACCGGGTGCATCAGCCGCTCGCCGCAAGCCGACGCGATCTCCGCTGCCGCCGCGTTGGCCTGCTGCGCGTTCTGCAGCCACAGGTCGCCCTCGATCATCGCGAGGAGCTGCGCTGCAAGAAAGCGGCCCTTGCTCTGCAGATGCCCGGCGCGCTTGCGGCGATAGCGTGCAAGATCGGCAGCAGTATCGTCGCGGAAGACGATCGCCTCGGCACTCATCGCCCCGTTCTTCACGCAGCCGAAACTGAGCGCATCGGCCGGCCCCATCGCCTCGGCGGGCGAGCAGCCGAGGAAGGCGACGGCATTGGCAAACCGCGCGCCGTCGACGTGAAAGCCGAGCCCGCGCTCCTTTGCCAGCGCGCCGATCGCCGCGAGTTCCTGCGGGCGATAGCTGCGCCCGTACTCGCTCGCCTGCGTGACCGAAATCGCATGCGGCTGGACCTGGTGGACATCGTCGCGGATCGGATCGATCGCTGCGCGAATGCCGTCCGGCGTCAGCTTCGCGCCCTCGCCCGCCACGGTGAGCAGCTTGGCGCCGTGGAGGTAGAAGCCGGGGGCACCGCCCTCATCGACCTCGATATGCGCTGCCTCGTGACACATGACCCCGCCATGCGGCTGGCACATGGTCGCCAAGGCAAGGCAGTTCGCGGCGGTTCCGGTCGCGACCCAGAGGACCGCCACCTCCGCCTCGAACAGGCCGGAAAACCGCTCGTCCAGCGCCTGCGACACGGCATCGCCGTCGTAAGGCGAATCGGAATTGTCCGCGGCGCGCATCGCGTCCCAGACCTGCGGGTGCACGGAGGCTGCATTGTCGGAGAGGAATTGCATCGGAACGCCATGGCCGCGCCGCTCGTTTCACGCAAGAAGGAGCATTCCATGAGCGATACGATCAGCATTACCAGGACCAACGAGACCACGCATGGCGCCTATTACGCCGAAGTCGAAGGGGCCGACCGGAAGGCCGAACTGACCTGGCAGGCGCGCGGCGAGGCGCGGATCGCCGACCATACCTTCACCCCGCCGGAAGCGCGCGGCAAGGGCATTGCCGCCAAGCTGGTGGAGGCGCTCGTCGAGGATGCGAAGAGCGAGGGTTTCAAGATCGTGCCGCAGTGCCCTTACGTCGAGGCGCTGTTTCGCAAGCACCCCGAATGGTCGGAGCTGCGCGCCGATACACCGAGCTGAGGCAGTCATCGAAGTGGAGTAGCGGTGCGACGAAAAATGGTGCTGCTGGGGAGGATTGAACTCCCGACCTCACCCTTACCAAGGGTGCGCTCTACCACTGAGCTACAGCAGCACATCGTCGGAACGGCGCGCCTATTGTCGTGCACCGCTGCAATGTCAAGCAAGGCTTGAGCTTCGGCGACGTCGCGGGCAAGGCATTTCGCATGTCGCACGATGCCAGCAACAAAATGTCGCGCGAGGAGCGCCTGGCAGCCAAGCTGCGCGAGAACCTGCGTCGCCGCAAGGCCCAGTCGCGCGCGATGGACGCGCCGGAAGCGGCGGAAAGCGCCCTTCCCAAGGACGATTCGGTTAGCTAACGAAGCGTGCTCCCACACCGCCTCCCGGAGCTGGAAACTTGCCCAAACTCATTCTCGTCCGCCACGGCCAGAGCCAGTGGAACCTGGAAAACCGGTTCACCGGCTGGTGGGATGTCGACCTGACCGACAAAGGGGTCGCCGAAGCACGGGCCGCCGGAGAATTGCTGAAGGACAGGCAGGTGCTTCCGACCCGCGCGTTCACCAGCTTCCAGACCCGCGCCATCAAGACGCTCCATCTCGCGCTCGAAGGCTGCGAGCGGCTGTGGATCCCGGAGATCAAGGACTGGCGGCTGAACGAGCGGCACTATGGCGGGCTGACCGGGCTGGACAAGCAGGAGACGCGCGACAAGCACGGCGACGAACAGGTCCACATCTGGCGCCGCAGCTTCGACGTGCCGCCGCCCGACATCGAACCGGGCAGCGCCTACGATCTCTCTTCCGATCCGCGCTATGCCGGGATCGACGTGCCGAAGGCGGAAAGCCTCAAGCTGACCATCGAGCGGGTGCTGCCATACTGGCAGAGCGCGATCCTGCCGGTCCTCGCTTCCGGCGAGACGGTGATCATCTCGGCCCACGGCAATTCGCTGCGCGCGCTGGTCAAGCATCTATCGCAGATCTCGGACGACGATATCACCGGCCTCGAGATTCCGACCGGCCAGCCGATCGTCTACGATTTCGACGACGCGATGCAGCCCGGCGAACGCTACTACCTGAAGGACAGCTGAGACATGGCCGCAAGCAAGGTCGCCATCGTGATGGGCAGCCAGTCCGACTGGGAGACGATGCGCTGCGCCGCCGAGGTGCTCGAGGAGCTCGGTGTCGAAACCGACGTGCGGATCGTCAGCGCGCATCGCACGCCCGACCGGATGGTCGCTTTCGCCAAGGCCGCCCAGGCTGACGGGATCGCGGTCATCATCGCGGGCGCGGGCGGCGCGGCGCATCTGCCCGGGATGATCGCGTCGATGACGCATCTCCCGGTGCTCGGGGTTCCGGTGAAATCGAAAGCCCTCAAGGGCATGGATAGCCTGCTCTCCATCGTCCAGATGCCGGCCGGCGTGCCGGTCGGAACGCTGGCGATCGGCGAGGCGGGTGCCACCAATGCCGGCCTGCTCGCGGCATCGATCCTGTCGATCGGCGACGAGGCACTGGCCAGCCGGCTCGTGGCCTGGCGGCAGGCGCGCAGCGATGCCGTCGCCGAGCGGCCGAAAGACCAGATGCAGCGATGATCCGGCAAGGGAGGACGATCGGCATACTGGGCGGCGGCCAGCTCGGCCGGATGCTCGCAATGTCCGCCGCACAGCTCGGCTATCGCTGCAGCGTCTTCACGCCCGAGCGCGAGAGCGTAGCGGGCGAAGTCTGCGCCGAGACGATCTGCGCACCGTGGAGCGATGCACAGGCCTTGCAGGATTTTGCCGCGACGTGCGACGTGATCACGCTGGAATTCGAGAACGTGCCGGTCGGTCCGCTCGGCCCGCTCAAGGACAAGCTCTACCCGCCGGCCAGGGCACTGGAAGTCGCGCAGGACCGGCTCGAGGAAAAGCGCTTCGTCGAAGGGCTCGGCGGCAAGCCCGCCCCCTACCATCCGGTCAACACGCAGGAGGATCTTGTGGCAGCGGTCGACCGGATCGGTGCGCCCGGCATCCTCAAGACGCGGCGCGACGGGTACGACGGCAAGGGTCAGTGGCGGCTCACCACTGCGCGTGATGCCGATGCGATCCGCCTGCCCGGGCAGCCTACGATCTACGAGGGTTTCGTCCGCTTCGAAGCCGAATTCTCGGTCATCTGCGTTCGCGGCCACGACGGCGAGGTTCGCTTCTGGGACAGCGCCCGCAACGAGCATTCGTCCGGCATCCTCGCCCGATCCTCGCTCCCCGCCCCCGCCATCGTCGGTGAACAGGTGGTAGAGTCGCGTGCGCTGGCGGCCAGAGTCGCCGAGGCATTGGGCTATGTCGGTGTGCTGACGCTCGAATTCTTCGCCACCGCCGAGGGACCAGTGTTTAACGAAATGGCCCCGCGGGTGCATAATTCGGGGCACTGGAGCATCGAGGGCGCGGCAACCAGCCAGTTCGAGAACCACATCCGCGCCATCTGCGGCCTGCCACTGGGGGAAACCACGACGATCGCCGACGAGGTTGAGATGGACAATGTCATCGGGTCCGCGATCGACGCCGTCTTCGACCGGCTGCCGGAGCCCGACACCCACGTCCACGTCTATGGCAAGATGCGGGCGAGCGATGGCCGCAAGATGGGCCATGTCACGAAGCTGGTCCGATGACGGGCGAGCCGGAGATCTTCTGCATCTATGCACGGGCATCGAACGGGGCCATCGGCAAGAACGGCCAGCTTCCCTGGCACATTCCCGATGACCTGAAGCGGTTCAAGGCGCTCACCATGGGAGCACAAAGCCGCGGCGTTCCGATGATCATGGGGCGCAAGACCTTCGAGAGCTTCCCCAGCCCGCTGCCCGGCCGGCGCCATATCGTGCTGACTCGCCGCGAACGCTGGGATTCGACCGGTGCCGAAGTCGTCCGATCGGTGGAGGAGGCGCTCGCCAGGGCGCGGCAGGACAACGACACCGGCCAGATCGCGGTGGTCGGCGGTTCGGCGATCTACGATGTCTTCCTGCCATTGAGCCGGCGCGTCGAATTGACCGAGGTGCATGCCGAGTTCGACGGCGATACCTTCATGCCGCCGCTCGGCCCGGAATGGGAAGCGGTCGCGCGCGAGGACCGGCCGGCAGACGGCGGGAAGCCGGCCTTTTCATGGATCACGCTGGAGAGGTCGACATGAGAAAAAGACGCGGCAGCATCTGGACCTGGGTCTATTTCGGGATCTTCGGCCTCGCCGCCGCCTTCTTCCTGCTCGGCCCGACACTCGCCGAGCGATCGATGAACAGGATTTCCGGCATCGAACTGCCCGAGGTCTCCGACGAGGCCCGCGCGCTCCATGCGAGCCTGACCATCGTCGACCTGCATTCCGACACCTTGCTGTGGGACCGCAACATGCTGGTCGGCGCGAGTCGCGGACACATGGACGTGCCGCGCCTGATGCGCGGCAACGTCGCGCTGCAGGTCTTCTCGAGCGTGACGAAATCGCCGCGCGGCCAGAACTACGACAGCAATTCGAGCGAGGCGGCGGACAATATCACCCCGCTGGTGATCGCGCAGATGCAGCCGATCGAGACCTGGACTTCGCTGCTGCAACGCTCGCTGTTCCACGCCAAGCGGCTCGACCAGGCGGCCGCCGGTTCCAAGGGCGTGCTGCGAAAGATCGAAACCCCCGCCAATCTCTCCTACCTGCTCACCGCGCGCGCCGCTGCCGAGCGCCAGGAGATGCTCAAGCCCGTCGGCGCCATGCTGTCGATCGAGGGAATGCACGACATGGATGGCGACATCGCCAATCTCGATCGGCTTTACGAGGCGGGCTTCCGCATGGCCTCGCTCACCCATTTCTTCGACAACCAGCTCGCCGGATCGATGCACGGCGAGGCCAAGGGCGGGCTGACCGATCTCGGCCGCGAGGTCATCCGCGCGATGGAGGCCAGGGGAATGATCGTCGACATCGCGCATTGCAGCCACACCTGCGTCGCCGAGATCCTGGCGATGGCGACCCGCCCGGTGGTCTCGAGCCACGGCGGCGTACAGGCGACATGCGACGTCAATCGCAATCTCACCGACGAGGAACTGCGCGGCGTGGCGGCGACCGGTGGAGTGGTCGGCATCGGCTACTGGGAGGGGGCGATCTGCTCGACCGAGCCAGCCGATATAGCCAGGGCGATGAAGCATGTCCGAGACACGATCGGAATCGACCATGTCGCGCTGGGCAGCGATTACGACGGCTCGACCGAAGTGGCCTTCGATACCGCGGGCCTGGTCCACGTGACGCAGGCACTGATGGATGCCGGATTTTCCGAAAGCGAGATCCGCGCGGTGATGGGGGGCAATGCGCTGCGTGTCATCAAGGCCGGGCTGCAGCCCAAATGAGGTGGCTCGATCTATGAGGTGGCTCGATCACAGGGACGAGATCCCCGATTCGCTGCGCGGCGCGGTGATCGCGCTCGGCAATTTCGACGGCTTCCATCGCGGTCACCAGGCGGTGGCGGGCGAAGCGATCGACTGGGCGCATTCCGAAGGTCGCCCGTCGATGATCGCCACGTTCGAGCCGCATCCGGTGCGCTTCTTCAAGCCCGACGTCGCGCCCTTCCGGCTGACGACCCTCGAACAGCGGCAGGAACTCTATCTCGCCGCAGGCGCGACCGCGATGCTGGTGTTCCATTTCGACGGCGAGCTCGCCTCGACCAGCGCGGAGGACTTCATCGCAAAGATCCTCGTCGAACGGCTCGGCGCGCATGGCGTGGTGACGGGCGAGGACTTCACCTTTGGCAAGGGTGCGAAAGGCAATGTCGACCTGCTGCGCGATTTCGGCGGCACGCTCGGCCTCCAGACCCGCACGGTCGGACCGGTCGGCAAGGATGGCGAGGTCGTCTCCTCCAGCCGCATTCGCCAGGCCCTGCGCGATGGCGATCCGCAGGAGGCCGCGCGGCTGCTCAGCCGGCCCTTCGCGATCAGGGGCGTCGTCCAGCACGGCGACAAGGTCGGGCGCACCATCGGCTATCCGACCGCCAACCTCTCGATCGAACGCTACCTGCGCCCCAAATTCGGCATCTACGCCGTCACCGGGAAGGTTCTCGCCACCGGGCAGGAGCTGAAGGGGGCAGCCAATCTCGGCGTGCGTCCGCAGTTCGAGCCGCCCAAGGAATTGCTCGAGCCCTATTTCTTCGACTTCTCCGGCGACCTCTACGGCCAGGAGATCGAGGTCGCGTTCCACCATTTCCTGCGGCCCGAAGCGAAATTCGACGGGCTCGACGCGCTGATGGCGCAGATGGAGAAGGATTGCGAAGAGGCCCGCCGCCTCCTAAGCGCGCCCGACCATGAGTGACGATATCAAGCGCGATTTCAGGGACACCGTCTTCCTGCCGAAGACCGACTTCCCGATGAAGGCCGGCCTCCCGCAGAAGGAGCCGGGCATTGCCGCGCGCTGGCAGGACGAGAAGCTCTATGACGAGCTGCGCGCCGCGCGCGAGGGCGCACCAAAATTCATCTTCCACGATGGCCCGCCCTACGCCAATGGCGACATGCACATCGGCCACGCGTTGAACCATGTGCTCAAGGACATGGTCTGCCGCACGCAGAACCTGATGGGCAAGGACGCGCCCTATGTTCCCGGCTGGGATTGCCACGGCCTGCCGATCGAATGGAAGGTCGAGGAACAGTACCGAAAGAAGAAGAAGGACAAGCCGGTCTTGTCCGGCCCGGACCGCAACGAGGCCGAGGTGCAGGCGTTCCGCGACGAATGCCGCGCCTATGCCCAACACTGGGTCGACGTGCAGCGCGAACAGCTGAAACGCCTCGGCATCATGGCGGACTGGGACAACCCCTACCTGACCATGCAGAAGGACAGCGAGGCGACCATCGTCGCCGAGCTGATGAAATTCGCCGAGGCGGGGAACCTCTATCGCGGATCGAAGCCGGTGATGTGGTCGCCGGTCGAGCAGACCGCGCTGGCGGAAGCCGAGGTCGAATACGAGGACATCATCTCGACCCAGATCGACGTGGCCTTCGAGATCGTCGAGAGCCCGATCCCCGAGCTGGTCGGCGCGCATGCGGTGATCTGGACGACGACGCCGTGGACGATCCCGGTCAATCAGGCGATCGCTTATGGGCCCGAGGTCGAGTATGTCCTGATCGGATTTGGCGTCGGCAGCGTCGGTTGGGGGCCGCAAGAACGGCCAAGCGATTTTCCCGGTCTAAATGAGCTAATGAGTCAGCGGTTCGTTATCGCGAAGCCGCTCGTCCACGAGTTCGCCAAGCGCATGTCAGCGACCATCACCGAACGCTTGAAAGAATTTGGCGCAAACACGATCACGCTCGCACCTCATGTTGCTCAAGCTTTCAAAGGCTCCGACCTCGCCGGCACCCTCGCCCGCCACCCGATGCATCATCTCGGCGGCTTCTACGCCACCCCGCGTCCCTTCTTGCCGGGCGATTTCGTCACCACCGACAGCGGGACCGGCCTCGTCCACATGGCACCCGATCACGGCGAGGACGATTTCGAGCTGTGCAAGGCGCACGGGATCGAGCCGCAGTTCGCGGTGATGAACGACGGGCGCTATCGCGACGACTGGGAATGGCTGGGTGGTGACGACGAGCGCCGCCGCGCGGTCATCAACCCCGCGTTCAATTCGCCCGAAGGCCCGATCTGTTCGGATCTTCGCGAAGCGGGCGCGCTGCTCGCCGCGAGCCAGGACTACCAGCACAGCTATCCGCACTCGTGGCGTTCCAAGGCCAAGGTCATCTTCCGCTGCACCCCGCAGTGGTTCGTACCGATGGACGAGGATCTCGGAGCGGGATCGACCCTGCGCGAAATCGCCACTTCGGAAATCGAGCGGGTGAAGTTCATCCCCGAAAAGGGCCGCAACCGGATCGGCTCGATGGTGGAGAACCGTCCAGACTGGGTCCTGTCGCGCCAGCGCGCCTGGGGCGTGCCGATCACGCTCTTCGTGAGGAAGGACGGCTCCTACCTGCAGGACGCCGCCGTCAACGCGCGCATCGTCGACGCGGTCCGTGCCGATGGGATGGACGCGTGGAACTCGGCCAACAAGGCGGCCTTCCTCGGCCCCGATCACGATTCGGCCGAGTTCGAGATGGTCACCGACATCCTCGATGTCTGGTTCGATTCGGGTTGTACCCATGCCTTTGTCCTCGACAGCGGCCGCTGGCCGGCGCTTCAATGGCCCGCCGACCTCTATCTCGAGGGGTCCGACCAGCACCGCGGCTGGTTCCAGTCGAGCTTGCTCGAAAGTTGCGCCACGCGCGGCCGTGCGCCCTACGATCAGGTGCTGACCCACGGCTTCACCATGGCGAGCGACGGGCGCAAGATGTCCAAGAGCCTCGGCAACACGATCGATCCGCTCAAGGTCATGGAAACCTATGGCGCGGACATCATCCGCCTGTGGGCGCTTTCCGTCGATTTCACCGAGGATCACCGCATCGGCGACGAGATCCTGAAGGGCGTCGCCGACCAGTACCGCCGGCTGCGCAACACCTTCCGCTATTTGCTCGGCGCGCTCGACGGGTTCGTCGGCGACATGGGCGATCCGGGCGAGATCCCGGAACTGGAACTCTACGTGCTCGCGCTGCTCGCCGATCTCGACGGCAAGCTGAAAGCGGCAGCGCAGAGCTACGACTTCAACACCTACACCCGCCTGCTGGTCGACTTCTGCAACGAGGACCTGAGCGCCTTCTTCTTCGATATCCGCAAGGATTCGCTGTATTGCGACGGGCCGGATTCGACGCGGCGCAACGCCTATCGCACGGTGCTCGACCTCGTCTTCCATGCACTGATCCGCTACGCCGCGCCGGTGCTGGTCTTCACCGCCGAGGAAGTGTGGCAGACCCGCTATCCCGACGGCGGAAGCGTGCATCTGCTCGAATGGCCCAAGGTCCCCGGCGTTTCTGCCGATGGCGCGCGCTGGGAAAGCCTGCGCGCCTTGCGCGAAAGGGTGATGGAAGCAATCGAGCCGTTGCGGCGCGACAAGGTCATCCGCTCGGGCCTGGAAGCGGCAGTCACCGTACCCGCTTCGGCCGTGCCGGAAGGTTTCTCGGACGACGATCTCGCGGAATTGTTCATCACCGCGTCAGTGACCCGCTCCGATAGCGACGAAGTGACCGTCACCCGCACCACCGATCACAAATGCGGCCGTTGCTGGCGCCTGCTTCCCGAAGTCGAGGAAGACGGCGATCTGTGCGCGCGCTGCGAGGACGTGGTCGCCGAGATGGATGCGGCAGCATGAGCCCGCTCGCGCGCAACCGCGTGATCGGCTTCGGCCTCGCGCTGACGGTCTTTGCCGTCGACCAGTGGGTCAAGCGCTGGGTGACCGGCACGCTCGGCATCGACCGGATCGGCGACTACCGCGAAATCCTGCCGTTCTTCGACCTGCGCTTCACGCAAAACTTCGGCATTTCGCTCGGCATGTTCCAGGCGACCTCGACCGAAATGACCATGGCGCTGATCGCCATCACCGGCCTCATCGCGCTGGTCGTGACCGTGTGGATGGTGCGCGAACGGTCGCTGGTCGACATCATCGGCCTCGCGCTGATCCTCGGCGGGGCGATCGGGAATATCCGCGATCGCTACCTGTTCGGCTACGTGGTCGACTATGCCGATCTGCATTTCGGGGAATTCCGCCCCTTCATGATCTTCAACATTGCCGATGCCGCGATTACCTTCGGCGTCATCATAATCCTTGTGAGATCCTTCCTCGTCGGCGACAAGGATGCCGACAAGTCCACAGAACCGGCGCCCGGCGCCGCGGAGAGCCATAATGCGTAAACTGACCACGACCATCCTCGCCCTTGGCACCGCCACGATGCTGGCCGGTTGCGGCGGCGGCGGGCTGCTCAACCGCGACCGGCCGGACGAATTCGCCGTGCAGCGGCAGGCTCCGCTGGTGGTCCCGCCGGACTTCAACATGGTTCCGCCCGCTCCCGGCGCGCCTCGCCCGGGCGAAGGCACGGCCGCGCAGCAGGCGCTCGACGTGCTGTTCGGCGGCCCTGCTCCGCGCAGCGCGGTGGAAGTGAGCGTTCTGGACCGTGCGGGCACGGCAGAGCCGGGCATCCGCTCCAAGGTCGGCGATCCGGACACCAATACCGTCGCCAAGGGTCCGCTGACCCGCGACATCGTCGCCGCACCGGAAGGCGATGGCGCCGCCGCGCAGGCAGTGATCCCGGGCTGACGGATCGGCGGCGCTCGCAACCGCGAGTGCTTCTCTATCGGCGGGTAGTCCCCCTCAGCCCTCTGCGGGCGGGGCCTTCGGCTCGAGCTTGGTCACGAGCAGCTTGTCGATCTTGCGTCCGTCGAGGTCGATCACCTCGAACCGCCAGCCCTGCTCCTCGAAAGCCTCGCCCTCGCCGGGCAGCTTCTTGAGCACCGACAGCACGAAGCCCGCCGCCGTCGCGAAATCGCGATCTGGGCCGTATTCGATCGCCAGACGATCCGCGAGCACGTCGGCGGACAGCGCCCCCGACACGAGGAGCGAACCGTCCTCGCGCTCGATGACCTGCGGCCGCACGCCCTGGTCCTGGTCGCTCGCGAAATCGCCGACCAGCGCGGTCAGGAGATCGACCGGGGTGACGATTCCGTCGAGGTGGCCGTATTCGTCGTGCACCATCGCCATGGCGATCTCGGCCTGCTGGAGTGCTCGCAGCGCATCCATCGCGTCGAGCTGGTCAGGGATTACCTCGGCGCGCTTCATCAGCAGGCGCAGGTCGACCCGCTTTCCCTCGACCATGAGTGCGAGGACCTCGCGCAGCTTCACGACGCCCAGCACCTTGTCGGGCGAACCTTCCGCGACCGGCAGCAGCGAATGCGGCGTTTCCTCGATCACGCGGGCGATTTCCGCGCGATCGGCATCGACGTCGATCCAGTCGATCTCGGTGCGGGGCGTCATCAGTTCGCGCACGGGGCGCTCGGCCAGCCGGACCACGCCGGCGAGGATCTGGTGCTGTTCCGCCTCGATAACGCCCGAGCGCGTCGCCTCGGCAAAGATCATGTGCAGTTCCTCGGCCGTCACGTTCGACTGTCCCGACGGCCTAATGCCCATCAGGCGCATCAGCAGCGCGGAGGACTTGTCGAGCAGCCAGACGAGCGGTGCGGCGACCTTGGCGATGATCGCCATCGGGCGGGCCATGACCAGCGCGATCGGGACCGCGGCGCGCAAGGCGATCTGCTTGGGCACCAGCTCGCCGATGACGAGGCTGAAATAAGTCGTCAGCACGATCACCACGGCGAAACCTGTTTCTGCGGCATATTCCGCGGGCAGGCCGAGCAGCACCATCCGCTCGCCCACCGGCCCGCCCAAACTCGAGCCCGAGTAGGCACCGGCGATGATGCCCACCAGCGTGATCCCGATCTGCACCGTCGAAAGGAACTTGCCCGGGTCCGCAGCCAGCGAGATCGCCGTGCTGGCCGCGCTGCTGCCCTGATTGGCGGCAGCGCGCAGCTTGGACGTGCGCGCGGAAACGATCGCCAGCTCGGACATGGCGAAAACGCCATTGAGCACGATCAGCCCGGCGATGATGAGGAGGTCTGTCCAGGGAAACGGCGTCACAGTGCCCCCGCGCTAGCACAATTCGCAACCGTTACCAGCATGACAGCGCGGCGATTGGCGCATAAATCGAGGGAACATGCAGCCCTGCGCGTCGTTTAGGGCCCGGGACGCCAGTGGGCGCGTCCATGAAGCATTGGTTGTGCCCACGGCACAAATAGAAGGGAAACCCCCATGAAGAATTCACGGATTATGATGTCGAGCCTCGCAGCGCTGTCGCTCGTCACCGTATCTGCCTGCGTAACCGACCCGAACACCGGCGAGAAGAAAGTCTCGCGCACCGTTCTCGGCGGTGTCGGCGGCGCGGTTGCCGGCGGCCTGCTCGGCGGCGTGATCGGTGGCAAGACCGGACGCATCATCGGTGCGGCAGCCGGCGGCGCGGCCGGCGGCTATGTCGGCTACAAGATGGACCAGCAGATCAAGGAACTGGACGAAGCGACTGCCGGTACCGGCGTCGACGTCACCTCGGTCGACGGCGGCGAAGCGATCCTCGTCAACCTGCCCGACGGCGTGACCTTCGCGACCGGCAGCTACTCGATCTCGCCGGGCTTCCGCGACCTACTCGATCGCGTGGCAACCAGCCTGCGCCAGTATCCGAACAGCCTGGTCGACGTGTATGGCTACACCGACACCGTCGGCTCCAGCTCGTCGAACCAGCTCCTGTCGGAACGCCGCGCACAGGCCGTCGCCAATTACCTCATCCAGCAGGGCGTGGCTTCGTCGCGTATCCGCTCGATGGGCTTCGGCGAGACCAACCTGGCGGTCCAGACCGGTGACGGCGTAAACGAGCCGCTCAACCGCCGTGTCGAGATCAAGATCATTCCGTTCGACCAGAACGACGTTCAGGCGGCCCAGCAGGGCAACTGATCGACACGAAATCCAGCTCGTCGAACAGCGAGCAGACGGGGTCGGCCTTCGGGTCGGCCCCTTTTCGTTTCCGGGATCCACGCACGCAACCGTGTCGCCGCACAGGCGCCGGACCGCCTCGCTAGAGTTGCGGCTTGTCGACCACCAGCTTCGCCGCGCGCTCCGCCAGTCGCTCGACCGCCGCCTCGTGGATGCTGGCCGAGCTGACCAGCACGCCGAAGGCACGCGGATCGCGCTTGTTGTAGCCGAGCGGCCTGCCGAAGGCGTCGGTGACTGCGGCGCCCGCTTCCCGCGCGATCAGCGCGGCTGCGCCGATGTCCCATTCGAAGCCCCAGCGCAGCGTCGCCAGCAAGTCCGCCTCGTCGGCGGCGACCATTGCTGCGCGCAGCGCGATCGAATTGGGCTGCTCGACCGCGACCAGGTCGCTGTCCGCTTTCGGCAGTGCGGCGGCCGGGACACGAGCGCCCGAGAACTCCCCGCGCTGGGAAGCAACCAGTCGCTCGCCGTTGCGGTACGAGCCCTGTCCGGCCACCCCGCGCCAGCTTTCGCCCCGAGCCGGTGCGGCGAGCAGCCCGATCAGAGGGCGGCCGGAACTTACGAGGCAGACGGAAACGGCCCAGCCCTTGCGCCCGCGAATGAAATCGCGGGTTCCGTCGATCGGATCGACCAGCCAGATGAGGTCGCGCGCGAGGCGTCCCGCCTCGTCCGCAGTCTCCTCGGAAAGCCAGCCCGCGGCCGGCAGCAACGCGCCCAGTTCGCGCTTGAGGAAGGTGTCGACCGC
Source organism: Qipengyuania oceanensis (assembly GCF_009827535.1). Lineage (NCBI taxonomy): Bacteria > Pseudomonadati > Pseudomonadota > Alphaproteobacteria > Sphingomonadales > Erythrobacteraceae > Qipengyuania > Qipengyuania oceanensis. Next base: position 1,864,593 of record NZ_WTYN01000001.1, on the reverse strand, counting down.
CAGGTCGGCGGCGCACACGGGGTTGCCCGGCGACTTCTCCCAGATATCCACCTCGTGCCCTGCACCGGGCCACTGGCGCAGGGCAATCTGCCCGGCTTCGTGGACAATTTCTTCTAGGCGGTCGCTGTCAATCATCGCTTGGCAAGAGGTGCTCTCCAAAGCGATACTTTTCAAGCGGGCCAATCCATGCTTAGGCCCCCAGCAAATCTCCCCACAGACTCGCGAAGGGCTGACCCTCAATGAACATCCACGAATACCAGGCCAAGGAACTGCTCGCAAAATACGGTATCGGCATTCCCGCTGGCCACGCCGCCATGAGCGTCGAGGAAGCCGTCGAGGCCGCCGGCAAGCTGCCTGGCCCGCTCTATGTCGTGAAGGCCCAGATCCATGCAGGCGGTCGCGGGAAGGGCAAGTTCAAGGAACTGGCACCCGATGCGAAGGGCGGCGTTCGCCTCGCCAAGACGCTCGACGATGTGCGCGCCGATGCCACCGACATGCTCGGCAACACGCTCGTCACCGTGCAGACCGGCGATGACGGCAAGCAGGTCAATCGCCTCTACGTGACCGATGGCGTCGATATCGAGAGCGAATACTACCTTTCGATGCTGGTCGACCGGGCGAGCGGGCAGGTCGCGATGATCGTATCGACCGAAGGCGGCATGGACATCGAGGAAGTGGCGCATTCCACGCCCGAGAAGATCACCACCATCACCATCGATCCGGCACAGGGCTTCATGCCGCACCACGGCCGCGCGATGGCCTTCGCGCTCAAGCTCTCGGGCGATCTCAACAAGCAGGCGCAGAAGCTCGCCAAGCAACTCTACACCGCCTTCATGGACCTCGATTGCGAAATGCTCGAGATCAATCCGCTGGTCGAGACGAAGGACGGCAAGCTGCTGGTGCTCGACACCAAGATGAGCTTCGACGGTAACGCGCTCTATCGCCATCCCGACGTCGAGGCGCTGCGCGACGAGACCGAGGAAGACCCGGCCGAAGTGGAAGCGAGCGAATACGACCTCGCCTACATCAAGCTCGACGGCAACATCGGCTGCATGGTCAACGGTGCAGGCCTCGCCATGGCGACGATGGACATCATCAAGCTGAACGGCGCTTTCCCGGCCAACTTCCTGGACGTGGGCGGCGGCGCGACGACCGAGAAGGTCACCGCGGCATTCAAGATCATCCTCAAGGACCCGGCGGTCGAGGGAATCCTCGTCAATATCTTCGGCGGGATCATGAAGTGCGACGTCATCGCCAACGGCATCGTGCAGGCGGCCAAGGACGTGAACCTGTCGGTTCCGCTGGTCGTGCGGCTCGAAGGCACCAATGTCGATGCCGGCAAGGAAATCCTCGAGAATTCCGGCCTGCCGATCGTCAGTGCCAACGACCTCGGCGATGCAGCCAGGAAGATCGTCGCCGAAGTCAAGAAGGCCGCGTGATTCGCGCCCGCCGGTCGCTGCGCGAACACGGCGCGCGGCGGGCTGACGCTACGGCGCGGCAGGGGCTCCGGACTTGCCCTTGACGTTAACGTAAATGGAACGCAAAGGGTCGCGTGTCATTGAACAGGAGAGGGTTGCGGACCGAGCTTCCGCGCCCGTGCTGAACGAGAGGAAGGAACTCCCATGAAGATCCTCGTGCCCGTCAAACGGGTCATCGATTACAACGTCAAGCCGCGCGTCAAGGCGGACGGGTCGGGTGTCGACCTCGCCAACGTCAAGATGAGCATGAACCCCTTTGACGAGATCGCGGTCGAAGAAGCGATCCGGTTGAAGGAAGCCGGCAAGGCGGAAGAAATCGTCGCCGTGTCGATCGGTCCGGCAAAGGCGCAGGAAACGCTGCGCACCGCGCTCGCCATGGGCGCCGACCGGGCGATCCTGGTCCAGACCGACGACGAAGTGGAACCGCTCGCAGTCGCCAAGATCCTCAAGGCCATCGCCGACGAGGAACAGCCGGGTCTCGTGATCCTGGGCAAGCAGGCAATCGACGACGACAGCAACCAGACCGGCCAGATGCTCGCCGCGCTGATGGATCGCCCGCAAGGCACCTTCGCCAATACGGTCGAGGTCGATGGCGACAGCGTTACCGTGAAGCGCGAAGTCGACGGCGGCCTGCAGACGGTGAAGCTCGCGATGCCTGCCATCGTCACTACCGACCTGCGTCTCAACGAACCGCGCTATGCCTCGCTGCCCAACATCATGAAGGCGAAGCAGAAGCCCCTCGATACCAAGGCTCCGGCAGATTACGGCGTCGATACCGCAACCCGTCTCAAGACCACCAACGTCACCGAGCCGCCGGTTCGCCAGGCTGGCGAAAAGGTCGAGGACGTCGATGCGCTGGTCGCAAAGATGAAAGCGCTCGGCATCGCCTGAGCCCCGGACTGAGAAAGGAACACACACATGAAAACGCTCGTCTGGGTCGAACACGACAACAACGAGGTCAAGGACGCCACGCTCGCCGCCGTTACCGCGGCATCGAAGCTGGGCGAAGTCCACTTGCTGGTCGCCGGGTCGAACTGCGGTTCGGTCGGTGAGGCTGCCGCCAAGATCGCCGGCGTTGGCAAGGTCCACGTCGCCGACGACGCGGCCTACGCCAACGCGCTGCCCGAAGCGGTTGCGCCGCTCGTGGCCGACCTCATGGGCCATCACGACGCGTTCGTCGCGCCCGCCACGACCACCGGCAAGAACATCGCGCCGCGCGTCGCCGCCCTGCTCGACGTGATGCAGATCTCCGACATCCTGTCGGTCGAAGGCGACAAGACCTTCACCCGGCCGATCTATGCCGGCAACGCCATCGCCACGGTCGAGAGCACCGATCCCAAGCTGGTCATCACCGTGCGCGGAACGGCCTTCGACAAGGCCGAAACCGAAGGCGGCAACGGCGAGGTCGAGAGCGTGTCCGGCCCGACCGGCAATGGCACTTCGAGCTTCGTCGGCGAGGAACTCGCCAAGAGCGAGCGCCCCGAACTGACCAGCGCCAAGATCATCGTATCGGGTGGCCGCGCGCTCAAGGACTCGGCAACCTTCGAGGAATACATCATGCCGCTCGCCGACAAGCTCGGCGCGGGCGTCGGCGCATCGCGCGCCGCGGTCGATGCAGGCTACGTGCCGAACGATTACCAGGTCGGCCAGACCGGCAAGATCGTGGCACCGGAAGTCTATATCGCCATCGGTATCTCGGGCGCGATCCAGCACCTTGCCGGCATGAAGGACTCCAAGACGATCATCGCAATCAACAAGGACGAGGACGCGCCGATCTTCCAGGTGGCGGACATCGGCCTTGTCGGCGATCTCTACAAGATTGTGCCGGAGCTGACCGAAAAGCTCTGACCATTCTGTAACTTACAATTGGCCCTCCGTGCGCTAACAAGGCGTCCGGAGGGCTTTTTCATGGTCAGAACACCTGTCATCGCTTCGCTGGTTCTCGGCGCGCTGATCGTTTGCCCGGCCGCCGCACAGGACAAGGCGACACTCGTCCTGCAGCCGTCGAGCCAATGGCAGCTCGACATGGGCGAACACCGTTGCCGCCTCGCCCGCACTTTCGGTACGGGCGCGAGCGAGACGTTGTTCTACATCGAGCAGTTCAATCCTTCTGCTCGGTTTTCCTACGGGGTGGCCGGCCCGTCGCTGTACGATCTCAGGATCACGAACAAATTTCAGAGGCTTCCAGAGCGGAAAGTGGAAGTTCAGTTTGGTCCTGCCCTACCGGGGTATGAGCAGTCGTACGAGGATGCGAGTCTCGGTGATCTTGGCGCCGCCATAATGGGGTATGGTCCGGTGCAGACAGTCTTTGAAACCAAGGAAGAGTTCGAAGGTCGCGCAGCGAAGAATCCGGAGCCCGCAGAAGGCTCGCGAGAACTTCGCGAGCTAGATGCAGAAACGGGTAAAGCGATCAGCTGGCTTTCGCTATCGTCACCGCGCATCGGTACCGTCAAACTTGAGCTCGGCGGCATGGAAGCACCGTTCAAAGCGATGAATTTTTGCATGGACGATCTCGTCAAGACCTGGGGTCTCGATCCGGAACAGCAGAAGCAGATCCAGAAGTTTCCCGTGTGGCTGAACGATGAGAAGATCGTTCGAAGCATTCAGAGGAATTATCCCGCGCAGGCTCTTCGCGGTGGAAGAATGGCACGATTCAACATCCGGGTCATCGTTGACGAAGAAGGCCGCCCGGAAAGCTGTCAGCAACCAATATGACGACCTCCGAAGGCTTCGATCGAGATCTTACCGTTTGCGGCTTGATCAAGAATGGAGCGAAGTTCAGTCCCGCTCTCGACGCCAGCGGATCGCCGGTGCGCTCGTTCTTTACCAGCTCGGTGCGTTACGTGAACTGACTTGCGAAGAGCCGACCGGATCCGCAGCCACCTTCGCGCAGTTCCTGAAGGTGCGGCGCACGATCTGTCGGTGCTTCTCCCTGGTCTTCTCGGGCAGGTCGAGCCCGCCGTCAGGAGCGAAGACCGCTGCCTCGACGATGGCCCGCTCGCGCGCAGGCGAGCCGATCCGGTCGAGCAAATGGCGCAAGAGTGCCCCTGCCATGGCATCGGCCGCTTGCCGCTCCGTCCCAGGCAGGGCTTCCCGGTCGTCCAGCTCGGCCAGTTCGCCCACGGTCCGACCGTCATCGCGAAACATGCTCACCGTTCGGGCCGCTGCCGCTCGCGCCGCAGGCCGCCGATCAAGCATCACCCGGTGCCGCAGCGCCTGCAGCTCGCCGCGCATCTGCCAATGAACGAGCGTCGAGAACCCGGCCCGCTCCGGCTCCCAGCTCCCGACCGCGCGGTAGATGCCGATGGCACAGGCCTGGGCCGCGTCCTCGCGCCAGTTGCCCAGCCCGTAGCGCCGCGTCAGCCAGGCTATGCGCGGTTCGAGCATCGCCATGACCCGGCGATAATGGCGATCGATGCGCAGCGAGTAGCTTCCGCCGCGTGACCCCGTCGCTGCCAGCGCGGCTTCGAGCGCGCGGATCTCGCCGACTTCGTGTTCGAGCGCGCGCCTGGATACCGAAGCTGCCATGACCGGATTGCCCTCCTTCGAAAAAGGAGGACTATTCGATCCGGCTTAGCCGCGACCTGCGCCGCGATTAGGTGGAAATGCCTGGCTGCCGCTCCATCAGCAGGACCGAATCGCCGTCAGGTAGTGTGGCTGTACGTAGCTCCCCAAAGCCGAGCTTGCGCGCCAGGGCGATGCTGGGCGCGTTACGAATATCGATCATGCACACGATCCCGGAAGAGCCGTGGACCCGCTCGAACCACTCAAGGGCGCCGCGCATCGCCTCGGTGGCGTATCCCTTGCCGACCTCGTCGGCTGCGAAGATCCAGCCCGCTTCCGGCTTGCCGTCGAAATCCGCGCCGATGTCCCGCCATCCGTGGAACATTCCGCAATTGCCGATGACGGTACCGCTTTCGCGGTGGCGAACCGCGAAGATGCCGTATCCCTTGAGCAGCCAGCTGCCGAGGTTGCGCAACACCCGGGACATCTGGTCCGCGTAACTGCTCATCGGGCCCAGGAAGCGGTGCGTTTCGGGATGGCTGAGGATCGCGATCATCGCATCCACGTCCGTCTCGTCCGGGACCCACAGCTCCAGCCGTTCCGTCACCACCACCGGGCGATCGCGCGGCGGATAGTCGATCACAGGACCTGGGTGAGCAAGTGGATCGTCAGGCCGACCAGTCCGCCGACCAGCGTCCCGTTGATCCGGATGAACTGGAGATCGCGCCCGACCGCGCTCTCGACCCGGTCGGTGATCGTCGTCGCATCCCAGCGGCGCACGGTTTCGGAAACGAGCTGCACGATCTGGTCGCCATAGCGGCTCGTCACACCGACCGCAGTGCGGCGGGCGAAGCGGTTGACCTGGTACTGCAACCGTTCGTCCTGCTGCAGCGCATTGCCGAGTTCGGCGAGGCTGCCGCCCAGTCCTGCGAACATGTCGTCCTTGCCGCGCGCCATGTCGATGAGACCGGCCCTGATCCGCTCCCACACGCCCTGCCACCACTCGCCGATCGCGGGGTTCTGCAGCATTTCCAGCTTGAGCCGCTCGACCCGGGCCTGGGTTTCGGGATCGTGCTGCAGCTTGTCGGCCAGGTCCTCCAGCCCTTCTTGAACCTTGGCGCGAAGGGGATGTTCCGGATCGATCAGCACTTCGGCCAGCAGCTTGTAGAGGCCGTCGAGCACCGAATTGGCGATCCGTTCGTCCAGCCCGGTCCAGCGGATGATACCGTTGGCGCGGCGCTGGATCATCTCGCGGACCATGTCCTCATTGTCTTCCAGCACCAGGCCGGACCAACGGATCATGCTTTCCATCAGCGGCAGGTGCCGCCCATCGGCGATCGCGCCGCTGAGCATCCGCCCGAGCAGGGTCGAGACCTCCAGCTTCTCCAGCTGCGACTTGAGGCCGGCGCTAACCTCGCCCCCGAGCCTGTCCGGATCGAGCGATTCGAGCACCTCGACGACCAGTTCGCCCGCGCCCGCCCGGATGCGCGAGCCCGAACCAGTCGAGGGATCGGCAAGGAAACCGCCGAGCGCGCGGGCCATGTTCATGCTGCTCATGCGCCGTGCCACGACCATCGGAGTCAGGAAATTCTCGCGCAGGAACTGCGCCATCGTATCGGCGATCCGGTCCTTGTTCTCGGGGATGATCGCGGTGTGCGGAATTGGCAGGCCGAGCGGCCGGCGGAACAGCGCCGTGACCGCGAACCAGTCCGCCAGGCCGCCGACCATCGCCGCTTCCGCGAAGGCGTGAACATAGCCCCATGCAGGATGCAGGCCGAGGTAATGGTGCGAGAGCAGGAACAGCCCGCCCATGGCGACGAGCATGCCGGTAGCCGTCATCCGCATCGTGCGGGCGCGATCTGCGGTGAGCGACGATCCCGCCGGCGCAGACCTGCTGGACCGGTCGCCCAGGGTCACTCGGCCGGGTGTGCTGCCGCGCCGCCCGTCATCGTGCGCGGTTTCTCGTCACCGGGCCTGTAGCTCAGCAGGCGATCGCGCAGCCACGGGCCGAGACGCTTCTCGAGACCGTCGGCCAGGCTGAAGCCCGCCGGAACGATCAGCAGCGTGAGCAGGGTCGACATGATCAGGCCGCCGATCACGACGGTGCCCATCGGGGCGCGGAACGCACCGTCGCCGCTGAGCGACAGCGCGGTCGGCACCATGCCGGCCGTCATGGCCACGGTGGTCATCACGATCGGCTGGGCACGCTTGCGCCCGGCATCCACGATCGCATCGTATTTCGGAACGCCGGCCGCCATCTCCTCGATCGCGAAGTCGATCAGCAGGATCGAGTTCTTCGCGACGATGCCGAACAACATCAGGACGCCGATCAGGACCGGCATGGAAAGCGGCTGCCCGGCGATCCACAGCGCCAGCATGCCGCCGAAGGGCGCGAGGAACAGCGAGCCCATGTTGACGAGCGGCGAAATGACGCGGTGGTAGAGCAAGACCAGCACCGCGAACACGAGCAGGATGCCCGACACCAGCGCGATCTGGAAGTTGGCCAGCATCTCCTGCTGGATTTCGTCGGATCCGTAGGGGGCGTTCGACACGCCCATCGGCAGGTTAGTGAGGACCGGCAGCTTGTTGACCAGTTCCTTCACGTCGCCTTCGGCAAGGCCCGGCGCGATATCGGCAGTGATGAACGTGCGCCTGCTCTGGTTGTAGCGCTCGATGCTCGTCGGGCCGGAGCCCAGGCTGATCGTCGCGACGCGCGAGAGCGGCACCGAACCGCCCGATGCGGTCGGCACCGGCAGGTTTTCGATCACCGACAGATCACGCCGCGATTCGACCGGCAGGCGCACGCGGATCGGCACCTGGCGATCGGACAGCGAGAACTTGGCCGCGTTCTGGTCGATGTCGCCAAGCGTGGCGATACGGATCGTCTGGCTCAACGCCGCGGTGGTCACGCCGAGACTTGCAGCGAGTTCCTCGCGCGGAGTGATGATGATCTCCGGACGCCGCAGATCGGCCTCGATCCGCGGGGCAACGACGCCGCGCACGTCCTTCATCTGCTCGACCAGCGTGGTGGCGGTTTCCTGCAGCAGGTCGGGATTGGAGCTCGAGAGCATGACCTGGATCGGTCGGCCGCCGCCACCGGGCCCCTGCATGCTCTGGAAGGACACGCGCGCATCGGGAATGGCCTGGAGCATCGGAGTGACTTCGCGCTCGAACTCCTGCTGGGTCTTCTCCCGCTCCTTGTGCAGCGTGATGTAGATGTTGCCGCTGCCCTCGTTCACGCGCTGCAGGGCGGTCCGCACTTCGGGCCGTTCGGACAGGATGGCCGCGACCCGGTCGGAGACCCTTTCGGTCTGCTCGAGGGTGGTGCCCGGAACCATCTGGATCGAGATCCGGCTGTAATCGCTGTTGAAGGTCGGGAAGAATTGGGCGGGTATCTGCGCGACGATCAGCCCGGTCAGCAGCAGCGCGCTGGCGCCCAGTCCCATCATCCACATCCGGTGATCGCGGAACCGACGTGCGAACCGCGCCGAACGCCAGGCGAACCGCTCTCCGACAGGACGGCTGAGCATTCTCGCCACGAAACCGAGCAGCCGGGCGACGAGGCGCGCGACGAGCCAGCCGATGGCAAGCGCCAGCGCGGTCCCGGCGATGAGGAAAACAAAGGCCGGCACGAAGGCCACCAGGTGCCGGATCGATTCCGGCAGGAAGACGAGGAAGCTCTCGTAGAAGTTCGTATCGACGATGAAGCCGGCAGGCCCGAGAAGCCCGGTCAGCAGAAGCCCTGCCACGGCGAGGAACGCGACCGCGACGATCGCGAAGAACACGAACGCGATCATGAAATAAAACATCTTGCGATCGCCGACGTCGGGCTTGGGCGCCGGGTCGGCCTGGGGCCGGCGCAGCGTCCAGCGAAGCAGGTTGACGTAGCGCTCCATCCATTTGCCGCCGCCGTGTTCGGCCCGGCCCTTGGCTTCGAGGAAATAGGCCGCGACCATCGGGGTGATCATGCGGGCCACCGCGAGGCTCATCAGGACCGAGGCGACGACCGTCAGGCCGAAGTTCTTGAAGAACTGACCCGAGACGCCGGGCATCAGACCGACCGGCAGGAAGACCGCGACGATCGAGAATGTCGTGGCGACGACGGCGAGGCCGATTTCGTCCGCCGCGTCGATCGAGGCCTGGTAGGCGGTCTTCCCCATGCGCATGTGTCTGACGATGTTCTCGATCTCGACGATCGCGTCGTCGACGAGCACGCCTGCGACAAGGCCCAGCGCCAGCAGCGAGAGCGTGTTGAGCGTGAAACCCATCAGATCCATGAACCAGAAGGTCGGGATCGCGGAGAGCGGGATCGCCAGCGCCGCGATGATGGTCGCCCGCCAGTCGCGCAGGAAGAAGAAGACCACGATGACCGCCAGCACGGCGCCTTCGATCATAGCGGCCATCGAGCTCGAGTACTGGGCCTTCGTGTAATCGACGCTGGTGAACAGCGGCGTGAAGGAGAGGCCCGGATATTCCTGCGAGATCTTGTCGAGTTCCTCGACCGTCGCGTCGTAGACGGACACGTCGGATTCGCCCTTGGCCCGGGTCACGCCGAAGGTGACGATCTGCTTGCCTTCGAACTTGCCCAGCGAGCGGACTTCACCGTAGCTGTCGCGCACTTCCGCCACGTCGGCCAGCTTGATCGTGCGCCCGCCGCCGATGGCGATCTGGGATTGCGAAAGCTCGTAGGCCGTATCGGCATTGCCGAGCACACGGACCGACTGGCGCGAACCGGCGATCTCGGCCACGCCGCCGCCGGCGTCGAGGTTGTTGGCGCGCAGCGCCTGGTTGATCTGGCTTGCCGTGACGCCGAGCGACTGCATGCGCGCCGGATCGAGCGTGACCACGATCTCGCGATCGACGCCGCCGCCGCGGCTGACTTCGGCCATGCCCTGGATCGCGAGCAGGCGGTTGGCGACCGTATCGTCGATGAACCACGACAGCTGTTCCAGCGTCATGTCGTTCGCAGTGGCCGCGAAATATCCGATCGGCTGGTTCGAGGTCTGCTGTCGGAAGATACGCGGCTCGAGAATGCCGTCGGGCAGCTCGCCCCGGATCTGGTCGACGACCGATTTGACCTCGTTGACCGCCTCGATCACGTCGGTGCCGATCTCGAACTCGATGACCGTGACGGTGTTGCCTTCGGACGCGGTCGAGGAAATGTTGCGCGCGCCCTCGACGCCCTGGACGGCGGATTCGACACGCTGGGTGATCTGGTTCTCGATCTCGGTCGGCGCGGCGCCCGGCTGCGAGATGCTGACGATCACGACCGGAAACTCGACGTCCGGATTGTCCTGTATCTTCATGCCCGCAAAGCTCATCAGCCCGAGCAGCATGAGCCCCGTGAAAATCACGATCGGGACCATCGGGTTGCGGATGGACCACGCGGATATGTTGCGGAATTCCACCGCGGTCAGTCCTTCTGCAAGACCGGCTTGATCGTCTCGCCAGCATTGAGGAAGCCACCGGCGCGCAGGACGACACGCTCGGTCCCGCGCAGTCCATCCTCGATCACGATGCCATCGGGCGTGACGCTGCCGACCACGATCGGACGGCGCACAATCTTGTCCTCGTTGCCGACGATGTAGACGAAGCTGCCCTCGTCATCGGACAGAACGGCGCTTTCGGGCAGCAGCGGGGCAACGACCGTTCCACTGCGGATAGTCGCGTTGGCAAAGCCGCCGGGACGCAATTCGGGAGCGTAGGACAGCGCGATCCGCGCCGTGCCCTGCCGATCCTGCGGATTGATGGTCGGCGCAAGCTGCCAGACCTGGCCGGTAAAGGTCTTATCCGTGCCGACCGGCACGACTTCCGCCTGGACGCCGACCGAAAGCTGGCCGAGCTCGCCCTCGCCGACCCGTGCGAGCAATTCCATCTCGCCGCCCTTGGCGATGCGGAACAGGACGCCCGAGCCGGGGCTCACGACCGCGCCGGGATCGACATTGCGTTCGAGCAGAAGCCCTGCGGCGGGTGCGACGATGTTCAGGCGGGCGTTGCGCGCGCCGAGCTCGCGGTATTGTGCCTGGGTGACCTGGACCCTGGCGCGGGCCGCATCGCGGGTAGCGGTCAGGCGATCGATGTCGGCCTGGCTGACGAAACCGCGCTCGACCAGCTTCTGCGCGCGCTCGAGATTGGCCTGGGCAAGCTGGGCATCGGCGCGTGCGACGTCGATCTGGGCCGCGGCGCTCTGGACCTGTTGCGACTGGACCGAGCGATCGATCGAGGCGAGAACCTGGCCGGCGCGCACCCATTGGCCCGCTTCCACCGGAACGCTCACGACACGGCCGCCTTCGCCGACGACACCGATCGGCAATTCACGGCGCGCGGCGAGTGTACCCGTTGCCCCGATCGTACCTTCCACGGTGGTCCGCCCCGGCGCGACCACGGTCACGACCGGAAGCTGTGCCTCCTCGTCCCCTGCCGCGAGACCGGTGCTGCCGTATTTCGCGAACAGCCCGAAGGCGATCGCGGCCAGTACGGCAAGAATGATCCCGGCAATGATGATGCGCTTGCGCATCGCGCTACGCTGCGTCTCGTCGACGCCGCGCAGGTCGGACTCGAACGGTTCGCTACCGTCGGCCGTGACGCGGGTCTCGTAATTCATCGCCAGAATGCCTCGCCTGTCAAACGCAGGGGGTGTGTTACACGATTAAGCCACCCCCAGCAAGTCGTGGATTGCGACTTAGCTGCGATGAGCCGCGAGAGCAACGCGCGGTTTGTCTCGCGATGTAGCAACGATGCTACAATCGACGAATGGCAGACCACGCCCGATGAAAGACGACGCAGACGCAAAAAAAGGCGGAGCTGCCTGCGCAGCCCCGCCTTCCTTGATCGGTGTTACCCGGTTTTAGCGAACGCGACCGCGCTGCACCAGGTTGGCGATGCCGAGAAGCACGATGGCGCCGAGAAGCGACATCAGCAGGCCCGGGACGCTGAATTCGGTAAGGGTCGAACCGACGCCGATCAGCGAACCGATGAAACGACCGATGAACGAGCCGACGATACCGACAACGATGTTCCAGAAGATGCCCATCGAGGCATCACGGTTCATCACGAGACTTGCGAGCCAGCCGATGATGCCACCGACGATAATTGCGATAATCCAGCCCATTTTCCACTTCCTCCTGTTATATTTCCTGTGGAGTTACCCGCAGACAACGGTGCTCGAGGCTCGCCGGTTCCCGAGCCATTTTCGCGGGCATACGAAAAAGGCCCCGCAGAGGGGGCCTTTCCGATTGAAAATCTTTAGATTTTCGGACTTTACGCCTTTAGGTGCGTACCCGTCCTGCCACCTCAATACTTCAGCTGGCGCTCGTAGAGATCGCGATAATGCTGGATTCGGGTCACCCGCAGGCCCTGCATCCCCGAGCGGTCTACTGCCCGCTGCCACGATGCGAATTCCTCCAGCGTAAGGCTGTAGCGCTCGAGCACCTCGTCGATCGTCAGCAGGCCGCCGTTGACCGCCGCGACGACTTCGGCCTTGCGCCGCACGACCCACCGCTTCGTTTCCGGCGGAGGCAGATCGTCGATCGTCATCGGCTCGCCGAGCGGGCCGATCACTTCGGCGGGACGGATGTCTTGGTTCTCGATCATGAATTCTCTCGGTCGCCTGTTACCGCTTCGATCACGGCCTCGCCCCCATGTGCCTCAATGATTTTGCCATGCTCTAAAGCATTACGGTTAACAGGGTATTTCCCTTCGCAAAGCGCCTGTGCGGTCACCTTCGGGAAGTGACCGAAGCTCCCGCCAGCCACCCCTGCGACCCGTTCCAACTCGGCGCGACCCTCGCTTGATGCCGCCAGACGCGCCACGAGTTCGCTCCACACGAGTTCGCGCAGCTGCAGGCCGTCACCCGTTTCGGCCCGGGTTTGGGCCCGGGCGTCGGCGAATTGCCGGTGGAGGGTCTTTCCTTCGAACATGCACCCTTCTTACCGCCGGTATGGTAAAGAAGATGTGAAACCCCGCCGGCCGCGCGACACACGCGCAGCTTGGCAAGAGAGCGCGCCGACGTGTATGGGCAGCGCAATCATGCCATCAACCGCTCTCGAAATGCCGGCCGACGAGGCTGCGGCGCTCTTCGACCTGCCCCGCGCAGCGGGCGAAAGCACGATCGTCGTCGCCATGTCGGGCGGTGTCGATTCCTCGGTCGTCGCGGCCCTCGCCGCCCGCAGCGGCGCACAGGTCATCGGGATCACGCTACAACTCTACGACTATGGTGCCGCCACCGGTCGCAAAGGTGCCTGCTGCGCAGGAGACGACATCAGCGATGCCCGCGCCGTGGCGGATCGCCTTGGCTTTGCGCATTACGTTTTCGATCACGAAAGCGCTTTCCGTGAGGAAGTGGTCGAGCAGTTCGCCGACGATTACCTTGCCGGGCGCACGCCCGTACCCTGCATCCGCTGCAACATGGGCCCCAAGTTCACCGACCTGCTTCGCATGGCGAAGGAACTGGGCGCCGATTGCATCGCGACCGGCCATTACGTGAAGCGCCTCGCCACGCCTACGGGGCCGCAATTGCACCGCGCGGCGGATCCGGCGCGCGACCAGTCCTATTTCCTCTACGGCACGACCGAAGATCAGCTCGATTTCATCCGCTTCCCCCTCGGCGGCATGCCGAAATCGCAGGTGCGCGAACTGGCGGAGGCGGCCGGGCTGCGCAATGCGGCCAAGCCCGACAGCCAGGACATCTGCTTCGTGCCGGACGGCGATTATGCCAGGATCGTCGAGAAGATGCGTCCCGCGGGCGGAGCGCCGGGCGCGATCGTCCACGCGCAAACCGGCGAGATTCTCGGCGAGCACAAGGGCGTGATCCATTACACCGTCGGCCAGCGCCGCGGCCTGGAAATCGGCGGACAGCCCGAACCGCTCTACGTGGTGGGCATCGATGCGGGCACGCGTGAAGTACAGGTCGGCCCGCGCCGGATGCTCGCTGTTTCGAGCGCACGGGTGATCGAAACCAATCGTATCGGCCCCCTGCCCGACACGCGGCTGACGGCCAAGGTCCGCAGCCTCGCCAAGCCGGTGCCGGTGCGGCTCGAAGGATCGCTTGGCGAAGGCGGCGCGGTTGTGCTCCATTTCGATTCGCCCGAATACGGCGTGTCGCCCGGACAGGCCGCGGTGATCTACGCCGGGGAGCGCGTGGTCGGCGGCGGCTGGATCGCCGACACCACCGGAACCGCGGAGCAGGAGTGAGCTTCTGGCGCGGCAAGAGCGGTCAGGTTCCGCCCGCCGCGCTGGCGCTGCTGGCCGGCTTCGTCGCACTGCCCTTCCTGCTCTATTTCATCCCGCCGAACTGGTGGCGCGGCGATTTCCGCGACCCGGATGCTCCCGTCACCCGATTGCAATGGCAGCCGCAGGAAGGCGAGCCCGCTACTGGTCCGACGGTCGGAATGAGCCTGGGCGAAGACGGCTTCGGCACGGTGCTCGATGCACCGGCGCTCTCTGTCACGCGGACGAGCCAGCGCGGAGGCTTCGTGCCAGACGAGCCGATCGCGGCCGACGTCGCCCGCTTCATCCGGGCGATCCCGCGCGAAGTTGTGATCGAACCGTCGCGTGAGCGGATCACGACCTGCACGCTCGAAGGCCCGCCGTCCTATTCGGGCAAGGTAGTCCTCGTCGATGGCTGCCCACGCTTCCAGGATGCGGGCGGCAAGACACCGGGCCCGCTGGTCTTGGGCATCACGCATATCCACCGGGATGCGCAAGGTTATCTCGCGCTCGGCCTGCTGGATGCCTCGCCCGAATTTGAAATCCGTTTCGGCGAGCCGGATGGCATTTTTAGCGGCGTCGGTTGTTCGAAAGACGAGCCGGTCCCCGCTCCGCCCGCACTGGCCAAGGCCTGCAAGGTCGACACCATGCGGCGCATCGCGGTCATGAAACGCAAGCCGCTGTGCAGCAAGGACGATGTCGCGCGTCTCGCGGCGGCGCGGACCGATAACGAAGCGCAGCAAGCGCGCTTACGCGCGTTTCACGAGGCTTGTCTGGCGACCGGCAAGCCAGCGCAGCAATGCCCGCCGCCGGCCGCACCCGCGCCATACGACATCTATCATCCGGACTGCATCCTGCCGGGCGAGTGACACGCTTGCGCATAGGGTGACGCTTCGCCTAACTCGCCGCTTGGCAACGGGGACGCGGACATGGCGGGAAAGACAGCGCTCATTACCGGAGTGACGGGGCAGGACGGCGCCTATCTCGCGCGGCTGCTGCTCGACAAGGGCTATACCGTCCACGGCATCAAGCGCCGCTCGAGCTCGTTCAACACCGGGCGGATCGAGGATATCTACCAGGATCCGCACGAAGAGGATCCACGCTTCATTCTCCACTACGGCGATCTGACCGATGCGACCAACCTCATCCGCATCGTGCAGCAGGTACAGCCGGACGAGATATACAATCTGGGCGCGCAGAGCCATGTGCTGGTCAGTTTCGAGACGCCCGAATACACCTCCAATGCCGACGGGATCGGCACGTTGCGGCTGCTCGAGGCGATCCGGATTCTCGGGATGGAAGACAAGGTCCGCTTCTACCAGGCCGCGACATCGGAGATGTACGGTCTTGCCCAGCAGGTTCCACAGAGCGAGACCACGCCCTTCTACCCGCGCAGCCCCTATGGCGTCGCCAAGCTGTTCGCCTACTGGACGGTCGTCAATTAAGCTGTTCGCCTACTGGACGGTCGTCAATTACCGAGAGGCTTACGGCATACACGCCTCCAATGGCATCCTGTTCAATCACGAGAGCCCCCTGCGGGGCGAAACCTTCGTGACCCGCAAGATCACCCGTGCCGCTGCCGCCATCGCGGCGGGACAGCAGGAGAGGCTCTACCTCGGCAATCTCGATGCCAAGCGCGACTGGGGGCATGCTCGCGAATACGTGCGCGGCATGTGGCTGATGATGCAGCAGGACGAGCCCGACGATTACGTCCTCGCGACCGGCGAGACGACGAGCGTGCGCGACTTTGCCCGCTGGGCATTCGCCGACGCGGGCATCGACCTCGAATTCACCGGCGAAGGCGTGGGTGAAACCGGCGTGTGCAACAAATCCGGCAAGGTGCTGATCGAAGTGGACCCGGCCTATTTCCGGCCGACCGAAGTCGACCTGCTGATCGGCGATCCGACCAAGGCGCGCGAGAAGCTCGGTTGGACACACGATACCAGCGCGCGCGACCTTGCACGCGAAATGGTCGAGGCGGACATGGCCGCGCTCGCCAACGGCAATGTCCATGGCTGAGCCCGTCTTTCCGCTTGCAGGCAAGCGAATCTGGATCGCCGGCCATCGCGGAATGGTCGGCGGTGCGCTCGTGCGGCGGCTGGAAAGCGAGGCATGCGAGGTCCTGACGACCGAGCGCAGCCTCGACTTGCGCGATCAGGCAAGCGTGCGCGCCTGGCTCGCCGAAGAAACGCCTGACGCCATCGTCCTTGCCGCGGCAAAGGTCGGTGGCATCCTTGCCAACGACAGCTATCCGGCGGATTTTCTCTACGACAACCTGATGATCGCGGCCAACGTGATCGAGGCCGCGCACCGCGCCGACGTCGACCGGCTGCTGTTTCTCGGCTCGTCCTGCATCTATCCGCGCCTTGCCGCGCAGCCGATGCGCGAAGACGCGCTGCTGACGGGGCTGCTCGAGCCGACCAACGAATGGTACGCCATTGCCAAAATCGCCGGCATCAAGCTGGCGCAGGCTTATCGCAAGCAGCACGGCCGCAGCTATATCTCCGCCATGCCGACCAACCTTTACGGCCCTGGCGACAATTACCATCCCAAGAACAGCCACGTTCTTCCCGCACTGATCCGCAAGACCCATGAAGCGAAGACGGGTGATGCGGACGCGATCGAAGTGTGGGGCACGGGCACGCCGCGCCGCGAATTCCTGCATGTCGACGATCTCGCCGATGCGCTGGTCCACCTGCTGGTGCATTACGACGAGGCCGAACACGTCAATGTCGGCGCGGGCGAGGACATCGCCATCGGGGACCTGGCCCGACTGGTCGCCGAAGTGGTCGGCTTTACCGGCGGGATTGAATTCGACGCCAGCAAGCCCGACGGAACGCCGCGCAAGCTGCTCGACTGCTCGAAACTGTCGGATCTGGGATGGCAGCCGTCCATCGGCCTGCGCGACGGCATTGCCGCCGCCTATGCCGATTTTCTCGACGGCGAGACGCGCGGCCTCGGCGCCTAGCCCGTCAGCCCTGCCATTCCTGCAGGACGCAGCCGTATCCTTCGCGATAGGTCGCGGTGTCGCTCTTGACCAGCGGGATCGAGGCAGTGACCGATTTGGCCTCCTCGTCGGCGCTCAGCATGACCATTTCCATGCCGGAAATCTTGTCCTTCGCGCAGTCGCCCAGCTCGCGCCCGCCGACGAAATGGCAGGAGCAGGCCACCCGCGCCGTGTAGGCCGTCGCGGCAGACGAATAGCCCGAGACTGGCACGCGGTAAGCGTACCAGGCCGCGACGATCGCAGCGAGGACGAAGAGCGCGATCCATTTCCACGCCCCGCCGGGTTTCGAACGATTGCGGCGGCGGCTGGTCTTGGCCATTGAAATGCGCGTGTCCTTGGTAGAGGGAGCCGCCATGACGTTGCGGCGCGCCCCCCTTATCTGCTCGATCGCCATGCTGCCAGCCCTCGCAGCTTGCGGCGATACCGCTCCGGTCGAAGAGCCGCTGAGCGAGGCTGCCATGGCAGCGGTGACTGCCACGCCCGGCGCGCCTGAGAAAAAGCTCGCCCGGGCGGTCGACGAGACCTTCACCAAGGACGGACTGGGCGAGACGCGCGCGCTGATCGTGATGCAGGACGGCAAGATCGCCGCAGAACGCTACGCCGAAGGCTACGACGCGGATACGCGCTTCGTCAGCTGGTCGATGGCCAAGACGATCACCGCCGTGCTTATCGGCATGCTGGTCGCCGACGGGCGGCTGACCCTCGACCAGTCGCCGCCGATCCCGCGATGGCAGAGGCCGGGCGACCCGCGCTCCGACATAACCTTGCGCCAACTGCTGCAGATGCGCTCGGGCTTGCGCCATACCGAGGCGGGCGATCCGCCCTATGATTCGTCCGAGGTGCGGATGCTCTTCCTCGACGGGCGCGACGATATGGCCGATTATGCCGAGAGCCAGCCGCTCGAGGACGAGCCCGGCCGCACCTTCGAATATTCGAGCAATACTACCGTCATTCTCGCCGACATCGCGGCACGCGTGCTGACCGACAGCGATGACCCCGACACCCGGCGCAAGGCGGTCGGCGATTACCTCCGGTCGCGGTTGTTCGGCCCGCTCGGCATGACGTCTGTCGTGCCCGAATACGATGCCAGCGGAACGCTGATCGGAGGCAGCCTGATGCAAGCGACCGCGCGCGACTGGGCGAAATTCGGCGAGTTCCTGCGCCGCCAGGGGCGCTCAGAAAACGGCACGCAGATCGTGCCGCAGAGCTGGGTGCGCTTCATGACCACGCCGAGCCCGCGCCAGCCCAATTACGGCGGCCAGACCTGGCTTAACCGAGATACCGGCGAAGCGGAGAACCCGCTGTTTCCCGATCGCGCCCCGGACAGCGTCTTCGCGATGATCGGCCACATGGGACAGTACGTTATCGTATCGCCCGAACAGCGGGTGACGATCGTGCGGCTGGGCCATTCTGATGCCGCCGAGCGTCCGCCAATGCTGCAGGAAGTCGCCGATATCCTCGCGCTCTATCCGGCGAGGTAGAACCGCCCTTCGACCACGGTGAAGCATTGGCCCCCGAGCACCGCGCGGTCGCCATCCAGCCTGCATGTCGCATGCCCGCCCCGGTCCGACGCCTGGAAAGCGGTGAAGTGGGTTCTGCCGAGCCGCTCGCACCAGAACGGCGTGAGGCAGGCGTGTGCGCTACCGGTGAAGCTGTCCTCGTCGACGCCGCCGCCAGGTACGAAGACCCGGCTGACGACATCGCTTTCGCTGCCGGCCGCCGTGCAGATGAATTGGTCGTTCCCTAGCCTCTTCAACCCACGCAAATCCGGGTCGAGCGCGCGCACTTCCTCTTCGCTGCCGAAAAGATAGATGCCGTACCGATCCTCGTTCAGCCACACTTCCTGTGGGCGTGCACCGAGCAGTTCGACCGCTTCGGGCCATTCGCTGCGGCTCGTCCGGATTGCAGGGAGCGCCAGCTCGTAGCCTGGATCGGCCCGGGCGACTTCCAGCACGCCCGCCATGCGGGTGCGGAACCGAACGCGGTCGGCGTCCGGCATGAAGCCCTGCTGCGTGAGCGCTACGTGCCCGCTGGCAAGGGTGGCGTGGCCGCACAGGCGCACTTCCTCTGTCGGCGTGAACCAGCGCAATTCGTAATCCGCCTCGCCGGTTTCGTCGGGAACGAAGAAGGCGGTCTCGGCAAAATTGTTTTCTTCACCGATTGCGAGCAGGGTCGCATCGTCGAGCCATGTTTCGAGCGGCATGACTGCCGCCTGGTTCCCCGCAAACGGCCGGTCGGCGAACGCATCGACATGCCAGTAGGGCAGCGACTGTCTCAGGGCTTGTCCTCCAGCTTGGCGAACTGGTCTTCCTCCACCAGCGGGTTGTCCGGTTCGTCGACATGACCTTCGGGATCGATGTGGATGAGCAGCTCCATGCCGGGAAACTGGCGGCACAAATCCTCTTCGACCTTCTCGATCACCTCGTGCGCCTCGTCGACGGTCATCGATCCCGGAAGATCGACATGGAACTGCACGAAATCGCGATTGCCCGCGGTGCGGGTGCGCAGATCGTGGAGATTGCTGAGCTCGGGATGTTTGGCGGCAGCGGCGACGAACTGCTGGCGGCGATCTTCCGGCCATTCGCGGTCCATGAGGTGATCGATCGCCTCGCTCGCGGCATTCCACGCGCCCCACAGCAGCCAGCCGGCGATCGCGAGGCCGAACAGCGGGTCGGCCTGGCTCCAGCCGATATACTGATCCAGCACCAGCGCGGCGATGACCGCGAGGTTGAGGAACAGGTCGGACTGGTAGTGAAGATTGTCAGTCCGGATCGCGAGGCTGCCGGTCCTGGCGATGACGTAGCGCTGCCATGCGAGCAGCGCGAAGGTCGCCGCGATCGCGATGACCGAGACCGCGATACCCTCGCCCGCGGCGGACGTTTCCGCCCCGTAGAGAAGATGCTCGACCGACCGGAATGCGATCGCGGCCGCCGATAGTGCGATCAGCATGATCTGGAACATGGCAGCCAGTGCTTCTGCCTTGCCATGGCCGAAACGATGGTCCTCGTCCGCAGGCATCGCCGCGATCCACACGCCGATGAGCGTCGCGATGCTGGCCACGAGGTCCAGCGTGGTATCGGCAAGGCTGCCGAGCATGGCGGCCGAGCCGGTCTTCCACGTCGCCCAGCCCTTCAGCACGGCGAGGAACACGGCCATCGCGATCGAGGCATAGGCGGCCCGGCGAGTCAGTTGCGCGCGGGTAGCGGGGTCGACGGCGCCGGTCATGGGTATAGCAACCCGCTGGTCCAGCCGTCGCCTGCGGCACTCTCGTCGCGCACGAACAGGCGCCGATCGTGCAGCCGGTTGGGCCGGCCTAGCCAGAACTCCATCCGCTGGGGCACGAGCGTGAAGCCGGTCCAGTGCGATGGTCGCGGGATATCGCCCTCGGGGAATTCCCGTGCGATGTCCTCGACCCGATCGAGATATGTCTGGCGGCCGGGCAGGGGCCGCGACTGGTCCGATGCCGCGGAGCCGATCTGTGAGACGCGCGGGCGCGAGTGGAAATACTCGTCGGCCTGTGCAGCGGTAACCTCGTGCAAGGAGCCTTCGATCCGGATCTGCCGGCGCAGGCTCTTCCAGTGGAACAGCAGCGCGGCGCGGGGATTGGCGAGGATCTCGCCGCCCTTCCGGCTCTCGGCATTCGTGTAGAAGGTGAACCCTTCCGGCCCGTGGCCCTTCAGCAGCACCATCCGGACCGACGGGTTTCCGTCCGGCGTGGCGGTGGCGAGTGCCATGGCGTTGGGATCGTTGGGCTCGCTCGTCCCGGCCTCGGCAAACCACGCGTCGAACAGTGCAACGGGATCGCTTTCGGGGATGGCGCTTTGATCGTCCATGGAGCCACGCCCTACCCCCCGATCGCTCGCAGTGAAAGCGCGAATGCTTGCACCGGCCCCGTGTGCGACCTAGCTAGCACACCTGATGGCAACGAACGCATCCGATCCTTATACGACTCTCGGCGTCACGCGCAGCGCGACCGAAAAAGATATCAAGAGCGCCTATCGCAAGCTGGCGAAGGAGCTCCACCCCGATCGCAACCAGGGCAAGCCAGACGCGTCGGAGCGGTTCTCCAACGTCACCAAGGCCTATGACCTGCTGTCGGACAAGGACAAGCGCGCCCAGTACGACCGCGGCGAGATCGACATGGAAGGCAACCCCACCAATCCGTTCGGCGGAATGGGCGGTGGCTTCGGCGGAGGCGGCTACGGCGGCGGACAACGCGGCTTCCGGGCGGAGGATTTCCAGGGCTTCGGCGGGCAGGACGCCGATCTCGGCGACATATTCGAAGGACTGTTCGGTGGCCGCGGCGGCGCGCGTGGCGCGAGCGGCGGCTTCGGCGGCTTCGGTGGCGGCCGACGCACCCCGCCGCCGCCCCCGCCACGCAAGGGCGCAGACATCGCCTACAAGCTGCGCGTGCCATTCGTCGATGCGGCCGCGCGCAAGGACCAGCGGATCACGCTGGCCGACGGCAAGACGATCGACCTCAAGCTTCCGGCGGGCGTGGAGAATGGCACGCAGATGCGCCTCAAGGGCAAGGGCGAACAAGGACCTGGCGGCGCGGGCGACGGACTCGTCACGATCGCGATCGATCGCCACGCCTATTTCACCCGCGACGGCGACGACGTGCGGCTGGACCTGCCGATCACGCTCGACGAGGCCGTCAGGGGCGGCAAGGTTCGCGTGCCCACGGTCGATGGCGCGGTGATGATGACGATCAAGCCGGGTACCAGCGGTGGCACCGTCCTGCGCCTGAAGGGCAAGGGATTCAGCAAGAAGAACGCCCAGCGCGGCGACCAGCTTGTGACGCTCGAGATCCAGCTGCCCGATGATTTGTCCGAGCTCGAGAAACGCCTCGACGGGTGGACCGACGAGAGCGATCCGCGAAGCAGGCTCGGGCGTTAGGCTTGGAAGACGCACAGCTTCCCGATCCCGAAGAGCGCGAAGTCCATTCCCTGTCGCCAGAAGCGCGCAGGCGAGAAGCGGCTACCCTGCGCGGCCGGATCGAGGATCGCGTCGGGCCCGGAACGCGCGCGTTCGAGGTCGCCAAGAGAGTCCTTGTCGGCACCTATAACGACGGTTTCATCCACGCCGGCAACCTCGCCTATCTGGCGATGCTGGCGATCTTCCCGTTCTTCATCCTGACCGCAGCCGTGTTCGCCGCTTTCGGCGAAAAGGGCGAAACGGCGACCTCGATCTACAATTTCCTCGCCGCCATGCCGCCGCAGGTCGGCGACGTCATCGGCCCGGTCGCGCGCGACGTGATCGAGGAACGCAGCGGGTGGCTGCTCTGGGCCGGCGCGGCAGTCGCGCTGTGGACCGTCGGCAGCCTGATCGAGACGATCCGCGACATCCTCCGCCGCGCCTACGGCACGCACGCGACCCAGGCGTTCTGGAAATACCGCCTGCTCTCTGCCGGGATCATCATGGGCTCGGTCGTCCTGCTCCTGCTGTCGCTGTTCGCGCAGGTGCTGATCGGCACCGCGCAGGAAGTGATCGACGCCTATTTCCCCGCGCTCAACGATGCGCTGGGCAGCCTGCGCCTGTCGCGCATTGTCCCCGCCTTCGGCCTGTTCGGCTCGATCTACATGCTGTTCTACACGCTGACGCCCAAGGGCTATCGCGTGCGCCGCTATCCCAAGTGGCCGGGCGCGCTGGCGACGACCGTGTGGTGGGTCGCCGTGACCGTCGCGCTGCCACCCGTGCTGCGCCAGTTCTTCGCCTACGACATGACCTACGGCAGTCTCGCCGGCATGATGATCGCGCTTTTCTTTTTCTGGCTGGTCGGCTTAGGAGTCGTGCTCGGCGCGGAGCTGAACGCCGCGCTCGCCGAAACGCCCGAGGAAGAGATGAACGTCATCGGGCAGGCGGACAACCGGCGGCGCCATGCGCGCGCAAGGGCTGAAGCAGAGGACGAATGATGGGCGGATTGATGGACGGCAAGCGCGGGCTGATCATGGGCCTCGCGAATGACAAGTCGCTGGCCTGGGGCATCGCGAAACAGCTTGCCGATCACGGCGCGCAGCTTGCCTTCACCTATCAGGGCGAAGCGTTGAAGAAGCGGGTCGAACCGCTCGCGGCGCAACTCGGCAGCGACTTCACCTTCGAATGCGACGTCTCGGAGATGGACGCGCTCGACCGGGCCTTCGCCACGCTGAAGGATCGGTGGGAGACGATCGACTTCGTCGTCCATGCGATCGGCTATTCGGACAAGACCGAGCTGCGCGGCAAATACGTCGACACCAGCCTCGACAATTTCCTGATGACGATGAACATTTCGGCCTATTCGCTGGTCGCGGTGGCGAAGCGCGCCGCCGAGATGATGCCCGATGGCGGATCGATCCTGACGCTGACCTATTACGGCGCGGAAAAGGTGATCCCGCATTACAACGTCATGGGCGTCGCCAAGGCGGCGCTGGAAGCGAGCGTCAAATATCTCGCCAACGACCTCGGCCCGGCGAACATCCGAGTCAACGCGATCAGCGCGGGCCCGATCAAGACCCTGGCGGCGAGCGGGATCGGCGATTTCCGCTACATCCTCAAGTGGAACGAGTACAATTCGCCGATGCGGCGCAATGTCACGATCGACGATGTCGGCGGCTCGGGCGTCTATTTCCTGTCGGACCTGTCGTCGGGCGTCACCGGCGAGACGCACCACGTCGACGGCGGCTATCATGTGGTCGGGATGAAGCAGGAAGACGCGCCCGACATCGCGCTGGATAACTAGAACCCGATGCGGGTCGCAATAACCGGCGCCAGCGGATTTCTCGGCAGGGAGGTCGTCCGCCAACTGTTTAGGGCCGGTCATTCAGTGCGCGCGATCGTCCGAGACACCTCCCTTGGGGCAATCGAGGACGCCGCTGAGACGGTCGCCGCGGGCGATCTGTTGACGGCTCCGCTGGAGTCCCTTGTGGGCGATTGCGATGCCGTCGTGAATTGCGCGGCGCGGGTGCATGTGACTGCCAAAGAGAACACGGCTGTGGCGAGCGCGGCCTATGAGGACATGAATGTCGAGTTCCCCATACGGTTGGCACGTGCCGCACGGACACATGGCTGCGGCCACTTTATCCAGATGAGTTCGGTGGCTGCAATCGGCTCGGTCACGCCCGAGCGAACCGTCGTCGGCGATGGGTTTCCACCAGCGCCGACAACACCTTACGGTCGCAGCAAGCTAAAGGCCGACCAGGCGCTCGCCAGGCTGGCACGACCCGGCTTTGTCGTCACGAGCCTGCGGCCTCCGACCATCTACGACCGCGATGTCGGTGCCTTTTTCGCCCGGATAAGGCGGGCCGCCTCGATCGGCTTGCCGCTGCCGCTGGCGCGGATCGACAACCTGCGAAGTTTCGCATTTCGAGGAAATATTGCGGGCGCCGTGATTGCGACCATCGCTAGGCCGATCGACGGTGCCTACCTGGTTACCGACAGCGATCCGATATCCACTGCCTGCCTCTATCGCCTGTTGCTCGCCCGCTACGGCTACGGCGATCGGGTCTTCGCCCTGCCACAGGCGTTGGTATGGGCAGGCGCAGGAGCGATACTGGGCGATCGAGCTGCCAGCCTGCTTGGCGATTCGGCCTTCCGATCCGAGAATTTCCGTAAGACCTTTCACTGGACGCCCCGGTTCGATATGGAAGATGCACTGGCCCGGACTACAGGCGAGGGGTCGTAGTTCCTTGTAATTCGAATGGTCGCATTGGCAGCAAATGATTGAGCGCAGCGTCTCATGGTTCGAGGCAGCCTTGAACAAGGCGGCTTCGGCATTGATCGAAGTATCCTCGCTGGCGGTGACGTGGCCGAGATGGGTCAAGCGGTCGCTGGTGATGGCCGGCGACGCGATGCTCGCGGTTTTCGCAGTCTGGCTCGCCTTCTCGCTGCGGCTCGGCGAATGGCGCTTGCTCGACTGGTCCGTGATACGATTCGCGGGTTCGCTTCTGCTAATCTGGTTCCCGGTCGCGGTGTGGCAAGGCGTCTACGCGGCGATCTTCCGTTACACCGGCAGGGGTACGATCGTGACGCTGGCGGCCGCCGTTGCCATCGTCTGCGTGCCGCTGGTCTATTTCTACATGATCCGGTCCTACCCGGGCGTGCCAAGAACGATCGCGTTGCTGGCCCCGATGATTTTCTTCGCAATGATGGCCACCGCGCGCATTGTCGGGCGTTACGTCCTGGTCGATCTGTTCCACTCGCAACCCGCGGTCGGATCGGAGCGCCATCGCTCGCTGATCTACGGAGCCGGTTCGCTGGGGCAACGCCTCGCCGCATCGCTTGCTGCTGAACGAGGGATGCAGCTGGTCGGATATCTCGACGACGATCCGTCGAAGAAGGGCCGGCGGCTCGATGGCCACCGGATTTGGCATTCCGACGACATCGACATGGTCATCGAGCGCACCGGCGCAACTCGCATTCTTCTGGCGATGAGCGATATCTCTCGAAGCCGGAAACAGGAAATCGTCGACCGCCTCTCCGGTCATCCGGTCAAGGTCCATCCTCTGCCGCCGATGCGCGCACTGCTCGACGGAACCTTGCGGTTCGACGATCTTCAATCGATCGAGGTCGACGACTTGCTGGGCCGGTCGCCGGTCGCCCCGCTTTACGATCTGCTCTCCAGCGCAGTCTCCGGAAAACGGGTGATGGTCACCGGTGCAGGCGGCTCGATCGGCAGCGAAATCGCCCGCCAGATCGTGGATGTCGTACCAAGCGAGATCGTACTGGTCGACGCCAACGAGTTCGCGTTGTTCCAAATTGAAAAGGAGATCGAGGCCAAGGTCGCGGCGCTCGACACGGATCAACGGCCGACCATTGACTGCCGCTTGGTCAATTTGACCGATCGGAGCGACGTCGAACGCTTGTTTGCTAGGCATCGACCGCAAACAATATATCATGCCGCGGCCTACAAGCACGTGCCCATGATCGAGAGCAACATCGTCGCCGGAGTGCGAAACAATGTCTTCGGCACGATCAACACCGCCCGCGCAGCCCAACATAACGGTGCCGAAAAGTTCATCCTGATCAGCACCGACAAGGCCGTCCGTCCGCCGAATGTGATGGGCGCTAGCAAGCGGGTGTGCGAGATGGCCTTGCAGGCCTTCGACAGTGCCGGCAGCGATACGGTCTTTGCGATGGTGCGCTTCGGCAACGTCCTGGGGTCGAGCGGTTCTGTTGTGCCGTTATTTCGCCAGCAGATCGAGCGTGGCGGTCCGATCACCGTAACGCACCGCGACGTCATCCGTTATTTTATGACCATCCCGGAAGCGGCGCAGCTGGTTCTTCAAGCTGGAGGCATGGCCGAGGGTGGGGAAGTGTTCCTGCTCGACATGGGCGAACCAGTAAAAATATGGAACCTTGCCCGATCGATGATCACACTGGCAGGCCTGACAATTCGTGACGAATCCAACCCCGACGGGGATATCGAGATCGTGGCAACCGGACTGCGGCCGGGCGAGAAACTCTACGAGGAACTGCTGATCGGCGAAAGCGCGCTGCCCACGCGCCACCCACGGATCATGCGCGCCAAGGAACAGTTCCTAGGGATCGCTGAACTGGAGCCGCATCTCGATGCGCTCGAAACTGCCGTCATTAATGGAGATGAGGGAGGGTGCCGTGCGAATCTGTCGGCACTGGTTCCGACATTGCCGCCCGCAGGCGCGTCGCTTGACGCCGCGGAATCCGGCTGCCAAAGGCCCGGCGGGCCAGCAAATCACCTGCCAGGCCGCACAGTCGCAGCGAACGGGACAGGATGAAACTGCAATTGACAGCCAGACGGTCCGAATGGGGCCTGCTGATCCTGATTGCTTGCGCTGCCCTGATGGGCGGATCATCGCGCAGCGATATTTCGTCGCTGATCGTGCTGCGTCCTGTCGCCATACTTGCGCTGGCGTGGGGTCTCTATCGCCTGAGCGGCGCGCAGGCCCGCGCAAATACCGCTGTCCTGTATCTGGCCGGTGCGTGGTTCGGTCTGACTGCCCTTCAGCTGGTGCCCCTGCCACCTTTCCTGTGGCATGCCTTGCCCGGCAGAGAGCTGGCTCAGGAGATCGATCGGGCAGCAGGTCTTGCCGATCAATGGCGCCCGCTCTCGCTCGTCCCCTGGCGCACGCTCAACACCCTCTTTGCATTGACGGTGCCGCTCGCAGCCTTGGTACTGGCACTCGGTATGCCCCGCAGCCGACTACGCGTCGCAATCGCATTCATGGTGCTGATCGTGTGGCTGAGTGCCGGTCTGAGCCTGTTGCAAGTGGTCGGCGGGGATTCGAGCCCGTTCTACACCTATCGAGTGACGAATGCCGGCTCGGCTGTGGGCCTGTTCGCCAATCGCAATCACCAGGCAATTTTTATAGCAATGGGCTTCCCGCTCATTGCCACGGCACTTGCCCTATGGCCAGTCTCGCGGGAGCAGATCAGGCTCCGTGAATGGACCGCTGCGGGCATCACCACCTTGCTGGTGCCATTCCTTCTGTTCACCCAGTCGCGTGCGGGCATAGTGGTGGGGCTGATCGGCGCCGGGTTGGCGGTCTGGTGTTATCGATCGCCGCGCGAAGCGGCGCAACCTCGACGCAGGAAGATCGCGCTCGATCCGAGGATCATATTCGCCGGGCTGGCGACGCTGGCCTTGGTCGGCCTCACCCTCGCCTTCAGCGCGGCCAATTCGATCCAGCGCCTTGGTGCCGAAGACGACGAATTGCGGTTGAGCATCTGGCCGCCGATTTTCGATATGGCCCTGAGTTACCTGCCGACCGGAAGCGGGCTCGGAACCTTTGTTGAAATCTACGCGACCAACGAACCGGATGATTTGCTGGCACCTCAATACATCAATCATGCGCATAATGACTATCTGGAGCTTCTGATGACGGGCGGTTTGCCATTCATCGGTCTTCTCGCGATAGCGGCGGCCGTCGTCTTCGGCAAAGCTGCTGCCCGCTTGCGCCGGCGCGGCCAACGCGAAGATCAGATCTTGGGGCGGTTGGGTGTGTCCCTCATCCTCATCCTAGCAATCGGCAGCGCTTACGACTATCCTGTTCGCACACCGCTGCTGGCGACTATTCTCGCGCTGGCGGTCGTCATGGTCGTCGGCAGGGAAACGGTCGGCGACGTGGCGAGCGACGAGGGCAAGAAAATCGCGTTCACCAAAGATACAGGTGCCAAGGGGCGCAATCCGACATGACGTTCACAACCGGCTTGGCACCAGGCAAAACGGAATCAACCAAGTGACCAACAGACTTCTTCTCTTGGCAGTCCTTGCGAGCGCGCTCGCAGCCTGCGCCGGCAAGACTCCGCCCTTGGCAACGAACAATCCCGATCTACAGATCATCACTGAAGGGGCGATGCCGCGCCCTACCCTTGCGGACCAGCCGCTCGGCGACGACAGTTTTGCCGTGGGTCCTTACGATGAATTGATCATCGATGTATTTGGGCTGGAAGGTTTGACTGCGCGCGAAGTCACCGTGGACGCGGGTGGGAATATTTCCGTTCCCCTCGTCGGCTCTTTTCAGGTGGCTGGGATGACGCCGCTTCAGATCGAGCAGGAAATGACGCGCCGCTTGCTTGATGCCTACGTGCGAAATCCCCGGGTGTCGGTTAATCTGGAGGTGATCAACAGCCAGCTTGTATCAGTCGACGGGCAGGTCAAGAAGCCGGGTCTGTACCCAGCCCTCGGCAATCTGACGCTGATGCGATCGGTTGCGCAGGCAGAAGGCTTGTCCGAATTCGCGAAGATGGAGGACGTTGTCGTATTCAGGACGTCGGATGGACGTCAGTATGCTGCTTTGTACAATCTCGCCGCGATCCGGAGAGGCTACTATCAGGACCCCCAGATATACGCGGGCGACCGGATCATCGTCGGCGAATCGAGAAGCCGCCGGATCTTCAGCGACTTTCTTGCGGCCGCGCCTCTCCTGACCGCGCCGATCATCGCCGTGCTGCAGAACAATTGAGCAAGACCTCATGAACGCATTCGAACTTGATGGCCCGCACAACGGTCACGGCAAGCCGGCACAAATGCCCGTTGGCCTGCAGGCATCGCCGCACAGCAACCGTGCGGCAATTTTGGTAGAATATCTCCATATTCTCCAGCGCAGAAAGTGGTGGATCGTCGGCGTACTGGCGGTTTCGCTGATGCTGGCGCTCGTGGCGACGTTGCTCATGCGACCTTCCTACACCGCGGTCACGCAGATCGAAGTGAGCCGCGAACTGAAAAACGTGACCAACGTGCAGGGTGTCGATTCCGAACAGGTGGGGCGCGATCTGGAATTCTATCAGACCCAGTACTCGCTGCTCGAGGCCCGCAGCCTGGCGGAACGGGTGGTCAGGCGTCTGCGGCTGGGAAGCCTCGGGAACTTCTGGGACGCTCATGGCGTCGACCCAGACAAACTCGATACCGTCGAGGGTGAGCCGGTAGCGCGGCGTGCGAACGAAAGTGCGGGCGCGCGCGAGCAGGTTGCGATTGAACTGCTGCTTGAAAACATAACCATAAGTCCGATCCGAGGGTCCTCGTTGATCGACATAGAATACGCCTCGTACGATCCCGCAATGTCGGCTGAAATCGCCAATGCCTGGGCTGCCGAGTTCATCGCGCAGTCGATCGCACGCAAGTTCGATTCCACTTCCGAAGCGCGCACTTTCCTCGAGCGGCGGTTGGCGGAATTGCGCGATCGGGTGGAGGAATCCGAGCGTGCCCTGGTCGACTACGCGACTGCGCGCGACATCATCACCATCGACCCCACCAGCGGAAATCAGGCAGGAAGCGGCCAACTTCGCGAGCGCACGCTGACCGCAGACAGCCTCGAATCTCTCAATCGGCAATTGCAACAGGCGACCGCCGACCGGATCGAGGCGCAATCGCTGGCCGGAGCCGATGGGTCGACCAAGACCAACCAGACACTCGCCAGCCTGCGCCAGCAGCGGGCAGACTTAGCATCGGACTACGCCGATCTTCTCGTCCAGTTCGAGCCCGAATACCCTGCAGCCCAAAGCCTGCAGGGCCGCATTCGCGAAATCGACAGCGCAATCGCACGCGAGGAGGCGCGCGTTCGTGCGGATGCCAATCAGACGTACCGGTCCGCGGCCAACCGCGAGGCCCGTCTGCGCGAGCAGGTGGCCTCGCTGTCCGGCGAGGTACAGTCGCAGCGCAAGGACTCGATACAGTACAATATCTATCAGCGCGAGGCGGACACCAACCGACAATTGTATGATTCGCTGTTGCAACGCTACAAGGAAATCGGCGTAGCCGGCGTCTCTGCCAACAACATCGCGGTCATCGATCGCGCCGAGCCTCCGGCAGAGCCATCCTCGCCCAATCTTCTGCTGAATCTGGTCTTGGCGCTTGCGGCCGGTTCGGTCGCCGCGATCGGCCTCGTCTTTGTACTGGAGCAGGCGCGCGAAGGGCTCAGCGATCCGAATACGGCGGCAGAACTGCTTGGCATACCCCTGCTCGGCAGCATCCCGAAGGTCGATGACGAAACCGACATCACGAGCGAGATACAGGACCCGAAATCCGATATATCGGAAGCCTATCTGGCAATCCGCTCCAGTCTCGCCTTCACGACAGAACATGGCTTGCCACACTCGATGATGCTCGTCTCTTCGCAACCGGCGGAGGGCAAGAGCACGTCGGCCCTTGCCTTGGCCACAGTCCTCAGCCGCGTCGGCAAGCGCGTCATCCTGATCGACTCGGATTTGCGAAATCCGTCGATCCACCAATATCTTGGTACCCATCGCGATGTCGGCCTCACGAACTTCCTGGCCGGGACCGACGATTGGCGTTCGCTGACGCAGGAGATCAGATCAGGTTTCTCGTTCATGCCAGCCGGACCTTCGGTCCCAAGCGCGGCCGAGTTGTTAAGCGGAGAGCGCTTGAAGGAGTTGGTGACACTTCTGGAGCGTGAGTTCGATTACGTCCTGATCGATTCGGCCCCGATCATCGGTCTTGCAGACGCCCCGCTCATAAGCCGCACGGTCGAGGGGGTGATTTTCGTTGTCGAAACAGGCTTGGTTTCGGTGCGTGGCCTGCGCGCCGCACTCAGTCGTCTGCACGCCGCCAATGCGAATGTTCTCGGGACAATCCTGACCAAGTTCGATGAGTCCCATGCCGAATACGGCTACGGTTACAGTTATCAGTACGCGTATGGGACCAGGCACGAAGGCGACGGAACGGTCAATGCCTAGCGCGAGGCGCTTTGCGCGTCCAAAGTCGGCAAAGAACCGGTTTCGCGCAATGTTTGCAGCGAAACCGCTACTGCTAGGGTCGCTCGCCATAATGGCGGCGGCATACTCGAGCCTCTACTCGCTCGCGATCCTCAACGATCGCGGCAATCCCGAATTCGCGGCTATGATAAGCCCACTTCTGAACAGGTCAGCGGCGCAGAAGGCGGACATTCGGATCGTCACGGCAGGGCAGGAGGCGCTCGAGGCCGCCGGGCAGAGGTTGGAAGCAGGTCAGGTGCCGCCGTCACTTTTCACCGGTATTGGCCTCGACCTTTCCGAGAGCGACCGGCGGTACATCGAAAATGCGGCCCTCTCAGGACTGGAGGCGTCGCCACTTACGCCAGGCAGCCTGCGCCAGCTGGCATTCCTTTCCGATAGTACCGCACGAAGGGAAAAATTCCTTCGATTGTCACAACGCGTATCCAAACGTGATGTTTTCGGGGCGTTGCAGCTGGCCGAAATGGACTTGCGCAAAAACGATCTCGACGCCGGGATGGCTGGCCTCAACCGAGCCTTGGTCGTTTCCACGCGCCTCGACAGTGCTATCTTCCCGGTACTGATGGGCGCTGCTTCCATGCCCGGTTTTAAACATCGGGTCGGAAAGCTGATCGCAGATGGCCCGGTCTGGGATCAGAGGATGATGGACTGGGTTCTCGCCAATCCGCAGTATTTGCCGGCAGCGGCCCCACTGATCGGATATCTGGATAGCGGGTCGCCGGCCCGAGACCCGGGTTATGGCCAGCAATTCGTCGATATCCTGTCCAGCAACAGGAATTACGCCGAAGCCTTCGAGGTGTACGAATCGTTCAATCAGGAGCGGGCACGGGCAGCCGATTTGACTCGAACCGCCTACGCTCCAATCGACTGGCGTCCGATCGACAACTACGATTCGGGTAGCCGCATTTTCGACGATGGCGTCCTGGAATTCTTCGCCAATCCCGCTCGGCAGGGCCCGGTATTGCAGCGTATCATGCGGCTACCGCCCGGTGCCTACACAGTCTCACTCAAGCTTGCCGAGGAGGTGGGTTCCGATGCGGCGCTGATCTTTTCTCACCGGTGTGTCGCAAACGAAGGGCCAGAGTTGCCCTTCCAGGACGCCCGTCAATCGCTGTCTAACGGGGTCAAGCGATTCCGGTTGGTGATCGGGTCCGGTTGTCCGTTTCAGGAACTCGAGTTCCGGGTCGCCGCCGGGAACGACGCGGCTAGCGTGCTGGTGGAGCGACTGGTTGTCGAAAGACATTCGCCAGGCGCGAGCCAGACTTCGGACGATCCGGGCGAGGTATGAGCCGGCTCTTGGCAATCATTCCCGCCAGGGGCGGCTCCAAGGGTGTGCCAGGGAAAAACCTCCGCGATCTTTGCGGCAAGCCGCTGATCGCATGGAGTATCGAGCAAGCCCTGCAAGCGAACTGCGTCACTGACACGGTCGTATCAACCGACAGCGAGGCCATCGCGCGCGTCGCCCGCGCGGCCGGCGCACATGTCCCGTGCCTGCGGCCGGCAGAACTGGCGACAGACGACGCCCCGACCGAACCCGCCATGCTGCATGCGCTGGAAGTGATGGAAGAGAGCCACGGCCGCTACGATGCCGTCATGCTTCTGCAGCCGACTTCGCCATTGCGACTGGCTGGAACGCTCGATTCGGCCTGGGAAGCGTTTGTACAGGACGATGCCGACAGCCTGTGCGGTGTCGTCGAAACCCACGCTTTCTTCTGGCAAGTCGATCCGGTGCGGGCGAGCTACGACACGGCAAACCGACCGCGTCGACAAGATATTCAGCTTTCCGACATCCGCTATCGCGAAACGGGATCGGTATATATTACCCGCCGCGACGCGTTCAGGCGTGAGGGCAATCGCCTAGCCGGGAAAACTGCCCTTTTCATCATGCAGGAGCGTGAAGGCTGGGAAATCGACTCACTGGTTGATTTCGCTGTCCTTGGCGCTTTACTCAGCGAGGAATTCTAAGTGCTTATTGAAAGGGACGTGGCACCCTACGTCGTCTTCTCCGAAGACGACATTACCAATGCGCTTCGCAAGATCAGCCAGAACAAGCGTGGTTTCGTCCTGTGTGTGTCAGGATCCGGCAGGCTTGACGGGGTTCTTACCGACGGAGACGTGCGTCGATGGTTGACCAACGGCGAACCGATGGATTTTTCCGCCAGCGCACTGGAAGTTGCCAATCGGGAGTTCGTGTCGGTCCGGAACGGTTTGCCGACCGACGAGATCGCAGGGTCGTTTTCCGATCGCATCGGCTTCCTTCCGATCGTGGACGATTACAACCATCTCGTTGGGGTCGCTCTGCCACAAAGCAGGTCGATGCGGATCGGAACCCGGGCCTTGGGGCCCGACGAACCAGCCTTCATTATCGCCGAGATCGGCAACAATCACAACGGAAGCCTCGAACTGGCCAAGAAGCTAGTCGATCTGGCGGCAGATGCGGGCGCAGATTGCGCGAAGTTCCAGATGCGCGACATGGCAACGCTCTATCGCAATTCCGGCGATGCGAATGACGAAAGCGCGGACTTGGGTGCACAGTACACCCTCGACCTGCTCGCCCGGTTCCAATTAGACGACGATGCGATGTTCGAGGCCTTCGATCATTGCGTAACGCGCGGCATTCAGCCAATGTGCACCCCCTGGGATGAAGTCAGCCTGGCAAAGCTCGAGGCATATGGCATGCCAGCTTACAAGCTGGCATCAGCCGATTTGACCAACCATGCGCTGATCAGTGCGATGGCGCGGACCGGCAAGGTGCTGATATGTTCGACCGGTATGTCGAACCAAGCGGAAATCGATGGTGCGGTTAGATTGCTCCAGTCGCTCGACGCGCAATTCGTACTGCTGCATTGCAATTCGACTTATCCGGCACCGTTCAAAGACATCAACCTCGCCTATATGGACACGCTGACGAAGCTTTCGGGCGCTATCGTCGGCTACTCCGGGCACGAGCGCGGCATTCACGTCCCGGTGGCGGCGGTCGCGCGTGGCGCCAAGGTTATCGAGAAGCACTTCACTATCGACCGGTCGATGGAAGGAAACGATCATCGCGTCAGCTTGTTGCCCGATGAGTTTCAGCAGATGGTGAATTCCATCCGTGACGTGGAAGCGGCGATGGGCACTACACAGCCGCGACGGCTCACCCAGGGCGAATTGATGAATCGGGAGGTGCTGGCAAAGAGTATCGTCGCCGAGCGTCCGATAGCCGAGGGTCAGGTGATCGCCGACGAGGATTTGGGGCTGCGCAGTCCTGGGCAAGGACTCCAGCCATACCACCGCGTCGCCCTGGTCGGGATGAGAGCGCGCAGGCAATTCTTGCCAGGCGATTTCTTCTTTCAGAGCGACCTGGACGATGATGCGGTCAAGGCACGCGACTACAAGTTCAATCGTCCGTTCGGCGTCCCCGTAAGATATCACGACCTGCGTACCATGATCCGCGCGACCAATCTCGATCTGGTCGAGTTCCACCTGTCCTACAAGGATATGGAGATGGACGTAGCGGCAACGCTGGATGCACAGTCATTCGACATCGATCTGGTGGTCCACAGCCCCGAATTGTTTGCTGGCGACCATGTGATGGATTTGTGCTCCGACGATCCACAATACCGCGAGCGGTCAATCGAAGAACTGCAGCGGGTGATCGACCTGACGCGTGCGCTGACGCCGTATTTCTCCAAGGCAACGAGGCCCCCGATCATCATCAACGCCGGGGGATTTTCGGCCGATGCCCCCCTGCCAGATGCTCAAAAGCCGCGCTTGTATGACATGATCGCAGAGGCACTGGCATCGCTCGACGCGGATGGCGTGGAGATAATCCCCCAAACGATGCCTCCTTACCCATGGCATTTCGGCGGGCAGCGATATCACAATCTCTTCGTGACGTCGGACGAGATCGTGGATTTCTGCAGCCAGCACGGCATGCGTACATGCCTGGACATTTCGCATTCAGCCTTGGCGGCAACTCACAAGAAAGAAAGTTTCAAGACGTTCCTCGAGAAGGTCGCCCCGTTCACCAGACATCTTCATATCGTCGATGCGGAAGGCGAGGACGGCGAAGGGTTGCAGATTGGCGAGGGCTCGATCGACTTTGCAATGGTGGCCGAGGTGCTCGACAGAGCCGCGCCCGAAGCAAGCTTCATTCCCGAAATCTGGCAAGGCCACAAGGATGACGGTGCCGGGTTCTGGACCGCACTCGACCGGTTGGAACAATGGTTCTGACCCCTACACGGGCCACGCGGGCGCTATTTTTAGGAACCGGCTCGATCGGACGGCGCCATATTCGCTCTCTGGAGCATCTCAGGCCCGATGCCAGCCTGGCCTTCGTGCGCGAAGGCGCTCGCGAGGATGAACTGTCGTGTGCCACCGACGCTCTTGTGCTCGACAGTCTGGCGTCGGGCCTGGCCTGGAAACCCGACATTGCCATCGTGGCAACACCCTCCAATCTGCATTACGAGGCCCTTGTAGAATTGTTGTCGGCGGGCATACCGACTTTTGTCGAGAAGCCGGTCGTTACATCGATGGACCAGCTCGAAGCGCTCGAAGCATTGCCGACAGGATCCTTGCCGCCAACTCAGGTGGGCTTGGTGCTCAGGTTTTTGGGTGCGGTCCAAACCCTGTCGGAATGGATAGCTTCCGGGCGGTTGGGC
This sequence comes from Qipengyuania oceanensis, assembly GCF_009827535.1. Lineage (NCBI taxonomy): Bacteria > Pseudomonadati > Pseudomonadota > Alphaproteobacteria > Sphingomonadales > Erythrobacteraceae > Qipengyuania > Qipengyuania oceanensis. Next base: position 1,828,567 of record NZ_WTYN01000001.1, on the reverse strand, counting down.
CGGATCGTCCGCGCGCGGATAGAGTGTGGCCAGTACCTGCCCCAGTGGCGACCCGGCACTGATTACCGTGCGTCGTATTCCGCAAGCAGTCGGCGAGGTGGAGGGGTGATATTCGACCTCATCCACGAGGTCGATCTGGCGATTCATCTTCTGGGCGCAGACACACTAGCTCACGCCTTCGCAGCGAAGCAGAGCGATCTCGCGATTACGAGCGAGGATGTCGCGCACCTGCAATTGTCCGGCCCCGCTGGCTTCCCTATCGCTGTCGGACTAGACTATCTTTCTCGCACGAGGGTACGCAACGTCGAAATCATTGGGGAGAACGCCAACGCACGGCTCGACTTAGCCGGCAGCCTGCTCGAACTGAGGGAAGGCGATGCCGTCGTTGAGCGAACGGGCGAGGGGTTCGATTACGACGCGGCATTCATCATGGAGATCGAGGAATTGCTGAACGCAAGCGAAACTGGCGGCAGCACAAGCACGCCTCTGCAAGAAGGTCTGCGATCGACTCGACTGGGGATCGAGGCTAGAATTCTCGCAGGCCTGCCGGGCGCCGGGGTGCAACGATGACTACCGTCTGCACGATTTGCGCCCGCGGCGGTTCAGTCGGCGTGCCGGGCAAGAACATCCGGTCGCTGTGTGGCAAGCCCTTGATCGTTTATAGCATCGAGCAGGCGTTGGCGCACGCCAGAATCGACAGCGTCCATGTCTCGACGGACAGCGAGGAAATTGCGCGAATAGCCGAGCAAAACGGTGCTGACGTACCGTTCTTGCGGCCGACCGAACTTGCAACATCAACGGCAGCGAAGGTTCCTGCCATCATACACCTCGTGGAGTATCTTGAGCAGAACGGCGCGACGGTAGATACAATCGTCGACCTCGATCCGACTTCGCCGCTGAGGTCACCCGAAGACATCAGTGCATGCCTCGACATGATCGAGGGCGGAGCAGCATCGGTTATCACCGCGTACCCGGCCGACAAAAATCCCTATTTCAACATGGTGGAACTTGCCGAAGATGGCACGGCGCGGCTTTCAAAGCCGCCGTCCGAGGGGGTTTTTGTCGCGCGGCAGGCTGCACCCGAGGTCTACGCGATGAATGCATCGATCTACGCTTGGCGACGCGATGCGTTGCTGCCATCGGTTTGGGATAACCGCCCGGCATTACATGTCATGCCGCGCGAACGGTCGATCGATGTTGATTCCGAGATCGACTTCAAGCTCGTAGAGCTGTTGATATGCGAGAACGGCAGGGTGCGAAATTGACCACTTCCAGATTCGACCTTTCGGCAAAAACAATCGCCTTGACGGGCGCTGCCGGCATCATCGGGTCGAGCGCCTTGAGAGCGTTCGCCGAACAGGCCGCGACGATAATAGCAATCGACCAAAACAGCGCCGCCCTTGATGCGGCGATTGCCCGGCTCCCGGACACACTGCAAGGCCAGGTAACAGCGATAACAATCGATCTCACGGACGATGCGGCCGTCGCAGACTGTGTCGGATCATTGGAGAACGAAGACCGCCTGCCGGATTGCCTGTTCAACAATATTGCAGGGAAGACTGAGAACATTTTCGCGCCGTTCGAAGAATTTCCGCTCGACGAGTGGAACGAGGTTATGGCTATCAATCTGACGACTGCAGTGATCACCAGCCAGAAGTTCGGGGCACGGATGGTGGAACGCGGTCGCGGTCTCATCGTCAACACGTTGTCCATTTACGGCATTTCCGCCCCTGACCAGCGAATTTACGCTGGCTCGGAGTACGAAGGACGGGCCATCAACGCTCCGGCCGTGTATTCAGCAAGCAAGGCAGGCTTATGGGGTCTGACCCAGTATTTGGCAACATATTGGGGCCATCGCGGCGTACGCGTGAACGCGGTAACACCGGGCGGGGTCTTCAGCGGTCAAAACGACGTATTCGTCAATAGCTACTCGCGTCGCGTACCGCTGGGCCGGATGGCACGGCCCGAGGAAATTGCAGGCGCGATGGCCTTTCTCGCAAGCGACGCGGCGTCGTACATAAACGGCCAGAACATCGTGGTCGATGGCGGGCTGACCACATGGTGACAACGCCTGTATTCATAATCGCCGAGGCAGGCGTCAACCACGACGGTTCGCTCGACAAGGCGCTGGAACTCGTCGACGTCGCCGCGCGATCGGGTGCCGATGCAATCAAGTTCCAGACCTTCCGGACAGAAGAAGTAGTCACACGAACGGCAGCGAAGGCACGGTATCAGGAGACGCAGACCGGCGGTGGAACCCAGTTCGAGATGATCAAGGCGCTCGAACTCAGCGAAGACGATCATGCCTCCATCGCCGAGCGCTGCCATGCGCGTGGGATCGAATTCATGTCGACGCCCTTCGCCGCCTGGGCAATCGACCTGCTTGTCGGGTTGGGCATGCGGCGCGTCAAGATTGCGTCGGGCGAAATCGTGAACAAGCCGCTGATACAAAAGGTCGCCCGCGCCAGATTGCCGATTATTCTTTCGACCGGCATGTCGACGATGGACGAGGCGCGGCGTGCGGTTGACTGGATAAAAGACGAGTGGCGCGCTGCAGGGCATGAACCATTGCCCGGAGACCTGACTGTCTTGCATTGTACTTCGGAGTATCCCGCACCTCCGAGCACGATCAATCTTCGCGCGATGAATACGCTGGGGGCAGAACTCGGCGTGCCAGTCGGCTATTCCGATCACAGTGTCGGGCACGAAATCGCCGTGGCAGCGGTAGCTTTGGGTGCGCGGGTTATCGAGAAACATTTCACGCTGGATCGCAGCGCGTTTGGTCCGGATCACAAGGCATCACTGGCACCAGAACAGCTGGTAGAGCTGGTACAGGCGATTAGAAATGTCGAAGAGGCGATGGGAAGCAGTAAAAAGGTGCCATCCGACATCGAGCTGCCCACCCGCCAGTTGGTCCGCAGGAGCGCGTTTGCCACCCGTCCAATCGCCGCGGGCGAGGTTCTCACGCAAGACATGATCATTTTTCTCCGGCCCGGCGACGGGATCGGTCCGGAACGGATCGACGACATAATCGGTTCGGTGATGCTTCACGATCTCGAAGAAGGCGCGAAATTGGCCGAGGGTGATCTTGGGTGATAGCCGCCAAGAAGCTGACCTACCTTACCGGTACCCGCGCCGATTTCGGCGTCATGCTGCCGATTTTGCGCGCGCTGGATGCCAGCGACGCAATCGATCTCGACCTTCTGGTTACAGGCATGCACATGTCGGAGAAGTTCGGACACACTCTGAACGAGGTCGAGGGAAGCGGCCTCAGGATCGCCTCGGCATTTTCCTGTTGGATTGATGAGGATAGCGGACCGGGCATGGCCCGCTCGGTCGCCGAGGTGACGCGCGCGGTCGCCGATTTTCTGGAAGCGCACCCCCGCGATGGCCTGATCCTGCTTGGAGACAGGGGCGAGATGCTGGCGGGTGCGACGGCAGCGCTCTTTTGCGGCGTGCCGATCCTGCATATCGCTGGCGGGGAAGTTTCCGGATCGGTGGACGATTCGATCAGGCATGCGATTTCCAAACTTGCCCATGTCCATTTGGTCGCTGCGGAGGATGGCCGACAGCGCTTGCTCGGCCTGGGCGAGGAAGCTGAGCGTATCCACCTGGTCGGCGCACCCGGCCTGCCCGGCCTCAAGCAATTGGCTTCGGTCCCGCTCCAAGCCCTCGCCGACCGCTATGGCTTCTCGGCACAGAGCGACTACGTGCTCCTGCTCTTTCATCCCGTTGTCCAAGACGCCATGAGCGCTGGGCGACAGTTCCGTGTGGTCCTCGATGCGTTGCGCGAAAGGAATCTGCAGATCGTCGCGCTGCTACCTAATGCGGATCATGGCACTGGTCACATCCGTAACGAGATCGACCGGGCGAGCGAACTCGGCCAAGTGTTTCGTGTGACCCATATGCCGCGCGAAGATTATCTATCGGTCATGCGCAACGCGCGCTTTCTTATCGGAAATTCTAGCAGTGGAATTGTCGAAGCGGCGACGCTCGAGACCGCGGTCGTCAACATCGGCGATCGCCAGGCTGGCCGCCTGCGTGGGCCCAATGTATTCGATGCCGAGCTCGAGCCTGCGTCCATTGATCGAGCGATCGATGCCGCGATGACATTCGACACGCGCGGGCTGGAGAATGTGTACGGTACGGATGAAGCCGATCGGAATATACGCCACGTGATCGAAAACATCGACCTCGCCGACACCAGGTTGTTGAAGAAGGCGATGACTTACTAGGAGGCCGCATGGCTGAGACCAAAAAACTCATTATTGTCGCTGCAGGCGCGTTCGCGCGCGAAGTTCTCTGGGTAGCGCGCGAAGCGCGAGACGACGACTGGGAGGTACTCGGCTTTCTCGATGACGATCCGGCGCTCACGGGGACCAAAATCTGCGACCTCCCGGTACTTGGTTCGATCGATAGCTGGGCGGATTACCCCGATGCGCATTTCGTTATCGCAATCGGCCCACCGCGACCGAAAAAGGCGGTGCATGACCGAATGGTGGCTGCTGGTCAGCCGAAGTTTGCCACGCTCGTTCACCGTAGTGCGCAGATGTCAGAATTCGTGACAATCGGTGAGGGGTCGGTGATCTGCGCGGGTTGCGTGCTGACCACGCAGATCGAGGTTCGCAAACACGTGATTCTCAATCTGATCTGCTCGGTAGGACACGACACGATCCTAGGCGATTTTTGCACTTTCGCCCCGCAATGCGCCGGATCGAGCCTAACCGTCGAAGCAGGGGCGGACATCGGAATGTTCACCACCCTGCTGCCGGGGGTGACCTTGGGTTCGGGCAGCCAGATCGGGATGGGTAGCGTCGTCACCAAAAGCATCCCTGCAAACGAATTATGGTTGGGGTCGCCAGCCAAACTGCGTAGGGAACTGCCCGAATTCCCACGCTAGACCAAGCCGACCGCGCTGCGAGGCACGCAGCAAGGAAAAGGGGCAATTTTTGGCGAAGATTGACGATCTTGTTCTGACCGGAGCCGCATCACTCGGCGATGCCTTGCAGCTCATTGAGCGCACCGCAAAGGAAGTGGCGCTCGTGGTGGATGATGATGCCAAGCTGGTCGCCCTTCTCACCGATGGCGATATCCGGCGACTGCTTTTGCAGGACTGGACTTTGGGCAGGAGTTTGCGCGATCTGCCAGAACGCTCGCCAATCACCGCTTGCATGCCATGCAGCGACGCCGAAGCCGTCGGGCTGTTGGACAGGCACAAGATCGATCAACTGCCGATCGTCGATGACAATGGCCGGGTGATCGATTTATTGCTGCGCCGAGATCTGACTGAGAAAATCTGGTTGTCGACGCCGCATATGGGCGAAGACGAACTCCAGTACGTCAACCAGGCATTCGCCACCAATTGGATTGCACCGCTTGGTCCCAACGTTGACGCTTTCGAAAAAGAACTCGCGCAATTCGTCGGAGTACAACACGGCGCTGCATTGTCATCGGGAACTGCGGCTATCCATCTGGCGCTTGTGCTCCTCGGCGTCGGCCCGGGCGACCGCGTAATTTGCCCGTCGTTGACCTTCGTCGCGAGTGCAAACCCGGTTCTCTATCAAGGGGCGGAACCGATTTTTGTAGATGTGGAGACCGGCAGTTGGAACATCTGTCCGCTCGCCCTGGAGCGTGCTCTGGCCGAGTGCAAACGGGAGGGACGGCTCCCCAAGGCGGTGATCACGGTCGACCTCTATGGCCAGGCAGCCGATTATCGCAGCATTGTTCCGATCTGCGCAGCATACGGCGTCCCGATCGTCGAGGATGCTGCGGAAGCGCTGGGCGCGAAGCTCGACGGGCAGGCGTGCGGATCGTTCGGGAAGATCGGCATCTTCAGTTTTAATGGAAACAAGATCATCACAACCTCGGGCGGCGGCATGCTGGTGGCAGACGATCCTGACTTGGTCGCGCGAGCCCGGAAGCTTTCTACGCAGGCTCGCGATGACGCGCCATGGTACGAGCACTCCGAAGTCGGCTACAATTACCGGATGAGCAATGTCCTGGCGGGCATCGGTCGCGGTCAACTGGCAAAGCTCGAGGAGAGGGTCGACAAGCGGCGCGAAATCTTTGCGCGATATGAGCAGGCACTTGCCGATTGCACGGCGCTGACGTGGATGCCGGAATTCGACGGCAGCAGGTCAAACCGCTGGCTGACAACCTGCCTGTTGAATCACTCGCTCGACCCGCAAGCGGTCATGCAAGATCTCGCGCGGCTCAATATCGAAGCACGCAGAGTCTGGAAGCCCATGCACCTGCAGCCGCTGTTCAAGCAAGCACGCTTCGTAAGCAGTAACGAAACGAGCGATGTGTCTGCTGACTTATTCGCTCGCGGACTGTGCCTGCCTTCGGGTTCGAACATGACACTCGACCAGGTCGACAGGGTTGCTGCGGCGCTTGCCGATGCCGTTTCGCGCCAGCCGTCGCAAGCATGATCGCAGACTAGAGATTTCCGATGTTCGCAGCGCTGGTCCGGAATATTCTGATTACCGGAGTAGCCTATTTCATCATCAGCGCCATCGGCTTGTTGATGGCCCCGATCCTGATCGCTTCATATGGGCTGGCAGGCTATGGTCAGATACTCCTGGCGCGTCTGCCGCTGCCAAGCGCGTCGTTCGGCCTGTTCGATCTGGGGATCGGCGAGAACGCCACACGCGCAATAGCGACCACCCGTCCGACGAACGACAACGCGGCTGCCGGAAAAGCGATCTCCCTGCTGCTGGTCTTGGCCACTGTACTCGGTTTTGTCGTTGGAGCCGCGCTCTTTGCCGCAGCGCCCCTGATTACCGAATGGCTCAACATCGAACCTGAAGGACGGGCAGGCTTCGTCGCCGTCCTTCGGCTCACCGCCCTGCTCGAACCGCTGCTGTTCCTGACGCTTGTTAGCGAAGGGATCCTGCGCGGCTTTGAAGCCTTTCGCAAGTTGAGAGGTTGCGAAATCCTGTCGGCCTTACTTTACGGTTCGCTTGGTATCGGCGCGGTGTTCAGCGATCTGGGTCCAAACAATGTAGCCGTCGCTCTCTTGATCGGGTTGGTCGCCCGAGCCGTCGTGGCAGGATTTTTCGCTATTGGCATACTGCGCGGCAATGGCGTTAGGTTGACTGTTTGGGACTACCAGACACGCGATGACATCGCACGATGGTCTGGAACCATGTTGTATAGCAAGGCCCTTGGCATCATCCAGACACAGATGAGTTCGCCGCTACTCGGCATCCTAATCGGCCCTTCTGCAGTGGGGTTGTTCGATAGCATCGCACGGGTGCCGAGGTTCATCAAATCGGCTTTCGGGCTTATAAATACCACTGCCCTTCCGCTCGGTGCCCGCCTGCTGAGCGCAGACGACAGGCAACGTTCGCAGCGTCTCGGTAGAGGGGGTATTGCAGCAGCGCTGATGATTGCAGCTCCACCGATTGTCATGCTCGCCGCATTTTCCGAGCCTGTGCTCTTTCACTGGCTCGGGTCGGCCATTTCCAGTCACTGGATGTGGCTCGCGATGTTCATGGCCGTCCCGCTGCTGAACGTCCCGCGCGGATTTGCCGGCACGCTGGTTGCAGCGGATCGAGCCTGCGTGAACAGGCTGAACGTCTATACGCTGATCCAGTCGGTGTTGCAGCTCGTCCTGTCGGTCGCGCTGCTGAGTTACTTTACGCCTTGGTCATTCGTGATCGGCGAGGTCGTGAGCCTCGCTTTGCTTTTTCCGCTCCAGATGCGGGTAATTGCCATGCGGATTGATCTGCGCAGCGATTTGGTGACGCAGTGCCTTGCCGCGATCGCCATTGCACTCGTCGTCGCTGGTGGGCTCTACCTGCTCTTGCCCGAACCAAGCCCGATCGTGCTGCTCGCAATCTTGCTGCTTGGGCCCGCACTGATTTGGTTTCTTTACGCCTTTTTGCTGCTACCGCGCGCTCTTCGCGAGCACGCTATCCGCGCATTCTTGGGATTATTTCGTGCAGCTCCGGACGACAAGCTGATATAGCCGGCCTAGAGGCCGCGTGAAAAAATCCTTATAGTGATTCGGCGGAGCATCTAAATCCGGAGCGCACAGGAGCAGGCACCGCTTTCCATGGTTTCCCCATTAATCGCCAATCTTCGCAATCGAGTTAGCTGGTTCATTACGCGCACTCCCTATCGCCATGCGCGCAAGGCCGCTGCACGCCATCGTGCGCGCGCGGCTGTTCATCGTCGGAGGGAGAGCTTCGCTGGACGTGATCTGGACGAAGACCAGCGCTCTGTGGTCGAGACGTTGCGACGCACGGGAAGCGCGGATGCGTCTGCAATAGTCGATCAGGCACTGCTGCGTGCGGCGTATGATGCCGCGGTCGGCAAGCTCGCAAGCGGAGTGCGGGAGGACAATCGCCTCAACCCGGAGAAGGATTTTTGGGATCGTTTGCTGGACGAGGACTTGAATGAGGCCGGGCACCAGTCGGCCGACAGTCCATTCGTCCAGCTTGCAATCGCGGAGCGAATCCTGGCCGTTGTAAGCGCGTATTTCGATGATGCGCCGCTGCTCGACTACGTATACCTGCTCCATTCCTCGCACCGTCCTGGGCCCCTTCGCGTGTCGCAACTTTGGCACAAGGATTACGACGATACTGCGGTTCTCAAACTCTTTGTGTATTTCACCGATTGCGAAGACGATGCCGACGGTCCTTTCACCTATTTGCCCGCTGACATTTCGGCAAAAGTCCCTTTTGGACTCAACAGTCATCGCCACGACAGTAAAGTGCTCACAAACGGGGTCGAACGTTATGTTTCGGCTTGGAAGGGTAAAATGTTAAGCGCCCGATTCGTCGACACTACCCGATGTTATCACATGGGCAGCCGTGTCAGCCCGGGCCACGAACGGTTGCTTTACATGGCTGCATTCACATCCTACCCGAAATTCAATGGTCGCCAGACGACAACATTCGAACTCACCGGCGACTTGAGTGAGTGCCAACGCGTGGCCCTGACTTACGGCTGAACTCCGGAAGAACCTTTTGAACCAAGATCGCCCCTTGAAGGTCGGATTGATCATTGATCATCCGATCCGCGACCTGCCGACAGTGTCAATGATTGCGGTTGCCCTCGGGTCGCGGGGCGTCGAGAGCTATATTATCCCGCTCTATGATCAAGGCCTGGATGTGCCATTGCTCGGATTGGACGCCGTCGTCACGACATTTCTCCGGCCGGCCAATCGCCATGTAATCGAAGCTTACGCAAACATGGGCATCTCGGTCTACGTCCTCGACAGCGAAGGCGGCGTCCTGTCCAACGATGGCCCCAACAATCCGGCTGAACTGGCGCGTGCAGTCGGCGAGGGAGGATGGGCCGACCTCGTTACGGGATATTTCTTCTGGGGGCCGCTTCTGCATGATGCCTTCGTGGCTCGCGGGGTGCTCCCGCCGGAGAAACTACACTTGACGGGATGTCCCCGGTTCGATTGCGCCTCTCGCAAATGGCGCGCATTGCTCGATGCGGACGGTGGCGATTTCATTCTCATCAACACGGCGTTTCCTCTGGTGAATTCACGCTTTGTCGAAGGCGGCACCGACATTGATGCGATGGTGTCAGCAGGGTGGGATTCCGACTATGTCAACGCGCTCGTCGCCGACAGTTCCACAGCAATGCGCGAGATGCTTGGCTTGATCGCAAAGTTAGCCAGCCGGTTTCCGAACGAAGAGTTTCTCGTGCGGCCGCATCCGTTCGAAAACCCTGACGTCTATTCGCACGCGCTGCGCGACTTGCCCAATGTCACCGTTAATGGAGAGGGTGGAGTTCTACGCGTCATTGCCAGGAGCAAGGCCGTGATCCAGCTCAATTGCAGCACGGCGATTGAAGCATTGATGGTCGACAAATTGCCGATGTCGCCCGACTTTATTTCCAGTCCCGCGCTACGGCAGCACAGCGAATTGCCCAATCGCGCCAGTATGCTGATGCAATCTTTCGAAGACATGGCTTTTGCCATAGCTAACCTGGATGTAGCCATGGAGAGCTTCGACCTGCAGGAACGATATACGTCGGTCTGCTATCCCTATTTCTATCGTATCGACGGCGACGCGTCCGAAAGGATTGCGGCGGTGCTGGTGCGATCGCCTCGCAACGGCAGCCGCAACCTGATTCAGTCGATGGCTGGCTGTCATCAAAAACCAAAGTTCGCGCAGTTGCTTCAAGGTGTAGGGGCGAACCTGCTTGGATCCAGGGCGGCATCGCGCCTGCGTGCGATCATACAGCCGAAACGCCGCGCGAAGCGGGTAAGCATCGGCGAAGTTCGACATTGGCTAAACAAGGCCACTACCATATCAGGCCGACCACGCCTGATCGCAAAGCCCGCAAGACACCCGTTCACCGGACTGCCCCTTTCTTCAATACAGGTTGTTGCGACCAAGACGGCTGGAGATTGAGACGATGCTGAGAAATATCTTGCGCGGAGCGTTGCGGGCCGGTGCAGCGGTTGGGGCAGCTCAGCATGAAACAGCATCCGATGGATTTAATCGCCAGTCGATGCGTCATACCACGGTGGCCGACAAGGTGGCGAGCCGGATCCACGACCGCAGTAGTCGGGTCTTGGATGTCGGGTGCGGCAAAGGTGGGCTGTCAAAGCACCTTGCCGCGCGCGGTTTCACACATCTGTCCGGATGCGACTGGCTGCCGCAGGACCAAGTTGATGCGATGCCCGACGGGTTTTCGTACCGTCGAGTCGATCTCAACGCCGAAGCACTATCTGCCTATCGAGACGCGGAATTCGATGCGATAGTGGCATCCGATGTACTCGAACACCTCGAAAACCCGGCCTCCATCCTGCGCGAGATCGCCCGCGTGCTCACGCCGGGAGGCCTGGCCTTCGTGTCGCTGCCCAATGCTTTCAACGTCGTCGAGAGGGTGGCATGGTTGGCGCGCGGCAATTCCACCCGTTACAAGACTGAAAGCTCGCCTGAAGAATTCGGACACATCTCGATCCTATCCAGCGACGTTCTTCGCTCGCTCGCTCGCCGCGCTGGGCTTGAAGTATGCGAATCTTCCGGCGGGTACTTCTACCTCGATGGTTTCTTCATAATGCCGAAGAAGGAGTTCTCTCCGCGCTTCAGCTACAACATCATTTGGACCTTGCGAAAGCCGGCGAAAGCGGACGCGTCGTCATGATCTCGATTGGCATAGCTGGTGTCACCTTGCTTTTCATTGCCTGGCTGATCCGTAAGCGGATAGTCGCTGCTATCGCCGCATCACTACTGCTGTTCTCGCTGAGTAGCCGGCTCGTCGACATTCTGTATCTCGATCTCGCAGGTCCGATCTACGCAACCCAACTCGATCGTCACGTGGGAGCGAACTCGGCGACGCCGTTCTTTTGCTTTGCCGTGCTGGCGTTGGTGCTCCCTCTCGCAGTTGCCTTTGGTGACCGCGCGTTTCTCAGGGGCATAAGCCACAAGGCCTATGCTGCGTCCGGCTATATCAATGGCATGCGGTGGCTGATGATTGCCGGTGCCAGCGGCCTGATCGCGCTTCTGTATCTGGAAATGCTGAGAATCGGCACAATACCGCTTCTTTCCAGGATGGACCGCGTCGACTACAATATTATAGCAAGCCCCCTGCACCGTCTGTCCTACGAGATGAACTTCCTCATCTCGGCTACCCTTGGGATTGCAGCGGTCATTCCACGATTGCAAGGACGCTCGGTCAGCGTGTCCGCCAATTTACTGGTCCTGCTGCTGCTGGTTTACTGGGCGCTGACGGGAAATCGCTTTTCCGCGTTTGTTATGGTGGCAAGCTTTTACGCTTTCCCGTTCGGTGCGTTGATTCTAGCCAAGCGCGCAGGATTGCTGACGCGCCAAACCGTCTCCGATCCTTGGTCCGCACTTATCTCGCCAAAAGTGCTGATGGCGATCGGAGGCCTGATCGGCGCCATCGCTGTGGTCGGTCTGATCGTTAACAGCTACTATAATGTGCGTGGCTATGCCGACCCGGTGTTTGAGCTATCGCAACGTCTGCTGGTCCAACCAGTCGAAATTTACGCTTCCCATTATCAGAATTTCGTCTTCGGAGGTATGCGCGAGCCAGATTGGCAGGCGATTGACGAAGTCCTCATCAATCCAATCGACTCCAACGTAAACACATCCATCAAATATCTGATGATCAACGAAGTCGGCTTTTTCAGGACCGAGGAACTGCTTGCCAACGGAACACAATTCGCGGGCGGATATCCGGAGATTTATCTCAGCCTTTTCGGGATGTTCTGGGCGATCCCGCTCATGGTTCTGATCGGAATCTGCACAGCTTGGATAACCAGGCTTGCGATGCGCAATATCTTTCGCGGCTATTTGCTGTCATCGATAATGGCGATCTATGTGATGTTCGCATTCCACCTTGGTTACATCGGAGGAATGCTGAACTCGTTGCTGGCCTATACCTTTTATCTCAAGATCCTGATCCTGTTCGGTGTTTTTCATCTCGAGCAAGCCATCCTGCGCCGCGAGCGAGAGAACCTAGTGGGGCGCATGCAGGCCGTGAACGGGCCATCCGCAGGTTCGCCCGGGTTCGACCTGCCCCGAACCCAAGACGGTCTTGCTGCGACAGCAAGATGACGGGCCGCATGTCCATGACTACACCCATCATCACTACACTGGCCGAGTACCAGACCGAATTCTGGATTCCGGTAGCGAAGCAGCTTCGCGCCCTCGGTCACACGCCGCACTTCATCTCATTCGACAACCGCAGCACTGAACTGCTCCAAGCCGAGGGCTTTGCAGTCCGTGATGCGTACAAGGTGGTTCTGCACGAGGGGGCGGAGGAAGAGATCCTCGCCTCGATCGACATGCCTGACTTCGCGACGATCAGTCGGCATGAGCGTTACGCGTTTGGCACATCTGATAACACCGCGATGCGTCGAAAACTGGCCAGGGCCATACAGGCAACGCATGATGCAATCCGCGACATGCCGGCTGATGCGCGACCGATCATAATTCAGGAACTCGGCGGTTTTCTTTCCGTCATTGGCGTTTTCTACGCGGCACGCGACTTGGGGCTGGACAACCTGTTCATCGAACCCAGTTTTTTCCGAGGCCGTCTACTTTTTACTGCAAACAGCTTCCTAGCACCGTCATTCCGATCCGCTGCGACCGCCGCTCCCGATAGCGACGTCGACGAATACCTCGCTCACACGGTCACCAGCGGCTCGCTGGTCATCCCGGCCAAAGATCGTCATCACTACGCGTCCGCACTCGGCAAAATGCTCACGAAGCGTAACGCAATCCGGTTGTGGCAGAAGTCGGTCGACAAATATGTCCTCGGCAAGAAACAGGAATTCGGTTTTATCGGGCATCACGTGGCGGTGCACCTGCGCAATGTGCTCAATTCCCGCCGCCTTGCTGCACACTATACGCCGCTCGAGCGTCTCGGCAGCTACATTTACTATCCGCTGCATGTGCCCGGAGACGTGGCGCTGACCATTCGCAGTCCCGCCTATCTGGACCAATTGGCGCTCGTCGAGGAACTCGCCGCCTCGCTTCCTCCGGGAACATCGTTGGCGATCAAGGAACACCCAGCAATGGTCGGAATGATAGAGGTCGGCCGGCTCAAGGATTTGCTGGCGCGGCGGCGGAATGTTGCGATCTTGCCGCCGGCAACCAACAACTACCAGGTGATGCGAGGCTCTCAAGCCGTAGTGACCGTGAATTCGAAGAGCGGAGCGGAGGCCGGTCTGCTGGACAAACCGGTTATCGTGTTGGGCAATGCCTTCTATCGCGATGCACCATTTGCCAACGCGGTCGAAAACCCCGGTGAGGCAGCCGTCGCGATCAAGTCTGCGCTGTCGGGATCGACAGCCATCTGCGAGCACGCTGCCAAGCGCGGGTGGTTCGCCGGGCTCTGGCGAGAGACTCTGCCCGGAGAGTTGTACGATCTCGATCCGGATAACATCCGGCAGGTCGCGCAGACACTGCTCGAGGCTCTTGATGCCCATGCCGCGCGCCGAGGCGGCTCCACACCCGCAAAACCTGACATGGCGACACTCACACGATGACGAGTTACGGAATACCGATCCCGGAGAGCGCAAAGCGCGTGTCCAGCCTGCGCGCGCAGGCAATATACGGCCGGATTACTCTCGCCAATATCGTGCATCGGTTGGTCAAACGGCGCGCGCGGCATAGCGATCTCGTCGCAACCGATTACGATCAAGGCGAGTGGATGCAACAGAGGCAGGCGCGCCGCTGGGAGCAGGTCGACGATGCCCTGCTTTATGCTGACAAGGCCTGGCTCGACGAACCTGCGGTGGTGCAGATCGAAGGCGCACTCTGGCAGATGCCCGGAACCGATTACTATGCCTACCGTCGCAGAATGCTGCATGCGATCCTGGCGAAGTATGATCAGGAAACAGATACGCTTTACGAACTTGGCTCGGGGACCGGTGCGAACCTCGTCTCGCTCGCGACAAGCAACCGCTACGCGCGGCTGGTCGGCCTCGAATTGTCGGCAACAGGACGCGATGTTGCTCGGGAAGTGGTCGACCATTTCGGCTTTAACGATATAATCCGCATCGGTCAGATCGATCTGCTCGATTCTGACAGTCCGGGCTTCTCGGAGCTGCGCGGGGCAACCTGTTTCACCCACTACTGTCTGGAGCAGCTGCCTGATTACACCGAACGCGTGTTCCGCAATCTGATCTCGGCCGGTGTGAGCCGAGTAATCATGCTGGAGCCTAGTTACGAACTGTTGAGCAAGTTCAGCCTGCGCGATCAGGCATCACGCACCTACGTGTGGCGGCAGGATTATCAGCGCACATTGGTTAGTACTGCGGCAAGACTTCGTGACGAGGGACTTGTCAGGATCATCGCCACCGAGCAGCTGCGCTTTGTGTCCTCGCCCCGCAATCCCCCGACACTGCTGGTATGGGAACCGGTGGGTTAGATGGCGCCTCTACAAGAAGATTCGATGGAACAACGCGTGTCGCTGATAACACCGGCCTACAAGGCGGCGAACGTCATCGAGCAGACCATTCGGTCGGTGCAGGCCCAAAGCTATCAAAACTGGGAAATGCTCATCGCCGAGGATTGCGGACCAGACAATACGCGCGAGATCGTGAGCGCCTTGTCGCGTTCGGATTCGCGAATCCGCTTGATTGAAGCCAGCCACAACGGAGGGCCCGCGGCGGCACGCAATCTGGCTCTCGGGCAAGCGTCCGGACGCTGGATCGCATTTCTGGACAGCGACGATTTATGGCTGCCGGAAAAACTGGAACGTCAGATTGCATTTCAGCTTGAGACCAAGGCTGCATTGACCTTTACCGGCTACCGTCGAATTTCCGCCGACGCGGCCCGAACCGGCGCGTACGTCACTGTCCCCGACGCGATCGACTATCGTGGTCTGCTAAAGAACACGGCCATCCTAACCTCGTCGGTCATGGTAGATAGGCGTCAGACCGGTCCGATCCACATGCAGCGCTGTTATTATGACGACTTCGTTTGCTGGTTGAACATCTTGCGTGAAGGCGGTGCCGCGCGCGGCTTGGATGAGGATCTGGTGCGCTACCGCGTCCTCGACGCGTCGGTTTCTCGCGACAAGGGCAATTCCGCGCGGCAGGTCTGGAAAACATACCGAGAGATCGAAGGTTTCGGCACCGTCGCTTCGGCGTGGTTCTTCGCCCACTATGCCGCGCGGGCAGCATTGAAGTATCGGAGATTCTGACATGGTCGAAGCACCGGTAAGAAACTTGGTGGTCGTCGCTCATCCCGACGATGAGGTCCTCGGCTTTGGTGCGACCGGTGCACAGTTGGCGAGCCAAGGAGAGCGAGTACATACGCTGCTGATGTGCTCAGGGGCCGATGCCCGCAACGCGCGACCGTCCGACGACGAACTTCGCGCGGACTGTCTGGCGGCGCACCGGCATTTGGGTTTTGAAGACCCATGCTTTGAGAACTTTCCGAATATCCGTTTCAACACGGTGCCGCATGTAGAACTGGTCCAAGCCATAGAAGAGCAGATCGCTGCAATCGATCCGCACCGTATTTTCACGCATTTTCCAGGCGACCTGAACGACGATCATGGGCATGTCGCCCGGGCCTGTCTTGCCGCAGCTAGATTGTCGCAGCGTCGGTCGGAGCCGCCTGGCGTGCGCGCAATCTATCTGATGGAAACGCAGTCATCCACGGACTGGTCGTTTCCGGCGGCTTCCGGCAGCTTCGCACCCGACACTTTTGTAGAGGTCGGAGCAAATCTCGATCGCAAAATCGAGGCTTTGGCCTGCTATCGTGGCGTCATGCGGGCTTACCCGCATTCCCGGAGCGAAAAAGCGATCCGTGCTTTGGCCACCGCCCGCGGTGCCCAGGCCGGCCTCGACCGCGCGGAAGCTTTCATGACGGCGCAGGCCATCGGTTTGAGGTGATGGTAGGTGCCTCTCGCAAAATGTACGAGGTCGGCAAGCGTGTCATCGATATTGCGGGGGCCTTGATAGCGCTGATAATCGCGACTCCGGTCGTGTTGGTTCTCGGCATGCTTATCAAGATATTCGATCCCGGCCCGGTAATCTTCACCCAAAAGCGTAGCGGCCGGTCCGGGCGGACGTTCAAATTCTACAAGCTCAGGTCACTTCCCGTCACGACAGGCGATATTCCCTCTGACCAATTAGGGGAGGTCCGGCTCCCGTGGATCTCCCGGTTCCTCAGGCGATCCAATTTGGACGAATTGCCACAGTTCTACAATGTACTGATCGGCGACATGTCTCTCATCGGCCCTCGCCCCGCGTTACCTACTCAGACCGAGCTGTTGCTCTTGAGAGAAGAAAACGGCGCGGCGCAACTGCGTCCGGGGCTTACTGGCTGGGCGCAGGTGAATGCCTATGACGGAATGCCCGTGACGAGAAAGGCGGAACTCGACGGTGAATATTATGCGAAAAGAAGTCTGCTGACCGATGCAAAGGTGATGTTGCGGACCTTCGCCTATCTCACCCGCCCGCCACCGAAATATTGAAGGAGAAATCGTGAGATACGGATTCGTGACCTGCGTGCAACTGGGACTGTCCTGCATGGAGGCCATCTACGATGCGGGCGCGAGTCTCGACGTGGCCATAACGCTGTCAGACGAGCGCGCGAAAACCAAGTCGGGCAGGGTCTACTTGGACCGGTTCTGCATAGACAACGGTGTCGACCTGATCAAAGTTGCCTCGATAAACGATCCGGCCACTATCGCGGCCATCGCGCGGTACGATTTGGACTACCTGTTCATTATCGGCTGGTCGCAGATCGCAAAGGCTGAGATTCTCGCTCTGCCACGTCTTGCTGCAATCGGGATGCATCCAACCTTGCTGCCTGAAGGCCGCGGCCGCGCGGCGATCCCATGGGCAATTCTCAAACGTCTAGAGCGGACAGGCGTGACGATGTTTCAACTCGATTCCGGAGTAGATACCGGGCCGATAATAGCGCAGGGGACCATACCACTTACCGATACAACTACGGCAACCGAACTATATCGATTGGTCGACCAGGCTCACGTCCATCTGATGAGACAGACGATCCCGAAATTGGAAGCGGGCACCGTTTCTCCGCTAAAGCAGGACGAAGCCGGGGCCACGGTTTGGGAGGGGCGCAAGCCCGAAGACGGCGAGATCGACCGCGACGGATCGGTCCACGACGCAGAATGCCTGGTACGAGCAGTGACGCACCCGTACCCGGGGGCATTCATTGTGCGCGATGATCATAAATTGATCATTTGGGCCGCTCGCATCGTGGAGCAACCGGGCGAAAATCCGGCTATTCGGTTTGCCGACGGATGGCTCGAACTCCTCGAAGTCGAGGAACGTCCCCTTACCGGGTGACCCGAGTTCCGCGAGCTTGCTCGGAGATCTCCAGCCTCGCATTTCCGCCGCGGACGACTACACCGGTGCTGCGACTGACTGCCAGGCGTTGCGCACCAATGCCTGCTCCCTCCACGATCGGCTGAGCGATGGAGATGTTTGAAGGCGGCCGGTGAGGATGCCCGATCATGAAGGCGGCGCTTTTGCTGGCGATCGCGCGCGGGCGCTCGAGCACCGTCGCATTGACCTGCTCGTCGATCCAGAAGCCGGTGTCGAAACCCGCTACCGAGATGTCGCGCAGAGTTCCGCCATGCTGATGATCCACCCTGACGCCACTGGTATGCGGTCGGGGGCGTAGCGATGTTCCCGATACATTCGAAATCGTCAGGTCTGTTTCGGCGATTGGGGCGAGGGTTGGGCGATAGCCGCGCTCGGCGGCCCGGCTAATGTTGTCCGCGTGACTGTTGGTTCTGATAAGGTGCCCGCCGTCGACAGCTTGCACATGCACATGCTGGATTACGGTTCCCCGGTGAGCCCGGCTCCGGTCGTTGCCCCGGGCGAATTCATAACCAAGATCGCCAGCTGTGTAAAAGATGGCTGATTCGGTGACGCGCTCGATGCGAATGTGTCTTGCAAGGATGTCGTGAGCGCCGGAAATGCGAAGGCCGAAGCTTCCATCACCGTGGCGCGACGGCTTGGTCAGCCTGCCAATCGTGAGGTTCTCGATAGTGATCGAGTGCGGATGCGCCGTCCAGCCGAGGCCACTACGATAAGCCTGCGCCGATCTCGCAACATCGCCGGATGAAATGGGGCCGATGAAGCCCCAATCGATCATGACGCCGCCTGCCATGCGGTCGGAATCTTCGATTGTCACAGTGTCTATAGAGCCATGATTCGCGCCGCCCATGATTGCAATCCCCGCAGCGCCCAACTGGGATCCGCCAACCATAACGCGCTTGTCGGAATGCAGGGTCATATTCTCGATCCGCCAGCCGGACGGAGCCTCGAAGCGAGATATTCTGGCGCTGGACGGGTTTTCGCCATACAGCGCGCCGACCAGGACAGGCGCGTGAATCGCAGCCTGACTGCCAGGCGTACCGCGAGAAAGCACTCGCACCGTGCCATTGCGCAGCGTTGCTCCCGACAGCAGCCTGACGCCAGCATCGTTGGTCCTCGTCAGCGTAATTACGAGCGTTGCACCTTGCAGGTCGAGTGTCACCCCGCGCGGTATGATCAAGCCGTGGCGAACAGCGATGTTCGAATTGCGCGTAATCCGCACGACAGGATCGCTTCCGCCCGACGCAGCGTCCAACCGGCTCTGAAGATCGGGGCTTTGCGCCGAAACCGCGGACGGGACAAGGCACGCCACGGCTGCGGCCAAAATCCTCATCACTAATCGCTGAAGCAATCCACGCATCGGAATACATTCACTTCTGTGAACTGAGCGAGGGCTGAATGGGTGTCGCTGCGGGCGATCGTGGTCGCTGGCGGAGAGCCAACTGGACAAGAATTGCCCCGATTCCTAAAGCGACGCGCACATCTTCTGGAGTTTTTATTTTGGCAAGGCTGGCTTTTGGGCGGCGGAGGGTCCTCGTGACCGGGGGCGCGGGTTTCTTGGGTTCCCATCTCATCGATCGGCTTCTCGAGCGAGGAGACGAAGTCCTGTGCGTCGATAACTTGTTCACCGGCGACAAGGCAAACATAGACCACCTCGCCGGCGAGCCGCGTTTCGAGTTCATGCGACATGACGTTTGCTTCCCGCTGTTTGTCGAGGTGGACGCAATATTCAATCTCGCCTGCCCGGCTTCGCCGATCCACTATCAGCACGACCCGGTCCAGACGACCAAGACCAGCGTACACGGAGCAATCAACATGCTCGGGCTGGCGAAGCGTCTCAAAGTCCCGATCTTCCAGGCGAGCACCAGCGAGGTCTATGGCGATCCTGCAATACACCCGCAGGAAGAAAGCTACTGGGGCAATGTCAATCCTATCGGCATCCGCAGTTGCTATGACGAAGGCAAGCGCTGCGCCGAAACTCTGTTTTTCGATTACCACCGGCAGCACGGCTTGGAGATCAAGGTCGCTCGCATTTTCAATACATACGGTCCGCGCATGCATGCGGCTGACGGGCGCGTCGTGTCGAATTTCATCGTGCAGGCCCTGCAAGGCGAGGACATTACGATCTTCGGCGATGGATCCCAGACGCGCAGTTTCTGCTATGTCGACGATCTCGTCCGCGGGTTCCTGGCGCTGATGGATACCGACCCGGACGTGACTGGGCCGATCAACCTCGGCAATCCGAACGAGTTCACCATTCGTGAACTGGCCGAGAAGGTCCTCGGCAAAGTTGGTGGAAAGTCGAAACTGGTCGAACGGCCGCTACCACAGGACGATCCGACGCAGCGCAAGCCCGATATCACAAAGGCGCGCGAAGTACTCGATTGGCAACCGACAATCGAGCTCGACGAGGGGCTCGACCGGACGGTCGCATATTTCCGCAAGGTAGTCGGAGAATGACACTATTGCGGGCGGCATGACCACCCTTGTCACTGGAGCAGCCGGTTTCATCGGTGCCGCGGTCTGCCGCGCGCTTGTGGCGCAGGGCGATACGGTGCTCGGGATCGACAATTTTGAACCCTATTACGACGTAGCGCTCAAGCAGGCGCGCGTCGCCGATATTCAAGCGGGTGCCGGCGGGGAAGGTTTCGCATTCGAGCGCTGCGACTTCTCCGATCGCGAGGCATTGGCGTCGTGCCTCGAAGGTCGCAGCATCGAGCGCATCGTTCACCTGGGCGCCCAGCCGGGCGTGCGTTATTCGATCGAGAATCCGCACGTCTATGCGACGGCAAATATCGTCGGGCATGTCAACATGCTCGAATATGCGCGGCACAACGCCATCGGGCACATGGTCTATGCAAGTTCGTCATCGGTTTACGGCGGTAACGAGAAAGTGCCATTCTCGGTCGAGGACCGGACGGACCACCCCGTCTCACTCTACGCCGCGACCAAGCGCGCCGACGAGCTGATCAGCGAAAGTTACGCCAGCCTCTACCGCTTGCCGCAGACGGGCCTGCGATTCTTCACGGTTTACGGGCCGTGGGGGCGGCCTGACATGATGCCCTGGCTGTTCACCAGCGCGATCCTGGAAGGACGGCCAATCCAGGTGTTCAACCACGGAAAGATGCAGCGCGACTTCACATATATCGACGATATCGTCGCCGGGGTGATTGCCTGTCTCGACCACCCGCCCGCGGACGATGGCGCGCAGAAGCCGGGCGGCAGCCACGCCCCGCACGCGATCTACAATATCGGCAACAACCGGTCCGAAGAGTTGATGAAGGTCATCGGGATCATCGAGGATGCCTGCGGTCGCAAGGCGGAGATCGAAATGCGCGGCATGCAGAAGGGCGATGTCGAGCGCACCTATGCCGACATTTCCGCGATGGAGCGTGACTTCGGCTATCGCCCGACGACCCCGGTCGAGACTGGCTTCCCCAAATTTGTCGCCTGGTATCGCGACTATCACGGCATCTGACGATCAGGCGATGAGTGCCGCCGCCAGCACATCGACGATCCGGCCGCTCGCCCTTCCGTCGCCATAGGGATTGTGCGCTTGCGCCATCGTCGCATGGGCAACAGGATCGTCGAGCAGCCGCGCGGTTTCGGCGACGATCCGATCGCTGTCGGTCCCGACCAGCCGGGCGGTTCCCGCCGCTATCCCCTCGAGCCGCTCGGTCGTCTCGCGCATGACCAGCACCGGCGTGCCCAATGCGGGCGCCTCTTCCTGGACGCCGCCGCTGTCGGTCAGAGCGAGATGAGCGCAATCGAGCAGCCGCACGAAATCGGGATATCCCAGCGGCTCGACCAGATGCACTTGATCGCGACACGACAGCGCGTCGAGAAAGCTTGACCGCACCGAGGGATTGGGGTGGAGCGGCAGCACGATCGCGACGTCGTTCCTGCTTGCAAGCTCGGCCAGCGCCGCTGCAATGCGCTCAACTCCGCCATCGAGATTCTCGCGCCGATGACAGGTCACCGCGATGATGCGGCGCCCATGACACGCCTGTTCGATCGCACTCATTCGCTCCGCCAGCGACGGCTGCCGGGCAAGCCTGGCGCGCATCCATAGAAGCGCATCGATGACCGTGTTGCCGGTGACGTGGACGGATTGCCGACGGACATTTTCCGCCAGCAGCGCGTCGCGCGCCGCATCGGTAGGAGCAAAATGCCAGTCAGCCACCGCCGCGATCGCCTTGCGATTGAATTCCTCGGGCCAGGGATGATGCATATTCCCGCTGCGCAGGCCCGCCTCGACATGCGCCACCGGGATCTGCCGGTAATGCGCGGCCAGCGCGCCGGCAAAGGCGCTGGTCGTATCGCCTTGCACGATCACGACGTCGGGGCGTTCGCGGTCGAGTACTTCCCCGATCGCCTCGATCAGCCTTGCGGTCAGCCTGTCGAGCGACTGGCCTGCGCACATCAGGCCCAGGTCGTGATCGGGCGTGATCCCGGCCAACGCGAGCACATCGGCAAGCATCCCCGCGTGCTGGCCGGTCGCGCACACCCGCGCGGCGAGACGACCATCCGCGCGCAGGGCGTGGATCAGCGGGAATAGCTTGATTGCTTCGGGGCGAGTGCCGACGACCGTCAGGATTTTCGGCTGCGACCCCATGGCCGGGGTCTGCCCCGCACCCGGAATTGCCGCCAGCGTGAAAGCGCGCCGTTACCGAGTTGTAATCTCCGGCCGGGCGATCTGCCTATTCGGCTTCGTCGGTGTTGGCCGTGTCGACCGGCTGGGCAACCGGGCCTTCCTCGCCAGGCAGCAGGCCCTCGCGCTCGCGCTCCAGCTTCTCCATGTAGGCCCGCTCGAGCGCCTCGACGTCGCGCTGCGTTTCCGCGGCATCCTCGTCGATCGTCGACAGGCGTTCCTGCCGCGCGTTCTCGATCAGCTGGCCGAAGCGGACATCGGAATTGTTCTCGCGATCGGCGTAGGCAGCATCGATCATTTCCTGCGTGCAACCGGTCACTCCCCCGGCGCCGACCGGGGAACACGACATCGTGCCGAACCTGCCCACCGTCTCGAGTTTCTCGACCCGTTCGGCCCATGCGACGTTAGCGGGCGAGCCGCTGGAACGCAGGGTCTCGGGGATGCGGTAGCGTTCGCTTTCCGCCTTGCGCGCACAAACGGTAATCTCGGTTTCGGTCGAGGCCGGGCAGTCATCGTCGCCGTAAATGATCACCATGTTGACCTTGTCGCCTGCATCGTCCTGGGCTGCTGCGGGCGCGGCAACGAACGCCAAAGCGGAGAGCGGGAGAAGGGAAAGGCTGCGGATCATTTCGGGTCTCTTTGTCTGTTCGCACCCAGTTAGGCGCGCTTTGCAGTGAATGCCAAGTGAAGCGTTTCCCTGGCGGGTTGCCTCTGGAAGCGATCGGGACCGGTCGGCAGTTCCTGGCCCGTCAGATCCGCTCCGCCAGCTTGATCGCGGCGCGGCAGCCCAGGCGGATCGCGCCTGCAAGGAGGGGATATGCGGGCGCACGCTCGGCCCCGGCGGCAAGCGCGGCATCGCGATGCTCCCGCTCGTCCTCGCGGAATTCCTCGATCATCGCAGCGAGTTCGGGATCGTCGCCATCGGCCTCGAGCTCGTCGAGCTGTTCGGAATAGTGGCGGTCGATCTCTTCCTCGACCGCCGCGGTGCAGGCCATCGCCGCCTCCGGCCCGATCAGCGCGGTCGCGACGCCGAGGCCATACCCCGCGATCGACCAGAAGGGTTGCAGGATCGTCGGGCGCACGCCGCGCTCGGCCATCAGGGCGTCGAACCGCGCGCGATGCCCTTCTTCCTGGCGCGCCATGGCGGCGATCTCGCCCGAATGCGGGCCGCGGTTGCCCATGACCGCCAGCTGGCCTTCGTAGATGCGGGTCGCACCGAATTCGCCGGCCTGGTCGACCCGGATCATGCGTTCGCGAGGGGTTTTGTAGGTCATGTCAGCCTTGCCTTGCGCTGCGTGAGAGGAGCCAGAGGATACCCAGCCCCGACGCTGTCGAGAACAGGAAGTTCCATCCCGCGAGCGAAATGCCGAACAGCGTCCAGGCCGGCGCGTCGCACCGGACCAGCGGCGCGTTCATGATTGCCTCGAGCGCGTCGGTCCCCGTGGTGTCCGCAGTCAGCGCGCAGCCGGTGATGCCTTCCCACCAGTGATACTCGACGCCCGCGTGGAACAGGCCGATCGCGCCCGAGACGAGGATGGCCAGCGCTGCCGCCGCCGTCCACATCCGCCTGGGCTGGGCGAAATTCGCCAGCAGCGCAAAGCCGAGCGCCGCGTAATGCGGGTAACGCTGCCACATGCACATCTCGCACGGGTAGAGACCGAAGCCGTATTGCGAAACCAGCGCCCCGCCCAGGAGCAGGGCCGGCGTTGCCAGCGCCAGCTGGCGAGCCAGTCTGGCCGAGGGATCTTCCGCCATCGGTCAGTTGCGCGAGGCCATGGTGCGGGGCGCGGTGCGGCGCAGCGTCTCCAGCGCATAGTGCAGCTGGAAATCGTCGATGCCTTCCTTCTCGAGTTGCTCCGCGGTCTTCTGGAACCGCGGATCCTCGCGCCGGTCGGCCTCCATCGCCTCGTCTTCCATGGCCAGCTCGTTGATCAAATGGCCGCGCAGGTCCGATTCGCGCATCTGGAATTTGGCCCGCTTGGCGAGATCGGGATCGGACAGCTGCGGCACCGCGATGTCCGGCTTGATTCCGCCCTCCTGCACCGAGTGGCCCGACGGGGTGTAATAACGGGCGGTAGTCAGCTTGAGCGCGGCGTTGTTGCCGAGCGGCAGGATCGACTGGACGCTTCCCTTGCCGAAGCTGCGCTCGCCCATGATAACCGCGCGGCGGTGGTCCTGCAGCGCCCCGGCGACGATCTCGGACGCGGACGCAGTACCGGCATCGATCAGCACGATCAGCGGCACGCCCTCCGCGATATCGCCACGGAACACGGTTTCGGCATCGTAAGCGAGATTTTCGCCCCGCGCGCGGCCGCGCTGCGAGACGATCCGCCCCTTGGTCAGGAACAGGTCCGACAGGCTCACCGCCTCTTCCAGCGCGCCGCCGGGATTGGAGCGCAGGTCGAGCACCAGCCCGTTCATGCGCCCGCTCGCCTGCTTCCGGAGCGCTTCCCAGGCGGTGTAGACATCGCTGCCGACGTCCCGCGAGAATTCGTTCACTGTTATCACGCCGATGTTGCCGGCCTGCAATTCATGGGTGACCGGCTCCAGTTCGATCACGCCGCGGGTCACGCGGACATCGAAGGGCTCGTCGCGGCCGGGGCGAAAGATCGTCAAGTTGATCGCCGAACCGGCGGGGCCGCGCATCCGGGTCACGGCTTCGTCGATGTCGCCGCCGTAGACCAGCTTGCCGTCGATATGCGTAATGAAGTCGCCGGCCTTGAGCCCCGCCTTCTCTGCCGGACTGCCGCGGAAAGGCGAGACGACCTTCACTGCGCCGTCTTCCATCACGACGGACAGGCCGAGGCCCGAATAATTGCCGTCGATCATCGTTTCGAGCCGCTGGAAGCCTGCACCGTCGAGATAGGCCGAATGCGGATCGAGCGAGGCGAGCATGCCGTCGATGGCGCCGCGAATCAGCTTCTCGTCGTCGACTTCCTCGACATAGCTGGACTTGATTCGCTCGTAAGTGGCGAAGAAACGCGCGAATTCCGGGCCGACCCGGCCATCGACTGCGGCAAAACCGGCTGTCGTGGCGGGAATCATCGCCACCGCGCTCACCAGCGCTGTTGCCCGGACCAAGTTCGCGAATTTCATCGTGTGCAGACCTTCCTGTTGCCGCCAGTCTATCGCGCCGGCGGGATGAATGCCAGATTGCCTTTGGCGAACGGCCATCAAGGCTCGACGGACGCCCTCGCCGAGCTAGCGGATGAGCGACAGGGGATTGGTCGGACGGCCATCCTTGCGCAGTTCCAGCCCGATCGCGGGATCGGCCTGCCCGGCGCGACCCAGCGGCGAACCGCCGACGACCTGCTCCCCGACCCGGGCATCGGTGCGCGCAAGACCGGTCACCACGCTCGTCCAGCCGCCACCGTGCTCGATGATCACGATTTTGCCATAGCCCCGGTAGGTGCCGGCGAACACGACACGCCCCGCTGCCGGGGCGACGACGACCGCGCCGGCTCTCGGTGCCAGCTTCACGCTCGTGCTGGGCAGGCTCGTTCCCGACCGCTCGCCGAACCCGGTCGCGATCCGTCCGGTGACGGGCAGGCGATATCCCGAGGGCGCCGATTGCGTCGGAGCATCGGGCGTCGGCAAGGCCATGCGCACCGTCGCGGGGCCGCCGCTACCGGGGCGCAGGACCGGTCCGGGCAAGGCGGCGAGGCGCGCGCGCAAGGCTCCTGCACGGTCGAATTCGCCGACCAGCGCGTCGAGGTCGCGCGCTTCTTCTGCGAGGGTGAAGGCGCGCTCCTGTTCGCGGCGGGCGGCAAGACCGGCCTGGCGACTGGCCATTCTCTCGCGCGCTTCGAGCGCCGCGAGACTCCGCCGTCGTTGGTCGAGCGTGCTTTCGGTCTCGCGCAGGGTCGCAAGCGCGGCGCTGGCTTCGCTGGCTAGCTTACGGCTGCGCGCGAGCTCGGCGCGCAGGCCGCTCGTCCGCCGCTGGATCTCCGGGACACTGGTCGCGAGCATGGCACGCACGTAGACCGCGTCCTTTAGGCTGCCCGGTTTCAGGGCGGACAGGGCGAGCGGGCGGCGGGCCATGCGCTGGAGCGCTGCCGTCAGCCGGAGGAGAGGCTGGCGCTTTTCGGCAAGGCCGAGATCGAGCGCGGCCTGCTGGTCCTGGATCAATGCCACGCGCACTTCGGCAGCGGTGATCGCGGCTTCGGCCTGCTGGATTCGTGCCGCGAGCGCCGCCCGTTCGCTGGCGGCCTTTTTCGCGGCCTCCTCCGCCCGCTCCGCCTGCTTCTCGAGCGTCTGGGCACGCAGGCCCGCGGCCCGCCGATCGGCTTCCGCCTGGTCGAGCGCGGCTCGGGCGTCGGACCTGGTCACACTGGGGGATGGCGTCTGCGCGTCGATACGACCGGCCGCCAATGCGGCTGCGCCAAGGACCACGCAGGTTGCGGCCACGGCAGCGAGCGGAGCGGCGCGCATGGCCTAGCCCGCCCTGTGATAGGGGTGGTTGGCGATGATCGTCGTCGCCCGGTAGAGCTGTTCCAGCAGCATCGCGCGTGCCAGCAGGTGCGGCCAGGTCGCCTTGCCGAAGCTGAATAGCAGGTCGGCTGCCGCCCGCTCCTCGTCCGAGTGACCGTCGGCGGCACCGATCAGGAACCGGGTTTCGCGCACGCCCGCGTCACGCCAGCGCTCCAGCTTGGCGGCGAAATCCTCGCTGCCGAGCGCATCGCCGCGCTCGTCGAGCAGGACCGTGCGCGAAGGCATCTGTGATTCGGGAATGCGTCCGCCCGTTTCGGGCAATTCGGTCAGCCGGACTGGCCAGCCGATCCGCTTTTCGTATCGTGCAACGAGCTCCGCCTCGGGGGAGCGGCCGATCTTTCCGCGCGCGATCACATGCAGCAGCATGGCGCGCTTCTAGCCCCCGGCACGCGGCTTAGGAACCCGCGCACCGCGATTTGTTCAGCCGTTGCCGGTCACAGGCGGGGCGTCTCCGAAGGCCCACATGCGTTCCAGGTTGTAGAAGCTGCGGACTTCCGGACGGAACAGGTGGACGACCACGTCGCCCGCGTCGATCAGCACCCAGTCTGCGGCCGGCAGGCCTTCGAGCCGGACCGGACCGAAACCCGCCTGCTTGATCTTTTCGGCGAGCTTCTGCGCCATCGAGGCGACCTGCCGGGTCGACCGGCCGGAAGCGATGATCATGTGGTCGGCAATGCTCGACTTGCCTTCGAGCGGGATGGTCACGACATCCTGCGCCTGGTCGTCGTCGAGCTGCGCCAGGACCATGGCGAGCACGTCGTCGGACGGTTTGCCGTTACTCGACAGGGCGAGTCCGGCCGTTTGCGATGCGGCGGGTGCCGCAGAGGTTTGCGCCTGGTTCATAGGCGTGTGCACTACTCCAATCTGCATTGATGAAAGCTGACGGCGGGCGCAGGGCGAGGTTCACGCCGGACGATCTCCGTCCGGATCGATGCGCCTGTGCGTCAGCTGGTCTCGCACCGTGCCGGTAGCGTATCGTTCCGCCCAATCGGGATCGCCGCGGCGGATAGCCGTTGCGGACCGGGGGTCGGGATCGAAACGCAGGATCACCAGGCTCGGCGCACTCCATTCGCCCCGTTTCCGAAATCCGGCGAGCGGTACACGAAAACGACCGAGCCAGGCCATCGCGGGGCTTGCGACAGCCTGGGCATCATACCCGGGCCGGGCGATGACCGCAATCGGCATCGTCCGAGCGATACAGCGCCAGTCTTTCCAGCGATGAAATTGCAACAGGTTGTCCGAACCCATCAGCCAGACGAACTCGGTGTCGGCATAGCGCCGGGCAAGCGAGCGCAGCGTGTCGACGGTGTAGGGCGACCCGAACTCGCGCTCGATCGCGGTCACCACGATCGGCGCACGGCGCGCCCGCTTCTGCGCCGCCTTCATCCGCGCGAACAGCGATGCCATGCCTTTCTTCGGCTTGAGCGGGTTGCCCGGGGAAACCAGCCACCACACCTCGTCCAGCCCCAGCGCATCGCGCGCGAAGAGCGAAATGCGCCGGTGCCCGCCATGCGCAGGATTGAAGCTCCCACCCAGAAGACCGACCCGCCTACGAGCCAAATCGGTTCTCGGCAGAGGCCCTTGACACCATCGCGGCTAGAAGCCGCATGTCACGGGCGGGTCTGGCCGTCGCCATGGACGAGCCACTTGTATGTCGTCAGCCCCTCCAGCGCGACGGGGCCGCGCGCGTGCAGGCGGCCCGTTGCGATGCCGATTTCGGCGCCCAGGCCGAACTCGCCGCCATCGGCGAACTGGCTGGAGGCGTTGCGCATCACGATGGCCGAATCGACTTCGGCCATGAACTGCTGCGCGGCGGCATCGTCTTCGGTCACGATGACATCGGTGTGGTGCGAACCGTGCGCCTCGATATGGGCGATCGCTTCGTCGAGACCATCGACGATCTTCACAGAGAGGATCGCGTCGAGATATTCGGTGTCCCAGTCATCTTCGCTGGCCGGGGCGACCCGGGAATCGAGTGCACGCGCACGACCATCGCCGCGCAGTTCGCAACCCTTGTCGGCGATCGCGGCCAGGACGTCCGCCGCTCCGTCGAACTGCGCATCGATCAGCAGGGTCTCCATCGCGCCGCAAATACCCGTTCGGCGCAGCTTGGCGTTGACCGCGATGTCGCGGGCCTTGGCCGGATCGGCCGCCGAATGGACATAGGTGTGGCACAAGCCATCGAGGTGCGCGAGCACGGGCACCCGCGCTTCGTTCTGGACGCGCTCGACCAGGCTCTTGCCGCCGCGCGGGATCACCATGTCGATCAGGCCGGCTGCCTTGAGCATCGCGCCGACCGCTGCCCGGTCCTGCGTCGGCAGGATCTGCACTGCCGCTGCAGGTACACCCGCGCTCTCGAGCCCGGCGACCATCGCCTGGTGGATCGCGCGGTTCGAATGCACCGCCTCGGTGCCGCCGCGCAGAAGCACGGCGTTGCCCGCGCGAACGCACAATGCCGCTGCATCCGCAGTCACGTTCGGACGGCTTTCGTAGATGATCCCGAGCAGGCCGACCGGAATGCGAACCCGCGTCATCACCAGGGCGTTGGGTTGAGTGTTGCGGTCGATCTCCTCGCCCACCGGGTCCGGCAGGTCGGCGACGGCATCGACGGCCGAGGCGACGCCTTCCAGCCGCTCCGGATCGAGCCGCAAGCGGTCGAGCATCGCGCCGGTCAGCCCACGCTCCTCGCCCGATGCCACGTCCTTCGCATTGGCATCGAGGATCGCGGTCTTGCGCGCGCGCAGTTCGTCTGCGGCGGCGTGGAGCGCTGCCGCTTTCTGCTCGGAGCTCATCGCGGCGAGCTTGCGCTGAGCCGCGCGACCGTCCTTTGCGAGGTCGGCGACGAGCTTGGTGAAATCTGTGTCGAGTTGGGGGTCTGCTTCAGCCATGCGACGTCTCTAACAGGCAGAAGCCACGCTGTCAGCCGCAGGCTCGGCAAGGATAGAGCGGCGGGAGAATCGGCGCGCTAAACGCAGATTCACATGATTCGTTTCAACCGAAACCGAAAAATGTGAATGTTCACGCTCGACTCGTCCCGGGAGTCCGTCGACTCGACCCTTTTACCAATTCCGTCCAATCGACCTTTAACCAGGCACTTGGTAGCTCGCCCTCCACGGGATCGATAAAACAGTACCGACGAGGGGTCGTTTTGCTCAACAAATTGACAGCCGGCAGGCTCGCAGACCGCCTGCAACGCTGGTTTCCCGAGCGCGAATTCATCATGCGCTCGCAAGGCCAGGTCCGCTTCATCAAAATTTCCTCCAAGCTGCAGAAGCGGGCCGCGGCGCTCGCCGTGCTGGCCTTGGTGGCCTGGGCCGTGACAATGGCCGGCATGGCATGGTCGCAGTACCGCGCCGAGGCGGACCGCTATTCGCTGCTCGCACGCGAAGCGAAGGTCGCCACCGCGGAAGAGCGTGTCTCTGCCTATCGCAACGACATCGACGCGGTCGCCACCGACCTCGTCAAGCGCCAGCAGTTCATCGAGGACATGGTCGATGCCCTGCCCGCCGATGCGAAGACGAACGAGACGATTTCGGACAGCACTACCGAGACGACTGCAACGGTCGACAAGGTCAGTGCCGCCATCCCCGAGGCAAGTGCGCTGGCCCAGATCGAGGCGCGCCAGATCGCTTTCGTCGAGAAGCTGACCCGCTATGCCGACCGCCGGGCGGAACGCACAGCCCAGGCGCTCCGCAAGCTCGGCCTCGATCCGAACGTGATGATGCGCGCTGCCGACCGGCAGGCGATGGGTGGTCCGCTGGAAAAGCTCAACATCGGGCGCACGGGCAAGGTCGATCCGCGGTTCGAGCGGCTGGGCCTCAGCCTCGCGCGGATGGCCGCTCTCGAGCAGGGTCTCGAAGGCATCCCCCAGGTCGCACCGGCCAATGTGGCGATGGTGACGTCGAGCTACGGCTACCGCCGCGACCCGTTCACCGGCGCCGGCGCGATGCATTACGGCCTCGACTTCCGAGGCCCGATCGGCAGCCCGATCTATGCCGCCGCCAAGGGCAAGGTGACTTTCGTCGGGCGCAAGTCGGGTTACGGCAACGTCGTCGAGATCACGCACGGCAACGGCCTGATGACCCGCTACGCCCACATGTCGAAATTTGCCGCCCGGCGCGGCCAGACCGTCGATGCCGGAACCGTGATCGGCGCCATCGGCAGCACCGGCCGATCGACCGGACCGCACCTCCATTTCGAGCTGCGCATCAACAATCGCGCGGTCAATCCGCGCCCATTCCTGGAGAGTGCACCCGATGTTCTCAAAGAAGCCCGCGGATTCTCCGCACCCGAGCGTAGGAGCTGATCCCATGGCCATGAATAACCATTCCAACTCGACCTTTTCCGTGATCGGTTCGGACGTCACCATAAAGGGCGACATCTCGGCCAGCGCCGACCTCCATGTCGACGGCACGATCGAAGGCGACATCGCCTGCTCCTCGCTGGTCCAGGGCGAATCGAGCAAGATCTCCGGCTCGATCGAGGCGGAAACCGCCCGGCTTTCCGGATCGGTCGAAGGCTCCATCAATGCCCGCGAACTGGTGATCCTGAAGACCGCCCGGATCGACGGCGACGTGCATTACGATGCGCTGACCATCGAACAGGGTGCGCAGGTCGAAGGGCGCTTTGCCAATCGCAAGCCCAAGCAGGCCCAGAACCAGGCGAAGGCTCCGGCGGGCGATGCAGCCGGCAAGGACGGCACGAACCCCGACGGCAGCGAGCCCAAGCTCAGCCTCGCCGGCTGATCGGCCTCACATTCGTTACAGGAAGAAGGGCGTGCCGCGAGGCGCGCCCTTTTCCTTTGTCCGCTACGCTTCTTCGCCGAGGATCTCGGCTTTCAGCGCCTTGCGATCGAGCTTGCCGATCATCGTCTTGGGAAGGATCTCGCGCACGGTCACGCCGGACACCCGTTCATGCTTGCCGACGCGTGCATTGAGCCACTGGGCCAGCTGTTCGCCCGTTTCCTCCGCGCCATCGTTGAGCGTGACGTAGGCTGCCGGATATTCGCCGTGATAATTGTCCGGCAGGCCGAGCACGAGCGCTTCCTTGACTGACGGGTGCTCCAGCAGCACCTTTTCGACCTCGCTCGGGAATACCTTGAAGCCGCCGACCGCGATCATGTCCTTGATCCGGTCCACGATCTGCAGGAACCCCTCGCCGTCGACCGTCGCGACATCGCCCGTTCGCAGCCAGGTCTTGCCCTCGTGCTCTATGAACACCTGAGCGCTGGCTTCCGGCCGGTTCCAGTAACCCTGCATGATCTGGGGGCCGTGGATAGCCAGCTCGCCCGGCTCGCCATCGGGCGCGCACCGGGTCTCGTCCTCCTTGTCGAGCAGCAGGATTTCGGTCCCCATCACGACCTGGCCGATCGTGCCGGGTTTGCGATGCCCGGCATAAGGGTTGGCAGAGACCACGCCCGAACTCTCGGTCAGGCCATAGCCCTCTACGAGCCGCACACCGGTTCGGCTCTCCCACTTCTCGCGCACCGGTGCAGGCAGCGGCGCACCGCCGGAAATGCACACCTTGAGCGAGGACAGGTCGGTCGAATCGAGCTTAGGGTGGTCGAGCAACGCCTGGAACATGGTCGGCACGCCGGGAAAACCGGTTGCTCCGGTCTTCTCGATCGTGGCCAGCACCTGCCCCGCATCGAAGCGCGGGACGATGGCGATCGCGCCGCCGGTCACGACCGCGTGGTTGAGCAGCGCGGTATTGGCGAAGACGTGGAACATCGGCAGCGCGCCCATGAAGATCTCGCTCTCGGGCGCGCCGAACGGGTTGAGCCCGGCGACCTGCTGCGCGTTGATCGACAGGTTGGCATGGCTGAGCATGGCGCCTTTCGGGGTGCCGGTCGTCCCGCCGGTGTACTGCAGCAAAGCGATGTCTTCGGGTTCGAGGTCGACCGGGCGCACGTCCGGGCTGCGGGTGGCGACGCAATCCGACCAGCGGACGACGCCATAACCGTGTTCGACCCGCGCGATATCGCTGCGCTTCAGGAGCTTCATCCCGATGCGCTTGAGCGTCGGGAGCATGGCGGCAAGTTCGCCGACGATCAGCGTTTCCAGCTGCGAACCGTCGAGCACCTTCTTGGCTGTCTGATAAAGCGCCGGCACGTCGACCGTTACGAGAATCCTCGTCCCCGAATCGGCGACCTGGGCGCGCAATTCCTCGACCGTGTACAGCGGCGAGAAATTCACCACCGTGGCTCCCGCCATCATCGCCCCGTAATAGGCGGAAACGTAGATCGGCACATTGGGCAGGAACAGGCCGACCCGGTCGCCCTTCTCGATCCCGCGCGCGAGCAAGTCCGCCGCGAAGGCTTGCGCCTCGGCATAGAGGTCGGCGTAACTGTAGTCGCGCCCCATGAACGCGAGCAGCCGCTTGCCGCTCGCCCGTGAAACCGTTCGGGCAAACATTTCCGGGAGTGTCATGGGCGAAAAATGCGTCGCCCACGGAACCGGATGGCCATAGGTCGCGGGTGAAGGATGTGCCTTGCTGACATTCATGTCAGCAGGATGCAGCATTCCCTTGGAAAGGCAAGCGAATAGGCTGGCCCCTGGCCTCAGGCCGGATCGGTCGCCTCGCCGGCCTCTTCGGCACGCTTGTTCTCGAGCCAGGCAGCCGCTTCGGCTTCCTGCGCAGCCTCGGCAGCGGCCTTCTCGTTGGCATCGCGTTCGGCGCGCAATTCGGCGATCAGCTTCTCGCGATCGGTGCCCGCCTCGACCGGCGCCGCTTCTTCGGTTTCGCTCGTGCCTGCCTTCTTGGCAGCCTTGGCGACGACCGCGTCGAGCTCGCGCTGCGAACACAGGCCCAGCGTCACCGGATCCTTGGGCTGGATGTTCTGGATGTTCCAGTGCGTCCGCTCGCGAATCGCGCCGATGGTGTTGCGCGTCGTGCCGATCAGCTTGGAAATCTGTGCATCAGAAACTTCGGGATGGTTGCGCAGCAACCAGGCGATCCCGTCGGGCTTGTCCTGACGCTTGGAAACCGGCGTGTAGCGCGGACCCTTGGTGCGGGTGACTTCGACCGGGGCCTTCTGCATCTTGAGCGAATATTCGCTATCGCCCTCGCCGCGCGCGATTTCCTCCAGCGTGAGTTCGCCGGCGTGGACGGGGTCGCGGCCGGTGTACTTGCTGCTGGCCAGATCGTCCGCCATCGCCTGGACCTCGAGGATGTGGATGCCGCAGAAGGCGGCGATCTGCTCGAAGGTCAGGCCGGTGTTGTCGACCAGCCAGGTGGCGGTAGCATGCGGCATCAGAGGGGTGGGTTGATTGGCCATGGATCGGTCCTGAAATCGGCTTGAAAATGTAAAGGGCCGCCCCTTGCGGAGCGGCCGTTGCCCCGACGATCTAGGTCAAAGCACGTCGCCGCGCAAGGATTCATGCCGCCGGTCAGTCGAAGGCTATCGCGCCCTTGCTGGCCTCCACCCGCTCGATCCATGCCCGGATCGCATCGCAGGACGAAAGGTCAAAGCCCCCCTCCGCCGCAGCCGAAGTATAGGGATAGAGCGCGATATCGGCGAGCGTGATGGAATTGCCGACGAACCAGTCGCGCGTCGCCAGATGGCCGTTCATCACCCGCAGCGCCTCCTCGCCCGCAAGATGCTTCGGCATCAGTTGCGCGCGCTGGTGGTCCGACAGCTTGTCCTTGCCCACGAAACGGAGCCAGAAGCGCAAGGTCGCGACGTTGGGTTCGTGGCTGTACTGTTCGAAGAACATCCAGCGGAGCATGTCGGCCCGCTCGAACCGGTCATCCGGGATCAGCGCGCTGCCGTCGGCGAGGTACCAGCAAGCCGCATTGCTTTCGGGCAGGAACCGCGTCGAACCGTCCTCGCAGTCGATCTGCAGCACGGGGATCCGGCCGTTCGAATTGACCCGGGCGAGGAATTCCTCGGTCCGCGTCTCTCCGGCCATGATATCGTATTGCCTGCGCTCCAGCGGCAGGCCGAGCAAAGCTGCGGTGAGGGCGATCTTGAAGCAGTTGCCGCTGCGCGGGTCCTCGTGAAGCGTGTATCGCTCCGCCATCAGCCGACCTCCAGCACGATCTTGCCGATATGGTCGCCGGCTTCCATCCGCGCGTGAGCGGCGGACACATCGGACAGCGCGAAGATCTTGTCCATGACGGGGCGAATGTCGCCGTTTTCGAACAATGGCCAGGCCGTGCGCGCGATCTCGTCGGCGAGCGCGGCCTTGAACGCGTCGGTGCGCGGGCGCAGGGTCGATCCGGTTAGCGTGAGGCGACGGCTCATGACGACGGCCATGTTGATTTCCGCCTTGGGTCCGCCCAGCACCGCGATCGTCACGTGACGCCCGCTTTCGGCAAGGCATTTCATGTTGCGCGCGACGTAATCGCCCGAAACCATGTCGAGCACGACTTCCACACCGTTGCCCCCGGTGATCCGCTCCACTTCCTCGACGAAATCCTGCGTCTTGTAGTTGATCGCGTGATCGGCCCCGACCTTGCGCGCCTCGGCGCACTTCTCGTCGTCGCCGCAGGTCACGATCACGTCGAGCCCGAAGGCCTTGGCGAGCATGATCGCCATCGTGCCGATCCCGCTGGTCCCGCCGTGGACCAGCAGCGTCTCGCCTTCGGCGGCCATCCCGCGTTCGAAGACGTTGTGCCAGACCGTGAACAGAGTCTCGGGAATCGCCGCGGCCTCGTCCAGCGCCATTCCTGCAGGCACGGGTAGGCAATGCCGGAAATGGGCGAGGCAGTATTCGGCATAGCCGCCGCCGGAGACGAGCGCGCAGACCTTCTGGCCGAGCAGCGCTTCGGGCGAGCCCTTGCCCAGCGCGACGACTTCGCCCGATATCTCGAGGCCCGGGATCGGCGAGGCGCCCGGCGGGGGCGGGTAGAAGCCCTGCCGCTGGATGACGTCGGGGCGGTTGACCCCGGCATGGCTGACCCGGATCAGCACCTGGTCTTCTCCCGGCTGCGGAACCGGCAGCGTTTCGGCGCGGAATACCTCCGGCCCGCCGGGTTCGTCGAACCCCATCGCAGTCATCGTATCCGGCAGAACTTGACCCATTGCAAAACCCCCTGTCGCGGTGTGGCTGCCGGGTGACAGCGCCATCGCAACTGCGGACAACTAGCCAGCGCTCCCATTGACAGCAAGCCGCCACAGGCGCGAACATCACTCGTATGGATGAAGACGACCGTCCACGCCCGAGAGGAGATGCCGCGAGCAAGCTCGCCGGCGAAGACCTCTCGCCTTATTCGGTCGACGAGCTGGGCGAGCGGATCGAGCTGCTCGAAGCGGAGATCGAGCGGGTCCGCGACCATCGCGAAAGGGCCAGCTCCCATCGCGCCGCAGCGGATGCCCTGTTCGGCAGGAAATCAGGGTCGTGACCCGCCACCGCCCCTACACATTGCGGGGCGGCTTCCCATATTGGCTGGACACGGCGCCGACAGCCGCCAGATCCGCATCAGCATGCGTTCATCCCCAGCAACGCAATCTTCACAAATCCAGTTCTATCAATCAGGACAGATAATTACATGCCCAGCTTTGCCCAGAACCTCGAGAAGACGCTCCACGCCGCCCTCGCCGATGCGGCCGAACGGCGCCATGAATACGCGACGCTCGAGCATCTTCTCCTCGCCCTGACGGACGATGAGGATGCGGCCCAGGTCATGGCGGCCTGCGGGGTGGACCTTGCCGAACTGGCCGAGGCCGTGAAGCAGTATCTGGCGCAGGAATACCAGTCGCTCCAGACCGAGGACGACGCCGATCCGCAGCCGACCGCCGGCTTCCAGCGCGTGATCCAGCGCGCGATCCTGCACGTGCAGTCCTCGGGCAAGGATACGGTAACCGGCGCGAACGTGCTGGTCGCCCTGTTCTCCGAAAGGGACAGCTACGCGGTCTATTTCCTGCAGCAGCAGGACATGAGCCGGCTCGACGCCGTCAGCTTCATCTCGCACGGGATCGGCAAAGGCGGTCGCCAGATCGAAAGCCGCAATCCGCAGGGCGCCGACGAGGCCCAGCAGGCCGACGAGGCGAAGGCCGAAGGCGGGAAGAAGGAAACTGCGCTCGACCAGTTCACGGTCAATCTCAATGCCAAGGCCAAGGCCGGCAAGGTCGATCCGCTTATCGGTCGCGGCCCGGAAGTCGATCGCACGATCCAGATCCTGTGCCGCCGGAGCAAGAACAACCCGCTCTACGTGGGCGACCCGGGCGTCGGGAAGACCGCGATCGCGGAAGGTCTCGCGCGCAAGATAATCGAGGGCGACGTGCCCGAAGTCCTCAACGATGCGGTCATCTACTCGCTCGACATGGGCGCGCTACTGGCCGGCACGCGCTATCGCGGCGATTTCGAAGAGCGGCTGAAGCAGGTCGTCTCCGAGCTCGAAAAGATGCCCGAAGCGATCCTGTTCATCGACGAGATTCACACGGTCATCGGCGCCGGCGCGACCAGCGGCGGCGCGATGGATGCCTCCAACCTGCTGAAGCCGGCCCTTTCGGGCGGGTCGATCCGCTGCATCGGTTCGACCACCTACAAGGAATTCCGCAACCACTTCGAGAAGGACCGCGCGCTGCTGCGCCGCTTCCAGAAGATCGACGTCAACGAGCCGACGATCGAAGACACGGTCAAGATCCTGAAGGGCCTGCGCTCGGCCTTCGAGGAGCATCACAAGGTCAAGTACACGCCCGATGCCATCAAGACCGCGGTCGAGCTGTCGGCGCGCTACATCAACGACCGCAAGCTCCCCGACAAGGCGATCGACGTGATCGACGAAGTCGGCGCGATGCAGATGCTCGTGCCGCCCAGCCGTCGGCGCAAGAAGATCACCTCGCGCGAGATCGAAGCCGTGATCGCCACGATGGCGCGCATCCCGCCGAAATCCGTCAGCAAGGACGACAAGAAGGCGCTCGAGAACCTCGAGCGCGACCTGAAGCACGTCGTCTTCGGCCAGGACGAGGCGATCCATCGCCTGTCCACCGCGATGAAGCTGTCGCGTGCAGGCCTGCGCGATCCGGACAAGCCGATCGGCTCGTTCCTGTTCTCCGGCCCGACCGGCGTCGGCAAGACCGAAGTCGCGCGCCAGCTCGCCAGCATCATGGGTATCGAGCTGAAGCGCTTCGACATGTCCGAATACATGGAACGCCACAGCGTCTCGCGGCTGATCGGCGCGCCCCCGGGCTACGTCGGATACGACCAGGGCGGATTGCTGACCGATGCGATCGACCAGAACCCGCATTGCGTGTTGCTGCTCGACGAAATCGAGAAGGCGCACCCGGACCTGTTCAATATCCTCCTGCAGGTGATGGATAACGGCCGCCTGACCGACCATCACGGCAAGACGGTCGACTTCCGCAACGTCGTTCTGATCATGACGACCAATGCCGGTGCGTCCGACATGGCACGACAGGGCATCGGCTTCGGCGACGTGAGCAAGGAAGACGCGGGCGAGGAAGCGGTGAAGAAGATGTTCACCCCCGAATTCCGCAACCGCCTCGATGCGATCGTGCCCTTCGCCTACCTCGGCCGAAGCACCGTCGCGCGCGTGGTGGACAAGTTCATCCTCCAGCTCGAACTGCAGCTGGCCGAACAGAACGTCCACATCCAGTTCGACGGCGATGCGAGGAAGTGGCTGGCCGACAAGGGCTACGACAAGCTCTATGGTGCACGTCCGATGGGCCGCCTGATCCAGGAAAAGATCAAGCAGCCGCTCGCCGAGGAATTGCTGTTCGGCAAGCTCGCCGAAGGCGGCGAGGTGCACGTGGGCGTGAAGGACGGCAAGCCGGTCTTCGAGCTCACGCCCGCTCCGCCCAAGGCAAAGGCCAAGCCGAAGAAGAAAGCATCCTCGAAGAAGTCCGCAACGAAGGTGCCGGACGCCAGTGCCAGCGAAGGCGCAAGCGAGGAAACCGGCCCGGGTCCGGACGGGGACGACAGCGAAAGCTGATCGTTCCGGGACAATCGAACCAGCGAGGGGCGCGGATACGGGAACGGTTCGCGCCCCTTTTGCTTGAGTCGGTCATATGCCGCCGCCCTTTTCCTGGATCACGCCCGAACCGCACGGCATTTATGTCGCTCCGGCAGATTGCTGGATCGACCCCAGCCGCGCCGTCGATCGGGCGCTCGTTACCCATGGCCATGCCGACCATGCGCGCGGAGGCCACGGCGAGACGGTCGCCACGCCGGAAACGCTGGCGATCATGGCCCTGCGCTATCGCACCGGGGTCGAGAACGAGCACGGCGAGATGCCATCCAGGGCAGTGCCGGTCGCCTACGGCGAAACCATCCGCCTGAAGGGCGGGGTCGATGCGACCTATATTCCGGCGGGACACGTGCTCGGCAGCGCGCAGATCCTGCTCGAGCATGCCGGCGAGCGGATCATTTGCACCGGCGATTACAAACGCCGTGCCGATCCGACCTGCCCCCCTTTCGAAGTGACGCCCTGCGACATCTTCATCACTGAGGCGACCTTCGGCCTGCCCCTGTTCACCCATCCTCCGATCGAGGACGAGATGGCCAAGTTGCTCGACCGCCTAGCCGCGCACCCGGATCGCTGCGTGCTGGTCGGCGCCTATGCGCTGGGCAAGGCGCAGCGTGTGATCGCGGAATTGCGCGCGGTCGGGCACAAGGACCCGATCTATCTGCACGGCGCGCTGGAAAGGATGTGCCGCCTCTACGAAGAACATGGCGTCGATCTCGGCGAACTACGGCTGGTCGCCGATCATTCGAAGGACGACATGCGTGGTGCGGTGGTCATGTGCCCGCCATCCGCGCTGAACGATCGCTGGAGCCGCCGCCTTCCCGATCCGATCACCGCCATGGCGAGCGGCTGGATGCGCGTGCGCCAGCGCGCCCGCCAGCGCAACGTCGAGCTGCCACTGGTGATTTCCGACCATGCCGACTGGGGCGAGTTGACCCGCACGATCGAGGAAGTCGGCGCGCAGGAGAACTGGATCACCCACGGGCGCGAGGATGCGCTGCTGCGCTGGTGCCAGCTACACCAGCGCCGCGCGCGGGCATTAGCCCTTGTCGGTTACGAGGACGAGGATGACTGAGCGCACCCGCCTCACAAGTACTCGATCAGAGAGTCGCCAGGTCGGCGTCGATCGCGTCGAGCGTTTCCGGGGTAATCCGGCCTTGCGAATAGGGCATGATGGTCCGCAGGCTCATGCCCTTCATCTGGTCGTAGGCCGGATGCTGATCGAGCCCGGGCATGTGCTTGAGCACCACCGCACGCGCGGCATCGTCGGCCATCAGCGTTTCGATCGGAAGCTGGGTGCTGAACTTCGCAGCGGCCTCCTGAGCGGCGGCCGGCGCGGCAGCAATCGCGACCGGGGCAGCGATGGCGGCTATGGACGCGGCGAAAAACTTGAAATGCATGGTGGCGATTCCTTCCCGTCTGAAGCTGGCGTATGCCTGCTATCTCCGCGCTTTCATAGCTATGAACAGGCGAGTCGAAAAGAGGGTCTGGCCGGCTAATGGAAGAGTTCGCCGCCCTCATCGATGCGCTGGTCTATACCCGCAGCCGGAACGAGAAGCTGCGCCTGATCGCGGAATATCTGCGCGCCACGCCCGATCCCGATCGCGGATGGGCGCTGGCCGCGCTCAGCGACGGCCTCGACTTTCCCGCGGTGAAGAGCTCGACCATTCGCAATCTGATGAAGGAACGGATCGACCCGGTGCTCTGGACGCTGAGCCGCGATTTCGTCGGCGACACGGCCGAAACCGCCAGCCTGCTGTGGGAGACCGGGCAGATGGGCACCGCCGAGGCGGACGCCCCGCCGCCGACCGTCAGCGAAGCGGTCGAGACGCTGCAGCAGATGACCCGCGTCACGGTAATGTCGGAATTGCCGAAACTGCTCGACCGGCTCGACCCTTCGGGGCGCTATGCGCTTCTCAAGCTGGCGACCGGCGGGATGCGGATCGGTGTCTCCACCCGACTTGCGAAGACCGCGTTGGCGCAGGCTTTCGATGTCTCGGTCGACGAGGTCGAGGAGTACTGGCACGCGCTCAGCGCTCCCTATCCCGAACTGTTCGCCTGGGCGGCAGGCGGCGAGGCCGCTCCCGATATCGACAACATGCCGACCTTCCGGCCTTTCATGCTGGCGCATCCGCTGGAAGAGACCGTCGTCTCGCTCGACGATTATGCCGCCGAATGGAAATGGGACGGGATCCGCGTGCAGCTGGTCCACGTGCCCGGCGATCCGGGCGGCGATACGCGGGTCTATTCGCGCAGCGGCGACGATATCTCGGCAAGCTTCCCCGAAATGGTCGAGGTGCTGGAAGTGCCCGCTGTCCTCGACGGTGAATTGCTGGTGCGCGGCACGCACCAGGGCGGGGAAGCCGGGCGGGAAAAGCAAGGCGGCGCGGCCAGCTTCAACGCGCTGCAACAGCGACTGGGGCGCAAGACCGTCAGCAAGAAGATGCGGACCGAGTACCCTGCCTTCGTCCGGCTCTACGATGTGCTGATGCTCGACGGCGAGGATCTGCGCCAGCTGCCCTGGTCCGAGCGGCGCAAGCGGCTTGAACAGCTGATGCCGCGCTTGCCCGACAGCCACTTCGACCTCAGTCAGGTGGTCGAGGCGCGCGATTTCGAACATCTCGCCCGGATCCGCGAAGGCGCGCGCGACGACGCGATCGAGGGGCTCATGCTCAAGCGCCGCGACAGCCCCTATGTCGCCGGGCGCCGAACCGGCCTGTGGTACAAGTGGAAGCGCGACCCGCTACTGGTCGATTGCGTCCTGATGTATGCCCAGCGCGGATCCGGCAAGCGCTCCAGCTTCTATTCCGACTACACTTTCGGCTGCTGGGACGGTGATCCCGATGCGGGGGCGGACCTGCTGCCGGTCGGCAAGGCCTATTCCGGCTTCACCGACGAGGAACTGAAGAAGCTCGACCGGCACGTGCGCCAGAAAACGGTCAATCGCTTCGGTCCGGTGCGGGAAACTGACCGGAGCCTGGTCTTCGAGGTCGCGTTCGACAGCGTTCACGAGAGCAAGCGCCACAAGTCGGGCCTCGCCATGCGCTTTCCGCGCATTCACCGCATCCGCTGGGACAAGCCACCGCACGAGGCGGATCGCATAGAGGCCTTGCGGAGCCTGATCCGCGACTAAAGCGCGGCCGCAATCGCTTCGGCGTGGTGCTTCGCGTTCTCGGCGTAGTGCGCCGTGCCCATCCGCATCCCCATGACCGCGGCATCGTCGAGATCGCGCATCTTGCGCGCCGGCCGGCCACCCCACAATTCGCGTGCGCCCATCACCTTGCCTTCGGTCAGCATGGCGCCTGCTGCAAGCATCGCGTCCGAACCGATCACCGCCTTGTTCATCGCGATCGCGCCCAGGCCGACGAAGCCGCGATCGTGGATCACGCAGCCGTGGACCATAGCCATGTGGCCAATCAGCACGTCGTTGCCGATGATGAGCGGCGAGCCGTCCGGGTCGCCGGGGCGCGGCGGGTCGCAGTGAAGGACGCTGCCGTCCTGCACATTGGTCCGTTCGCCGATGACGATCCGGCTGACGTCGGCGCGCAGCACACAATTGTACCAGATCGAGCTACCGGCCCCGATGGTCACGTCGCCCACGATGGTCACACCGGGCGCGATGAAGGCGGTCTCGTCGATCTGCGGGGTCTTGCCATGGATCGGGACGATGTTCACGCCGGGTCTCGATTGGCTCATTGCTGCTTCTCCCATTGTTCGCGCGCGATCGAATAGACGATGGTGTCGCGCCATGGCGGTTCGTACCGGTCGTCCGCGTAATCTAGTTCCTCGCGGCGCTCCATGCCCAGCCGGCGCATCAGGCCCCAGCTAGGTGCGTTGTCGATTACGGTAAGCGCGACGACTTCATCGGCAGCGAAGCGGTCGAATGCAGCATCGAGCGTGGCAATCGCCGCCTCTTTCGCATAACCCTTGCCCCAGGCATCCTCGCGAAAGCGCCATCCGGCCTCGATCATGCCTGTCACGCTCGATCCGGGCGCGTCGGCGCGCTTCAGTCCGCAGAAACCGAGCAAGGCGCCATCGTCCTTGCGCTCCACTGCCCAGAAACAGAAGCCGTTCGCCGCGTGGCATGCCTCGACCCGTGCGCGCTGCTTGCGCTTGCCTTCCTCGTCGAGCACGCCGCCCAGCCACCGCATGACGGCGGTCGTGTTCGTGACCCGGAAGAACTCGGGCCAGTCATCATTGCGCCAGTCGCGCAGCACCAGCCGCTCGGTCTCGTTGCGGAACTCGCCGTTCATCGTTTCCACTCCCGCGCCGTCAGCGACCAGACCGTCGTGGGATTGTCGCGCTCCGGATAATCGGGATCGACATAGCCGAGCTCGGGTCGTGCCGAGAAGCCCAGCCGGTGCATCATCCGGGTGGAGGCGGCGTTGGAATCACTCGTCTGCGAGTAGACCACCTCCAGCGTGGCAAAGGCGTGGTCGAGCACGGCGCGCGCTGCCTCGGTGGCATAGCCCTGCCCCCAATGCGCCTCCGCCAGCGTCCAGCCGATCTCGCGCTCACCGCGCAGAGCGTCAGGAGCGGCCTCGCTGCGGACGTGGAACAACCCGCAACGGCCCACCGGCACTTCGCCCTCGCGTCGCATTACCGTCCAGCGCTGCCACCCCTCGGGCCGCGGAAAGGCGTCGATGTCGGCCTGCAGGCGGCTGGTGACATCGGCCTCGGAAAAGATCGCGCCACCCAGATAGCGCATGACCATCGGCGTTTTCATCTCGGAAAGCAGGAAGGGCAGGTCATCCGCGTTCGGCGGACGCAGCACCAGCCGCTCGGTTTCGAGAACCTCAGGCACCGAGCAGACGCGCGGCCACCGGCGCGTGATAGGTCAGGATGCCGCTGCAGCCAGCGCGCTTGAAAGCGAGCAGCTTCTCCATCAGCAGCGCGTCGCGATCGCCCACGCCCTCGCGCGCGCCGATTTCGATGAGCGCGTATTCGCCGCTCACCTGGTAGGCGAAGACCGGCACGCCGAAGCGCTCCTTCACCCGCCACACGATGTCGAGATAGGCGAGGCCCGGCTTGACCATCACGCTGTCCGCACCCTCGGCGATGTCGAGCTCGACTTCGCGCAGCGCCTCCTCGGCATTGGCGGGGTCCATCTGGTAGCTTTTCTTGTCGCCCTTGAGCAGCCCGCCCGAGCCGACCGCATCGCGGAACGGGCCGTAGAAAGCCGAAGCGTATTTCGCCGCGTAGCTCATGATCTGGACGTTGTGGTGGCCGCCCATCTCGAGTGCCATGCGGATCGCGTGGACGCGCCCGTCCATCATGTCCGAAGGCGCGATGATGTCCGCCCCGGCCTGTGCCTGGTTGACTGCCTGGTCGACCAGCACCGAAACCGTGTCGTCGTTGACGACATAGCCCGCATCGTCGAGCAAGCCGTCCTGCCCGTGGCTGGTATAGGGGTCGAGCGCCACGTCGGTGAGCACGCCGAGGTCGTCGCCGCAGGCATCCTTGATAGCCTTGATGGCGCGGCACATCAGGTTGTCGGGATTGAGCGCTTCTGCGCCGTCATCGCTGCGCTTGCCCTCCTGCGTGTTGGGGAAAAGCGCGACGCATCTGATGCCGAGATCGACCGCTTCGCGCGCGCGGTCGACGATCCCGTCGACCGACCAGCGCGACACGCCGGGCAGGCTCGCCACCGGATCCTCCACCCCCTTGCCGTCAGTCACGAACAGCGGCCAGATCAGATCGCTGGGCGTGAGCACGGTTTCGCGGTGAAGCGCGCGGCTCCAAGCGGTCGCACGGGTCCGGCGAAGGCGGGTGGCGGGGTAACGGGCAGTCATGGATGCGTGTTGCCGCAAAGCGCGGCGCTTCGCAATCGGCCGCGGTCAGCCGACCTGCTTGGGCTGTTCGGCCCTATCGATCTCGCGGCGCGGAGAGGAATCGATTTCGCTCGGCTGCAGAGCGAGGTTCTCGAGCGCGGCACCGGGTTCG
The DNA here is from genome assembly GCF_009827535.1 of Qipengyuania oceanensis. Classification (NCBI taxonomy): domain Bacteria; kingdom Pseudomonadati; phylum Pseudomonadota; class Alphaproteobacteria; order Sphingomonadales; family Erythrobacteraceae; genus Qipengyuania; species Qipengyuania oceanensis. The sequence continues at coordinate 1,783,739 of NZ_WTYN01000001.1, read as the reverse complement.
ACTTGCCTGATGGTCTTCAGCGTTTCGCGGAACTGGAGAAGCTCGGCTCCGCTCAACTGGGCTCGGGTCACGAAGTTGACACCCGCCGGATTGATCGCCCGGCCGCCGCGGTACATCTCGTAATGGAGGTGCGCCCCGGTCGACAGGCCAGTGGAGCCGACATAGCCGATGACCTGTCCACGCCGCACTACCTGGCCGCGGTTCACCGCAATCCTGCTCATGTGACAGTAACGGGTCTGCAGCCCGCCGGCATGATTGAGGCGCACGGCGTTCCCGCAGCCGCCTGCGCGACCTGCCGAGCTCACCGTCCCGTCGGTCACCGCGACGATCGGCGTTCCGTGACGCGCCTTGAAATCGAGACCGGAATGCATCCGCCTGTATCCCAGGATCGGGTGGCGTCGCATCCCGAAGCCCGACGTGGTGCGTCCCGGCACCGGCGCAACGAGGCCGCTGCGCTGCTCGCCGACGCCCGACGCCTCGAAGAACCGGCCTTCCTTGCCCCAGCGCATCAGCTGGGTCTTCGGCGCACTGCCCCGGTCGATCCCGGCGAACAGGAGCTTGCCGGCCTGCCGCTCGCCGGTCGCAGCGCGGCGGTAGGCGACGATCATGTCGAAGGTGTCGGTCGAGCGGATGTCGGAATTGACGTCGATCTGCTCGGACAGGGCCTTGAGGTATTCCTGCACCACCTTGGCGGGCGCTCCGGCAGCACGCGCCGAACGGTACAGGCTGTCGCCCACCGTACCGCGAATGCGCAGCGGGGTCTCGTCGACGCGGATCGGATTGCGCTGGAGCGCGAGGGTTCCGCCGGCTCGCTCAACATCGAGTTCGAGATCGAAGCGGGCCCGGAAGGTCAGCGCATCGAGCGGGCGCGGGGCATTAGCATTCGGGCGGCGGCCGAGAGTGATCTCGAGTTGCGTGCCCTGGTCGATCTCCGACAGGGGCATCGCCCGCGATACGAGTTCCTCGACCCGCGCCGCATCGGCGGAAGACACGCCTGCCCTGCGCAAAACCTGTTCCAACGCGTCGCCTCCCGGCAGATTCGCGACGAGCTCGATCTGCGGTCGTTCGGGCGCGGACTTGAGCGGCACCACGCTGGCGGTCGCGCCCATGCGCCGCCCGCTGTCGGCGCCCATGCCCAGCGGCATGATCATCTGGCTGCGGTATTCGTCGCGCTCCGCGCGGTCGATCTGCAAGGCGGGCGCCGCTTCGAGCGGAGCGAAATCCGGCCAAAAGGCGAGGCTCAGCGCGCTCAGCCCCAGGAACGTGCCGAGCCCGCGGAACCACCTGCGGCTGCCGATGTCCTGCGCGAGGTCGGGAGTAAGATCGACCCGGTCGAAAAGATGCGCGATGCTGCTGCGCGCCGCCTCGATCCGCTCACCAATGACGCCCGACATACGCGCCAGGAACGGCACGGCAGGCTGCGCGACGAGCGGGGCGCCCACGACAATTGGCTCGCCACCGCGGGTCGCGGTCGAGCCGTTGTCGCGTGCGGCCATGGCCTCGCTATCGTGTTCTGGCGTGAACAACGCCCCTCCGTCCCGGATACCGACAAACGGCACGCGGCCCCTTCCGCCATGCCTGTTTCGCTGCCCGATGCCCGAAACCATGCCCTAAACAAAGTAAAGACGGCTTTAACTCGCGATGAAACGACTCGTGGTAGCGACAGGCCGTGGAATGTCCGCGACGAGTAGTTGATGCGGAGCGCCGCGACTGTCACTCTCGCCTGCGTGGATCAGGGCGCAATCAAGGCGGTCCTCGGACCGACCAACACTGGCAAGACACATCTCGCCATCGAGCGGATGTGCGGCCACTCCAGCGGGGTCATGGGCTTCCCGCTGCGCTTGCTCGCCCGCGAAGTCTACGACCGCGTGGTCGCGATCAAGGGCGAAAAGCAGGTCGCCCTCATCACCGGCGAGGAGCGGATCGAGCCCGAGGGCGCACGCTATTTCTGCTGCACCGCCGAGGCCATGCCGCGTATCGGTGGCTTCGGCGGACAGCCGGCATCCTTCGTGGCGCTGGACGAGGCGCAGATCGGCGCCAATCCCGAACGCGGGCATATCTTCACCGATCGCCTGCTCAATGCCCGTGGGCGCGACGAAACGATGCTGCTGGGCTCGGCGACACTCGAGCCGATCGTGCGCCAGCTCGTCCCCAAGGCGGAAATCATCGAGCGACCGCGATTTTCGACGCTGACCCATGCCGGCTCGGCCAAATTGTCGCGCCTGCCGCCCCGAAGTGCGATCGTCGCCTTCAGCGCCGAACAGGTCTATGTGGTGGCGGAAATGCTGCGGCGGTTTCGTGGCGGATCCGCGGTTGTCATGGGGGCCCTTTCACCGGAGACACGTAACAAGCAGGTTGCGATGTTCCAGAATGGTGAGGTCGATTACATCGTCGCGACCGATGCGATCGGCATGGGCCTCAACCTCGACATCGATCACGTCGCCTTCGCCTCGCTCAGCAAATTCGACGGAATGCGCAAACGGCGGCTGCATCCTTCGGAAATGGCGCAGATTGCGGGGCGCGCGGGGCGCCACCAGCGCGACGGCAGTTTCGGCACTCTTGCCGGGGGCACGAGCGGACGCGACGCGCCGGAGTTCACCGAGGAAGAGGTCTACGCGATCGAGGAGCACCGTTTCGCGCCGCTCACCAAACTCTTCTGGCGCGAGGCCGAGCCACGTTTCGACACGGTAGCGACGCTGATTGCCGATCTCGAGGCGCCGCCCGATGACCCGGCGCTCGCCGCCGCGCCCGAGGCGATCGATCTCGCCGTGCTCAAGCGCCTGGCGGAAGAAGACCTCGCGGCCGATATTCGCGGCACCGGCCAGGTCCGGCGGTTCTGGGAAGCCTGTTCGCTGCCCGATTTCCGCCAGAGCGGCCCTGACGTCCACGCGCGCTTCGTCGCCAGATTGTGGCGCGACCTGAGGCACGATTACCTCGGTGCCGACTACGTCGCCGCTCGCATCGCCGAACTCGACAACGTGCAGGGGGACATCGACACCCTGCAGGGTCGCATCGCGGCGATCCGCAGCTGGGCCTACATCTGCCAGCGACCGGACTGGGTGCTGGCGCGCGACGAGATGGCCGCCCGCTCGCGCGCGGTCGAGGCGCGGCTTTCGGACGCGCTCCACGCTCGCCTGACCGAACGGTTCGTCAACCGGCGGACCGCCGTGTTATTGAAATCGCTCGGTAAGGATGCGGGATTACTGCCGGTCACGGTCGCGCATGACGGGGAACTGCTGGTCGATTCGGAAAGCATCGGCCGCGTGCGGGGCTTCCGCTTCGAAGTCGATCACCGGGCCGATCATCGCGATCGCAAGATGCTGCAGGCAGCAGGAGAAAGAGCCATGCCGAAAATACTCTCCGAGCGGGCCGACGCGCTTGCCGCGAGCGATCTGTCCGATCTCGAGCTGGCGCAGGGAATCGTCCGCTGGCAAGGCACGGAGCTGGCGCGGATCGATCGCGACGGTCCGATCGCGAACCCGCGCCTCGTCCCAAGCAAGGAGCTGGCCGACGTGCCCGAACCGGCCCGGGCGCGCCTTTTGGCGGCAATCGAAGCCTGGCTCGCAGGTCAGGTCGCTCCGCTGGCCCCGCTCGCCAAGATCGAAGCGGCGACCCATTCCGAGGAAGGCGGCAGCGAGGCACGTGCCTTGCTGCTGAAGCTGGTCGCGGGGGCTGGCTACGTTGCACGCAAGGCGGCCGGGCTGGAGCATGTGCCCAAGGAATTGCGCCCGTTCCTGCGCAAGCTCGGCGTGCATTTCGGCGCGCTCGACGTCTACGCGCCCGCGCTGCTGAAGCCGGGCGCACGCCAACTGCTGCACGCCTTGGGCAGCGACCGGCGCCCGCTCGAGGCCGCGATGCAGCCGGTGATCGAAGGAAAGGACAGGCTGCCTTCGGGCTACCGTCCGGCAGGCGAGCAGGCGATCCGGATCGATATCGCCGACAAGATCATCCGGGCCGCGCACGAAGCGCGGGTGAAGCAGCGTGAAAAGGGCGCGAGCAAGGTGGTGCTCGACCAGTCGCTGGCCATTTCGACCGGGCTCACGCCGCGCAGTTTCGAGCGGTTGCTGGGCGCAGCAGGGTTTCGGCTGAACCGCGCACCCGATCTCGCCGAGGGACAGCTTGGCCCGAGACAGCCCGATCGCTGGTCGTGGAGACCGGGACAGGCCCATGCGCCGCAAGCCAAGCCGCACAAGGCTGCCTCGAATCGGAAGAACGGCAAGCCGCGCGGCAAACCGGTCGAGCGGGCCGAGCCGGTTCCCGGCAATCCCTTCGCTTCGCTCGCGGGCCTCGTGCGCTGAATGCGGCTCGACCTCGCGCTCTTCTGGCTGCGTTTCTCCAAGAGCAGGAGCATCGCTAGGCGCCTGGTCGAGGAGGGGCACGTGCGGTGCAACGGGCAGCGCGTGTCGAGGCCGTGCCATGCCGTTGCCGCGGGCGACGTGCTGACCATTCCGCTTCCGGGCGGAGTGCGGATTATCGAAATTACCAGCCTGCCTGCACGCCGCGGCCCTGCTAGCGAGGCACAAGGCCATTACAGAGCGCTTGACCCGGCAGGTGAAAGCAAACTAGCAGCCGGTTCGATAGTGCCAATTCCAGGGGAAAATCGCCCATGACCTATGTCGTCACCGACGCGTGCATCAAGTGCAAGTACACCGATTGTGTCGAGGTATGCCCGGTCGATTGCTTCTACGAAGGCGAGACGATGCTGGTGATCAACCCCAGCGAATGCATCGATTGCGGTGTGTGCGAACCCGAATGTCCGGCGGAAGCGATCCTGCCCGACACCGAAAGCGGGCTCGAGAAATGGCTCGAGATCAATACGAAGTTCTCCGCCGAGTGGCCGAACATCACCAGCCAGAAGGCGCCGCCCGAAGATGCCGACGAGCACAAGGGCGAAGAGGGCAAGTACGAGAAGTACTTCACCCCCGAGCCCGGCGAGGGCGACTGACCGGCAAACGCCGAGATCGAGCGTGTCACCAGCCTGATCGCCCGCTTGCGGGCAGCAATTGCCCGTAGTGGCGAGCATAACGCCAGCCTGCTTTCGGCGGGCATCGCCTATTACGCGTTCCTCGCGATGGTGCCGCTCCTGGCGTCGGTGGTGCTGGGGTACGGGCTGTTCGCAGGGCCAGACACGGTGGCAAGGCACATCGACTTTCTCGCCGGCGCGCTACCCGCTTCGGCCGCAGAACTGATCGGCGACCAGCTTGCCGAGATGACGTCCGAACCGTCGACCGGGCTCAGTCTCGGGCTTCTGGCATCGCTCGTTCTCTCCCTCATCGGCGCACGCAACGCGGCCGGTTCCATCATCATTGCCCTCAATGTAGCCTATGGCATCGCGGAAGGACGCAGCTTCGTGCGGCGGACCCTTGCCGCGCTGGGCATCACGGCGCTGGGTGCGGCAGGCGTAGGCATCGTTGCCGCCCTGCTCGCCTTCACAGCCACCATCGGCGGAGGCGCGGGGGCGATCGCCGGCTACGCGGCGATGCTGCTCGCCGCCGTTGGCGGCGCTGCCGTCCTTTACCGGATTGCACCGCACCGCGCCCATCCGGACTGGCGCGATGTCCTGCCGGGGGCGGTGCTGTTCGCGCTCGGCTGGCTTGCCGCAACCGGTGCATTCGGCATGTATGTCGCCAATTTCGGCAACTACAACGCGACCTACGGCTCGCTCGGCGCGGTCGTCGTGCTGGTCACCTGGCTATACCTGAGCGCTTATCTTCTCCTCTTGGGCGGCGAGTTCAATGCCGTCGCGCAGGCCCGGAGCGAATCAGCGTAAGCTCCGACTCGCAATTTTGTTGCGGCTGTGCTATATAATGCAACAACTGCGCCGGAACCTCCTCCGGCGGCAGAGTGGCTAAGCTGGAAGAGCAGGAGCATCAGCGACAGCGCAGAACCGGTTTCGACCGCGCCGCGGGCACGGTCGCAGAGGGTCTTGTCGCCTTGTTGTCCGCGCTTCCACCGAGGAAAGGACTTTTCATGGCAGACAGCGCTCTCGCCTTCGATGTCGGCGATTATGTCGTCTACCCCAAGCACGGCGTCGGTCGTGTGATCGAGCTGCAGAATGAAGAAATCGCCGGCATGCAGCTGGAACTGTACGTGCTGCGCTTCGAGAAGGAGCGCATGACGCTGCGCGTTCCGACCAATAAGGTCGAATCGATCGGCATGCGCAAGCTTTCGAGCGACAAGACGCTCAAGGAAGCGATGGAGACCCTCAAGGGCAAGCCCAAGGTCAAGCGCACCATGTGGTCGCGCCGCGCGCAGGAATACGAAGCCAAGATCAACTCGGGCGAGATCGTTCTGATCGCCGAAGTGACGCGCGACCTGTTCCGCCCCGAGGACCAGCCGGAGCAGAGCTACTCCGAGCGGCAGATCTTCGAAGCGGCTTCGAGCCGCCTGGCCCGCGAACTCGCCGCCATGGAAAAAACCGACGAGCCGGCGGCTCTCGAGAAGATCCTGGAGGTGCTGCGCGAACACGCTCCGCAATATTACGACAACGCCGAAGACGCCTGAGCGGGCGATCATCGATAGTCGAACGAAGGGCTGCCGGCGACGGCGGCCCTTTTTCGTGCAGCTGCGCACCGCTCTTGCATCACGTCCCTTGCTGTATTATGTAGGCAATACACAATCGCAAGGGAGTTCGACATGCTGCACAAGATCATCAGGGGTATAGCGCCCATTGTGGCGATTGCCTTCGCCGCTGGCCTGGCGGGTTGTGACAATGCCACGATCACCGTTGGCGACACCGAGGGCGTGCCGCTGACCGAACTCGACACGTCCGGTCCGGCCCCGACGAAGATCGTCCTTGCCGGTCCCGACACGGTCATCCTCGCCGAGGGCGAGACGCTGGCCATCGAAGTCGGCGGCGATCCTGCCGTCGCGGAAGTGCTGCGGTTCGCGATCGACGATGGCACGCTCGCGATCCTTCGCGATCCCAAGGCGGACCGGGTCGATGGTACTGCGCAAGTTCGCGTCACCATGCCTGCTCCCGACAATCTCGTGATCGCCGGTTCGGGCACGATCGAGGCGGCCACACTCGCTGCAAGTTCCGAGATCGCGATCGGCGGATCGGGCAAGATCAAGGTGGCGCAGGTCCGGAGCGAGAAGCTGGAAGTCGTCATCGCCGGTTCGGGCGGAATCGAGGCTGCGGGGACGGTCGACCGACTGGAACTCAACCTGGCGGGTTCCGGCAGCGCCCGCATGGCCGGCCTTTCGGCCGAGCGCGCGGAACTCAATATCGCCGGATCGGGCGATGCGGAGTTCGCATCCGAAGGACGGGTCGAAGGCAACATCATCGGTTCCGGCGACGTCCGGGTCACCGGCAGCGCCAAGTGCACCATAAAGTCCGTGGGCTCGGGGACGCTGACCTGCCAGTCCGGCCCTGCCCAGCCGGCAACCGAAACGCAAACCGACGATGCGGCCCCGGCCGAGGATACCGGCGAGACGCCGTAGAACCCTTGGCGGCCGCGGCGTTCATCACACCGCAAAGCCCTTGTCCTTATGCGGCGCATGAGAAACAGTCCTCCTCATGCGCCGCGCCCTTTCCCCTCTCCTGCTTGTCGCGATCCTCGCCCTTCCCGGCTGCATCGCCAAGGCCGCCTACGACGTCGTCACCTTGCCGGTGAAGGCCGTCAGCAAGGGGGTCGATCTCGCGACCACCAGCCAGTCCGAGGCCGACGAGAAGCGCGGGCGCGAGATTCGCAAGCGCGAAGAGCAACTCGGCAAGCTGGAACGGCAATATCAGGAGCAGTTGCAGGAGTGCGCCGACGGCAACCGTCGTTCCTGCGACGATGCGCGCGACACCTATGCCGAGATCCAGCTCATCGTCCCGACGATCCCGGCCGAGCTCGACAAAGACTAGGTCGCGGCGCGCCGCAGCCGGTCGTTGATGGCGATCCCGATCTCTGTCGCCGGGATCGGGGCGACCGCGATCCGGGGCTTTTCCGAACGCGCGCCTTCGTGAAGGCAGGAATAGAGCCGGGCGGCTGCCTGTGCGAGATCGCCGACAGGTGACAGCGAGACATCTCCCGCGATCGCGCCGAACCCGATGAAAAACTCGTCCGCCTGCGCCTCGTCCGCATCAAGCCGCACTGGCTTTCCCGGCGAATAATGCCTGGCAAGCTGGCCTGGCGCTTCGATCCGGTCGGCGGGGCCGTCCTGCGGCGGACCCAGTTCCGCGTGAATTTTGGCGAGCGTCACGGGTCCCGGCCGCAACAAGCTCCAGCCAGCCGGTCGGCCAGCAGAACCACGCAGGACGACGATAGTCGATTCCAGTCCCTGCTCGCAGAGTCCGCCGTCGATCACGGCGTCGATCCGGCCATCGAGCGTGGCGAGGACATGCGCCACGCTGGTCGGGCTGACGGATTCACTGCGGTTCGCCGAAGGTGCCGCGAGCGGCACGCCGCCAGCATCGAGTACGGCGCGCATGACGGGGTGCCCCGGTACTCTAAGGGCGATGGTCGGAAGGCCGGCACTCACCGCCCCTGCCAGCCCGGCATCGTCACGCAAGGGAAGCACCATCGTCAGCGGGCCCGGCCAGAAACGATCGGCGAGGACACGCGCCCGCTCGTCGAATACGGCCAGCCGCTCCGCTTGGTCCGTCGACGCGACATGGACGATGAGGGGATTGAAGCTCGGCCGTCCCTTGGCCTCGTAGATGCGCGCCACGGCCTCGTCGCTGTCGGCGCGGGCGCCAAGGCCGTAGACCGTCTCGGTCGGCAAGGCGACCAGCCCGCCATCCCGCAAAATCGCAGCGGCGCGCGCGATTCCGGCCGCATCAGCCCGTAGCGTTTCCGTAGCGTTCTTGCCGGTCATGCCCGGCGCGCTATATGCGCGGGGCAGCAAAGCCAAGAGGAAGCACGTGACCTACGCCCCCGCCACCGCCGACCAACTGCTCGCCATTCGCGTCAATGCCGGGATCGAGGAGCTGGCCGCGAGCGAGCGCTTCGCTGCCGCCGAACCCGACATGGTCGAAGCCATCGTCGAGGGTATCGGCCAGTTCGCTGCAGGCGAATGGGCGCCGCTCAACCGCAAGGGCGACCTCGAAGGCGCGAAGCTGGAGAACGGCGTCGTGCGGCTGCCGGACGGCTTCGAGGAAGCCTACGCCCATTATGTCGAGCAGGGGTGGAACGCGATCGCCAGCCCGGTCGATTTCGGCGGACAGGGCCTGCCCTTCACCCTCGCCTGCAACGTGCTCGAGAATCTCGGTACGGCCAACATGGCATTTAACCTGCTCCCGATGCTGAGCGTGGGCGCGATCGAGGCGCTCGATGCGCATGGCTCGCGCGCGCAGCAGGAGATGTACCTGCCGAAGCTCGTCAGCGGAGCATGGTCCGGAACGATGAATCTGACCGAGCCGCAGGCCGGATCGGACGTCGGCGCTCTGCGGGCGACCGCCACGCCGATCACCGATGGCGAGCACGCCGGCAAGTACCGGATCCAGGGCCAGAAGATCTACATCACATGGGGCGAGCACGAGCTGGCCGAGAACATCATTCACCTCGTCCTCGCGCGCACGCCCGACGCGCCCGAGGGTAGCCGCGGCATCTCGCTGTTCGTGGTGCCTAAGTATCACGTGAAGGCCGACGGATCGCTCGGGCCGAAGAACGATCTCAAGTGCGTCAGCCTTGAACACAAGCTGGGCATCAACGCCTCGCCGACCTGCGTCATGAGCTACGGCGACAACGACGAATGCATCGGCGAGATCGTCGGCGAGGAAAACCGCGGGCTCGCAGCCATGTTCACGATGATGAACAATGCGCGCATCAACGTCGGCAACCAGGGCGTGCAGATCTGCGAGCGGGCAACGCAGCAAGCGCTCGGCTATGCCAGGGACCGCGTCCAGTCGGCCCGCGCAGGCTCCCCTGATCGCAAACCCATCGCCATCGTCGACCATCCCGACGTGCGCCGGATGCTGCTGCGCATGAAGGCGCTGACCGAGGGCTCGCGCGCACTGCTTTACTACACCGCAGGACAGGTCGATCGCGGCACGCTCGGCGATGCGGCGGCACGGATGCGCGGAGAAATCCTCACCCCGCTGATCAAGGCATGGGGCACGGACATCGGGATCGAGGTCGCCAGCCTGGGGGTGCAGGTCCACGGCGGCATGGGCTTCGTCGAGGAAACCGGCGCGGCGCAGCACTACCGCGACGCGCGGATTGCACCGATCTACGAAGGGACCAACGGCATCCAGGCGGCCGATTTCGTCACGCGCAAGCTGGGCATGGACGGCGGCGAGGCGATGCAGGCGCTCTTCGCCGACATCGTTGCGGACTGCGGCGAGGAAGCCGGGCTTTCCGGGCTGGCAAGCGATTGCAGCGAGATCGCGCGATGGATGGCCGATACCGCTAGCCTCGACGACCGGCTCGCGGGCAGCGTTCCCTTCACGACTATGGCAGCCGTGGCCGTCGCCGGCTGGCAACTTGTCCGCCAAGTCCGCTCGCTCAAGAGCAGCGACAATGCTGCGCAGGCGAAATCTAAGGCGGTGACCACGCGGTTCTTCCTCGATCACGTCGTCGCCGAAGCGAGCGGGCTCAAGTCCTCTGCCCTGGACGGGGCCGCGCTGCTCTACCAATTGAGCGCCGAAGCTCTGGTAGGCTGATCGGCCGGTGGGGCGCGAGCGCAACCGGCTGCTGACGCGGATCGCGGATGCCCTCGAGCGCCTGGCCCCCCGCCAGTCCGGCGATACAGACTGGCTGGCTGCCCCCGCCTACGTCTGGACGCAGGGCGGAGCGCGCCCGGTCGATGCCATCAAGGCGCCCCGGCTGGAACAACTGCGCGGAATCGATCGGCAGAAGCGCATCGTGCACGAGAACGTGCAGCGTCTCGCCGACGGCCACGCCGCTCACGATATGCTTCTGTGGGGCGCAAGGGGAATGGGCAAGTCGGCAGTGGTGCGCGCGACCGTGCGCGATGTGCAGGAAGATCGCCGTTCGTCGATCGCGCTGGTCCAAGTGGCGAGCGATGCGCTGGCCGAACTGCCGTGCCTGTTCTCCGTCCTCGGACGGGTCGAGCGCAATTTCCTCGTCTATATCGACGACCTCGGTTTCGGCGAGGAAGCCGGTGTACAGGCACGCCGCCTGCGCAGCTGGCTCGACGGCGGCGTAGAAGCCCGCCCGGCCAACGTCCGGCTTGCGGTCACGTCGAACCGGCGCGCGATCGTCGAGCGCGAGGCCGGCGCGCAGGACGGTTCGCTCAATCCGCGCGACGCGATCGACGACCAGCTCGCACTAGCCGATCGCTTCGGCCTGTCTCTCGGCTTCCATGCGTGTTCGCAGGACGACTATCTCGACATCGTGCGCGGATACGCCGACGCGCTCGGCTTGGCGTTCGAGACGGAGGACGCGCTCGAATGGGCCAGGCAACGCGGAAGCCGTTCGGGCCGTACCGCGTGGCAATTCGCCAATGAACTGGCCGGGCGCGCCGGACAGTCCCTCTAGCAAGAATTACTGGGCAGGCTCGATACGAGCGTAGTCTTCCTCGCCGAAGGCCGCGCGCGGATCGCCGGTCAACTCACGCGTGGGCCTAAGGCTTTCGCCTTTCTTGCGCACGATTGCCGCTCCCGGGGCAGCCTTGGGATCGATGACCCGCCAGATGATCCCCGCGGTATCGTCGCTCACCAGCAACGCACCGTCTCCGGCCCAGGCCACCCACGTCGGGCGGCCCTTGGTCGTGCCGTCGCCGTTGAGGAACCCGGTCAGCAGCGGCTTGGGCAGCCCCTGCGGATTGCCGCGATCGTCGAAAGCGACATAGACCACATCATAGCCGGACGGCGGCTTGCGGTTCCACGAGCCGTGGCGGGCGATGATCGCGCCCTGCCCGAATTGCGATCCGAGCCTCTGGCCTTCGCGGGTGAAGGCAAAACCGAGCGCCGCGACATGCGGCCCGAGCGCGTATTCGGGATTGCGCGCATATTCCTGGAGATAGGCGGGCATCGGCTCTTTCACCCGGCGATCGTAATTGTCCTTGTAGTAGATCCACGGCCATCCGTATTGCGCGCCCACCGGCACGTTGGTGAGGTAATCCGGCACGAGGTCCGAGCCGAGCATGTCGCGCTCGTTGACCGTCGTCCACAACTCGCCGCTCCACGGGTTCCAGTCGAGCCCGTTGGGGTTGCGCAGTCCCTGCGCATAAGGACGCGCGGCCTGCTTCGCGAAATCGTATTCCCAGATCATGGCGCGGCCTTCCTCGACCTCCATGCCCTGCTCGCCGATATTGCTGACCGAGCCGACCGCGACGTAAAGCTTGTCGCCCGCTTCGTTCAGCTCGAGATTGCGCATCCAGTGTCCACCGCCGCCCGGCAGATCCATCAGCTTGCGCGGCTCTCCCGCAAGCGTTGTCGAACCGAGTTCATATGCAAATTCAAGGACTTCGTCGTGATTTGCGACGTAGAGCTTGCCGTCTTTCCAGGCGATGCCCGACGGTGAATCGAGTTCCTTCGTCAGTGCGACCTGCTGGTCGGCGCGCCCATCGCCGTTGCTGTCCCGCAGCAGCAAGAGGGTATTGGGCGACGGCCCGGCCGAGCCTGCCTTTTCGAACAGCGTCTTCTCGATGAAGCCCCGGATCGCCGGCATGATGCCACCGTCGTCCTTGCCTTCACCCTTGGGTCCGCGCGTCAGGCTGACGAGGACGTCGCCGTTTGGCAGCGTATGCATCGTGCGCGGGTGATCGAGCCCCTCGGCAAAACGCGTGACGACCAAACCGGCCGCAGCGCTCGGCGCGTCATCTGCGGCCCAGCCGACCGGCTCGGCGATCTGGACGGTCGGAAAAGCCTCGGCCTTCGGCTCCTCGAGGACCGGGTCGGCCCCCGCGACTTGCGCGACGGTGAGATTGGCATCGTCGCCCTGAACGAACCAGGCTGCGACGAACAGCAGCCCCAGCAGCACGATGAGGAAGAAGGCGAGGATGTTGCGTCCGGTATGCATGTGCACGGAATAGGCGAGGCAAACGCTTGCGGCAATGGGGCGGCGCACTACATCACGCGTCATGTTCGATTTCCGCCCCGATGCCGATCTGCCCAAGAGCGAACTCTATCGCGAGTTGGTGAATGCCGCACAGGCGCTTGTTTCGGGCGAACGGGATCCGGTCGCCAACATGGCGAATGTCGCCGCCCTGCTGGCCGAATATCTACCAGAGCTCAACTGGGCGGGGTTCTACCGGGTGGCTGGCGAGGAGCTGGTTCTTGGCCCCTTCATCGGGCGGCCCGCCTGCATTCGCATTCCTTTTGGACAGGGCGTTTGCGGCGCGGCAGCGGCTGACGCCACGACGCAACTCGTTCCCGACGTCCACGCTTTCCCCGGACACATCGCCTGCGACACGGCGAGCCGCTCGGAACTGGTGGTCCCGGTTTTCGTGGATGAGAAGGTTGTCGCCGTGATCGATCTGGACAGTCCGCGGGTGGAACGGTTCGATCGCGAGGATGCGGAGGGCGTCGAGGCGCTTGCTCTTGCCCTGAGCCCGGCCTTGGCAGACCTCTCGAGCTAGTCGTCGTCGCCCGCGGCGGCAATGCTTCCCCGCGCCGGGGCCAGCTTCACTGCGCCGAGCCGCGCCACGTCGCTGTCCCGATTCACCACCAGCGCACCGGCCAGCGATTGTTCCGCGCCCAGAGTCCGCGCCGAATCCCTCGCGACGCGCAAGCGGTATTCGCCGTAAGGCACGCGCTGGAACAGGAAGAAGCCGTCGAATTCGCTGTAGGCCGTCCCGACCGTCCGGCCTGCGCGATCGATCAGTTCGAGCTCGACGCCGCCGATCTCGAGGCCCGCAAGGTTCAGGAGAACGCCCTCCACTTCGCCGGACGGGGCGACCGGTAGTTCGATCCTTGCGGCAATTCCCGGCCGCGGGACGACGACCACACCCTTGATCGCCGGAGCAAGGAAGGGATCTTCCAGCGTGCTTTCGTCTATTCCGACCAGCACCGGGATGAACGGCCGAAGGTCGTCGACGATCGCCTGCCCCTTGTCGTCGGTCAGGGTGCCGGCGCCGCGCATGCCCGCTTCGATCTGTACTTCGGGGAGCAATTCCTCGCCAGCAGAGCGCACTCCGTCGCCATTGTCGTCGCGGAATACGGTAACGGCTGCCTGGCCCGAGCGTGCCAGCTTGCTGCCCGAGAAGCGCACGCCGCCGCTCAGCGGATCGGGGCCGAAGCTGAAGGCGACCGAAACATGGGCGCCGACCGCGCCATTGGTCGCGACCGAAGCATCGGTGCGCAATGCGAAGCGGTCGAAATAACGCGAATAGCCCAGGCTGAAACGGGTCGCGTCCTCGCGTGCGAGGTACTCGACTTCAGCCGCCAGATCCGATCGTTCGGTCAGGCGCTTTTCCGCAGTCAGACGGGCGTACTCGAACCCCTTGTCGGGGCCGGACAGATCGAACGCCGCGTTACCGCGGAGGCGCAGGCCGAAAATGCGGCTATTGGCCAGCAGGCGCAACTTGTTCCGCTCGAAATCGCCGCCGGGGCCTGGGACCGAGCGGCTTTCGTGGTCGAATTCGGCAGCAATCGCCATGACCCGCGTCGTCAGGGCAGTCCGGACCGAGAGATTGTCGACTTTGCCGCCGTCGCGCAGCTCCGCTCGTCGGCCGGACAGTTGCAGCGGGATGCTCAGCGAACCGAGTTTGAACGACATGTCGATCTGCGCGCCGATTTCGTGCCGCAAACCGTCCAGCGCCTGCTCGCTCTGGAAGTTTCCGATCCCCTTCGCCACGTGCGCACCGAAATTGATCTTGCCGACCTGCCCGAGCGCGTTGACCTGAGCGATGCTGCCGCCGCCGAACTCGTGCGCGCCGGAAAACTCCATCATCACGGGTCCGACCGTGCGCCACAAAGTCGTCTCGGCATAGTTGCGCCGGCGACCATTGTACCAGAAGCTTTGCAAGCCGACCCCGATGCTCGTGCGCTTGTCGATTCCGCGTTCGACACCGCCGCCCCAACGCCATTCGTGCGGCCCGGCGATGCGATTGCGCCTCAAGTCGATCAGATCGCGATCATCCTGCAGGATGCCGGCCCAGTAGTAGGTCTTGCCGGGCTCAATATTCTCGAGGCCGACGGGCTGGCTGCTCGTTTCGCGGCGGATCTGGCCCTGCGGCCCGTAGAGAACGACTTCTAGTTCGTTGCGACCGTAGAACAGGTCGATGTCGAGAAATTCGTATCGTCCGTCGCCATTGTCGCCCTGGAAGGCGATCAGCTGGCCATTGCGGTAAAGCTCGGCATCCCACCCGGCAGGCAGCACGCCGCGGAGCGACGTTTCGGCAAAGCGTGCGCGGTGTGCCAGGGGCTGGTTGCTGATGAAGGCGCCCCGGCCGACCGCGCTCTCGCCGGTCAGCTGACCTGACAGCGACTGCACGTCGCCGACGGCGACCTGCGTTGCCTTAAGCGGGCCGAGCAGCTTCCCGTCTGCATCGTGTCGATAGGCTCGCAGGCGGAGCGAATCGGGTTTGAGGTCATTATCGGTCGCGACACGGGCGAAGTAGCTCGCCTTCCCGATTTCGCCGGCAGCATAGGCTTCCAGCTTGGCAACGCGGCGATTGCCGCGGGTGCGGTCGGATTCATACCCAGCCTGCGCCACTACATCGACCGACGGGGTGCGCCAGAGCTTATATTCCATCTCTGCGTGCGGATATTGCGCCAGATCGAAACTTTGCGTCTTGGGACGAAGTCGTGCGGCGCGACTTCGCCGCTCGATAGCCTGCATGAACGGCATCTCACGATCGGTGACCAGCTTCACGACCGAGTTGTAGAGGTCGGGCTTGAATTCCACGCCCGTCCAGGCCGAAAGCGCCTTGGTGTCCACACACCAGCCCTCGGGCGTGTCGTAGATTGCATCGCCGATCGGTTTGGCACCTCTGTTCACGATTTGTACCGTGTTAGACGAACGGTCGATCGTGATCGTCTGGTCTTCTGCGAACAACCAGCCAGTTGCGCGGCGCGACTTCTTGTCGAGCCGGACCGGCAGATCGAGCGATTGGATGATGTCTGCCAGATCGAGACAGATGCCTTGATCGGTCTGATAGCCACGGACGTCGGCGGTGAGCTTGTAGCCGCCAACCACCGGTTGGAGGAGGAGGAAATCATCCTCGCCCAACTGGTTGGCTTCGGTCTGGGTCTGCGCGAGGCCTGGCCCGGACACGCCGAACGCCGCCGCGAAAGCCGCGACGGCGCCGAGGGTCCGGGAGAGTTTCCAGGCCATTTCGTTGATTTCCTGAGGGTCCCTCGAGCGCTCTTAGCCGAGCACCGTATCGACTGCGGCGATCAGGCCTCCGCCGGCTTCGGGCATCTCGCGATATTCGAAGCGGAGCTTCCCGTGCATCAGCGCCGCCTGTTCGGGTGTGAGCTGCAAGGTCACCTTGCGGCGGCCGACTTCAGGGTAGATCGCCACGCCCTGCGCTTCGTAGACCGGCGTATCGCTACCCGGCTTCAGAACGCGCAATGTGCCGTAGGTGGAGCTCGTGCCGCTCCGGACGATCGCCAGGTGCAGTTCCTGCCCCCGCGCTCCGTTGACGAGCGTCGGCTGCTCGATGGCCGCCTGGACGTCCATCTTGCCGTGGCGAATGATGATCGGAATGGTGATGCCGTAGATCGGGATGAGGTTGATGGTGACCCCGCTGGCCGCATCGGCAGGCTGGGTTACCGGGGCCGGCTTGGGAATCGCGCGAAACTGCATGTGCGCGCGGTATTCCCCGTCAGGAAGATCCGCCCCCGGTCGTGCCGAGATGCGCACTGCCTGCGGCTGACCCGGCGGCAGGGTGATGCGCCGCGGCGCGTAGCGAATCATCTCGAGTGCGGCGGTTTCCTTGGCAGTGATGGTTTCCTCGGCCACATCGACGAGCGAACCGTCCTCCTCCATGCGGCGCAGTTCGAGCGAGATACGGTACGTCGCTTCGTCCGCGCCGATATTGCTCAGGATGACCTCGGTTCCGCGCCGACCGTCGAGAATCACCCGCGTTGGCGCTACGAGCAGGTCGCCCTGCGCCTGGGCTGGGCTGACTGCCCAGCCGACCACAGTCGCGCTGAAGAGAGCGACCGCGCCGAAGAGTGAACGCAAGGGCGAAAAATTCATGCTGCGACCTTTCCCGATTCGCGTGTGACGCACGAAGACCGAGCTCCGTGGTTTCACCTGGTTTGGTAAGCAGACAGGGTTAAGATTGCTTAAACACCGGCCTCCAGCAGGCATGAAAAAAGGGGCCGCGCAGATGAGCGCAGCCCCCGTTTTTCGTTTTTGGATCCGGCGGATTGCCGGAATGCGCTCCGCTTCAGGAGTAGGCAACCGACACGTTGAACGTGCCGCTGTAAACACCCGGTACTTCGCTTCCGTCGAAAGTGATCGTGCCGCCGACATCGAACGAGCCTGCGCCCGCACCGTCGAGCGTCACTTCGCCCGCCGTGGTGTCGTCGACGAAGCCTCCGAGCACGATGACGTCCGAAGCGTTGGCAAGTGCGCCGCCCGAGCGGAGGAGATTCACCGTTCCGGTCGGCAATGTCACAGTCACGGCCTTGTTGATGGTGCCACCGCTGATGTTGAAGGTCGGAACGCTGGTCGTGCCCGAGCAGATCACGTCGGGATCGGTGCAGGTCAGCGTACCGTCGGCAGCCAGCGCAACCGTACCGGCACCGGATACGACCATGGAGCCGAAATCGAGGGTGGTGCCCGCCGCGACCTCGAGGGTGAGCGCGCTGAGCACTTCTGCGGTCGCCGTTGCGTCGGCATTGTCCGCAGCGTTGGCAACCGAAGCCATGCCGAGTGCGGCAGCGATAGCGGCACCAGCGGCGCCAAAGCGAAGCTTATTGATCATCTGGTATAATCCCTTGTAAATCCTGGTCTTCTTCCCCTGGGGGAAATCACTCAGGAGCTCCCCGCCGAACAGGTTTTCGCCCCGTCCGCCGGCTCTAAGTAGGACTACCGGGTTCAATCTTTACTTGTGGATATGGTTAACCGAAAAGCGCGGGATATTAATCCTTTACGCCTGGCTAACCTCGGGATGCGGCGGAGAAGCTATATGTCTCCGCCGGTGAGCCGCTGGCAGATGAGGTCCAGCTGGTCGAGAGTGCGGTAACGAATAGTCACCGCACCGGACCGGGGATCGGCATCGGTCTTGATGCGAACGTTGAGACCGAGAAATTCTTCGAGATGCCCTTGAACGGCGGCGATATCCGCATCCTTGGCAGGATCGCGGGTGGTGTGGCCGGGCTTCGCCTTTGCCGGACCGGATCCCTGCCGAACCATCTTTTCGATCTCGCGCACCGACAGCTTCTGATCGACGGCCTGTCGCGCCAGCCTGGAAGCATCTTCGTGCCCGATGAGAGCGCGGGCGTGCCCCATCGAAAGGCTGCCTGTTCCCACCAGAGAGATGACGTCGTCGGGCAGGCTCAGCAGCCTCATGAGATTGGCGACATGGCTGCGCGACTTGTCGACCATCTCGGCAATTTCTGCCTGAGTCATCTCCTCGTCATCGGCAAGTCTCTGATAAGCCTGCGCTTCTTCGATGGGATTGAGGTCTTCGCGCTGGATGTTCTCGATCAGCGCCAGCGCCAGTACCTCGCGACGATCGAGGTCGCGAACGATCGCGGGAATTTCGTGGAGGCGGGCCTTCTGGGCCGCGCGCCAGCGCCGTTCGCCGGCAACCAGCTGGTATCCCTCGCCAATCGGTCGCACGATGATGGGCTGGATCACTCCGCGCGTGGCAATCGAATCGGCGAGTTCTGCCAAAGATGCCTCGTCGAAATGCATTCGCGGCTGCCCCGGCAACGGCTCGATCGACGCAATCGGGAGCGATTTGAGCGCCGATGACGGGCTGCTGCTAGCCGACGATGGTTGCGAATCATCGGCAGCGTTGGCGCCGATATCCGCTGCATGGCCCTGACGGACGAGTGGCTCCTCCCGACGCGTCTCGCCCAGGAGAGCGCCCAGGCCCTTACCGAGCCGTTTCTTCGCCGCTGCGGGCTTTGCCGCGGCGGTGTCGTCGATTTCGGAGCTCATGCAGCTTTCCTCTTCTCGGGCAGGCGGGCGATTAGCTCCCGGGCGAGCGCCATGTAGGCCACACTGCCAGCGCACGCGTGGTCGTAGATCAGCGCAGGCATCCCGTGGCTGGGAGCTTCAGACAAGCGGACGTTTCGTGGAATGACCGATTCGAAGACGAGATTACCCAAGCAATCGCGCACGTCGTCGGCAACCTGGTCGGTCAGGCGGTTTCGGCGATCGAACATGGTCAACACGATGCCGATGATGCCGAGATCGGCATTGAACCGCTGCTGCACCCGTTCGACCGTTTGCAACAACTGGCTCAGCCCTTCGAGCGCGAAGAATTCGCACTGCAGGGGCACTAGTAGCGTATCGGCCGCGCCGAGCGCGTTCAGTGTAAGCAGCCCGAGCGATGGCGGACAGTCGATGAAACAGATTTCGTGTCCGACGTGACCCGCCAGCGCGCGTTGCAGCCTGGCGGTCCGATCGTCCACCGCGACCAATTCTACTTCCGCGCCGCTCAGATCTACGGTCGCTGGCACGATATCAAGGCCGGGTATTTCGGTCGGCTGAATGCACTCGCGCAAGGCCACGTCATTGACCAGCAGGTCGTAACTCGAACTTTCCCGCGCGCTTGCCGGCACGCCCATCCCCGTCGAGGCATTCCCTTGCGGATCTAGGTCGATCAGCAGCGTCTTCCAGCCCGTAGCGGCCATGGCGGTCGCAATATTGATCGCCGTCGTCGTCTTTCCGACTCCGCCCTTCTGGTTGGCAACTGCGATGGTTATCATTTCCGAATTCCTCGAAAGGGCAGTTTTCCGACGATGATGCCTGCCGCCGGGTCGGTTATCGATTGTTCCACGTGGAACAAGCTTCGCTGCGCCGTTGGCATGTCTGCAAGTTCTTGCGCCGCGGAACGACCCTTGGGCAAGACCCACAAGGTGTCGGCTGTGGAGAATCGTTTGGATAATTCCAGCAATCTGCCAAGCGGCGCAAATGCCCTTGCTGTTATCGCCCCCGCCGGAAACGCTCCGACTTGTTCGAGTCTGCGGCCCTCAACCCGACAATTGCGTAGTTCCAGGAGCGCGACCATCTCCTGCAAGAACTCGACCCTCTTGCGACGCGATTCTACGAGGACGACCGTCTGATCAGGTCGCATTGCAGCGATGACCAGGCCAGGCAGTCCCGGCCCAGACCCCAGATCCAACACCGGCAACGTTCCACGTGGAACAAAATTCAGGAGTTGTGCCGAATCAGCAATATGGCGGGACCATACCGAATCCAATGACGCGGCAGATACGAGGTTTTGACGCTGGTTCTCGGCTTTTAGCGCTGTGACATATTTTTCGAGCGTGAGAAGCGTTTCGTCATCGCAACGATCAGCGACGTACTGCCTGGCCGCTTCCTCCGAATCGATCATGCCGCCGTTTTCGCATAGCGGCGCGCATGCACCAGCAGCGCGGCCAATGCAGCGGGCGTGATCCCTGCCACCCGGCCGGCGGCAGACAGCGA
Organism: Qipengyuania oceanensis; assembly: GCF_009827535.1. Lineage (NCBI taxonomy): Bacteria > Pseudomonadati > Pseudomonadota > Alphaproteobacteria > Sphingomonadales > Erythrobacteraceae > Qipengyuania > Qipengyuania oceanensis. The sequence continues at coordinate 1,763,286 of NZ_WTYN01000001.1, read as the reverse complement.
GTCCGGCTGTGCCCGGGTCAGCCGTTCGACCATCTCGTTAGAGAGACCGGGAACGGAGGCATATGGGAACTGCGGCGAGAGCGGGAGCGCCTGGCTTGCACACAAGTCTCTCAGCTCTGCGGACTGCCGTTCGAGGTAGGGAGCATAGGCTACGTCTTCCAGCAATTCTGCGGCAAGCGGATCATCGGTCTGAAAGCAGCCAGGCAGCCAATCCCTCAGCATGTCGGTCGAGATGCCGTCGACCTGCAACCATTCACCCACCGATCGCGCCTGACGATCCTTTTTCACCGAGATGTCTGCCGAGGCGAAGTCTCGCGGACTTACCGGATGCGAAAGTGCCTCAAGCCATCGCTGGCGACGAGCAGAGCGTGCCGCGAACCAATCCCGACGTCGCTCACCGACGCACCCTGCCTCGATCGCCATCGGGGTGAGGCGCGTGATCGCGTTGTTCGCACGCAAGCGCAGGCGATATTCGGCGCGGGCAGTCAGCATCCGGTACGGCTCGCTGACACCCTGGAGCGACAAGTCGTCGACCATCACGGCGAGGTAGGAATTTGCCCTGTCCAACGCCGGATAGGCACGTTCCAAGACACTGCAAGCGGCACCGATCCCGGCAATCAGGCCTTGCGCCGCAGCTTCTTCGTAGCCCGTAGTGCCGTTGATCTGTCCGGCGCAATACAGTCCCGGTAATACCTTGACTTCAAGCCAACGCGACAAGGCGCGCGGGTCGATGTGGTCGTATTCGACGGCATACCCCGGCACCGCCATGTCCACCCGCTCCAGCCCCTTCATGGTGCGCAGCATGGCGAGCTGCACGTCGGCCGGGAGGGATGTGCTGATGCCGTTCGGATAGACCAGGTGCGTGTCGAGCCCCTCCGGCTCGAGGAAGACCTGATGACCGTCGCGATCCGCGAAACGGTGGATCTTGTCCTCGATCGAGGGGCAATATCGTGGGCCCTGCGCGTCGATCGCCCCGGTGAACATCGGCGAACGATGTAGATTCTCTCGGATGATCGCGTGACTGCGCTCGTTGGTCCGGGTGATGGCGCAGAAGACCTGCGGCATCGCACGTCCGTCAGTGAGCGGGGACATCGTCCAGCCTTCGTCATCCGAAGCCTGCTCCTCCAGCCCAGCCCAGTCGATCGTTCGACCGTCGAGACGCGGCGGGGTGCCGGTCTTCAGGCGGGCCATCGGTAGCTCGGCTGCACGCAACTGCTCAGCCAGCTTGTGCGCACCCGCCTCGCCGATGCGGCCACCCTGCAGCCGTTCTTCGCCGCGAAACAGCGTCCCGCCAAGGAACGTGCCGGTGCACAGGATGACAGCCTGCCCTGCAAGTTCGGTACCGTCTGCGAGGCGAACACCGGTCACCCTGGCCCCATCCATCAGCAGCGCTGCGACTTCCCCTTCGATGCAGGCGAGATCTCCCTGTTCGGCAAGCATGCGCTGGATCGCCGCCTTGAACAGTTTTCGGTCCGCCTGGACGCGCGGGCCCCATACGGCGCTGCCCTTCGACCTGTTGAGCATGCGATAATGGATCGCAGCCTCGTCGGCCGCGCGCGCGATCAGTCCGTCAAAGGCGTCCACCTCGCGCACGAGGTGGCCCTTGCCCAGACCTCCGATGGCCGGATTGCAGCTCATCGCCCCGATGGTATCGAGGCCGAACGTCACCAGTGCCGCGCGCAGGCCCATGCGCGCAACGACCGCAGCCGCCTCCACGCCGGCGTGCCCACCGCCTACAATGATGACATCGAATGAGCGCATAGTGCGCCCATACTGAATCGCCGATGGAGCGTCAAAGCAAAGCCGTGTTCCACGTGGAACAACCGCGCCTTAGCTCGGACGCGTCACTTGCCAATGCAGAAACGACCGAAAAGCCCGTCCAGCATGTCTTCTGTCGATGTCCGCCCGACAAGCGCGTCGAGCGCAAGCCGTCCCGTCCGTAGCCTCTCCGCCACCAATAGCGGGTCGGAAACACGACCGGCGCCAGCAAGCGCAATCCCCAGCTCGGAGACGAGCCGGCGCTGCCGCCGGTTGAGCGCCGTTTCTCCGGGCCTGGGCATGGCATCGCGCGCGGTGCGAACGAGCTTCTCCACCAATTCGCCGATGCCCGATCCCGTTTCTGCCGAGACTCGCGAGACCGCAGAAGCCTTTCCCGGACGATCTGGCAGATCGACCTTGGTCTCGATTTCCCAGGCCTGCGGCGGACCCTGCCCCTCTTCTCCGAGCCACAAGACGCAATCGGCGGTTTCGAGCGCATCCCGCGCCCGTGCGATTCCGATCGCCTCGATTTCCTCGGCACCTTCTTCGCGCAATCCTGCCGTATCGACGAATGTCAGAGGCACGCCCGAAATCGCAACGCTCCGTTCGATCAGGTCACGCGTCGTACCTGCATGCGGCGAGATGATGGCTCCCTGCGACTCGGTCAATGCGTTGAAAAGGCTCGACTTCCCCGCATTCGGTGGCCCAGCCAGCACGATCCTGTATCCGTCCTTCAAGCGTTCTGCCGTTGGCCGGGAAAGCCATTGCGCGACTTCGCCGGAGAATTCCCGCAAGCGCGAAGTGAAGGACGGTGGCAGTTCGTCGACATCATCCTCGTCCGAGAAATCGAGTGATGCCTCGACGATCGCGGACAATGCCAGCAGCTCCTCGCGCCACAAGTTAGCCTGGCGCGACAGCGTACCGCCAGCCATTGCGAGCGCGGAGGCGCGCTGCAGTTCGGTTTCCGCTTCCAGCAGGTCGGCCAGCCCTTCGGCCTCGGCCAAGTCGATGCGTCCGTTGGCGAAGGCCCGGCGCGTGAATTCTCCGGGCTCTGCCTCGCGCAGGCCGACGCGCGAAGCCAGAGTGCGCTTGACTGCGGCAACGATCGCCCGTCCCCCATGACAATGAAATTCGAGCAAATCCTCGCCGGTCGCGCTGCCGGGCCCCGGAAACCAGAGCACCAGGGCCTCGTCAAGAAGCTCACCTTCGCTGTTGCGGAGGCTGCGAACCGCCGCCCGTCGCGGCTCCGGCAAATCGCCGGCGAGCGCCCTGCCCGCGTCCCCTGCGCCAGAACCGCTGATCCGGATCACGCCGATCGCAGCAGGCGGCGCGCCGCTCGATAGCGCAAAGATCGTGTCATCGCTCATCGGGGCAATGCCCACCGATCAATCGTCGGAGGATTTCCTCGGACGCGACGCTCCTTCGGCCATCGCGGCGCTGTTCTCCATGAAATTCTGGAACAACTTCAGGCCCATCTGCCCCATCGGAGCCAGATTCTGCGCGTATTCCTGGAGCTTCTCCGGGTTGGTGACGCCCTTCATCGCTTTCGCCATGGTATCGACATAGACGCTGTTGGCCTTGCTCATGTCGGGCAATCCCATGAAGGTTCGCGCCTCTTCCGGCGTGCAATCGATTTCGATGTTGACCTTCATCCCCGTTTCTCCGTTATGATCTCGTCGTCCCTATCTGGGTTTATCAATGCCGACAGACAAGCCCAATCCCCTCGTGCGCTCGACGTCGACAACAGCGCCGCTTGCAAAAGGAATATACAGCCAATGTCCGAAACCGTGATGATCGAGACGCTCGATGGCAATGAGGAATTCAAGCTCTACGTCGCCCGTCCGGCCGACGAGCCAAAGGCCGCGATCGTGGTCATCCAGGAAATCTTCGGAGTGAATGCCGGAATTCGGCGCAAATGCGACAAGTGGGCCGAGGCCGGATATCTGGCCGTATCGCCAGACCTGTTCTTCCGCCTCGAACCTGGCGTGGAGCTCGACCCGGACGTCGAGCCGGAATTCCAGCGCGCGCTCGAACTTATGGGCAAGTTCGATCCGGATCAGGGCGTGAAGGACATCGAGGCCGCGATCAAATACGCGCGCAGCCAAGGCGCTGAGAAAGTCGGCGCAGTTGGTTACTGCCTTGGGGGTAAACTCGCCTATATGGTTGCCACACGCACCGACAGCGACGCGACCGTCGGCTACTATGGTGTTCAGATCGACCAGATGCTGGGCGAGAAGCACGCGATCGCCAACCCCCTCATGCTGCACGTTCCCACCGAGGATCATTTCGTCGACAAGGAAGCTCAGAAAGCCATGCATGAAGGGCTGGACGACCATCCGAAGGTCACGCTCCATGATTACGAGGGCCTTGATCACGGCTTTGCAACCGAGTTCGGCGACCGCCGCGACGAGGAAGGCGCCCAGCTCGCCGATTCGCGGACAGAGGCATTCTTCAAGGAGCACCTGGGCTGAGCCCGGTGGCGCCGACTGCGCCCCGCTACCTCGTCCCGCTGATCCTGCTGCTGGTCGTGGCGGGGCTGGCAATTGCCCCTTGGCCTACGCTGCGCTGGGGCCTCGTGCTCGCCCTACCCTTGCTCGGCATCGCCCTGCGGGACTTCTTCCAGCGAAGCCACACGCTAAGGCGCAATTATCCGCTGGTCGCCCGCATCCGCTGGATGATGGAGGATCTGCGGCCGTTCATGCAGTCCTACATCATCGAGGACGATCTGGAGGGCCGACCCTTCAGCCATGAAGAGCGCAGTCTGGTCTATGCCCGGGCCAAGGGCGAACTCGACGCGCATCCCATGGGGACCGAATACGATGTCTATTCGGAAGAATACGAATGGCTCGGTCACTCGATGGTGCCCAACGTCGATGCGCCGCTCGAATGGCGCAAGACCATCGGCGGCCCGGAGACCGCCCAGCCCTACGACAGCAGCCTGCTGAACATCTCCGCGATGAGTTTCGGCTCGCTCTCGGCCAAGGCGATCGAGGCGCTGAACAAGGGGGCGGCGGCCGGAAACTTCGCTCACAACACCGGTGAAGGCGGCATCAGCCGCTATCACCGCTCGCATGGCGGGGATCTGATATGGGAGATCGGCTCGGGCTATTTCGGATGCCGCACCAAGAACGGCGGTTTCGATCCCGATCGCTTTGCCGACCAGGCGCAAGACCAGCAGGTCAAGATGGTCGAGATCAAGCTCAGCCAGGGCGCGAAGCCCGGTCACGGTGGAGTCCTGCCGGGTGCCAAGGTCACGGCGGAGATCGCCGAGGCCCGCGGCGTCGATCCGGGCCGCGACGTGATTTCACCGGCAGCGCATTCGACATTCTCCACGCCGCTGGAAATGATGGAGTGGATCGGCCAGCTGCGGCGTCTCAGCGGTGGCAAGCCCATCGGCATCAAGTTCTGCGTCGGCCAGGTCCATGAAGTCTTCGCCATCGGCAAGGCGATGCGGGCGACCGGTATCGCGCCTGACTACATCGTCGTCGACGGCGCGGAGGGCGGAACCGGAGCAGCGCCGCTCGAACTGTCGAACAATGTCGGAATGCCCTTGCGCGAAGGGCTGGTCGTGGTGCGCAACATGCTCGTCGGGATGAACCTCAAGGATCACATCGCACTCGGCGCATCCGGCAAGGTTCACTCGGGCGCGGGCCTCGCCATTTCCTTCGCGATCGGCGCGGATTTCTGCAACGCGGCGCGCGCCTTCATGTTCTCGCTGGGATGCGTCCAGTCGATGCGATGCCACACCGGCGAATGCCCGACCGGCATCGCGACCCAGAAGGAATGGCGCCAGCAGGGTCTAGACGTCGACAAGAAGGCCGAGCGCGTAACCCGCTTCCAGCGCCAGACGCTGCACTCGCTGCGGGAAATCGTCGTCGCCATGGGCCATGACAGCCCGTGGCATATCCGGGCCGAGGACATGCGCGAAAGGCTCGACGGAGCACGCGCCTGTCAGCTCGACGACATTCACGACTTTCTGGAACCCGGCGTGCTGCTCGACGATCCCGAAGGCACGCGCTATGCCCGCTCGTGGCGCCAGGCCCGCGCCGATACATTCAGGAAGGCGATATGAGCGCAACCGACAATCTCGCTCGCTGGCATGCCGTCATCGAAGGCGGCAACAAGGCCGACGCACTGGCGGACATCCTCCACGATGACGCCGTATTCCACTCACCGGTCGTCCACACCCCGCAACGCGGCAAGCCGATCGTGATGGCCTACCTCGGAGCTGCCGGACAGACGCTCAACAATGACAGCTTTCGCTATGTCCGGGAGATGGTCGACGGCGAGAATATCCTGCTCGAATTCGTGACCGAGATGGGCGGCATTCACGTCAACGGTATCGACCTGATCCGCTTCGACGAGGACGGCCTGATTACAGATTTCAAGGTGATGGTCCGCCCGCTCAAGGCAGTGAACAAGGTCTGGGAAATGATGGCCGCTCAACTCGAACGGCAGAAGGCTGCCGGCTAGCCGCCGGACACGAACTTCTCCACCTCGCGTAGAAGGCGCTCTCCGTCGGGTCGGGTGCCGAGAATGTTGCGCAGCTGCTCGAGCGCCGGTCGTTCCCCGAAACTGAGCAGGTGCTTCATCGACCATTCGTCGAACAGCCGCGTCTGCGCGTCCTCGCGATAGAGCACTTCGAGATTGCTGTGACGCGGATCTTCCTCGATCCGCGTCAGCAGCGCTTCGACGGCGAAGACAGGCCCTTCCAGGAACTGGAGGAAACTGTCGAATTCCTGCAGCAGGAACCCCGTCATTGCGTGTTTCGGGTTGTTGCGCTCGGACTGGGCGACGATGTCGAAGACGTCCGCCGCTTTCACGCCATCGGCAACCTGACTGCGATACAATAGCCTGTGCACCAGGCTCTCCCCCTAGAAGATCCGGAACTTACTGGTTCATCGTATCGAAGAAGTCTTCGTTGGTCTTGGAATCCTTCATCTTGTCGAGCAGGAATTCCATCGCGTCGATCGTGCCCATCTGCATGAGGATACGACGCAGGACCCACATCTTCGAAAGCTTGTCCTTCTCGACCAGCAGCTCTTCCTTGCGCGTACCGGACTTGCCGACATCAAGAGCCGGGAAGATGCGCTTGTCGGCGACCTTGCGATCGAGGACGATTTCCGAGTTACCCGTTCCCTTGAATTCCTCGAAGATGACTTCGTCCATCCGGCTGCCGGTATCGATCAGCGCGGTGGCGATGATCGAAAGCGAGCCGCCTTCCTCGATGTTGCGCGCCGCGCCGAAGAAGCGCTTCGGGCGTTGCAGCGCATTGGCGTCGACACCGCCGGTCAACACCTTGCCCGAGCTCGGCACGACGGTGTTGTAGGCGCGACCAAGGCGGGTGATCGAATCGAGCAGGATCACGACGTCCTTCTTGTGTTCGACCAGGCGCTTGGCCTTCTCGATGACCATTTCGGCGACCTGCACGTGACGCTGCGCCGGTTCGTCGAAGGTCGAGGAAATCACCTCGCCCTTCACGCTGCGCTGCATGTCGGTGACTTCTTCCGGACGCTCGTCGACCAGCAGCACCAGCAGAAAGACTTCCGGGTGATTGTCCGTGATCGCCTTGGCAATGTTCTGGAGCAACACGGTCTTACCGGTGCGCGGAGGGGCCACGATGAGCGCACGCTGCCCCTTGCCCTGCGGCGAGATGATGTCGATCACGCGGGCGGACTTGTCCTTCACCGTCGGATCGAGCGTGTCGAGCGACAGCTTCTCCTCAGGATAGAGCGGAGTGAGGTTGTCGAAATTCGTCCGCAAACGGACCTGGTCGGGATCCTCGTAGTTCACGCTGGTGAGCTTCGTCAGCGCGAAATACCGCTCGCCTTCCCTCGGCGCACGGATCTCGCCTTCGACCGTGTCGCCCGTGCGCAGGCCCATCTTGCGCACCTGGTTGGGCGAGACGTAGATGTCGTCGGGACCGGCAAGGTAATTCGCCTCGGGCGAGCGCAGGAAGCCGAAACCGTCCTGCAGCACCTCGATGGTGCCGATGCCCATGATCTTTTCCTCGTATTCCTCGTCTTCCGCCAGTTCGCGCAGGATGCAGAACATGAGGTCCTGCCGGCGCATGGTGGACGCGCCTTCGACGCCCAGTTCTTCGGCCATCGAGACGAGATCGGCAGGGGTTTTCAGTTTGAGATCTTTGAGATGCATGTCGGTATTTCCAGGTGGGATGTCCGGCCGATGGTCATGGGGCTTGGGGAAAGCGGACCAGGGCATCTGTGGACGATGCCCAACCGGAAGGAGAACGGGTGAATTACGCCTGCAGCGGCGGCGCGTCAATTCGGCAATTGGCTATTTCCGGGATGCCCGGGCCACGTTCAGGAAAGGTAGAGCCGCCCCACGATCACCGTGGTCACGATCAGGATCGCGGCGATACCTGGCACTTCGTTCAGCAGCCGCAAGGCCTTGCCGGACAGCGCTTCCTCGCCGCGCGCCAGCTTCTTGGAATAGGCGCTCATGTAGCCATGGTAACCCGACAGAAGCACCACCAGCAGCAGCTTCAGATGAAACCACGGCGCGCTCCACGCCTGTGTCGTCCATGCCAGCAGCAGGCCGAAGACCCAAACCAGCACGATGGCCGGATTGAGGATTATCCTGCGAAGACGTGCTTCACGCTCGACCCAGCGGGCCCGTTCGTCGGACCCCGCCGGCGCTTCCTGGTGGTAGACGAAGAAACGTGGCAGCATGAACAGGCCGGCCATCCAGAAGATGACGAACACGAGATGTCCGACCTTGAGCCAGGGATAAAGCAAGCCGAGCACCTCGAGCATGAATGGTAGATAGGACGGTCAGCTAGCCGATGAAAGGGCCAGCGTCCAAATCCGTGCGTCAGCCCTGCCAGCCGCGCACCTCTGCGACCAGAGCCTCGACATGCGGGATCGGCGTGAACTGGCCGATTCCGTGTCCCAGATTGAAGACATGCGGGCGGCCTGCAAAGCTGCGCAGGATGAGCCGCACCCGCTCGAGCATTCGGTCGCCACCGGCCAGCAGAAGCAGGGGATCGAGATTGCCCTGCACCGGCATGCCTGCAGGCAATTCGCGCATCGCCCATAGTGGATCGATCGTCTCGTCCACGCCGACCGCGCCGACGCCCGTCTCGCGCGCATAGGCAGGCAGTTTCTCGCCCGCACCCTTGGGAAATCCGATTACCGGCGTATCGGGGTGCGATTCCCCCAGCGCAGCGACGATCGCCGCATTGGGCGCGATCACCCAGCGCTCGAATTCGTCGGGAGCGAGGCTGCCCGACCAGCTGTCGAACAATTGCACGGCCTCGGCGCCTGCATCGATCTGGCCGCGCAGGTAGCCGATGGTGGAAGCCGCGATGGCATCGATGATCGACTGGAACCGTGCCGGATCGGTGTAGGCGAGTGCGCGCGTCGCATGCTGGTCGCGGCTGCCCTCGCCGGCGACCATGTAGGTCGCGACGGTCCACGGCGATCCCGCGAAACCGAGCATCGTCACCGCCGGATCGATCAGCGCACGGCAGCGGCGCACGGTCTCGTAAACGGCCTCGAAGCGTTCAGGATGCGACGTGAACTGGTCGAGCCGTGCCTCGGTCAGCGGAGGCGAGAGCTTGGGACCCTCGCCCGCGAGAAATTCCAGGTGCTGCCCCATGGCATGGGGAACGATCAGGATATCGGAAAACAGGATCGCTCCATCGAAACCGAAGCGCCTCAGCGGCTGCACCGTGACCTCGGCCGCGGCCTCGCTGTCGTAGACGAGATCGAGAAAACCGCCCTTCTCGGCCCGCAAGGCGCGATATTCGGGCAGGTAGCGGCCTGCCTGGCGCATGAGCCACATGGGCACCTTGTCGTCCCGCTTTCCGCGCAGTGTATCGAGGAGAAGGCCGGGCATCGCGTCGTGTCCAATCCAAATAATATATATTTATATAAGGTATGATGGAGTCTGTTGGCCCTGTGGAAAGCGGGCAAAAGCGCTCTATGCCCGATTTGCCCGTCCCTCAACCCGCTTGGCGCATGACGGGACTCGCGAGCCATCCATGGTCAAGCCGAAGTTCTCCTCGTTACCAACAGGCTGTGCATGGAAGGCCCAGCCTGTCGACGGTTTGCCCTGAGCAGGACTCGCAATGGGGGTGGAATCGCGTGCCGAACTTGTCCGCCGCCCTGTCCCGTGGTTTATGCCGGTGCTTGTCCACACCCTCCCCGACCCGGCCGAACAGAACTCCATGACCCGCCTCAACCTCCACCTCCTGTCCGATTCCACCGGCGAGACGCTGGAGATGATCGCCAAGGCGGCGCTCGCCCAGTTCGACGATGCCGACGTGACCCGCCATTTCTGGCCGATGGTCCGCTCGCGCCAGCATCTCGACCGGATTATCCCCGAGATCGGGCAAAATCCCGGCCTCGTGCTGTTCACGCTGGTGAACGAGGACACGCGCAAGCGGCTGGAGGAGCAATGCCGCGCGCTGGGGCTGCCCGCCGTGCCGGCGCTCGATGCCGTGACCGAGGCGCTCGAATCGCAGCTGGGACAGGAAGCGCACGGGCGGCCGGGGCGGCAGCACGCAATGGACGAGGCCTATTTCGAGCGAGTTGAAGCGATCCAGTACACGATCGCCCACGACGACGGGGTCGGCTGGGAAGACTGGGAAGAGGCCGATATCGTCCTTGCCGGCGTGTCCCGTACCTCGAAGACGCCGACCAGCATCTATCTCGCCAATCGCGGATACAAGACCGCGAATATCCCGATCGTGGTCGAGAGCCCGCCACCGGACGTGCTGTTCCGCTTGAGAAAGCCGCTGGTCATCGGACTGACCACAGCGGCCGACCGGCTGGTCCAGATCCGCCGCAACCGGCTGCTCAGCCTGCACGAGGATACCGACACCAGTTACGTCCAGGACGACCGCGTCCAGGCCGAGCTGAAATACGCCCGGCGGATGTTCGCCGACAACGGCTGGCCGGTGATCGACGTGACCCGCCGGTCGATCGAGGAAACGGCTGCTGCAGCGATCCGGCTGCTCGGCCAGCGCAAGGGCGAGGATGCGCCGCTGGTGCACCAGGGTCCGGTATGAGCCTGGTCCTCGCTTCTAAAAGCGCCTCGCGCCGGGCGATGCTAAATGCGGCGGGCATCGCTTACGAGAGCCAGCCCGCCGAGATCGACGAACGTGCGCTCGAAACGGCGATGGAGGATGCCGATGCGTCCGAAATCGCGCAGGCGCTTGCTGCGGCCAAGGCTGCAATGATTTCCGGACAGCGCGCCGGCGACTGGGTGCTCGGCAGCGACTCGCTGGTCGTGTGCGGTGGCCGCCGGTTCGACAAGCCGGACAGCCGCGAGCAGGCGGCGGACCACCTGCGCTTCTTTTCCGGCAAACCGATGCACCTGCACAGCGCGGCCGCACTGGCCCGCGGCGGCAAGGTCGACTGGGTCGGCCATGCGGAGGCACGGCTCGATGTGCGCGAACTGAGCGAGGATTTCATCGGGCGTTATCTCGATGCCGAATGGCCCGAAGTCTCCCACTGTGTCGGCGTGTTCCGGATCGAGGGCAGGGGAGTGCAATTGTTCGACCGGATCATCGGCGACCAGTTCACAGTGCTCGGAATGCCGCTGCTGCAGGTGCTGTCGGCCTTGCGGGGCCGCGGAGTGCTCGAGGCATGACGCGCGTCTATGCAGAAGTGATCGGCGATCCGATCGCCCAGTCGAAGTCCCCGGCGATTCACGGCTGCTGGCTCGACAAGCTCGGGATCAATGCCGAATACCGTGCATGCCACGTCACCGCCGACGGACTCGCGGATTACCTGGCGGCGCGGCGCGCCGACCCGGACTGGCGCGGGTGCAACGTCACCATGCCGCACAAACAGGCGGTCTTGCCGCTGCTCGATACAACCGATCCGATTGCCTCCGCGATTGGTGCAGTCAATACGATCACGCCGGACGGGAAGGGCGGCCTGACCGGGACCAACACCGATGCGCCCGGCTTCCTCGAGGCCTTGCAGCACGATCTGAAACGCACTCACTACTTTCGCATGGCGCGCATCCTGGGGACGGGCGGAGCGGCGCGTGCGATCATCGCGGCGCTGGCGGGGGAGGGGTTCACGCTCGTCGTTGCCGGCCGCAATCCCGACAAGGCGCGGGCGCTGCTCGACGAACTCGCGCCCGATGGCGAGCATCATGCAGTAGACTTGGCGCTTTTCGCAGATCCCACCGACTTCGCCTTCGACGATCGCGAGGGCTGTTGCGATCTGGTCGTGAACGCCAGTCCGCTGGGCATGCGGGGCCAGCCGCCGCTTGTCTTCGACTGGAGCCATGCGCCCCCTGATTCGATTGCATATGATGTAGTAACCGATCCGGTTCGTACCGAATTCCTGGAGAATGCCGAGGCAGCCGGTTTCAGGACCATCGACGGGCTCTCGATGCTGATCGGCCAAGCGGCTGTCGCATTCGAGCGCTTCTTCGGTCAACCGGCGCCGCGCGATGATGGAGATGCCCAGTTGCGCGAAAGGCTAACGGCATGACCCGCCCCGTGATCCTCGGCCTCACCGGATCCATCGGCATGGGCAAGTCGACCGTGGCAGAGATGTTTCTGGAAGAAGGTGTTCCTGTCTTCGATGCCGATCACGAAGTGCGCGTAATGCAGGGGCCCGGCGGCGCGCTCAACGAAGCGATCGAAGCGCGTTTCCCAGGCTCGACGGGCCCTGAGGGCGTCCGGCGCGAGGAGCTCGGCGCACAGGTTTTCGGGGATCCCCATGCGCTCGCCGCGCTTGAGGCCATCGTGCATCCCGCCGTCGCCCGCAAGCGCGAGGCGTTCATGATCGAACATGCCGGCGCGCCGATCGTCGTGTTCGATATTCCGCTTCTCTTCGAGAAAGGCGGCCAAGAGGCAGTCGACCGGGTCATCGTGGTCTCCGCGCCCGCCGACGTCCAGCGCCGCCGCGTGCTTGCCCGCCCCGGCATGACGCCCGAGAAATTCGCGCATATCCTGGAATTGCAGGTGCCCGATGCCGAAAAGCGCGCGCGCGCCGACCACGTCATCGATACGGGCACGACGCTCGAGAAAACGCGCGCAGCTGTACGCGAGCTGGTCGCCAGCCTGCGCGAAACGCGGCATTGAAAAACGCTCAGCTCGCCCCTTGCCAGCGGGCGCTTTCGGTCCGATAGTCTCCAGAATGCGTGAAATCGTGTTCGATACCGAAACCACCGGCCTCGATCCCAAGACGGGGGACCGGATGGTCGAAATCGGCTGCGTCGAACTGATCGACCGGATGCCGACCGGGCGCACCTACCACGCCTATTTCAACCCCGATCGCGACATGCCCGCAGGCGCCGAGGCTGTGCATGGCCTTTCCGCGGCTTTCCTCTCCGACAAGCCGCGCTTCGTGGAGAAGGCGCATGAGCTGCTCGACTTCATCGAGGATTCGCGGCTGGTCGCGCACAATGCCTCGTTCGACTTCGGCTTCCTCAATTTCGAGCTCGAGAATTGCGGCATGGCGGCGGTCTGCCTGACCCGCATGGTCGACACGGTAGCGATCGCGCGCAAGCGGCATCCGGGCGCGAAGTTGTCGCTCGACGCATTGTGTACCCGCTACGGCATCGATCGCAGCCACCGGGTGAAGCACGGGGCGCTGCTGGACGCGGAATTGCTCGCGCAGGTCTATCTTGAATTGAACGGCGGGCGGCAGATCGGCCTCGAACTCGCTGCAGAGGCCGTGACCGCGAGCCGGATTACCACCACAGTGCAGATCGTGCGCTCGGATCGCCCCCGCCGCGAGCCACGGCCGCACGCGCCGAGTGCGGTGGAACTGGCACGGCACGCCGAATTCCTGTCGCGGATCGAGAAGCCGATCTGGCAGACCTGAAGGCAGGGGTCGCAGAACACACTGGAGTGAACAAGACGATGGAAATTCGCGTATCCGGGCACCAGATCGAAACCGGCGCCGCTCTGCAGGAGCACGTGACCGAGCGCCTCACGTCATCGGTCGAGAAGTTTTTCGCCAACGCGATTTCCTCGCATGTCACTTTCGGGAAGGAACCCGGCGGCGCCTACAGCTGCGACATCGTCACCCATGTGATGCACTCCATGATCGTGAAGGCGCACGGCACCGCGCACGACGTACACCAGGCGTTCGACCAGGCTTGCGGCAAGACCGAGAAGCAGTTGCGGCGCTACAAGCGGCGAATTCAGGACCGGCATCAGCAGCAATCCTATGCCCTGCGCGAGGAGGAGGCTGCCTATACCATCTTCGCCCCGATCGAGGATGATTCGGACGACGAGATCGAGACCAGCGATGCGCCGCCGATCATCGCCGAGACGACCGCAGACATCCCGGAGGCGAGCGTGGCGGACGCGGTGATGATGCTCGACCTGCGCGACACGAACGCACTGCTTTTCAAAAATGCTGGTACGGGCAGCCATAATATGGTCTATCGCCGCCGCGATGGTTCGATCGGCTGGGTCGAACCAAGATAGCGCTCGGCGATGCGGTTCGCGGGGCGCGTTTCAAACCGACGGGAATCTGAGCAGGCGTGGCGTTCGGCCTCGCCCTTGCCATCGCCCGTCCTGCGACTGACCGGACACAGACCGATAGCCATGAATGCCAAGTTCAATCTCGTGCCCGCAGCGATCGACACGATCGCGGCGAAGGACAAGGACGGGATCCTGCACGCGCTTTCCGGCCTGTTCGCGCGCAGCTACGCGCTCGATCCGGCGCTCGTTCTCGATGCACTGGAGGAGCGCGAGCAGCTCGGATCGACCGGCTTCGGGCGTGGGGTCGCTTTGCCGCATGCCCGGATAGACGGCATCAACCGGCCGGTCGCTGCGGTCCTTCGGCTGACTTCGCCGGTCGACTTCCGGGCGGCGGACGCCATGCCGGTCGACATGGTGATTGGTCTGCTGTCGCCCGCCAATTCGGGTGCGACCCATCTCCATGCCCTGGCCGCGATCTCGCGCATGGTTCGCGACGACGAGCGGCACGCGGCCCTGATGGACGCAGCCGACGACGATGCGCTCTATGCCATGCTGACGAATGCGATCGATCGTGACGCTGCCTGAAGGGGAAACGGGGCCTGATCGGGAAGCGGGTCCTTCCGGCGCCGACCAGCATCACCGCGCGCTGGAAAACCTGTATCGCCAAGCGCCGATCAACCAGCTCTTCCAGTCGACACTGGAAATCACCGGCGAGGGCCTGGCGCGGATCAGGTTCGAGGTGACGAGCGAGGTCTTTCACGCAGCCGGCGCGGCGCACGGGACGATCTATTTCAAGATGCTCGACGACGCGGCCTTTTACGCGGCCAACACGCTGGCGACCGACCGTTTCCTGCTGACCACCTCGTTCAACCTGCATTTCACCAAGCCCGTCCGCGAAGGCGCGGTGGTGGCCGAAGGCAAGTGGATCAGCGGCCGACGGCGGGTTTTCGTCGCGGAATCGCGGCTGGTCGATGCCGAGGGCGACGAGATCGGGCGTGGTACCGGCACGTTCATGCGTTCGCGGATCGCCCTGTCGGGCCTTCCCGGCTACCGGCCCGGCTGAGTCCTGACAGGTGGAAGCTCGCCTCCCGACGCACCTGGAAGTGAGTGGCTTGATCCGCGCGGTAGAGGCGGCTGGAGGATTCGCGACTGTGATTTCGCGTGGGCATCGGGAGGCCGGTACCCTCGCGGTGTTAACCATGGAGCGCGGCGGGAATGCGCGGTTGCACGAGAGGATGCCGCAACTCGACGGTTCGCGCAGCTTTACCTGTACGCGTGAAGAAACATCTGAAAATAAAGAAGATTTCTCCGAATATCTGGTGCGGAGGGGCGTTCAGGATCCGGATTTATGGATCGTCGAACTGGATGTCCCAGATGGAGAACGCTTCATCGCTGCACTGCAGCATTGAGTTGACTTAAGGATTTCACCCGTTATTTGCCCGCCCACTTCGTAAGAGCGTAGGCGGCACGGCGGCATTGGGGTCGACTGGCTAGCACGCAGACGGGGAATGGCCGGCAGGCCAGCAAGAACCTACATTTTTCGACGCAAACAACGCGCAACTGGTTCCAGCCTGCGACAGGTCCGTTCACCGCTCAGATCATCGGGATCATGAGTCGTAAAACTGCCAAAGCAAGTCTTGCAGCAATCGCTGCAGGTATTTTCGTAATCTTCTCGAGCGTCGATGGTTCCGGCGCCAATGCACAGGCTGCCGATTCGGCAACGCCAGCACAATCTGCCGAAATCGCGCTGACGGACGAAATCGTCCCGGCGAGCGCGGCAGCCGAAGAACCGGTCACCGTTTCACAACCCGTGGTCCAGCCCCTTCCGCAAGACGATACGGCTGAGGATCGGCCGTCGGTGCGCGTGGCCTCGAGCCTGCACGAACTGGTCGCGCATACCGAAGTGTCCGAGCAGCTTTCCGAAGAGATGCAGTGCCTTGCCGGTGCGGTTTATTTCGAATCGCGCGGGGAGCCGCTCGACGGGCAGCTCGCCGTCGCACAGGTCATCATCAATCGCGCCGAATCGCGGCAGTTTCCCGCCAGCTATTGCAGCGTCGTCTATCAGCGGTCGCAGTTCTCCTTCGTGAAGAACGGGGCGATGCCTCAGATCCGGACGTCATCGAACGCCTGGCGCAAGGCCCGTGCCATCGCCAGGATCGCGCATGAAGGCATGTGGGACAGCAAGGCCGCCGATTCGCTGTATTTCCATGCGAAATACGTGCGCCCGGGCTGGGCCAACAAGAAGATCGCCCGCGCGACGATCGATAGTCACATCTTCTACCGATAAAGGTTTCATGGGACCCAAGATGGTCCCGAAACCTGCGAACTCTAGCGAGCGATCTCCACCCATACCGGGGTGTGGTCGCTCGCTTTTTCGCGGCCGCGATATTCCTTGTCGACTCCGGCCGCGGTCATGGCATCGGCCAGTTCGGGGCTCAGCAGCAGGTGATCGATACGAAAGCCATGGTCGCGTTGCCATGCGCCGGCCTGGTAATCCCAGTAGGTCCAGACGCCGCCACGCGGATTGAGCGTATCGATTGCATCCGTCCAGCCGTCCGCGAGCAGCCGGGCATAGGCGTCGCGCGATTCGGGCTGCATCAGTGCGTCGCCCGCCATCGCCTTGGGTGACCAGACATCCTTGTCTTCGGGAATGACATTATAGTCGCCGACCAGCGCACAGGGGATTTCCAGCGCCCATAGTTCGGTCGCCCGTTCGCGCAGGCGCTTCATCCATGCCAGCTTGTAGTCGAACTTCGGTCCGGGATGGGGGTTGCCGTTGGGCAGGTAGATACAGCCGACCCGCACGCCGTCGATATCGGCTTCGAGATACCGGGCCTGCTCGCCTTCGCCCTCGTTCGGCCCGTTGATGCCGAGACCGCGCCTGGTTTCGACCGGCTCGATCCCGTCGGCCAGGATCGCCACGCCATTGAAGCTCTTCTGGCCGTGCCAGATCGCCTTGTAGCCGATCTTCTCGAAGGCATCGGCCGGGAAGCCGTCGTCCATGGTCTTGATTTCCTGCAGGCAGGCGACCTTGGGCCGGGTTTCCTCGAGCCATTCGATGAGACGCGGCAAGCGCGCCTTGATTCCGTTGATGTTAAAGCTGGCGATACGCATGGCCTGCGTGATGCCCGAAGTGGCCCGGCGGGTCTAATCTAAATCCCGAAGCTCGATCCGCACCCGCACCCTGCTGCCGCGTTGGGATTCTCGACCTTGAAGGCCGCGCCCCCCAGCGATTCGACGAAATCCACAGTGCTCCCGCCGACGAGGTCCAGGCTGACCGGGTCCACCACGAGCTGGACGCCTTCGGTTTCGCTGACGGTATCGTCCGCGTCCGCAGCTTCTGCCAGGTCGAACTTGTACTGGAAGCCGGAGCATCCCCCACCTTCGACGGACAGGCGCAGGATCGCGGGCTTCGCCTGCTTGCTGGCGATTGCGGCCACGCGCTGGGCGGCTGCCGGCGTCAGGATGAGTGGATGGGTCATGAGTGCGATGTAGGGAGCGCGTCACCCATGCTCAACCGTGGGCGATGTATTCCTTGAGCGCTTCGGCTTCGTGTTCGACCTCGACGATCCGGGATTTGACCAGGTCGCCGATCGAAACGAACCCGCACATGGCGCCGTTTTCGGTCACCGGGAGGTGCCGGATCCGGCGGCGGGTCATCAGGCCGAGCGCCTCGTCCGCGCGCGCGCTTTTCTCGACGGTGATGGCGGGCGATGTCATCACGTCGCCCACCTTTGAACCGAGGCACGCCGAACCCTCGTGTGCCAGTCGGTAAAGCAGGTCGCGTTCCGAGAAAATGCCGGCGAGCGAGCCGTTGGCGAGCACCGGCATGGCCCCGATCCTCTTTTCGGCGAGCAGCTTGACTGCATCGGCGACGCTCGCTTCCGCATCGATCGTGATCACCTCGCCCGGCGATCGATGCACCAGAATATGCGCGATCTGCATGGTTCCACCCTTTCCCTTTCCCGCCATAATGCCATTTTTCGGGCCAGAATGCGAATCGCGCGCGTGGGAAAGCATTTGCCAGCGCAGGCACCCTGCCGCATGAGCTTCGCCATGGCCGCACCTTCGCCTCTCGACGAGCCAGAAAACGCAAGTTTCGCGTGGCGACGCTACAAGCGCCTGATGCGCTTCATGGTGGCGGTCACGCTCCTCGTCGTGCTTGTCGCATTGGTGGGCCTCTACCTCTACGTCGGGCCGGTATCTTGGCACTTCTACCTGGCCACCGGCCTCGGCATCGGCTTCGCCATGCTGCTGATGAGCGCGCTGATGGGGCTGGTCTTCCTTTCGAGCGGCACGGGTCACGATGCCAGCGTGACCGATAGCGAACGGGATCGCGATCGCTTCTAGTCCTGCGGGGTGAGGCGGTATTCTTCAACCGGGACGCCGCCGATCAGATGCTCCTGGATGATCCGTTCGAGCACTTCGGGCGAGCATGAATGATACCAGACCGCATCGGGCTGCACGAGCGCGATCGGACCTGCTTCGCACACCTGCAGGCAGTCTGCCTTGGTTCGCCCGATTCCACCTCCTGCTTCGCGCCTGGGCCCGACCAGCCCCAGCTGCTTGAGCCGCTTCTTCAAGTATTTCCAGGCTTCCTCGCCTTCGGCACGGCGGCAGCACTTCTGCTTTTCCGAGATACCGCACAAGAAGATGTGCCGGTCGAGCGAGCCACCACCGATCTTGGCGAGCGCGGCCTGCGCCTTGCGAATCTCCTTGGGGGAAACGCTCATCCGCGCTTGCGGGCAATCCGGGCGATCTCGTCCTTGACCATCTTCTCGACCATGCCCGGCAGGTTCGCATCGATCCATTCGGCGAGCATGGGGCGGAGCATCTCGCGCACGAGGCCTTCGAGCGAAGTTTCGCCCGAGCGGACGATCCGCGGACGCGCGCTCGGTTCCGAGAGCATGGCGAGCGCGGCGAAATTTTCCTGCATGGAGCTGCGGACGCGACTGGTGATCAGCGGCGATTCGGCCTGGTCGTGTCCGGGAGTAGCGGCTGCGGCAGCTTCTTCCGCTTCGAAATCGTCATTGAAGCCGTCGTCCGGTTGGTCGCCCTGCGCTTCGTCGACCAGCTCGGCATCGGACAGGTCGAAGACCTCTTCCGCCTCGTCCTCGTCGACCGGTTCGGGAACGCCTTCGATCGCGCGGCGACGCCGCTCGGCTATCGCGCCGTCGCGATTGTCGCGTGCGATGACCTTCTTGATCGAGTCCAGGATTTCCTCGACCGACGCTTCACCCTGTTGCCGCATTGATGCTCCCCGAATCGAATCGCGAGCGGCGACTATAAGCCGGGATCGGCTTCGATTGCATCAACTTGCACGATCGATGCATCCGGTGCGGCGATATCGATCGTGCGCGTCGCCTGCGGTTCGGGATCGGGATCGCGGCTCCAGTCGAAGAACTTGCCCTGCACCCGTTCGTAATTGAGCTGCGGATCGTAAAGCGGCCCGCCGGTGTCGAGGTTGAGATCGCGCGCTTCGGCGCGGCCCATCGCCGCGAGCAGGCTGAAGCCGGAAACATAGGCGTTGCGGCGCGCCGTCACCAGTTGGACGCGGGCCGAGAGAAGCTCCTGCTCGGCATTGAGCACGTCGAGAATCGTGCGGTTGCCGATCGAGTTTTCCGCCCGGACGCCTTCGAGGCTCAGCTCGGCGGCGTCGACGGCGCTCTGCGAACTCTCGATGATGGCATTGGCGGCGAGCCAGCTCGAATAGGCGGCCCGGACCTGTGCGATCACGTCGCGTTCGGCGGCGATCACTTGCTCCAGCGCGGCTGATGCGCGCGCCTGGGCCTGCCGCTCGAGGGCAGCGGGGCGACCGCCCTGGAACAGCGGAATGCGCAGCGACAGGCCGGCTTGCGCGGCAGTGTCGCTCTGCGGCAAGCTGCCGCCCGGCACCTGGCTGCGCAGCGAGCTCAGCGTGTTCTGGTAATCGTAGCCGGCGAATGCCGACAGGCGCGGCAGTCTGCCCGAGCCAGCCACCCGGATGTCGTAGCCGGCAGCTTCCGCGCGCTCTTCCGCGGCGATCAGGTCGGGATTGTTCTCGAGCGCGATCTGGACGGCCTGTTCGGCGCTTTCCGGCAGGCCCGGCAGCGGCGGCGGCGGTTCGAGATTGGTCGGCGCTTCTCCGACCAGCTGGATATAGGTCTCGCGCGCGCTGATGAGATTGGCCCGCGCACCTTCGAGATCGCCTTGCGCGACGGCCAGTCGTGCCTGCGATTGAGCCACGTCAGTGCGGGTGAGGTCGCCGATCTCGAACCGGTCGCTGGTCGCCTGCAGATTGACGCCGAGGACATCGACCTGGTTCGTCGACAGGCCGACGATTGCCTGGTTGCGCAGCACGTCCATGTAGGCGGCGACGACACGTGTAAAGATGGCGCTCTCGGTCGCGCGCAAGTCCGCTTGCCCGGCAGTCACGCGCTGTTTGGCGGCGCGGATCGAGTTCTTGACCGCACCCCCGGAATAGAGCGGCACGCCGAGGTCCAGCCCTCCGGTGAACAGGCGGTCGGGTCCGAATTGCGAGGCGCCCTCGAGAAACTCGGTATAGCTGCCGGTCGCCGCGACATCGGGAAGACCTGCCGAACGCTCGATCGGAACGCCCTCGTCGACGGCCCGCTGTTGTGCGCGCGCTGCTTCCAGCGAGGGGTTGCTGACGTAGGCCTGCGCCAGTGCCTCGCGCAGCGTGTCTGCGTTTGCCGGTGCGGCCATGGTTGCAAGGCCCATTGCGGCGCCGAGCAGCAATCCGGTCCGAAGCCCCCCCTTGGGCATGTTCAGAAACTCCATTCCTTCGGCTTCGCAAATTCGGGCAGCAGGGCGATGCCGATCTCCGCGAGCGGGAGGAGCGACACGCGCGCGCCGACACGGCGGCCGACCGCGAGGCGTGTCACGCCCTTCTTGACGATGCCGGTGACCACGCGGCCACCCTGTTCGACGCGCTTGACCAGCGCTTCGGGGAAATCCTCGATCGCGCCGTCGACCAGCAGCAGCGAGTAGGTGGCGCGCTTGCGCGAGCTGCCGGTCGCCTCGTCGGGCGAGATCACGTCGAGCTTGCCGACCAACGGGCGGATGAGTTCGGGCAGATAACCGCTGCCACCATCGACCAGCAACACCCGGTCGGACGCGCGCGGCTCTGCCTCGACGAGCATGCGGGCATGAACCAGCGGCGCGCTGAGGAACTTGCCTTCGCCCAGAGGGATGGCGCGATCCATGTAGGCGGTGCCGCGAGCGGTCGCAGGCACGAAATCCTCGCGCGGGACGGTGCCCATGCGAGCCAGAACGTAATCTTCGTTAACCCCTGACGTGCGCAGCTGGCTGTCCACCATCGCACGGCGTGCGGCTGCGAAATCGATCTGGGTGGCGGTAGAGGTCATTGGGAATCCTGATACGCTGTTTTACGGGAATAATACAGCCCGTCAATCCGGAGCGCGCGCTATCTAGGGATTATCGGGCGCTGCGCCAAGCGCTTTACGATCAGCGACCTGGGGTTCTATGGGCGCATCGTAAAACGAAGGAGCGAACCGGCGATGAACGAGATGGTGACAATCGCGGAAGAGAACCTGATCGAGAGCGTCGCGGATGCTCTGCAGTATATCTCGTACTATCACCCGATGGACTACATCACCGCGCTGGGCGAGGCCTACGAAGCGGAGCAGGGCCCCGCTGCCAAGGACGCGATCGCGCAGATTCTGACCAACAGCCGGATGTGCGCGGAGGGGCATCGGCCGATCTGCCAGGACACGGGCATCGTCAACGTCTTCGTAAAGTGGGGGCAGGATTGTCGCCTCGGTTCGAATCGCAGCCTGCAGGACGTCATCGATGACGGTGTCCGCAAGGCGTATGCGCACCCCGAGAACAAGCTGCGCGCCTCGGTTCTTGCCGACCCTGCCTTCACCCGCCGCAATACCCGCGACAACACCCCGTGCGTGCTTTCGGTCGAGATGGTCCCGGGCAACACGGTCTCGATCGACGTCGCGGCGAAGGGCGGTGGCAGCGAGGCCAAGTCGAAATTCAAGATGATGAACCCGTCGGACAACATCGTCGACTGGGTGCTTGAGATGATCCCGCAGATGGGCGCAGGCTGGTGTCCGCCCGGAATGCTGGGCATCGGCATCGGTGGTACGGCGGAACATTGCGTAAAGCTCGCCAAGCAGTCGCTGATGGATCCGATCGACATGGGCCAGCTCAAGGCGCGCGGTGCGAAAACCGATCTCGAACAGCTGCGGATCGACATCTTCGATGCGGTCAACGCGACCGGCGTCGGCGCGCAGGGGCTGGGCGGCCTTTCGACCGTGCTTGACGTCAAGATCATGGATGCGCCGTGCCATGCCGCGAACAAGCCGATCGCGATGATCCCCAATTGCGCGGCGACCCGGCATGCGCATTTCACGCTCGACGGTTCGGGGCCGACCTACCTGCCGCAACCCGACCTGGATGCCTGGCCCAAGGTCCACTGGGCGCCCGATGCGAGCGCCAAGCGCGTCGATCTCGACAGCCTGACCCCCGAGGTGGTGCAGGGCTGGAAGGCGGGCGATCGCCTGCTGCTCTCTGGCTCGATGCTCACCGGGCGGGATGCCGCGCACAAGCGCATCCAGGACATGCTGGCCAAGGGCGAGCAGCTGCCCGTCGATTTCCGCGGCCGCGCAATCTACTATGTCGGCCCGGTCGATCCGGTGGTCGGCGAGGTCGTCGGCCCGGCCGGCCCCACCACCGCAACGCGGATGGACAAGTTCACCGACATGATGCTCGAACAGGGTCTGCTCGCGATGATCGGCAAGGCCGAGCGCGGGCAGGGTGCGGTCGACGTCATCGCCAGGCACAAGGTCGCTTACCTGATGGCGGTAGGCGGGGCGGCCTACCTCGTCAGTCGCGCGATCAAGGAAGCGAAAGTCGTCGGCTTCGAGGATCTCGGCATGGAGGCGATCTACGAATTCACGGTGAAGGACATGCCGGTTACGGTTGCGGTCGACAGCGCGGGCAACAACGTCCACACGCTCGCGCCCGCCGAATGGAAGCGGCGGATTGCCGATGAAGGGCTTCTGCAGGACGCCTGACCGGCTCGACCAACGGGTGATTCGCCTCGACCGCGGGGATGGCCGACGGGGCGCCGGAGCGGCTAGAAGGACCTGATGATCGTTTCCGACGAAACCAGCGAACGCGATGGCGTCGGCTTCCGGATCGTTTTCGGTTCGATGGTCGGTCTGTGGGCTACCTACTTCCTGCTCGCGACCCTGCGCGGCCTGCTGACCGGGCTCGACCTAACATCGGAAATCCTTCTCATCCGGCTGGCCGTTACCGGCTTCGGCATAGTGGTCACTCTGGGACTGTGGCTGGTCCTGCGCGCGATGTGGGCCAGCCCCCTGTGGCAGAAGGTTGCCGCCATCCTGATCGTTTCCATGCCGGGCGCCCTGCTGACCGCGCATTTCAACGTCCAGGCCTTCGCGCCGATCAACAAGCGCTTCATCGAGGCGGAGATCGACAAGACGTTCAGCGGCTCCGATGCCGGCGACATGCTGGACGAGACGGTTTCGGACGACGAGACCAGCCGTCTACGCGAGCTGGAACGTAAGACTCGCGAGGATCTCCAGAAGATCGACAGCCCCGATACGCTGGAATACTGGCGCTATGTCTCCGACGTGGCTCTCGGGCGGTATTTTCTCCTGCTGTCCTGGGGCGCCCTGTATCTCGCGCTGCTGGCCGGGGCGAAAGCTCGCGAAGCCGAGCGCAAGAGCGCGACCTTCCGGCAGGCCGCACGAGAGGCCGAACTTCGCTCGCTGCGTTACCAGGTCAATCCGCATTTCCTGTTCAACACGCTCAATTCGCTCTCGGCGCTGATCCTCACGGGCAAGAACGAGCGGGCGGAAGCGATGGTCGATTCGATTGCCAATTTCTATCGCCAGAGCCTCACCAGCGAGCCGACGGCGGACGTGACGCTGGACGAGGAATTCGCCCTGCAGCGGCATTACCTGGATATCGAGGCATTCCGCTTCCCGGACAGGCTGCGGGTCGCGATCAGCCTGCCGGACGACCTTGCCGCCGTTTTGGTGCCGGGGATGATTCTTCAGCCGCTGGTCGAAAACTCGGTCAAGTATGCCGTGGCGCAAAGCACTCGCCCCGTCACGATCGCCATCTCGGCGCGCGAGGAATACGGCCGTGTCGTGCTGAGCGTGGAGGACGACGGGCCGGCGGGCGCGGATGCGCAGCCGTCCGGTCACGGCATCGGCCTCAGCAATGTCCGGCAGCGGATAGAAGCGCGCTTCGGACGCGATGCCTCGATTGCGTCGGGGCCGACCGGCAGCGGTTATGCCACCCACATCCGCATTCCCCTGATGAAGGCTTCGCATGGTTGATCGTGAGGAAGTTCTGCGCACCCTGATCGTCGACGACGAGCCGCTGGCGGTCGAACGCCTGCAGGTCGTATGCGCCAAGATCGAAGGGGTCACGGTCGTCGGGACGGCCAACGACGGCGCGGGTGCCCTGCGGCTTATCGATGCGCTCGACCCGGACCTCGTCCTGCTCGACATGACGATGCCGGAAATGGATGGCCTGGCCGTCGCCAAGAAACTCAGCAGCCGCCCGTCGAGCCCGGCGGTCGTCTTCGTGACCGCCCATGATTCCTACGCCGTCGAGGCATTCGACCTCGATGCGGTCGATTACGTGCTCAAGCCGGTCAACGGGAAGCGCTTGGCCAGGGCCATCGAACGCGCCGAGGGCCGTCGCGGTACCCGGGTGCGCCGCGAGAGCGAATGGCTCGAGGAACTGTGGATTCCCCACAAGTCCGAACTTCTCAGGATAGAAACCGAACAGGTTTCCCGGATCGACGCCGAACGCGATTACGTGCGGCTGCACGTGGCGGATCGCAGCTATTTGCTGCTGCAAACCATCGCCGGGCTGGAAGAGAAACTCGACCCGGCCAAGTTCATCAGGATCCACCGTTCGACCATCCTGAGGCGCGATGCGATCCGCGGTCTGCGGCACGATGGCCTCGGGGTATGGATGGTCGAGCTCGACAATGACGAGGAACTGCGGATCGGGCGGACCTATCTGCCGAAGGTCAAGGCGATGGCCGGCCGCTGACGCCACCCGGCCGCTTCTTTTGCCTGCACACCCAGCCGCTCTTCGCGACACGAAAAGAACGGCCCGAGCCGGGGGACTGCTTCCGGCTCGGGCCTGAGGTGACGGGTGCATCGCACCCGCCGGTATCGCGTCCGGCTTGCGGTATTCAGCCGCCGAGACGTTCTTCCTTCATGATCTGCGCAACCCGGATCTTCGCTGCGGTCCGCGCCTGGCGAACGCACTGCTGTTCCGCGTTGGTCGAGCGAAGCTGGCCGTCTGCATCGAAGCGGCACACCTTGTAGGCTGCGCGATCGAGGCGCTGGCGCAGTTCGCTCTGGCCCTGGGCGGTATCGAGGTTGAGATCGGCGAAATAGACGCGTTCGGACGGCTGGGTCTCCGCAGAAGCGGGAACTGCCGATGCGACGGCTGCAATGGCGGCGAAGGCTGCAAGATAGGTTTTCATCGTTTCTCTCCAGATCGGGACCGGCCCGGCCGGTCGTTTCTGCAGTCCTCATGAGCTCTTGTTTACGTGGCACGGTGGGAGGGCGCATCCGCTGCTCGACGAGCGAATCGGCGATTGGACCGACGGCATGGCGACGCCGACGAACCGCAAGTTTCGGCGGACGAACAGCGCTGCGTGCGCAACACGATGTCGCTGATCTGTTATGTTCCGACGCATAATTGCCGGAAATCGCGTGATTCGGCGCGTAAGCGCAATCTGCAAGGGCTCCGGGAACACCTGCGCCATTTTTGCGCTCAATCACCATGGACAACCAGCAGACAGTCTGCCTCGTCGCGAACACGGCCAGCGGCAGCTACAGTCCCGAGGCGGTCGACGACCTCGCCACGGCCTTCCGCGGGGCGGGCTTCGACCTGTGCCGCTCGATCTGCTTTCCGGACGAGGACTTGCCGACCGCCGAAACGCTGGCCGGGTCCAACATCGACATTCTCGCCATCTTCACCGGCGACGGAACGGTGAACAGCTGCGTGACCGGCCTCTACGGCTGGAAAGGAAAGGTCCTCGTACTTCCCGGCGGCACGATGAACCTGCTCTCGCACCAGCTGCACGGCGAAGCGGAGCCGGCCGATATCGTCGCGCAGGTCGCTAGTGGCGGGGCGCGGGTCGTGCGGCGTAATGTGGCACGCTCCGCGCACGGCGATGCACTGGTCGGTCTCTCGGCGGGACCCGCTACGTCGTGGTACACCGTGCGCGAGGCCATGCGCGAGGCTGACATCCAGCAGATGGTCGACGAGGCGGGCGAGGCCTATGCCAAGACTGTCGGCGACGAAGCGCAGCTGTGCATCCGCGAGCCCGATGTGGGCGATCGCGAAGGCTACCCGCTGGTCGAGATCTGCCCGTGCGACGCCGGCTTGCGGCTGGTTGCCTACAACCCCAAAACGCTCGGCGACTATATTGCCCAGGGCTGGAAGATGCTGATCCGCCGTTTCCGCGAAGGCCCGCATGAAACACTTGGCACTTTCGACCGCCTGGTCCTTGCCGGAGCCACCGGAGCGCCCATCGAACTGTCGATCGACGGCGAGCCGACCCTGGGCGAACCGGTAGAGGAAGTCGTGCTGGCCGAAGCCGACGTCGATCTGCTAGCGACCGCCTGATGACCCAGTCCGGCACGGTGCTTTTCCACCTCAGCGATATTCATTTCGGCCTCGAGGACAATCGCGCGCTCGACTGGGTAAAGCAGGAGATCGCCGAGAAACGCCCTGCCGCCGTCGCGATAACGGGTGATCTCACGATGCGTGCGCGGCATCGCGAATTCGATGCGGCAACCCACTGGATCAATTCGCTCGATGCGCCGGTCACGGTCGAAATCGGCAACCACGACATGCCCTATTTCAACCCGATCGAACGGTTCTTCGATCCGTATCGACGGATCCGCGCGATAGAGGACAAGGTCGAGAAGGAAATCGACCTGCCCGGTCTCGCGATCGTGCCCCTAAAGACAGTTCGCCGGTGGCAGCCGCGGCTCAATTGGTCGAAAGGCTGGATCACCGACGAAGCGCTCGCCAGATGCCTGACCGCGATCGATGCCCTTCCCGAAGGCACCCGGGCACTGGTCACTGCGCATCACCCGCTGCGCGAAGTCGGCACCCAGGGTACGGCCCTGACCCGCCACGGCCAGAATGCGCTGGAAGAATTGTCGAAGCGCCCGGTTCTCGCGGTTCTCTCGGGCCACGTCCACGATGCCTTCGATATCATGGAGGAGACGGTTCACGGATCGGTCCGGATGATCGGAGCGGGCACGCTGTCGCAACGCGTGCGCTCGACGCCGCCCAGCTTCAACGAGATCCACTGGGATGGTGAGAAGCTGGAGGTGTGCGTACGCAATCTCGACAATGTCGATACCGCCGACATGCAGATCGTCGACGTGCCGGAAGACGCGATGCCGCCGCGCGTACCCGGCGAGCCGGTCGCCCCCGTCAACCAGGTGCCACGAACCGATCCGCCCGTACACTGACCTGATGCGGCGCTAACCGGATCGAAACCCTAAAACCGTATTAACCGGCTTTGGCTGCAATTGGGCAAGCCCGGTGGCCGATAAGGCGACCAGGAGACCGCACTAACGAGCCACGGGGGCGTCGTGATGGAATTTGTGAAAGCCGTGCCCCTCGGGGTGATCCTGACCTGGGTGATCGCGCTGATCATCGGTTCGACGGGCTCGACCGGTGGGCAGCTCGCAATTCATAACCTGCACATGGGCGATGCGACGATGCTGTGGTCCTGGCCGTTGTTCCTCGCGGGGACGGGTCTCGCCTGGGGATTGCTGGTCATGCAGCGCTGAACCGGCGCAACGCACTCCGGAATGAAAAAGGGCGGCCCCGCGAGGCCGCCCCTTTTCGTATCGGATGTAGAGTTCGGGAAGGCGCTTAGCGCTTCGAGAACTGGAAGCTGCGGCGAGCCTTCGCCCGGCCGTACTTTTTACGCTCGACCACGCGGCTGTCGCGGGTCAGGAAGCCTGCTGCCTTGACCGTGCCGCGAAGCGCCGGCTCGAACTTGGTGAGAGCCTGGCTGATGCCGTGCTTCACGGCCCCTGCCTGGCCCGAGAGACCGCCGCCGCGAACGGTGGCGATGACATCATACTGGCCCTGGCGCTCGGTGATCGAGAACGGCTGGTCGATGATCAGGCGCAGCGTCGGACGTGCGAAATACACTTCCTGGTCGCGGCCGTTGATCGTGATCTTGCCGGTGCCCGGCTTGATCCAAACGCGAGCCTTGGCATCCTTGCGGCGGCCAGTCGCGTAGGCGCGGCCATGCTGGTCCAGTTCCTGCTCGCGCAGCGGAACGTCGGCGGTCTGCGCGATATCTGCTGCGTCGGCTTCGGGGGCGTCGCCCGCGATGTCCTTGAGATCGGCGAGATCGGACACGGTGTTGTTTTCGTCAGCCATTATGCGGTGACCTTGTTCTTGCGGTTCATCGAAGCGACGTCGAGCACTTCGGGCTTCTGGCCGTCATGCGGGTGCTCGGTGCCGTTGTAGAGGTGAAGGGCCTTCATCTGCTGGCGACCAAGCGGGCCGCGCGGAATCATCCGCTCGACCGCCTTTTCGAGGACGCGCTCGGGGAAACGGCCGCCGAGCACCTTGGCCGGCGAGGTTTCCTTGATGCCGCCGGCGTAGCCGGTGTGCTTGTAATAGCGCTTGTCCTGCAGCTTCTTGCCGGTGAACCGCACCTTGTCCGCGTTGATGACGACGACATGGTCGCCGCAATCGACGTGGGGGGTGAAGCTCGGCTTGTGCTTGCCGCGCAGGTGATTGGCGATGATCGCGGCGAGACGACCGACGACGAGGCCGTCGGCGTCGATGATGTGCCACTTCTTTTCGACCTCGGCCGGCTTGATCGACCGGGTGATCTTGCTGAGAGCCTTCATGGGCTGATGTTCCGTTTCTGAATGTTCGCATCACGCCGGGGCGCGACAGAATCGCAATCCGGGCACGCCCGGTTCGCGAAGTGCGCGCCAATTGGCTGCGAAAGGCGATTCAGTCAAGCAAAACCGGGCGTCTGCGGAGAGGTAAAATAATACCGTGCGCAAATTGGTGCCGCCAGAACCGGCTCAGGCGAGCTCCCACAATTCGGCCGATTCCATGCTCTCGCCGCCGATACGGGTCGTCACCAGCCGCCTGCTGGTCCGGAGAAGTCCGGTGCCGCCATCCGCAGTGGCCGCGTAACGCATCTCCATTTCGCCGACGAGGCCATTGGCGAGATCCATCGTCCGGCGATCGGTGACCGGCTCGGTCGAGGGAAAGAACAGGTCCTGCGGGAACAGCGACATCAGCGAATTAGCAGCCTGACCCAGTTGGCCGACGAACATGCGCGCGGCACGCTGGTCGATCGCAGACGTGCCGGCCGAGGCGATGACCTCGCTTGCAGCGGAGGCCACCTGGTCCATGTCGAGCTTGCTCGCCCGGCCCTGTCCGTAGAGAATCAGGCCCTCGCCATCGAGGCGAATGGGAAAGCTTTCGGACACCGGCCTGTTCTTCTCGATGTTCGCCAGCGGAGCGAGTGGCAGGGGCACGTCGACCTCCACGCCGATCAGCTCCCCGGCAACCGTCCAGCCGTTCGTCTCGGGCACGAAGTCGATCGCCCACTTGCGCCGCACGACGATCTGCTTACCGTCGAAGAGCGTACGCTCGAGCCCGCGCGTCAGGATCCGGCGGCCCGTTGGCGGAGTGATCGCGCGGACGTCGCGGGCCGCAAGAGGGTGCGGCCGTGCAAGAGCAACCAGGCCCGCGATCGCGCCGGCCCCGGCAACTTCGAGAAACCGCCGTCTGCTTGCGCCCGCCATGTCAGCTTTGCTGCCCATGGCGGCGTGTTAATCAAACCCATGAGTCAATGCCAGCCGGGAATGCCGGGCGACCCGTTCGCCGCAGCCTATCTGACGCGCCCCAGGACATGCGCGCCCCAGGCTACGCTCGCCACGAGCAGCGCGCCGACAAATTGATGCGCGACGGCCAGCCACAGCGACATGCCGCTGAGGACCACCGCGATGCCGAGGAATATCTGTATTCCGAAAGTGGTGTGCACCGCCTTGGATGCCCGGCGTTCGAACGATCGCAGCCTCCGGGCGAAAGTGACCAGCACGGCAACCGCGACCCATGCCCACCAACGGTGCATGAAATGGATGAGGTAGGGATCGTGGGTCATGGCCCACAACAATCCGCGCGACTGGTCGAACTCGGGAATGAGCCTGCCCTGCATGAGCGGCCATGTGTCCGAAGCGTAGCCCGCGTTCAGACCGGCGACCCACGCACCCAGCAGCAGCTGGAGAAAGAGGACCAGCGCAACACCGAAGGTGAACAGGGTGATTCGTGCAGGGCGCGCGTCGGGAATGCTGTCCAGACGCAGCAGGTCGAGCGCAGTCCAGATCAGGCCGGCCAGCGTGAACAGCGCGGTGCAGAGGTGGATCGATAGCCAGAAATGACTCACATCGGTCATCGTGCCGTTGAGGCCGCTGCGAACCATGAACCAGCCGAACACGCCCTGCAGCGAGCCCAGCGCGAGCAGCGCGACCAGGCGCGGCGTGTAACCTTGGGGGATCTGCTTGCGGATCCAGAACCAGGCGAGCGGGAGTGCGAAGGCCAGGCCGATCGCCCGGCCGATCAGGCGGTGCAGCCACTCCCAGAAATAGATGAACTTGTAATCGGCCAGCGTCATTCCGGCCGGTCCGTTGACCTGCTGGAACTCCCCGATCTGGCGATACGCCGCGTATTCGGCTTGCCATTGCGCTTCGTTGAGCGGCGGAAGTACGCCCGTGACCGGTTTCCACTCTGTGATGGAGAGGCCCGATTCCGTCAGGCGCGTAATGCCGCCGACGGCGACGATCGCGACCACCATGACGGCGACGCAGAACAGCCAGATCGCCATCGCACGCGGGGCAGGCCTGGTGGCGACGGCGAAGTCGGTTGCGGATGCAGATCGAACGCTGCTTGTCATGCCCACTCCTGTGGTGATCCCGACACGGCTTCGCAAGTCAATTGCGACGACCGAGCGACAGCCCTTGAAGAATGTTACATCGTCACATAGATAAATGCCCGCATGCGTTTCACCCTGCACTCGATTCGCGACCGGATGGATCGCGCCGGCGTGGTCCTGTCCGGCCTGTGCGCGCTCCATTGCGTAGCCAGCCTGGTCATCCTTTCGGGTCTGGGCATCGGCGGCAGCTTCCTGCTCGCGCCTGTCATCCATGAAGTCGGGCTGGCGCTGGCCTGCGTGATCGCGGGCGTCGCGATCGGCTGGGGCGCGATCCGGCATCGCCGTGCAGCGCCCTTCGTCGTAGCGATGATGGGGCTTACCTTCATGGGCGGCGCACTGGCTTCTCCGCACGGCGCCCAGGAGGCAGTGCTGACGATCATCGGCGTCATCATGGTCTCGGTCGGGCACGTGTTGAACTTGCGCAGCGCGCATTGAACGCTATCTCGGCGCGCATGAGCGCGACCGACATCCAGACCATCACAGTGACCGTAAACGGCGAAAGCCGCCGCACGAGCGCGACGACCGTCGCCGATTTCGTGCGGGAGCTCGACCTCGCGCCGGAAAAGGTCGCGGTCGAACACAATGGCGCGATAGCCCCGCGATCGAGCCTTCAGTCAGTGCAGCTTCGCGACGGCGACGTGCTCGAGATCGTGCACTTCGTCGGCGGCGGCGATCACCAGGCAGTGCTGGATGACGACAGCTGGACCGTGGCTGGTCGCACCTTCCGGTCGCGGTTGATCGTCGGCACCGGCAAGTACAAGGATTTCGAACAGAACGCCGCCGCGCTGGAGGCATCGGGCGCGGAAATCGTGACGGTCGCCGTCCGCCGCGTGAACGTCTGCGATCCCAAGTCGCCGATGCTGACCGATTACATCGATCCCAAGAAGATCACCTACCTGCCCAATACGGCCGGATGCTTCACCGCCGACGAGGCCATCCGGACGCTGCGCCTGGCGCGCGAGGCGGGTGGCTGGGATCTCGTGAAGCTCGAGGTGCTGGGCGAGGCGAAAACCCTTTATCCCGACATGCGGGAAACGCTGAAGGCGACCGAGACGCTCGCGAACGAAGGTTTCCTGCCGATGGTCTATTGCGTCGACGACCCCATCGCAGCGAAGCAGCTGGAGGAAGCGGGTGCGGTTGCCGTGATGCCATTGGGTGCGCCGATCGGATCGGGTCTGGGAATCCAGAACCGCGTGACGATCCGCCTCATCAAGGAAGGCGCGAGCGTGCCCGTCCTCGTCGATGCCGGGGTCGGTACCGCAAGCGATGCGGCGGTCGCGATGGAGCTCGGCTGCGATGGCGTGCTCATGAACACCGCGATTGCCGAGGCGAAGGACCCCGTTCGCATGGCGCGCGCGATGAAGCTTGCCGTGGAAGCCGGACGCCATGCCTATCTGTCCGGCCGAATGGCGACCCGCAAGTATGCCGACCCGTCCAGCCCGCTCGCCGGATTAATTTGATCGTGGTTACCGCTCGTTAACCAAACTGCGGGAATGTGCCCTTGCAACATGGGGGCACAGACAATGGCTGTCACGAATACCGCTTCGATGACCATCGCCGAAATGCGCGAGTTCGCAGGCTTCGCGCCGTGCGAGCAGCGCTACATCCGACGCAGCCTGGATATCGGGCTGGGCCGGCAGGACGCTTTCAAACTATGGGCGCGCGATGCTGGCGAGAATGCCGCGATCCGTCGGCAGTACGTCGCCTACCAGGATCTCAAGGCGCTCCGCAGCACGATCCCTTCCGAGGGCAGCATCGACGGCATCGAGGGCTTTCTGGGCGCGCTGACCCGGATTGCCGCCTTCGATCTCGGGCAGGAACGGCTCGCCAGCTTCGCGGCCTTCCGGTTCCTCTACGAACGACTGCTTGGCGCGAGCGCCAGGCCATGGCTGCCGAGCGCGTTCTGCGCTGCCGCCGCGCTGCCGCAGATCCGGCCGGAGCGGCGCAAGATCCTTCTCCAGTCGCTGAGCGAGGCCGCGGCGACTGCGCCCGGGTGGTCGACCCAGGCACCCAGCTTCTACCCGGAATTCATCGAGGCGGAGGCCGCCTAGCCGCGCTCAGTGCCGGTACAGGCCGTCGAGCCTGTCCTGGTAGCGATCGCGGATCTTGTGACGGCGGATCTTCATGCTCGGCGTCATTTCCTCGTTCTCGATCGTGAACCCTTCGTCGGCAAAGGTGAACTGGCGGATCTTCTCGATCACCGAGAGGTCCTTGTTCACCCGATCGATCGCATCGCGGATCGCTGTCCTAAAGGCGGGCAGATCCTGCAAGGCGGCGAGATCGAACTTCTCGCCGTTCGCCTTCGCCCATTCCAGCGCCCACTCCGCATCGGGCACGATCAGGCCGACGATGTAGGGCCGCTTGTCGCCGCTGACCATCGCCTGCGCGATCTCCGGCTGCAGCGTCAGCATGCCTTCCAGCTTCTGCGGCGCGACGTTGTCGCCCTTGTCGTTGACGATCATGTCCTTCTTGCGATCGGTGATCACGATCCTTCCGCGATCGTCGATGTGTCCGATATCGCCGGTGTGCAGCCAGCCATCCTGCAGTGCGCGCCGGGTCTCGGCATCGTTCTGCCAGTAGCCGTGCATGACCAGCTCGCCGCGGCAGAGGATTTCGCCATCCTCCGCGATCCGCAGCTCGACCCCGCGCATGGCCGGGCCGACGGTGTGCATGGCAATGCCGGCGGCCGGGCGATTGCAGCTGATGACCGGGCCGGCCTCGGTCTGGCCATAGCCCTGGAGCATCGTCAGCCCCATCGATTCGAAGAAGATGCCGACATCGGGATTGAGCGGCGCGCCGCCCGAAACCATCGCCTTGATCCTACCGCCGAACTTCTGGCGGATCTTGGGCCGGAGCAACTTGCCGATGACGAAATCGACCGGCTTGTCGCGCAGCCGTGCCTTACCGGCCGCCTTGCGCTCGCCGATCTCCAGCGCCTTGTCCATCAGCGTCTTGGCTGCGCCGCCCTGCTTCTCGATCTGCTTCATGATGCGCGTCCGCAGCACTTCGAAAAGGCGCGGGACCACGACCATGATGGTCGGACTGGTTTCCTCGATGTTGCTCGCGAGCTTTTCCAGCCCTTCGGAGTAGTAGATCTGCGCGCCGACCGCGATCGGCAGGAACTGGCCGCCCGAATGCTCGTAGGCGTGGCTCAGCGGCAGGAAGGACAGGAACCGCTCGTCCTTGCTGATGCCGAAGTCCTCGATCAGGATTTCGGCCGCGCCCGCGACATTGCACAGGATCGCCCCGTGATGCTGCATGACGCCGCGCGGAGCTCCGCCCGTACCGCT
The DNA here is from genome assembly GCF_009827535.1 of Qipengyuania oceanensis. NCBI lineage: Bacteria > Pseudomonadati > Pseudomonadota > Alphaproteobacteria > Sphingomonadales > Erythrobacteraceae > Qipengyuania > Qipengyuania oceanensis. The sequence continues at coordinate 1,728,782 of NZ_WTYN01000001.1, read as the reverse complement.
GGTGTAGATGATGCAGGCGGTCGTCTTGCGGTCGATGCCTGCAAGCCGCGTCTCAACGGCGCTGCGCGCAGCGACCGGATCGCCTTCCATCATCGACGACCAGCTGTGGCATTCCAGGTTTCCGCCTTGGTACCCGCGCACCTCGTCGATCGGGATGATGTGCTCGACGATACCGGTACGAAAGATCGCCGGGATCAGCGGCTGGGCCAGCTTGTCGGTCGAGACGATCACGGCCTTCGCGCCCGAGTTGTCGAGGATATGTGCGTGATCGCGCTCGGTATTGGTGGTGTAGGCGGGCACGGTGATGCAGCCTGCGGCCATGATGCCGAGATCGGCGATGCACCATTCGGGCCGGTTTTCGCTGACGAGGCAGACCCGGTCGCCGTCGCCCAGCCCCAGCTTGCGCAGGTTTTCCGCGAAAACGCAGACCTGGTTGGCGACTTCGCCCCATGTCCTCGTGCGCCACTCGCCCTCGTGCTTCGCCCCCAGGAAGGGGCTGTCCCTGCGTTCGTCGGCTCGCTTGAAGAACAGCTCGACGAGATTCCTGGCCGAATCGATATCGTTCAGCAAATTGGCGCTCCTGCTCCCAATGCGACCCGCCGCTTTCCGGCGTCTGTGCGCGGCTCTAGGCTCCACGAACCGTAGCGGCAAGTGTCAGGGGGTGTAGCCCAGCATCCCGAGCAGACGCGGATCGCGCGCGCTCTCCCACCCGGCTTCGGTGCGCAGGACCGCGCCGCCCTTGACCGGTGCGGGCCGCACGCTGACCTCGGCATGGCCGAGCGCCTTGAAGGCGGCCACGGCGTCGGCCATCCAGGTGCCTTCCTCGAGCATGATCGCATTGCCGAAAGCCATGGTGAACGGGAGGCCGATCGATTCTTCTGCCGGTAGCCCGAAGTCGATCGCGCCGATGATGCTGCGCGCCGTCTGGACCGGAATGGTCGGTCCACCCGCCGCTCCGACTGCCATGAAGGGACGGCCCTGCGGGTCCCACACGACGGTCGGCGACATCGAACTGCGCGGGCGCTTGTTCGCTTCCACCCGGTTGGCGACGAGGCGTCCGTCGACGACAGGCGCGCGGCTGAAGTCGGTCAGCTCGTTGTTGAGGAAGAAGCCGCCCGCGACGAGGCCCGAGCCGAACGAGCCTTCGATGGTCGAGGTATAGCTCACCATCGTCCCGTCGCTGTCGACGACCGCGAAATGTGACGTGCCGTGTTCTTCGGGCTCGTCACCGTCGGCGAGCGCGCTCGGCGCTCCGGCCGGCGTTCCGGCGCGGACGGCCTGCATGGTCGTATCGGGCGAGATCAGCGCGCTGCGCTTCGCAAGGTAAGAGGGATCGATCAGCCCGGCGACGGGCACTTTCACGAAATCGCTATCGGCCAGGTACAGTTCGCGATCGGCATAGGCGAGCCGCTGCGATTCGAGGAACAGGTGCCAGGTCACCGGGTTTTCCGCCCCCAGCGCCGCGAGATCGAAGCGCTCGAGCTGGCCGAGCATCTGGATGACTGCGACACCGCCCGAAGTCGGCGGGCCCATCGAACAGATGCGGTAGGCGCGGTACATGCCGCAGACCCCGTCGCGCTCGATCGCGCGATAGGCGGCGACATCGGCCTCGGTCATCGCGCCGGGGCGCGGTGTATCGGCGGCCACGGTCGCGGCGATTTCGCGCGCGAGCGGCCCCGAATAGAATGCGGAAGGCCCGGCCTTGGCGATCGCGTCGAAGGTCTGCGCCAGGCGCTCGTTCTTCACCATCGAGCCTGCCGGGAGGGGTTCGCCTGCCGCGTCGTAGAACATCTTGCGCCCGGCCGCGCTGAAACCGGCGCGGTTCTCGGCATCGTCGAGTGTTGCATTCAGGCGCTTGTTGATCTCGAAACCGTCGCGCGCGAGGGCGATCGCCGGTTCGAACAGTTTCGCCCACGGCAGCTTGCCGTGATCGGCATGGGCCTTGGCCGCCAGCGCGATGTTGCCGGGTACGCCGACCGACAATCCGCTGCGGACCGATTCCATGAAGGGCGGCACCTTGCCTTCCGCATCGAGGAACCACTCGGGCGTGGCGCCGGACGGTGCCTTTTCCCGCCCGTCGATCGTCTCGATCGCGCCATCGGCGCTGCCGCGCACGTAGAAGCCGCCGCCCCCGATGCCGGAACTTTGCGGCTCGACAACCGTGAGCGCCAGCATCACCGCTATCGCCGCATCGGTCGAGCTGCCGCCGGCCATCAGCATGGCCTCGCCCGCTTCCTGCGCCCGAGGATCGGCGGCGCTGACTGCGCCGAGCTGCTTGGCGGGGCCGGTGGTGCCGACGGCGTCTGCCTGGGTGGCGGGATAAGTCGCGCAGGCGCCAAGTGCGAGTGCGGCGAGCGATGCTATCGTCTGGCGTATCATGGCAGCGACGCTATTCGCTTCCGATGGCTTCGGCAATCGAGGAAAATCCGTCGCGGCGCATCAGGCGTTCCAATCCGCTGGCGATGCGCCGAGCGAGGCCCGGCCCTTCGTAGACCATGGCGCTGTAGAGCTGCACGAGGCTCGCGCCTGCCCGTATGCGCTCCCACGCATCCTCGGCGCTGGCGATGCCGCCGACGCCGACCAGCGGAAGTCGCCCGCCAGTGGCCTTGCGAAAGTCGCGCAACCGCTCGAGCGCCAGCGGTTTGAGCGGCGCTCCCGACAGGCCGCCGGTCTCGTCGCGATGGACCGAGCCGAGTGCGGGCCGCGCGATCGTGGTGTTGGAAACGATGAGCGCCGCCAGATGCCTGTCCAGCGCGATCCTGGCGATCGCGTCGATATCGCCGGGCTGCAGGTCGGGCGCGACCTTGAGGAAGATCGGCACCGCGCTGGCCCCCTTGGCCTCGATGACCGCATCGAGCAGCGCAGTGAGCGATGCCTCGTCCTGCAAGGCGCGAAGCCCCGGCGTATTGGGGCTCGAGATGTTGACCGTGAGATAATCGGCGAGCGGGGCCATCAGCCGCGCCATGGTCGCGTAATCGGCGATTCTGTCTTCGGAATCCTTGTTCGCGCCGATATTGATCCCGACGATGCCGCCCCGGCCGTGACGCCGGGCCAGCCGCGCGGCAGCCGCCTCGCCGCCTTCGTTGTTGAAACCCATGCGATTTATGACCGCCCGGTCCTCGACCAGCCGGAACAGGCGCGGGCGGGGATTTCCGGCCTGGGGCAGGGGGGTGATCGAGCCGACTTCGACATGGCCGAAGCCGAGGCCGAGCATGGTGTCGGGCACTTCGGCATTCTTGTCGAAGCCTGCGGCGAGGCCGATCGGGTTCGCGAACCGGAGGCCGGCGAGTTCTACCGCCAGCGGCCCGGGTTCCGGCGGATTTCCCGCGGGCAGCGCCTTGAGCCCGGCGACCGTCAGGCCATGGGCGGTTTCTGGATCGAGTGCGAACACGGGCGCGCGGAGAAGTTTGAAGAGCATCGTTCCGGCCTATGGCAAGCACGGCCTACCGTGTCGATTCCATACAATCTCCGAATCACCGTTGGCCGTAAAGAGCCCCTGCGACCCGAAGGGCTCGAGGCATTCAGCAACGAGTTCCTCTACTTCAAGGGGCGGCTTATCCCTAACCGGATGGCCGCCCTTTTTTTGTTCGACTTTCCGGCGACTTGTGGCAAGGGCGGCGGCCATGGTCGCCAAAGGGGCACATTCGGGGTCGCATCCGGATGATGAGAATCTCTCCGGAGATTCCGCTGCGCTCACCCCTGCGAGCGAAATCGTGCTCGAATATATCGAGCCGCCCGAAGCTCTCCGCCCGTTCGTCACGACCTTCTTCTACTTCCGCTGCGACGAGCAGGACATTCGCGATATCCAGCCTGCCGCGGTCGGATCGCTGATGGTCTACATGCACGGCAAGGGGGTCATGCATTTCGACAAGCATTCGGATCGTTCGTACCCGGTCTCGCTGCTCGCACCCCTGACTTACGCCGCCCCGTTCGAGGTCGAAGGACCATTCCATTGCATCGGCGCCTCGCTGTCCCCGCTGGGCTGGGCCGCGCTGACCGGCATGCCGGCCAACACCGCCCGCGACAGGCTCTACGATGCCGGCGCGATCCTCGGCGAGGAAATGATCGAGCTGTGCGCCAGGCTGCGGGCCGACTATGTCGACGAAAAGCGCGATCCGGCTGCCCTGTGTGGCGAACTCGCAGGGCATATCGCCTCGAAGTTCAAGCCCGTGAACCCGCGGCACATGGCGCTCATGGGCGAGGTCTCCGGCTGGATGTCGTCGAGCTACAATCCCGACATCGCCGAACTCGCCGAACGCACCGGCTATTCCATCCGACAGGTCCAGCGGCTGGTCGAGCGCTATTTCGGCGTTTCGCCCAAGCTGTTGATCCGCAAGTATCGCGCGCTGCGCGTGGTCGCCCTGCTGCAGGACCCTTCGACGACCGACGAACAGGTCGCCGACCTGCTCAACCAGTTCTACGACCAGTCGCACCTGATTCGCGAGGTCAGGCTGTTTGCCGGGCGCACGCCCGCGCGGCTCGGCGATTCGGAGAGTCCGATCCTCTCCAAACTGCTCGACGTGAGGAATTTCCGCGAGATCAAGCCGAATGTCGCTCCCCTGCCCGACGAGTGAGTCGAAAGCCGTGCTGCTAATGACTCGCAACAAGGGCATTTCGGTTGAAATGGCGGTTTTCCGCCACTAACTCGCCAATCGGAACAATTTGGTCCGATTAGTCATGCGCCTGTCCAACCTAGCCGATTACGCCGTCGTCACGATGTGCGCCGCGTCCCGCCATTGCGGCGGGGAGCGGACCAGTGCGACCGAACTCGCGGCAGAGACCGGCCTGCCCTTGCCGACGGTCCAGAAGCTGGTCAGCGTCCTGTCGCGGGCCGGGTTGCTGCGCTCGACACGCGGGGCAGGCGGCGGCTTGCAACTCGCGCGCCCGGCAGCCGCGATAAGTGTCGCGGACATCGTCGAGGCAGTCGAAGGGCCGATCGCGCTTACCGCCTGCGTCGAGGGGGTCGAGTGTTCGGTCGAGCATGAATGCTCGGTCAAGCCGCATTGGCCGATCGTAAACGATGCATTGCGCGGAGCGCTGGCGGCCATCCCGCTGACGCGGCTGGCGCGAATGGAAGAAATGGCATGAACGAAGACATCGATATCCAGGCCAAGCCGGAAATGGACGCCGAAGCCCGTGAAGCCGCCGAGAAGGTCGCCGATTACGAGCACGGCTGGTCGTCGGACATCGAAACCGAATTCGCCGAGAAGGGGCTGACGGAAGATACCGTCCGCTTCATCTCCGCCAAGAAGAACGAGCCCGAATGGATGCTCGACTGGCGCCTCAAGGCTTTCCGCATGTGGCAGGAGATGGAAGAGCCGGACTGGGCGAAGCTCGGCTATCCGAAGATCGACTACCAGAACGCCTATTATTACGCCGCGCCCAAGAAGAAGCCGGAACTGGAATCGCTCGACGAGCTCGATCCGGAGATCAAGCGCGTCTACGACAAGCTAGGCATCCCGCTGGGCGAACAGGAAGTGCTCGCCGGGGTGAAGGGCGCCCGCAAGGTCGCGGTCGATGCCGTCTTTGACAGCGTGAGCGTGGCCACCAGCTTCCGCGAGGAATTGAAGCGCGCGGGCGTCATCTTTCTCTCGATCAGCGAGGCGATCCGCGAATATCCCGAGCTCGTGAAAAAGTGGCTCGGCAAGGTCGTGCCGCAGCGCGACAACTATTTCGCCACGTTGAACTGCGCGGTCTTTTCGGACGGCACCTTCGTCTACGTGCCCGAAGGCGTGCGCTGCCCGATGGAGCTTTCCACCTATTTCCGCATCAATGCGGAGAATACCGGCCAGTTCGAACGCACGCTGATCGTCGCCGAGAAGGGCAGCTACGTCAGCTATCTCGAAGGCTGCACCGCGCCGATGCGCGACGAGAACCAGCTCCACGCCGCGGTGGTCGAACTGGTCGCGATGGAAGACGCCGAGATCAAGTACTCGACCGTCCAGAACTGGTATCCGGGCGACGAGAACGGCAAGGGCGGCATCTACAATTTCGTCACCAAGCGCGCGCTGTGCCAGGGCGACCGGAGCAAGGTCAGCTGGACGCAGGTCGAGACGGGCTCCGCGGTGACGTGGAAGTATCCCAGCTGCGTGCTCAACGGCGAAGACAGCGTGGGCGAGTTCTACTCGGTCGCGGTGACCAACAATTACCAGCAGGCCGATACCGGCACCAAGATGATCCACAACGGCAAGGGCAGCCGCTCGACCATCATCTCCAAGGGCATTTCGGCAGGCCACAGCAACAATACCTATCGCGGGCTGGTGCGCGTAGCCGCCAATGCCGACGGCGTGCGCAACCGCACCGAATGCGATTCGCTGCTGATCGGCGACCAGTGCGGAGCGCATACCGTGCCCTATATCGAGGTGAAGAACCCCGGCGCGCAGATCGAGCACGAGGCTACCACCAGCAAGATTTCCGACGACCAGCTGTTCTACGCCATGCAGCGCGGGCTGGACGAGGAGGAGGCGATGGCGCTGATCGTCAACGGCTTCGCGAAAGAGGTGCTGAAAGAGCTGCCGATGGAATTTGCCGTCGAAGCGCAGAAGCTTCTGGCTATCAGCCTTGAAGGATCGGTCGGATGAGCGAGAAGAAAACCCTCAAGCTCAAGGATCCATCCGAGACCGCCGACGAAGCCCCTTCGATCAAGAAGAAGGGCCGCGGTTGGGAAATCAGCGAGTCCCGCCTCGATGCGCTGCACGAGCGTGCGCGCGACATGCGGCGGCACTCGACCGAGGCGCACAAGGCGCTCGCCGAGAAATTCGCCAAGGCCGATCTCGGCCGGCACAAGTTCACCCGCCACATGGTCATCGGCAGCGCGATCGTCGACTTCGGCTGTCACAGCCTCGGCATGGCGATCGACATCGACGAGGAAGGCGAGAACGAAGCGCTCGCCAAGCGGCGCGACAAGAGCCTCGAGGCCGTCGGCATCCGCGTGATGCGGATCAAGGCGTCCGACATCCTCACCGACATGGACGCCGTGCTCGCGCGGATCACTGCAGGGATGCGAATGCGCATCGGCGACAAGCAGGAAGCGCGGCGCAGGCATCACCAGAATTCCAAACCGTCCAAGGGGGGACACCATGCTTAGCGGATTCCTGGCCGACCCGACGACCGTACTGGTCGGCTTCTTCCTGTGCTGCGCGATCTCGGTCGCTTCGCTGCTTAAGTCGCTGAAGCACGGCGGATCGAGCTTCGGCATCTTCGTCGCGCTGGTGTTCGCCGGGATCGCCGCATTCCTCGTCCCCCAGGTCGCCGACATTCTTTACGAGATCAACGAGTAACCCTTTCGCATGCTGAACATTGAAAACCTCTCCGCCGAAATCGACGGCAAGCGCATCCTCGACGGGCTGACGCTGACCGTGCCTGCGGGCGAAATCCACGCGATCATGGGCCCCAATGGCGCAGGCAAGTCGACGCTCGCCTATGTGCTCGGCGGGCGGCCCGGCTACGAGGTAACGGGCGGGTCGGTCAGCTTCTGCGGGCAGGATCTGCTCGACCTGGAGCCGCACGAACGCGCCGCTGCTGGCCTGTTCCTCGGCTTCCAGTACCCGGTCGAAATCCCCGGCGTGTCGAACGTGCAGTTCCTGCGCGAGGCGGCCAATGCCCAGCGCAAGGCTCGCGGCGAGGAGCCGCTGACCGGCGGCGAATTCCTCAAGCTGGCAAAGGAGAAGGCCGGTCTTCTCAAGCTCGACATGAACATGCTCAAGCGCAATGTGAACGTCGGCTTTTCCGGTGGCGAGAAGAAGCGCGCCGAGATGGTGCAGATGGGCATTCTCGATCCGAAGTTCGCCGTGCTCGACGAGACCGACAGCGGGCTCGACATCGATGCGCTGCGCGTGGTCGGCGAAGGCATCAATGCGATCATGCGCAAGCCCGACAAGGGCGTGCTGCTGATCACCCATTACCAGCGCCTGCTCGACGTGGTGAAGCCGGACAAGGTCAGTATTCTTGCCAACGGGCGGATCGCCGCGACCGGCGGGCCGGAACTTGCCCTGCGGCTCGAAAACGAAGGTTACGATGCCGTGATGGAGACTGCGTGATGAGCCTGTTTCTCTCCCTGCTGCTGGCGCAAGCGGCTCTCACTGCCACCACGCCCCAGCGCATTCCGGTTGACGAGATGCTCGAGATCCCGCCGAGCGAGGAAGTCGCCGAGGAAATCGTCGTGATCGGGCGCGAGCTCGAGAAATGGAAGGGCGGCGTTTACAAGCAGGACGGCGAACTGCGCTGCCGCATCAAGACCAGCAGCGGTGACGAGGACGTCGACGCGATCCGCTGCGGCGCGATGCTGCGCTGCTTCGCGCCCGAGGTCGAGACGATGGACCGCATCGCGGCGATGGATATTCCGCGCAAGGAGCGCAGCGAGATGATGCAGGCGCATGCCGAAAGCCTCAAGCCGTGCCTCGACGCGGCGCATCAGGCCGGCATGCGGTTCCTAGCCGAAAGGCGGGTAGGCGCGAAGTGACGCTCGCCACGCTCCCGACCACGCGCGACGAGGCGTGGCGCTATGCCTCCTCGAAAGGGCTGGCCGCGCTCACGCCGGAGGCGCTCGACAACTGGAAGGAGATCGAGCTGGCCGCGGGGGAAACCCGTCGCCATGCGCTCGTTCTCGGCGACCAGCATGCCGGCGTCCATCGCGTGCGGCTCACCTTGGGCGAAGGCGCGCGGGCAGAATTGTTCGCGGTGCTGACCGGCGGCGAATACACCCGGCTCGAAGTCGAGGTTCGACTTGCGCGCGGTGCCCATTTCGAACTCGGCGGCGTGACGCTGGGCGGAAGCGAGAGCACCCGCGAAATCGTGACCCGGCTCGACCATGCCGAGCCCGAGGCGACCAGCAACCAGGTCGTCCGCTCGGTTCACTGGGGCAAGGGCACGGGCAATTTCCTCGGCACGATCGAGGTCGCTCGCGATGCGCAGAAGACCGATGCGGCGCAGAGCTTCAAAGGCCTGCTGCTGGAAAAGGGCGCGAGCGTGAATGCCGTGCCGCAGCTCGAAATCTTCGCCGACGACGTGAAATGCGCGCATGGCGCGACCGTCGGCCAGCTCGACGAGACGGCGCGCTATTACATGGCCGCGCGCGGCATTCCGCCCGAACTTTCGCGTCGCCTGCTGGTGCAGGCCTTCCTCGGCGATGCCTTCGTGGCGCTCGACGACGAGTCCGAGAGCGAGCGGTTGCTGGAACTCGCCCTCGCCAAGCTGGATTCGCGCCCATGAGCGAGGGGCGGGTCCTTTCGCGCAAGGCCGACTTTCCCGGCATGGTGACGGCCGACGGGCAGCCGTGGCATTACCTCGACACCGCCGCGACCGCGCAGAAACCGCGCGCGGTGATCGACGCTGTCGCTGCCGCGCTCGGCAAGGATTACGCGACGGTGCATCGCGGCGTCTATTCGCGCAGCGCCGAGATGACGCTCGGCTACGAGGCGGCGCGGCGGACCGTGGCGAAGTTCATCGGCGCGCAGGAGGACGAGATCGTCTTCACGCGCGGTGCGACCGAGGCGATCAACCTCGTCGCCTACAGCTATCCCGCCAAGGGGCGCGTCCTGCTCAGCCAGCTGGAGCATCACTCGAACATCGTGCCTTGGCAACTCGCCGGATGGCAGGTCGACGTATGCCCGCTGACCGAGGACGGGCGGATCGATCTCGACGCAGCCGAAGCCATGCTGACCAGCGATCACGAGATGGTGGCGCTGGCGCATGTCTCGAACGTGCTCGGCAGCGAACTGGATGTCGCCCGCGCAGCCGCTCTGGCGCATTCTGTCGGCGCAAGGCTCCTGGTCGACGGTTGCCAGGCGGTGCCGAGGCTCGCGGTCGATGTCGCCGCGCTCGGATGCGATTTCTATGCCTTCAGCGCGCACAAGCTCTACGGCCCGACGGGTATCGGGGCGCTGTGGGGCCGGGCAGACCTGCTCGATGCGATGCCGCCGTGGCAGGGTGGCGGCGCGATGATCGAACGCGTGACTTTCGAGGGCAGCACCTATGCTCCGCCGCCGCAGCGGTTCGAGGCAGGGACACCCGCGATCGTCGAGGCGATCGGGTTTGCCGCCGCCTGCGATTACGTCTCGAACATCGGTCTGGCCTTGATCGAGGCGCACGAGCGCGCGCTCGTCGCCCGGACCCGCGACGCGCTGCGCCGGATGAACGATATCACGCTGTTCGGCCCGGAGGAAAGCGCCGGGATCGTCAGTTTCGCGCTCGACGGGGTTCATCCGCACGATCTCGGCACCATATTGGACGAAGAGAACGTCGCCATCCGCGCCGGCCACCACTGTGCCCAGCCGCTGATGGACCATCTCGGCATACCCGCCACCGCGCGCGCCAGTTTCGGCCTCTACTCGGACGAGAGCGACGTCGAGGCACTGATCCGCGGCATCGAGCGGACCAAGGCAATTTTCGGTTAGGACGAAGGCAATGGACGACCAGACCAACAACAAGGACTACATCGTGGCCCCGTCGCCCACCGAGGATGTCGTCGCCCCGGCCAAGCCGCCGCGCGCGCGGGTCGAAGACGCGGTCGATCCGGACGAGGCACCGGCCGAAACCATGAGCGAAAAACTCGAGCGCAAGCGCGATTACCTCGAAGGTTTCCTGCAGCAGAAGCCCGAAGGGCTGAAAGCGGGCGAGCCTGGCGGCGATCTCTACGAAGCGGTCGTGGCGGCTCTCAAGGAAATCTACGATCCGGAAATCCCGGTGAACATCTACGATCTCGGCCTCATCTACGGCGTCGAGGTCGACGACGAATCGTCGGTCACGGTGACCATGACACTGACCACTCCGCATTGCCCGGTCGCCGAGACCATGCCCGGCGAAGTGGAATTGCGCGCCGCCAGCGTGCCGGGCGTGCGCGATGCCGAGGTCAATCTCGTATGGGATCCGCCGTGGGGTCCGGACAAGATGACCGACGAGGCCCGCCTCGAACTGGGAATGCTCTGATGACCGAAACCAAACTGCGCCAGCGCCCCGCCGCCGTCATGCTGACGCCTGCCGCCGAGCAGCGCGTCGCCGACCTGATGGCCAAGGCTCCCGCCGATGCGATCGGCGTCAAGCTGTCGACTCCGCGGCGCGGCTGTTCGGGCCTTGCCTATTCGGTCGACTACGTGACCGAGGAAGTCGCGATGGACGAGAAGATCGAGACGCCCGGCGGCGTGTTCTACATCGACGGCGCGTCGGTTCTTTATCTCGTCGGCAGCACGATGGACTGGGTCGAGGATGATTTCACCGCCGGGTTCGTTTTCGAGAATCCCAATGCCAAGGGCGCGTGCGGCTGCGGCGAAAGCTTCATGGTCTAACGTCGCAGCGCCGCCACGCAGGCGGCGCGGTCGACATCGCGGCCATCCTGGGCACGGCGCGCCTCGATCCACGTGGCGCTCGGCTCGGCGCGCGGTTTCAGCGGATAGAGAAATACGTCGAGCACGCATTGCGGGCCGCGGAACTGAAGCTTGCGCGCATCGCCTTCGACGACCGACAGCGCGGGTGAGCCGAACAAATTGGCGAGCGCCGTCTCGTTGCGGCCGATCACGCTCTCGAGCCCCGCGCCGCTCATCACTTGCGGCGGAATGAAGCTCGCGCTCGGCGCGGCGGGCGTCATCACCGGTACTTGCGCCGGCACGTTCGCTTGCGGGCGCGAGGGATAGGCGACCGGCTCGCGCGACGGCGAAACGCAGGCGGCGAGCAGCGGCGCGGCAATGGCAAGAGTGCCCAAGGTCTTCAGCTTCATGCGGAGGCCGCCTCCCGACGGCGATGGACGAGATGGGTGGCGCTCGCCGCTCCGATCACGGGGGCGAGCAGGTTGAGGAAGGGGACGAACATCAGCCCGGCGGTCGCTCCGCCGAGCAAGAAGCGCTGGAGCGCACCGACCGGTGGTTTCTCGTCCGGCGAGCGACGGTGGCGCAGCCAGACCATGTCCTGCAGTTCGCGGCCGAGCAGCCAGCCGTTCACCGCCCAGAACAGGATCGCGGTGCCGACCCCCGTCACGAGTAGGACCAGCGCGAAGGGCAGGGCGATCGCATTGACGGCCAGCGCTCGCAGCGCGCCGCGCGCGGCATGCTGCATTTCCTCGCGGATCGGAATTGCGCGCACCTGCGCGGCTTTCTCGGGATAAAAACGTGCCTCGACCGCCTCGACCACTTCGCCGGCGAAAAACTGGAGGACGAACAGCGCCACCAGCCGGAACAGCAGCCAGCCGCCCAAGGCCGTCAGCAGGACGGCGACCAGCGCGCCGATCTCGCTGCCGAGCGAATAGCCCCAGCCCTCGATCGCCGACGACAAGGCATACCACAGTGCCAGGCCCAGCACCGCGAAGACCGCCAGCGTAATCGCCAGCGTCTTGCCCAGCACCCGGAGGATCGCCGGGTCGCCCAATTGCCCGAAAGCGCGCGCGAAGGATGCGGGAAGCGACACCATGACGGCGCTCTTCATCGGGGGCTGCGCAGGCTTAGTCAACGCACCCGCAGCCACTGCGACGACAGGGCGGTCTTGGCCTGCGCCGTTCAAACCGCTAGGCGCGCGCAAACTTTCCCCTCCCTGCAGGAATTTCCATGAGCGACACGAAATACGACGTCATCGCGATCGGCAACGCCATCGTCGATATCATTGCCTCTTGCGAGGACGAGACGATCGCCAAGCTCGGCCTCAATCGCGGCGGCATGACGCTCGTCGATGCCGAGGGAGCCGACACGCTCTATGCCGCCATGGGTCAGGCCACCGAGAAATCCGGCGGGTCGGCGGCCAACACTCTGGCCGGGCTGGCACAGCTCGGCACCAGGTGCGCATTCATCGGCCAGGTTGCCAAGGACCAGTTCGGCGAGATCTTCGCGCATGACATCCGCGCCGCCGGCATCGACTTCGACACGCCGATGCGCGATTCCGAGCCGCCGACGGGCCGCTGCCTGATCTTCGTGACGCCCGACGGTGAGCGGACGATGAACACCTTCCTGGGCGCGGGCCAGTTTCTGCCGGCCGGCGCGCTCGACGAGGACGTCATCGCCAGCGGGGCGATCCTCTATCTCGAAGGCTATCTGTGGGATCCGGAAGAACCACGCCGCGCCATGCGCCGGGCGATCGACGTCGCCCGCAAGGCCGGACGCAAGGTCGCCTTCACCGCGAGCGAGAGTTTCGTGATCGATCGCCACGGCGACGATTTCCGCCAGATGATCGAAGACGGGGTGATCGACATCCTGTTCGTCAACGAACACGAACTGGCGACGTTGACCGGCGAAGCGGATTTCGAGGCAGGTCTCGCCAAGGTCGCGGGCAAGGTTCCGGTGCTCGTCGCCACCCGCAGCGCCAAGGGAGCCGTCGCCGTCGCCAATGGCGCGCGGGCCGAAGTCGCTGCCGAGCCGGTCGACAAGGTGGTCGACACCACGGGGGCGGGGGACCAGTTCGCTGCCGGCTTCCTCGCCGGGCATGTCGCGGGCGAGCCGCTCGAGCGGTGCCTGCGGCGCGGCGCCATCGCGGCCAGCGAAGTGATCAGCCACTATGGCCCGCGTCCGGAAACCGACATGCAGGCGCTGATGGCGGCAAAGCTCGCCTGACCCGCGATCAGTCGGGCAGGCGAACGTAGTCCGGCGACCGCAGCGTCAGCATGTAGGCTGCCAGCTCCTCGGCGTCGGTTTCGCCGAGATCGACATCCATCACGTCGGGATAATTGTGCGCGTCCTTCAGCCAGTCGGCGAGCGATTCCTCGCTGATGCCCGGCCTATTGGCGATATCCACGAACGTCGGCGCTTGCGGATTGGGCGAGTGCGAAGGAGCTTCGACCGCGTGACACGCACCGCATACACCCTGCGCAAAGCTCGAGGTCGGCGCGGGTGTCGCACTGTCGATCGCTTCCTGCGCGTCCGCGGTCTGGCAGGCACCGAGCAGGAGCGCGGTTGTGGCGAGCATGGCTGACAGAAAGAGACGTGTGCGCATGGGACCTCCGTTGATGGCCCCGCAGTACTGGCCCATCACCGGCGCTACTGCATTGCGCTGGGTCAAATCCGGCAAATGTTCGTCCGCGATCACTCCTGCAGCAGTGCCGCTTGCTCGTCGTCGAGCAGATCGTCGAGGAAGAGCGACATCAGCATCACCTGGCTGGAGACGCCCGCCTTGGCGTAGACCTGGCTCAGTTGCGAGCGGACCGTTCCTTCGGCCGATCCGCGCATCCCGGCGATCTCCGCCACCGTGAAGCCTTTGAGCGCCAGCAGCGCGATCGCAGCTTCTGCCCCGGAAAGCCGCCACGCAGTGAATTTCCGCTCGATCAATTCACCCAGAGCGCCGCGCGCGATCGTCAGCGCCTCTTCCTGCCGACGGGCTTGCTCGAGCAGCGTCCGCAAGGCGTAGGCACCGAACACCGCCCCGGCGAACAGGGCGAGCGCAACCGCGATCTCCACCAGCGCTAAGCCGCCGGCATCGCGCTCGCTCCAGCTGTCCGCGAGGAAGAAGATCGCCGCCAGAAGCTGGAAGGCGACGACGCCCTCGGCAATCGGAATTCGCCAGCGGAGGCGATCAGCCTTCATCGGACAATCGCTGAACTGGGGGCATTTCAACTCCTGCTTACGCGCTGTCGCGGGGCAACACGCGTATCGATCGCATCCGGTCTGCAGGAGATACACGATGGATGCCGCGATGAAAGACGCCCTGACGAAAGTGCCCGCGGTGACGCTGGGGTTCTGGATCATCAAGATCCTCGCCACCACTTTCGGCGAGACCATGGGCGATACGGTCAGCATGAGCTGGCTGGGCGAGACGACGGCGACGGCCGGGCAATCGGGCCTCAACGGTTACGTCGTGGGCACGCTGATATTCGGCGCTGTCCTGGCTGCGCTCGTATGGCTGCAGATCAGGGCGCGCGCGTTCCACCCTTTCCTCTACTGGGCGACCATCATCGCCTCGACCACTGCGGGAACGACGCTGGCCGATTTCGCGACCCGGTCGCTCGGGCTCGGCTATCCGGGTGGCTCGCTGCTGCTGTTCGGTCTCGTCGTCGCCTCCCTTGTCGTCTGGCGGACCAACCTTGGTACGATCTCGGTCGAATCCGTCCATACGCCCAAGGCCGAACTGTACTATTGGCTGACGATCACCTTTTCGCAGACGCTGGGCACGGCGCTGGGCGACTGGGTGGCGGACGGTTCGCTCGGCTATTCCGGGGCGGCGATAATCTTCGGCAGCGCGCTAGCCTTGCTGACGGTGCTTTACCTGACGACAAATGTCAGCCGCGTGGCGCTGTTCTGGACGGCCTTCATCCTGACCCGGCCGCTCGGCGCGGTGGTCGGAGACCTTCTCGATAAGCCGGTGGACAAGGGCGGCCTCGATCTGAGCCGCCCAATTGCGTCGGCCGTGCTGCTGGCTGCCATCGTCCTGCTGGTGGTGCTGGTCCCCCAGCGGGCCGGACGCAAGGAAGTCGGCGCCGCCTAGGGCTGGGCGACTTCGCGAGCCTGCTCGCGCGCGATCTCCTTCTGGCCGATATCGCGGCGGCAGAAGCCGGTCGGAAAGGCGATCGCGTCGACCGCGGCATAGGCGCCCGCCTGTGCCTGGGTGACGTTCGCCCCGGTCGCGGTGACATTGAGCACGCGGCCGCCATTGGCGACCAGTTGCCCCTCTTCAAGGGCAGTGCCTGCATGAAACACCTTGGCTCCGCTCGCCTCGGCATCGCCCAGGTCGATCGCACCGCCTTTTTCGGGCGTACCGGGATAGCCGTTGGCGGCCAGGACCACGGTCAGCGCGGTGTCGTGCGAGAAATTCGCGGCCGGAAGCTCGGCCAGCGTGCCCGTGGCGCAGGCAAGCATGATCGTGACGAGGTCGCTTTCGAGCCGCGCCATCAGCACCTGGCATTCCGGGTCGCCGAAACGGCAATTGTACTCGATCAGCTGCGGGCCGTTCTCGGTCAGCATCAACCCGGCGTAGAGCACGCCGGAATAGGGAATCCCCTCTGCCGCCATGGTCCGCACTGTCGGTTCCACGATCGTTCGCATGACCTCGGCCTGCAACTCGCCCGTCAGTACCGGCGCGGGCGAATAGGCGCCCATGCCACCGGTGTTGGGGCCGGTGTCGCCCTCACCCACGCGCTTGTGATCCTGCGCCGTTCCGAAGGGGATCACGGTTTCCCCGTCGGTCAGCGCGAAGAAGCTGGCTTCCTCGCCATCGAGGAATTCCTCGATCACGACTTCCGCGCCGGCCTCGCCGAATTGCCCGTCGAACATGTCGGCCAATGCGGCCTCGGCCTCTGCGCGCGTCCCCGCGATGACCACGCCCTTGCCCGCCGCGAGCCCGTCCGCTTTCAGCACGTAGGGTGCCTCGAACCGGTTGAGCGCGGCCATCGCCTCGTCGAGCGATCTCGTATGGGCGTACCCTGCGGTGGGAATCCCGGCACGGTCGCACAGCGCCTTGGTGAATGCCTTGCTGCCTTCGAGCCGGGCAGCGGCCTTCGACGGGCCGAAAGTCGGTATATCGGCAGCACGAAGCGAATCGGCCAGTCCGTCGACCAGCGGCGCTTCGGGGCCAATGACTACCAGGCCGATCGCGTTCTCCTGGCAAAAACGAACCGTTTTGTCATGGTCGGTTGCATCGAGGGAAACCAGTTCGGCCTCTTGCGCGATGCCCGGATTGCCGGGGGCAGCATAGAGTTTCGTAAGGGAGGGGGATTGCGCCAGCTTCCACGCCAGCGCATGTTCGCGGCCGCCCGACCCCAGCAGCAGGACATTCATGGCAGGCTCTCCCGATTACGATGACGACGACGGTTCGGGCGGGCTGGTAGCGCGTGACAGGGCGGGCGACAACGCCGCGCCACTGTCGATCAGCGAAATTTCCAACCTGCTGAAACGCACGGTGGAGGATCGCTTCGGCCATGTCCGCCTGCGCGGCGAGCTGTCGGGCGTGAAACGGGCGGCGTCAGGCCACATGTATTGCGCGCTGAAGGACGACAAGGCCGTGATCGACGGGGTCATGTGGCGCGGCAATACGCAGCGGCTGACCTTCCTGCCAGAAGACGGGCTGGAAGTAGTGGCTACCGGCAAGCTGACGACCTATCCCGGCCGCTCGAAATACCAGATCGTGATCGACAGCCTCGAACTGGCGGGCGAGGGCGCGCTGCTGGCGCTGCTGGAGAAGACCCGGCTGCGGCTGGAGGCGGAGGGGCTGTTCGCCAGCGCCCGCAAGCAGCGCCTGCCGTTCCTGCCCAAGGTGATCGGCGTGGTGACCTCGCCGACCGGGGCGGTGATTCGCGATATCCTCCACCGCTTGGCGGACCGTTTCCCGACGCATGTGCTCGTCTGGCCGGTGCTGGTGCAGGGACAGGGGGCGGCGGAGCAGGTCGCTGCTGCGGTACGCGGCTTCGCGGCGATCGAGCCGGGCGGTCCGGTGCCGCGCCCCGACCTCGTGATCGTCGCGCGCGGCGGCGGATCGATCGAGGACCTGTGGTCGTTCAACGAGGAAGTCGTGGTCCGGGCCATCGCCGATTGCCCGATCCCGACGATCAGCGCGGTGGGCCACGAAACCGACACCTCGCTTGCCGATTATGCCGCCGACATGCGCGCCCCGACACCCACGGCCGCGGCAGAAATGGCAGTGCCGGTGCGAGCGGACCTCCAGGCGACGTTGGAGGACTTCGCACATCGCAAGCGGCGCTGTGCCCTACGCCCCGTGCAATTGGGCCGTGAACGCCTGCAGGCGCGTGGCGACCGGTTGCCAAGGCCCGAAGCGCTGCTGCAACCGCAGGCGCAGCGGCTGGACGACCTGGCCGAACGCATGAGGCGCGGGCTGGCGGACCGAGCATCCAGGGGGCGCGAGCGCCTGCAGGCCGCGCGCCTGTCGCCAGCCATGCTGACGAGCGAGCTGCGCCGTGCGCGCGAGCGGCTCGCCGGCCAGCGGCTCGATCCGGCCATGCTCGGTCGGCGCTACGCGCTCGAGGCGGGCAAGCTCGATTCGCTGACCCGTCTGCTCGCCTCGCTCGATCCCAAGGCCCCGCTCGAACGCGGTTTCGCCATGGTGACCGATGAAGAAGGCAATCTCGTCCGCAGTCGTGAAATCGCTGCGAGGGAGCACCGGCTGACGATCGATTTTTCCGACGGGTCGCTCGCCGTCGTGCCCGCCGGAGAAGGCGCGCCGTCCGACCCGCTCCGGCGCAAGCCCAGGCCGCAACCGCAAAAGCGAAAGCCTGCCGGGCCCTCGGCACAAGATGATTTGTTCGGCTAGCAGCGCGCTGCTATCACCCGCGGCATGTTGATGAATTCCGGAAATTCCGAAGCCAAGCTCGTCTACGGCCCGAACGGCTTTCGCGTCATGCGGCCCGGCCAGCACGTGATCTGCGCCGTCTCGGGCGAGCCCGTACCGCTCGAGGAGCTGCGCTACTGGAGCGTGAAGCGGCAGGAAGCCTATGCCAGCCCGGAACTCGCCAGCCGGAGACTCATTGACCGGGCATGAGAGCCCGCAATTTTTCAATGACTTGCATCGCCGCGTCGGCACTCGCTGCCTGTCAGGCCGTGATCCCCGATGCTCCCGCACCAAGCGCGACCGTGGCCACACCCCGAGCTGCCGGAGCACCTGCAGGAACGGCATCTGTCCCCGTCGCCGCGACGCAGCCGTCGCCGCGCGGGTTGCGCACCGGCACGAGCTTTCTCGAGCAATCCGATTCCGCGGTAATCCGCGCCGAGCTCACGCAAGGGGGCTGGCTGCGCGGTATCGTGCCGGCGGACACGAAGCGCGCCACGCTCAACGGTGACACGCTGGTTGTCGATGCAGAGGGACGCTTCTTCGCCGCTTTCGATCGCGACGCAGGCGGCATCGCGATACTTTCGGCGCTGCTCGAAGACGGGAGCACCCGCGAGGAGCGCTACACGATCGAGCCGCGCGCTTGGGATATCGAGCGGGTCAATGTCGCCAAGACTCCCGGCGGAATGAGCGAGAGCTTCTGGAAGAACGTGCGCGAGGCCGAGTGGAACCGCATCCAGGCAGCGCGCGCGACCGGCAGCGACAGCCGTGGGTGGGCGCAGGATTTCGTCTGGCCGGTACGCGGGCGCATTTCCGGGCGCTTCGGCTCGCAGCGCATCTATCGCGGCGAACCCGGCAGCTATCACACCGGCCTCGACATCGCACCCGGCGCAGGCACACCCTTCGTCGCGCCGGCCGATGGCGTGGTGACGCTTGCCGCTGCCGAGCCGTTCAGCCTCGAGGGGCATCTCATCATCATCGACCACGGACAGGGCCTCAACAGCGCTTTCCTTCACGCAGCCAGCATTGACGTGCGCGAGGGCCAGCGGGTGACGCAGGGCCAGCGGCTCGGCACGGTCGGCGCGAGCGGCAGGGCGACCGGCCCGCACCTGCACTGGAGCATCATGTGGCGCGACGCACGGCTAGACCCACTACTGTTCGTCGATCGCTAGGCTGGCAGCCAACGGCTTGACCGGTGGCCGGGCGCTGGCCAAGCCGACGGCATGATGCGCCGAATCCGGCTTTTCCTGATCGTGCTGCTGGTTGCCGGCCTCGCCCCCGGCTTGTGGTGGCGGATGCCCTTGCCGCCCTTGCGTCACGACGAGGGCGTGACCGTCACGCGGTTGAGCGGCCTGCCCGCCAAGGTCGGCGAGATGGAAGTCGAGGGAGCGTGGGAGCTGGAGAGCCGCAACGAGCATTTCGGCGGCTTTTCGGCGCTCGCCATGACCGACGGCTCCACGCTGCTGGCCGCGTCCGACAAGGCGCGGTTCATGCGTATCGCGGTGCCGCCGGGCCGGAACATCGCTGCTGGCGAACTCGGCTATTTCCGACCGGGCGGCGCGCAGGACAAGCGCCTGTCCGATCTCGAGGCGCTGGCGCATGACCCGGAGACGGGCATGATCTGGGGGTCCTACGAGAACCTCAACACGATCGAGCGGGTGTCCGCTGACGGCGAGCGGAAGACTGCCAGACTGCCCGGGACGGGCGGCTGGCCTGCGCGCTCCGGTGCAGAGGCGATCGAACGGCTGCCCGATGGGCGCTTCGTGGTCATCGCCGAATCGCGCGGCGGCGATGCCGGCTCGCCCGCGCTGCTCTTTCCCGGCGATCCGCTCGGCAAGGGGGAACCGCTCGCGTTCCGCTTCAAGGGGCCGGAGGGCTACAGCCCGACTGGCGCGGCGGCGCTGCCCGATGGCCGGCTCCTGGTGATCATGCGGACCTGGCGCTTCGGTGTGCCACCCGCTTTCCGATGCCTGATAGTGCTCGCCGACCCAGCGCAGATCGCATCGGGCGAGGTCTGGACCGGCCGGGTGGTGGCGCGCCTGCAGCCACCGCTACCAAGCGACAACTACGAGGGGATCGCCGTCCGGCCGCGGGCCGACGGATCGTTCACCGTCTGGGTGATCTCGGACGACAATTTCATGCGCCACCAGCGGACGTTGTTGCTTCAGCTGCGCTGGCAGGAACGCACGCACGAAAAAGCGCGCGGAAAGCCGCGCGCTTCATCGAAAATCCAGCAGGGCTGAAAGCCTGAAAGGCTCAGGCGGCTTCCTTCGCCGCCTTTTTCAGTTCGCGCTTCACCTTGAGCGCGTTGGTCGAAAGCTTCTCGTCACGGGTCTTGAGCAACCAGTTGTCGAGACCGCCATTGTGCTCGACCGAGCGCAGGCCGTGGGTCGACACGCGGAACTTGAAGCTGCGGCCCAGCTTCTCGCTCATCAGGGTGACGTTCTGCAGGTTAGGCAGGAACACCCGCTTGGTCTTGTTGTTGGCGTGGCTCACGTTGTGGCCTACCTGGCGGCCCTTGCCGGTCAGTTCGCAAATACGCGACATGATGAATCTCGTTCAGTTATGGGTTGTCGACGGGCCCGAAGGTCCGGAAAGGCGCGCGCATAACGGGGCCTGGCGATTCCGTCAAGCAAGACCGACGCAGGACCACGCGTCGTTGCGGGCGGGCGACGGGCGTTGTAGCGCCGATTTCATGGCGACTTGGCCGATCCCCCATCCCATGCAGCGCGCGCTGGAACTGGCACGAAAGGCGGCCGAAGCGGGCGAAGTGCCGATCGGCGCGGTGGTCGCGCGCGGGGACGAGATCGTGGCCGAAGCGCACAACGAACCGCGCGAATCGCACGATCCCACCGCCCATGCCGAGATCCTGGCGATCCGGCGCGCCGCGTCGGCACTCCATCAGGAACGGCTCGATGGGTGCGACATCTACGTCACGCTCGAGCCATGCGCCATGTGCGCCGGAGCCATCGTCCATGCCCGGATCGCGCGGGTCTATTACGCTGCACCCGACCCCAAGGGCGGCGCGGTCGAGCATGGTGCCCGGGTGTTCGCGCACCCGCAGTGCCTGCACAGGCCCGAGCTGTATTCCGGGATGGGCGAAAACGAATCGGCCGAGCTGCTGCGCGGGTTCTTCCGCGAACGGCGCTAGAGCCCGCGCCAGATCCGGAGCCGCTCGCCGTCCTTCGCCCCGAGCTGTTGCGCGGGACAATGCCGCGGCATGAAATCCTTGCCGTAGCATAGCCTCAATTCCTCCAGCCAGCCGCGCGCGTTAAGCTCTATGCCGATGCGTTTGCCGCGCCAGCCGGGATTGGCGGTCAACCACGCCTCGCGCAGGTCGCCCGCGGTCAGCACTTCGCGGCGCGAGAGGAAATCGAGATCGGGCATGGCGAGCGCTCCGTACAGGATGCGCACGACCTTGTAGTAGGTCGCGGGATTGCTCGTCATGCAGCTGCCGTGCTTGGCCCATTCGTGCGCGAGCAGCCGTGCAGACGGCGTGAGGCAGATATTGGCGCGCAATTCGCTCGGGCGCGGGCCGCGCTTCGCCGGGCACCATTGCGGCCAGCTGCGCCCGCTTTCAGGCCACAGCCCGTGGACGATCAGGCCGAACAGGCCGGCCGTGCCCGAGCACTGTACCGAATGGCGCTGCTGGCCCTCGCGCGTGCGGCAGAACTCCGGGCTCCAGCTCAGGGCGAGCGTGTAGCCGGTGACCGGCAGTTCGCGCACCGGCCCGTCCCGCTCCACGCTCGGGACCTGCATGATGAAAGGCTGCTTGCACTGATAGGCCTGCGCCATCGCCTGCGCGGGCAAGGCGAGCGCGAATGCAACTAGAAACGGTACGACCCGTCGCGACATCCTAGTCGATGTGATTGCCGCCCTTGTCGGCAAAGAACGCCTTGGCTTCGGGGGTGAAGAGGAAATAGATCGCGATCGCCTGCATCACGGTGACGATCAGGCTGATGACCGCATGAAGGCTCGGCAACTGGGCGAACACGGCGGGCATTCCGATCAGTCCGAACACGAAGAACAGCACCAGCACCCATTTGACGATCTCGATCCGCAAGCGCGAGACGAGGAACCACAGGGCCAGACTGACGATGAGGCCGAAGATCAGGCTGCCGATGGCAAGGCCGCCGCCCATTTCCATCCCGTTGGCGGCAGTTTCGCGTTGCACTTCGGCGATGATCGCATCGTAATTCAGCACGAAGCTGATAACGCCCAGCACCAGCGAGCCGAGATAGAGATAGTCGAAATTGCGGATAGCTTGCGGACGCACGGGCCTGTTCCTCCCCTGTTGAAACCGCGAGCCTGCCACGCCGTCCCACGGCTGGCAATGCGCGAGCGCCTTACAATGGTGTGAAATCGAGCCCGATATCGGCGGCAGGCGCACTCTGCGTCAGTCGCCCGACCGAGACGAAGTCGACACCGGTCGCCGCCTTGGCGCGGATGGTCTCTAGATTGATCCCGCCACTGGCCTCGGTCGGGACCCGACCGGCCACCAGCGCAACCGCGTCGCGCAACCGTTCAGGCTCCATGTTGTCGAGCAGCAGGCGCGTCGCACCCGCCTGCAGCGCCGGTTCGATCTGGTCGATCCGGTCGACCTCGCAGATGATTTCCTCGACGCCCGCCTCGACCGCCCGGCGCACGGCCTCGCTCACCGAACCGGCTACCAGCACGTGGTTGTCCTTGATCATGGCCGCGTCCCACAGGCCCATGCGATGGTTTGAGCCGCCGCCCATGCGCACGGCGTATTTCTCGAGGTGACGCAGGCCCGGAATGGTCTTGCGCGTATCGAGCAGGGTGCAATCCGGATTGTCCATCGCGCGGACATATTGCGCGACCATGGTCGCGATGCCGGAGAGGTGCTGGACGGTGTTGAGCGCAGCCCGTTCCGCCGTCAGCATGGCGCGGGCATTGCCTTCGAGGCGCATCAGGTCGGTGCCGGCAGGGACCTGCGCGCCTTCCTCCATGAGGATCTCGACTTGCATTCCCGGATCGAGCTTGCGGAAGAAAGCCTCGGCGACCGGCAGGCCTGCGACATGGATCGCGTCGCGGGTGTCCATGACTCCCGAGAAACGCGCGTCGGCGGGGATCACGCTCTCGCTGGTGACGTCGCGCCCACCGCCCGGCAATCCTTCGCCGAGATCCTCGGCGAGCGTATCGGCAACGAATGCGTCGAGGTCGAAACCGGTGAGTTGGAAAGCCATCAGTGGACGAAGCGCGCCACGACATCCCGGTAGGAGCGGCTCACCTTTACCTCGGCGCCGCTGTCGAGCACCAGGAAGCACTCGCCGTTGGTGTGCGGCTTGACCTGCCGTACCTGGTCGAGGTTGACGATCGTCGAGCGGTGGACGCGCTGGAACTTGCGCGGATCGAGCCGCCGTTCGAGGTCCTTCATGGTTTCGCGCAGGATCAGCGAATTGTCGCCGGTGTAGATGCACATGTAGTCGCCCGCCGCCTCGATGTGCTCGATCGAATCGGTCTCGACGCGGAAGATCTGGCCACGATCCTTCACGTTGATGAGCTTCTCGTACCGGCCGGAGGTTTCCGCCTCGCTGTCGGCAAACTCCTCGGCGGCCTCCGGCGCGACCTCGGTTAGGACGGTCTTGAGCTTTTCTGCTTCCTCGATGGCGCCCTTCTGAGCGATCCGGCGACGGACCCGCTCGATGGTGTCGGCGAGCTTGTCCTCGTCGACCGGCTTCATCAGGTAATTGACCGCATTGGCTTCGAACGCGCGGATCGCGTGTTCCTGGTACGCGGTGACGAAGACGAACAGCGGCGGCTGAATCTCCATCACGCCCTTCACCACGGAAAACCCGTCGAACCCGGGCATCTGGATGTCGAGGAAGACGAGGTCGGGTTTCTCGGTCTTGATCTTGCGGATCGCCTCGCGCCCGTTCGAGCAGGTATCGATGATCTCGACGTCCTCGAAGGGTTCAAGCCGCAGCTGCAGACCCTGGATGGCGAGCTTCTCGTCGTCGACGATGATGGTGCGAATAGTCATGCGTGTATTCCACTGGCAAAGCGGCCCTCTCCGCGATCGGTATCCCGATCAACGGGCGAAGTGCCTTCTTGTTTCATTTCTGCCTTGGCGGCCGCCGTCGCGGAGCCGTCTTCGGAAGGTTCGTGCGGGATTTCGATTATGACGGTGAAGCCGCCTTCGGGCGGGGTGCGGATCTCGAACCGGTGATCCTCGCCATAGGCCTGCGCCAGCCGGTCCCGGATATTAGCTAGTCCCACCCCGGTCGAAACTGTGTGTCCTTCTCCTGCAATGGCGGCCGGCAGTGTTAGCTGCTCCCCGCTCGCCGACAAGCCGGGTCCGGTGTCCGATACGGCGATCCGCAAGCGGTTGCCGACGAGTTGAGCCGACAGGCCGATATGCGCGCCTTCTTCCTGCGGGCTCACGGCATATTTGATCGCGTTCTCGACCAGCGGCTGAAGCAGCATCGAAGGCAGGCAGGCATCCGCGGCATCGGGATCGATGCGGAAATCGGTCCGCAGCCGCTCCTCGAACCGCATGCGCTCGATCCCGAGGTAGAGCTGGAGCGTCTCGACCTCCTGCGCGACCGTCACCTTGCTTCCCGGCTGGGTCACCAGCGTATGGCGCAGGAACGATGACAGGCGGATCAGCATCGCATTGGCCGGTTCGGTCTGCTTGAGCAGGACCAGCGTGCTGATCGAATTCAGCGTGTTGAACAGGAAGTGCGGGTTGAGCTGGTACCGCAGCATCGCGAGCTGTGCGCTGGTCGCCTGCGCTTCCAGCCGCTCGAGCTGGTCGGCCTGTTGTTCCACCTGGAGGAAGAAATTGATCGCGTAGTAAAGCGCCGACCATGCGCCGAGCAGGGTCATGGGAAAGATCAGGTAGCCGATCAGCAACTGGGTGAAGCTGGTCTCGCTGTCGGGGCGTGTCAGGCTCAGCACCCAGGCCGTGATGAACGCGAAGACCATCACCGCCACCGCCAGTACGATTGCGCTGACCCCCCAGGTCACCAGCGGGCGCCGGGTGATCAGCTTGCCATAGATGGTCGAGAGAATGAGGGTGATCGAGAACCCGGTAATCGCCTCGATCAGCGGAATGACGAAGAACGACAGGTCCTGCCCGCCGGCAAGGCCGGAAACGGTGCGGAACACCAGCACGCCGCCCCAGCCTGCGAATTGCAGGTTCCAGAAGGCGCGGTTCTTGTTGGCGAAGAACGGCGTGGGTTGGAACGGCAGCACGGCCATGGCCCTACCCCTAGACGAATTGCACGAGGGTGCGCCAGACGCTAGGATAGGCAACCGAGGAGAGAGCATCATGGACGTCAGCGAACAGACCGCGCACGGCATCGCCGAACGGGCGAAATTCCGCGAGATGAAGGAAGGCACCAAGGAAGACTGGGCGATCATCGGCGGGGAATACCGCGAATTCGCCAAGGGCCTGCCCGACCGCGTGCTCGAACACCTCAAGCTGCTCGACGGTGATTTCGGCGGCTTCCCCGTCTGCCGACTCGAACATTCGCTCCAGACCGCGACTCGCGCCCATCGCGACGGGCGCAGCGAGCAATACGTGGTCATGGCCCTGTTGCACGACATCGGCGACACGCTGGGCAGCTACAATCATCCCGAAGTCGGCGCATCGATCATCAAGCCTTTCGTCACCGAGGAAATCCACTGGATCTGCCAGAATCACGGCGCATTCCAGGGCTACTATTATTTCCACTTCCTCGGCATGGACCAGAACGCGCGGGAGAAGTTCCGCGACAATCCGCATTTCGAGGCGTGTCGCGAATTCTGCGAGAAGTACGACCAGGCCGCCTTCGACCCGGATTACGAGAGCGAACCGCTGGAATTCTTCGAACCGATGGTCCGCCGGGTGATGGAGAAGCCGCTCGCGTCGATGTACAAGGCCGCGCTGGAGAGCGAGGCGGCCTGACACCGGCCAAGGCCTAGGGCTCGATCTCGCGGCGGAAATGCGTCGCCCAGTCGGCGGGGCCGTTACCGGCCCGCACTTGCGCGACCTGCGTCAGCTCGGCGTCGATTTGGTCGACCCGCTCGTCCCACCCGTCATGCGTGCGCTTGCGCAGCAGACCGCCACCGTGCGCCGGGCCCCAGCGCTCCATGAAGCGTTTCGCGGCGGCGGGGTCGTAACCGGCATTGGCGAGCAGCCATGGCATCAGCCGGTCCGCTTCGCGCTCCGTCAGGCGGATGTTCTTCCGCTTGCGCCCGTTCTCGGCCAGCCATGCACGGTGGCCGAGCAGGTTGTGCGCCATTTCGTGCGCTACTGCGGCGGCGAACTCGGCTTCGGGATAGCCGAAGCCGGGAAAGTCGCGCCCGAAGATCACGCGCGTCCCTTCGGCCGAGGCTCGCGTGCCGTCGTCCCAGACCTCGAAGCGGCTCGCGCAGGCGGGAATGCCGGCAATTTCTGCAGTCACGACGCTGTCGGGGCTGTCACGCCAGGTGATCGCGACCTTGCCGTTCTCGCGCAACGACCGGTCGATCGTTTCATGCAGGCGCTGTGCGCGCTGCCACGCGGGCGCGTCGGACGCGCTGGGCGCAAGCAGGTCTTCCCCGCCGAGCGCCAGCAGGGGCGCGTCCGGCCGGATGCCGGCAAGCTGCGCTGGGCCGCCGTTCGCGACCGCGAGCGAGGCGATGTCGCCCGGCAGGTCTAGCGCCTCCCGCAGTGCCGGGCCCTGCTTCCCGTATGCCGCCATATCGGTGACCAGCAGGCCGATCGCAGGCGCGGCATCGGCGCAATAGGGTGCATTGCCGGTCGCCAGTTTCCAGCCGACATCGAGCAGATAGCGGTCGCGCGCCTGCAGTTCGGCAAAGGATCGGGCCAGTTCGTCCGAAGGAGCGGCCAGAGCGCCAGGCGGATGCGCGAGCAGCAACAGCAGCGCGGCCGCGCCGGCGGGAAGGGCGACCCGCAGGCGCATCAACTGTCGGCGGGCTGGTCCACCGCGCGCTCGAGCGCGGCCCGGCCAATGGCGCCTTCGTAGGGGCGGCCGTTGATCACGAAGCTCGGCGTGCCCGAAAAGCCGTAAGCTTGCGCCAGCTGCATGTTCTGCATGAGTTCCTGCGTGACTTCGGGCGACATCCCGTCTGCCTGTGCCCGCTCCATGTCGAGCCCGGCCTCGGTGGCTGCCGCGCGAATGGTCTCGGTAGTCGGCGGTCCCTTGGCGAACAGCGCATCGTGGAACGCGCGATACTTGCCCTGCTTGGCAGCGGCGAGCGCCATACGCGCGCTGTTCTCGCTCCCCGGGAAGATCGGCCATTCGCGGATGACGATCTTCAGTTCGGGATCGGCGGCGACCATCGCCGCGAGTTCTGGCGCGGTCTGACGGCAGTATCCGCACGCGTAATCGGTAAACTCGACAATCGTTTTCGAACCGTTGGGGTTACCGATGATCGCGCCGGGGAAAGGCTGCGTCGCATCGCCGGCACCGGCCAGCTGCTTTTCCATCTCCATGCGCTGGAGGCGTTGAGCCATCTCCGGCAGCACGTCCGCGTTTTCGATCAGATAGGTCCGCGTGAAAGAATCTCCGGCCCCGCTGACTTGCCAGATACCTGCCCCTAGAAATCCGAAGACGAGCGCAAGCGCCGCCGTGATCAAATGCTGTTTCATGTTTGCCCCACCTGTAATCCGATCGCCGTCAGCGCTTGTCGCGCATCTGCTCCAGCGCAGCGCGCGCCTGCATCGAGATGTCCTGTGCCCTGATCCAGTCCGGAGTGCCCTTGTCCAGTCCGGCCTCGGCGGCCTGAGCGCTGCGCAGCGCCTCGGGATAATTCCCGCTCATCACCTGTTGTTCGGCACTGGCGAGCCGCGCGCGTGGAATATCGCCCTGCGCGCCGTAGATCACGCCGAGCTGGTACCAGGCGAAGGGGTTGTAGCGATCGCGCGCTACCGCTGCCTTGAGTACGCGTGCGGCCTCTTCGTGATGGCTCGCATCCTCGGTCGCGATCAGCGCGTGGCCGAAGGTCGAGGCGATCAGTGGTTCGTTGCCGGTCAATTCGGTCGCACGGCGCAGCAGCGGCAGGGCTTCGTCCGGCTTGCCCGATTCGAGCAGCACCTGCCCCTTCAGCTCGAGGAAATAGGGATCGTCCGGATCGCTCGCGAGCAGCGCATCGGTTTCGGCCAGCGCCTTGTCCATGTAGGCAGACTTGTGGAACGCGTATGCCCTGGCATAGCGCGCGGGCACGTCGGTCCGGCTCTCGGGAAAATCGCGCAAGGTCGCCTTGGGCTCGTCGAGATAGCCCGAAAGCTTGGCCTTCGCGCGCTCGAACCGCGCCTGCAGCACCGGATCGTCGGGCGCTTCCCACGCAGCGTCCTTCACGTAATCCTCGCGCAGGCGCGCGATGCGATCGCCGGAAAGCGGGTGGGTGCGGACGAATTCCTGGTCGTCGTCCTGGCTGTAGCCATAGCGGAATTCGCGGTTCTGCAGCTTCTTGAAGAAGGACAAAGAGCCGCGTCCCGAAATGCCGGCTTCGGAGAGATACTCCGCGCCCGCGGCATCGGCGGACGATTCCTGCACCCGGGTGAAGGCGAGGAACTTGCCCATCGCGGCCTGCTGGCCGGCGGCAATAACGCCCATCGCCGCATCGCCTGCCCCGGCGACTGCCGCTGCTAGCCCGATCAGCATCGACAGGATCGAGACCTTGCCCGCCTTGCTCGCGCCTTCGCCGTAGCGGATGATGTGCCCGCCGGTAATATGGCCGAGCTCGTGGGCGATCACGCCCTGTACTTCGTTTGCCGTATCCGCGGCATCGATCAGTCCGCTGTGGATGTAGATCGCCTGTCCGCCCGCGACGAAAGCGTTGAGCGAGGGATCGTTGAGCAGAACGATATCGACGTTTTCCGGCTCGAGCCCGGCCGCCTCGACCAGTGGCGCGGCCATGTCGTCGAGCAGCTTCTCCGTTTCCGCGTCGCGCAGGACGGATTGCGCCGCGACGGGCTGCGCCACGAGCGCGAAGACCGCGGCTAGGGAAACCAGAGTGGCACGGATGCGCATCGGGTCGAGGTCTAGCCGCTTTCGCCCTGAACCGGAACTGAAGGCGCATCGGTCGCTCCCCGTCCGGCAGTGCCTGCGCGCAGGAAAGCGAGCAGCGGATCGATCACCTTGTCTCCCTGCGCGAACGGCGCGCTCAGTGCCATGATGATCCCCGCGTGGCCCATGCCTTCGAACTCGCGCTCCGCGACCCTGCCACCGCTCGTCCGGATCGCCTCCGCCAGTGCGCGCGAATTGCGCACCCGGACGACATCGTCGGCGGTCCCGTGCATCAGCAGGATCGGCGGGGCATCGCTGCGCGCGAAATGGATCGGCTGGGTCATCTGCGGGTCGGGCGCGTTGCCGAGGGCGTTGCGCGCCGAATCGCTCGTGAAGGGGTAGAAGTCGGCAGGCCCGGCAAGGCTGATGACGCCGCCGATGCGTTCCGGGTCGACCCCTGCGCCCGCCAGCCATTGCGGGTCGAGGCCGAGCATCAGGACGTTGTAGGCCCCCGCCGAATGGCCGATCAGCACAGTCTTTGTCGCCGAGACATCGCTGGCGGCGCTTGCGAGTGCCAGCGCCTCGCCGACGCCCGCCGCCGTGTCCTCCAGCATCGCCGGAAACTTTCCGCCATCGCCGACCAGCCGGTAACCGACCAGCGCCGTCGCATAACCGCGCTCGCCCAGTGTCCGCGCGACGAAGCGGTAACTCGCCGTATCGCCCGAATGCCAGCCGCCGCCATAAACGAACACCGCCAGCAGCCATCCACCTTCGGGCGGCGGTCCTTCGGGCACCCACAGTTCGACATTCTGGTTGTTCGCCGGGCCGTAACGATCTTCAGCAACCAGGCTCGATGCCCGCTCGCGAACGAAGCGCGCATCGATCCAGTCGAGCGTTGCGGCCGAACCCTGGGCCACGGCAATGCGCCAGATGCCGAACCCGGCGAGCGCGAGCACCCCCACCACCAATGCCGTGACCATCGCCCATCTCCTGGTTCTGTTCGTCGTCATGCGTTCACCTGCTCGTCTTCGACTGCATCGACGATCTCGCTCGCTTCTCCGTCGCCGTCGAGGCCGATCGCGGCGAGAAATTCGTGACCCGTCGTGTAATCATTGCCCGTCCACAGCGGGACGCCGGCATTCTCGATCGTCTGCCTCGCCGTTTCCTCTTCGGGAGACAGGGCATCGCCGGCGCTGCGAATGAAGATCGCCGCGATCCGTTCCGGGTTGCCGACCGCGATCTGCGAGAAGGCGGCGAAATCGCCTTGCGTATCGTCGCCGATCATCGCGAATTTGCGCTCCGGATAGAAATCGAGGATCTGCTGGATCGCCTGGGTCTTGTGGGCCCCGTGGCTTGACGATCCGAAGGTCTCGCGGTTGAGCCCCCAGTCGCGCAGGCGGATCGGCCCGAGCGGCAGCTTGCGCACGTGCATGTAGGCGACGAGATAGGCGAACAGGTTCCACGGGCTCGACGAGACGTAGAAGAACGGCCGACGCGTGGCGTTCAGGCGTTCGCCGGCATGACCCTCTTCGCTGCTCAGAACGGCCCCGCCGCCGAGCGATCCGTAGAAGGCATCGACGCCCGGCACGGCGAGCCGTTCTTCCGGCATCTGGGCGATCACCCGGCGCCAATTCCTCAACACCGATCTGAAGCCCCCGGTGATGCCGGTTTCGATGATCGTATCGTCGATGTCGGAAATGACACCCAACCCGTCGGCCGTCCCCGGAACCAGCACGTAGCCGTCGACGCAGGCAGCGCCGTGGCGATTGCGCCAGTGGAAGGTCACCGTTTCCCAGCGCGTATGCTCGGGCTGGTCCCATGCCGGCGAAAGCGGCAGGTCGAAATGGACGTAGCCCTCGCGATCGGTCGTCGCGGCATGACGAGTAGTGACACCGGCGGTCGATTTCAGTTCGAGCTCGACGGCCAGGTCGGGCTCCTCGCGCGAAGCGAACTGCGCGATCATTGTGCGGATCGCCTGTAGCCGACCGCGCTTCTCGAGGCCGGGCTTGTTCGCGCGCAGCGCCCTGCCCGAAATCGTCAGGCAGGTGGCGGAGCGATAGCCGAAATAGGGTTCGATGCGGACAGGCGGCCCGTGGATGAAGTCCATGCCCGCTCCGCTAGCGCGAAGCGTGCGGGCAAGTCACCCGTTATTCGGAAAAAGCGGCCGCGATCAGCCGAGGATCTTGCGCGCGGCACGCTCGATCAGCGGCACGTCGTCGGCAATCTCGCCCAGCACCACGATGTCGCCTTCGGGCGTGCGGCGGATCATCACCAGCGCGAATTCCTCGCCGTCGACAGGGATGTCGGCCAGATCTATGCCGTCGATCGCGCGCAATTTCTTCGCCAGCGCCTCGCGCGGGGCAGTGCGCGTCTCGACGGGCTTGCCCGCTTCCTCGCGCCGCATCCGGCGCTCTTCCCTGACCACGCCCTTGAGGCCGCCCTCGGCTTCGTAAAGGAAGCTGCCGAGCTTTCCGCGCGCGATTCCCAGACGATGGGCATAGCTGAGCGCGGCGGCATATTCGGTCAGGCGGGTCTTGTCGTATTCGGCACCGAAGACGAGCTTGACGACCGGGGTCATCGGCGCGCGATCCTGCGCCGTCAGGCCGCTTTCATCGAGCAGTTCGGCGAAATCGTCCGGCGCGTCCTGCGCAGCGAGGCTTACGTCGTAGGCCCGGCCGACCGCGGCATAGAGTGCGGTGCGGCTGCGATCCTCGCTGTGCTGCGCGACCTGGGCCAGTTCGCGGGCATCGGCGAGAGCGTCGTAAAGGCCGTCAGCGTCGGGATCCTCGGGCTCGAGCGCGATCGGCGCGTCGTCTTCCGAGATTTCTTCTCCGGCAACTTCGGAATCCGCAGCCGGGGTCTCCATGCCAATCGGCATCGGGGCCATGGTCAACGGAATCTCCGGGTCGAACGCTTCGGCGTGGTCGGCCGGTTCTGCCGCCTCGGAGAACGGATCGTCGAGATCGATGTCCTCGAATTCGCCCGGCTCGGCGTAATCGTTCTCGAAAGCCTCCTCGTCGAGCGACTCTTCCTCGAAAGTTTCCTCTTCGAAAGGCTCCGCTCCGATGGCGGCATCCTCCGCTTCGGCGACTGGCTCGTCCTGCGCTGCGATCGCGAAGGGATCGGCTTCGCCACCGGTCCCGAAGTCGAATTCCCGGGTGGTGTAACCAGCCGCGTCGGGATCGATCGCGTCCTGCGCGATGTCGAGCGCGGCCAGGTCGATCGGCTTGCGTTCGGCGCGTTCCGCACGTTCGAACTCGCTTTCGATCAGCCGCGAAAGGCCCAGTTCGATGCCGTCTTCCTCGTCGTCCTCGCCATCCGTTTCCGGATCGAAATCCTCGTCGTAAACGTCGGCGCTGTCGTCGGCATAGTCGCCGTCGGTCTCCGCGGTCGGATCCGACAGCCTCCAGTTGGCGGGAAGCGAGAAGTCGTCCTCGTCCTCGTCTTCCTCGTCGAAACCTTCCGGCGTCAGCAGCGAGGCGAAGCTCGGGCGCGTCAGGCGCGGCTCGAGGACACCGGCATCATCTTCCTGCGTCTCCGGCTCGCGGTTGCCGTAGCTCGACAGGTCGAGGACGTTGTCGTCATTATCGGAAGCGCCAACCGGCGCGGGTGCGCCTTCGAGCGCCTGATCGATCTCGAGCAGCAGTTCGTCGGTGGTCTGCTGGTCGGCGACTTCCTTCCAATTGATCACGCCGAAAATGAAATCGATCGTGTCGTTGTCGCTCGAATAGGGCAGCAGGATCCCGCGATAGAGGATCGTGCGCTCGCGCTGGTTCAGGAACTCGGCTTCGAAGCCGATCGGCGCCTGGTTGGCGAGGATCTGCATGTAGTGATCGGTGATGCGGCTGAGCAGCGAGCGGCTCGGTACGTCCGAGAGCTGCTCGATCCCTTCCACGATGTCGCATTCACCGGCAAGCTCGGTGCCGACGAACCGGACATGCGGGTCCTCGATGCCGTTCGAGAAGTCGAGCAGCACCGAATAGGGACCGAAATCGTCGAGCGTTTCGGGTTCCAGGTCCTCGATAGAAGGGAAAGCGCGGTCGCCCAGCAGCCCTGCCCAGTGGTTATAGGCGCGCACCTGCATGCGGCGCTCGTCCTGGCCAATCGGCGATGGCGGCGGCTCGGGCGCACCTTCGTCCTCGGCAAGGTCGTAATCCTGCAATTCCTCGCTGAAATCAGCCGGATCGAATTGTCCGCGCAGAGTGTCCATCGCCTCGAAAGCCCCCGTTGAGCATTGGTCGAGGTCCGTTCTGGAGCAGCATGGTAAACATATGATTAAAGATTATCGCGGGAAGCGCGGCCAAACGCTTCACAGCATGTAGCGCATCCTGATCGTCAGGCTGGTCGACTTGCCGCTGTAGTCGAAGGCGGCATCGCCGAACTTGGGCGGGGCCATCTTGACCGGTGCATCGCGCGAAAAGCCGAACCCTTCCTTGGGCATCATGCCCAGGGCGCGGTCGGCCTTGCCGTTGCCGTTCTCGTCATGGAGCAGCGCGATCGCATAGCGGCCCGGCTTCACGTCCTTGAATGTGAGGTGCGCGGCCTTGCCCGCCGGAACCTTGACCATGTAGGCATCGGCATCGCCGCGGCACTTCGGAAACCGCTCCGGGTCCGATGTCATGCAGGCCAGGACCGTGCCCTTGGCGTTGCGCATTTCGGTGACGGTGATCGATACGTCGCCGCCCGTCGCCCGGGTAGCGGGCGCGCCCGATCCTTCACCGGCGTTGGCAGGCAACCCGCCCGTCGCCAGTGCCATGGCCAGCCCTGTCAATCCCAGCTTCGCGAAAGTCCCCGATCCGTCCCGCATAACTTGTCCCAATGCCTGAAATACAACCCGTAATTGCAGCGGTATTCTTCGTGATGCCGCTGGTGATGGCTCGCGGTTATCAGCCAGCCCCCTAACGCCGAGTGAACCAGCCGGCGCGGAAACATCTCCCACCCCATGTGGTTGGTGACCCCCATCACGGTCATCACCAATAGCACGGTTCCCAGCATCGCGACATGGATCGGGATGAGAAAGACGAGCGCGGGAATGACGATCGCCCCGGTGATCGCTTCCCACGGATGAAAGCTCATCGCCGCCCAGGCGGTCGGCGGGCGGCTGGCATGGTGGACGGCGTGCATGGTGCGGAACAGCCGCGGCACGTGCATCCACCGGTGCGTCCAGTAGAACCAGGTATCGTGCGCGAGCAGGTAGAGCAGCGGCGCGACCGGCAGATACCACAGCGGATAGTCGCTCCAGCCGGTGTAGATCTTCGTCCAGCCACGCTCCTGCCAGCCCCAGGCGACGATTCCCGCCGGGATGCCGTAGATCGCTGCGGAGGCGAGCGACCAGGCGATTTCCTTGCGGATCTGCGGCTTGAGCGCATCGTGATGACCCGGTCTCGTCCGGTCGGTGAGCCAGGCGAAAAAGCCGCTGGTCGCCAGATAGCGGACCGCGACGATCGCGGTCATGGCGAGAGCGGACAGGAGGATCGCGGCGACCATGTCGTCCTTCTAGCGCGGCAGGAGCGCGGCGACGAGTGCCTTGTCGTGGTCGGCCGGCGCCGGGCCTTGCCGGACGATGCTACTCGCCTTGGCCCCACGGCACGCAATCGGGATCGACGCCCACCGTCAAGCGCCGCATCGAGGCGCGCGCCAGCATCTCGATTTCCTTCTTGCGCCGCGCCGCGTTGAGCGGGTGCGAGGGGGCGGGGCGGATGATTTCAGCGTCATAGGCATCGGCGACGATGATGCCGCAGCAATCGGGCTTGTAATCGAGCCCTTCGAGCGGGCTGCGATCGAGCCCTGGCGGCACGCCCCAGTAGAACCGGTCGCAATGATCGAGGTAATCGGGCCATTTGCCGTCGCCCAGCAGGTCGCCGCGCTGCACCTTGATCTCGACGATGATGACCTGCCCCTTGGCATCGATCCCCATCAGGTCTGCGCGCCGCCCGCCGCGCAGCGGCATCTCGGGCAGGCACCAGATGTTGTTGCGCGCGAACAGGCGCATGATGCCGCGCGCCACGCCTGCGGCATCGGCGGGAAGCGGGCACGAAGCGGTATCGGAAAGCGAATCAAGCGCGGCAGCCATGGCGCTTGATAGGAACAGAAAGGGAACCTGGTCAAGCGGCCAGGCGTCGGCCGGCTGGCTCAGGCGGCGCGGACCTCGACCAGGTCGAGCAGGGCGCTGCGCGCCCGGTGGAATTCCCGCCACAGGTTGACCGCGGCAGCGGTCGGATCGCGTCCCTCCGCCTCGATCAGGCGCAGGGCGAGCAGGCCGGGGGTCAGCACGGCGGCGAGATCGTCGAGCGACCGGGCCGCCAGCGCGCGGTTCCATGCCAGCGCCTCTGCTGCGCGCTGGGGAAAATCGCGGATGCGCGGATCGGACTTCTCGTTCGCGAACTGGGCGAATGCGGCGATCCTGGCTGCATCCCGGTGCAGCGCGTCCCACTTGCGCGCGAAGTCGTGCGTCAGCGGCAGCTCGAGATCGAGCTCGGCAGGCGGGGCGACTTCACTCTCGATGTCGAAATGATGAAACGGAACGCTCATGACGAGTCGCAGGAATACGGCTGATCGGGTTGCCAAATCGCTAACCGGCACCCTGATGCGAGCGCATAAATGGGCTTTCGCGCGATATGGGGTTTGCGCCGCACAGGGGCTTTGCTAAGCGCACCGGCCTCGCACGGCGAAATGCACCCGTAGCTCAGCTGGATAGAGCGCTGCCCTCCGAAGGCAGAGGTCACAGGTTCGAATCCTGTCGGGTGCGCCAGTCTTTAGTCGAAGCGGCCAAGCCCCTCACGGTACTAGCCCGGCGTCGAAAATCCGTTCTCGAGGAACTCCACCGCACAACCGGCCAGCATCGCCGTGCCTTTGGGCAGCGCGCCTTCGTCGACCGTCATCCGCGGCGAATGGATCGCGCAGCAGCTCTTCCAGTCTTCGCCATCTGCCGCGACGCCCAGGAAGAACATCGCGCCGGACACTTTCTCGAGCAGGTAGGAAAAGTCTTCCGCTCCCATGATCGGGTCCGCGAGCGCGTGCCAGGCTTCCTCGCCGAACAGCTCGCCCGAGATGCGCTCGCCCAGCACCACGGCGCGCCCGTCGCACACGGTCACCGGGAAACCGGGGGTGATCTCCACCTCGGCTTCCAGCCCGTGCGCCTGGGCTGTCAGCACCGCGGTTTCGCGCAGCAGCTGATGAACCTTCGCCCGGTGCGATGCGGACAGGGTGCGCATCGTGCCGCCCAGAACCGCCTCGTCGGCGATGACGTTATGGGCCGTTCCGACATGGAACTGGGTGACGGTGACGATCACGGGCGAAGCGGCGCTGAACCGGCGCGTGACCATCGTCTGAAGCGCCGTGACGATCGCGGCGGAGCCGGGCAGCGGATCGCGCGTGTCGTGCGGCATCGAGGCATGGCCGCCCGCGCCCTTGACGGTGATCGTGAACTGGTCGGCCGCCGCCATCAGCGGCCCCGCGCGTCCGGCGATGCGGCCATAAGGCGAGTTGGGCATGATATGCAGCGCGAAGGCGGCATCGGGCAGCGGGTCGATCAGCCCGTCGTCGAGCATGTGGCGCGCGCCGTGATAGCCTTCCTCGCCGGGCTGGAACATGAATTGCACCTCGCCCGCCAGATCGCCTGCCCGCGCTGCCAGGATCCGCGCCGCGCCGACCAGCATGGCGGTATGCGTATCGTGACCGCAGGCGTGCATCCGCCCGGGAATGGTCGAGGCGAAATCGAGCCCGGTCCGCTCTTCCATGGGCAAAGCGTCCATGTCGCCGCGCAGCAGCACCCGGCCGTGACCGGTGGCGCCGGGTTTTCCGCCCTTGAGGGTGGCCACCGCGCCGGTCGTCTTGCCGCCGGTTTTCCATGTCAGCGGCAGGTCGGCGAGCGCATCGCGCACCTTGGCCAGCGTCATGGGCGTCTGGAGACCGAGTTCGGGTTCACGGTGGATTGCGCGGCGCAGCGCGACGATCGTCGCGGATTCGCCCTGTGCGGCATCGAGCAGGTCGGTTGTGAGCATGGCGCACAGGTTACCTCAACCGCCAGAAAATCCTAGCCGGAGTTGAGGAGGCGCGGCTAAGGCACGCCCTCGTATGAGCGAGCGCATCCATCAGTTCGGCGATCTGCACGGCGGGGTGGCCCATACGGCCCCCGATGCCCCCGTGCGGCGCAAACGCTCCGCGCCTGGGGAGCCGCCCCGAGTGGGCGTGATCTACAATCCGCGCAGCCATCGCAACAAGGGGCAGGACCTGGTCGCCGCCAACCTGCCCAACGTAACGGTGCGGCTGCCGCACGGGCGCGAGCGGATCGCGGAGACGCTGCTGCAATTCGCGCGCGACGGTATCGACTACCTGGTCATCAACGGCGGAGACGGCACGGTGCGCGACGTGCTGAGCGCAGGCCAGACGGTGTTCGGCGACGACTGGCCCGAGATCGCGGTTCTGCCCAAGGGCAAGACCAATGCGCTCAATGTCGATCTCGGCGCGCCGGCCGGCTGGTCGCTGAGCGAGGCGGTCGATGCCTTCGCCACGGGCAAGCGGATCGAGCGCCGCCCGCTCGAGATCAGCGGCCTCGCCGATGGATCGGGCAGCGTCCGCGGCTTCTTCTTCGGTGCAGGCGCGTTCACCATCGCGGTAAAGGCCGGACAGGACGCGCATCGGCTGGGCGCTTTCGACAGCCTCGCGGTCGGCGTGACGGCGCTGTGGGGCATGTTGCAGACGTTCTTCGGGAGCGACCGCAACGCCTGGCGACGCGGCGTGGCGATGGACATGCGGCTGCTGCCGGATGGCAGGCCGATGCCGCGCAGCCCGTTCGGCGAACCTGGCAGGCGCGCGATACTGCTTGCGTCCACCCTCCACCGCCTCCCGATGGGGATCAAGCTGTTCGACGGGCTGGACGGCGCGCTCAAGATCGCGATCCTCGACCATCCGCGCAGGCGGATCATGGCGGTGCTGCCGGCGGTGATCGCGGGCTATCTGCCCGACTGGCTCGAGAAGGCCGGGCTGCATCGCTGCGCGGTCGAGGCGTTCGAAGTCGACCTGGAAGACCAGTTCATCCTCGATGGCGAGGCCTTTCCTCCCGGCCATTACCGGGTCGCGCAAGGCGCACCGCTGACCTTCGTCGTTCCGTGAGCGGTTGCGTGGAGCGAACCTCGTGAGCGAGGCGCTGGCCGAACGCGTGGAGGCGCAGCTTGCGCGCGATGTGGACCCTGCCGCACGCGCCTTTGCCGCCAGGCTCGCGCAGGGCAGCGATGCGCTGGCCGTGCTTTTCTACGGTTCGAACCTGCGAACCGGATCGCGCGAAGGCGTGCTCGACTTCTACATCCTGCTGCCTGGCCCGCAGCGCGAGAGGATCTGGCCGAGGGTCAGCTATCACGAGTGGGATTACGAGGGCGAGACGCTGCGCGCGAAGGTCGCGACGATGGCGATGGAGACCTTTGCCGAGGCCGCGCGCGGCGAGCTGCGCGATACGACCATCTGGGCCCGTTTCGTCCAGCCTTCGGCGCTGGTCTGGAGCCGCGAGGCGGCCAGCGAGGATGCCGTGCGCGATGCGATCGGTGCAGCGGCGCAGACGGCGGCGCGGCTGGCCGTGGCACTGGGCCCGGAAAAGGGAACGGCCGAAGACTTCTGGCGCGCGCTGTTTCGCGCGACCTACCAAGCCGAGTTCCGGGTCGAGAAGCCCGGACGCGAGGATTCGATCCTGTCGGTCAATGCGGCGCACTTCGACGGCTTGCTGCCGCTGGCGCTTGCCGCGCAGGGCATCGCGTTCGAGCGTGCGGGCGGCACCGATAGCGGCGAGATCATCATTCCGCACATGCCCGAGCCGCAGAAGGCGCGTGTGCGCGACTGGTGGGCAAGCCGAAGGCGGCTAGGCAAGCCGCTCAACCTCGTGCGCCTCGCCAAGGCGAGTACGACATTCGACGGCGCCTCGCGCTATGCGGCCTGGAAGATCGAGCGCCACACGGGCGTCGCGCTCGAAGTCACTCCCTTCCGCGAGAAATACCCGCTGCTGGCCGCGCCGGGCGTCCTGTGGGAATTATGGAAAGCGAAACGGGGCGGCTGATCGCAGTGCCCCGCACCTCGCGTGCGGTTACCAGTACCGCATGTTGATCGTGATCGACTTGACCCCGTTGCCGACGCTGAAGGCAGTCTTCGTATGGCTCGGCTTGCCGAGATTGAAGATGTTAATCGACGGGTTGTTCGACATGCCGCCGCCGTCTTCCCTGAGGTCGGTATCACCGTTCCCATTGAGGTCGTGGCGAATCGCGATCGCATAGGTCCCGGCTTCGGGCACGGGCATGCACACGTTCATCTGCCCGGCCCTGGCCGGCAGTTCGATGCGGCTGAGCCAGCGCCCTTTCTTGAGCCAGTCCGCCGACGTGCCGCGGTAGCTTTGCACGCGCAGTGTGCCGCGCGATGCCGAGACGTTGTTGATCGTGATCCAGACGGCCGGCTTGCCGCCGCCCGACTGGCACTTGGCCGGATTGTTCGAGATGGTCTGCCGGTACTGGGCCTGGGCCGCAGTCGGAATCGCGAACACCATGGCGGTCGCCGCCGCGGCGGAGATAACGGTCGAGAGTTTTGTCGTCATGTTCATCGTGGAACGTGTTCTTTCCGGCACGCAAATTGTGCCTTTCGCGGAAATCGCAAGGGGAAATCCGGCGCGACGCGCGCGCCGATCGGCCCCCAATGTGCACCAATAATGGCCCGTTGCCGCTGAATTGTGGCTTAATTGCGTAAGCCTTCGCCGTTCACCTTCAAAGGGCGTGGCGAGCGCGGATCGCTGCCCGAGCGCAGCTCACAGATCGTTGCGCCCCTCGGCAATGGCGATGAATCTCGCGGCGAGGACGATCCGCGGCAGGGCCATGGCGCGCGACATGCCCTCGTCCCACGAAAAGTCCGACGTATCGGGCCATCGTTCGAGCAGGTCGCGCATCCGGGACAGGTCGATCGTTTCGGACAGCCACGGGTGACCGGCGAGCGCGTCGGTATAGGCCAGCAATTCCTCGCGCCGAGGCGTCAGGCGGGCATGCCAGTCGACGTTGTGCTGGCCCGTGGCCGCTGCGAGGCGATGTGCCTCGGGCAACCGGCCCTTGCCCATCCGCCGTGCAAGGCGGCGCTCGACGCCCTGGCTCGCGAATTGTTCGGTCGGCAGGCCGAGACAGAACTCCACGAGCGGTCGATAGGCCATGACGTCACGGCGGCGCAGCCCGTAAAGCTGCTCGAAGGCGAGGTGGACGTCGGCAGCGGGCCCGTTTGCCTGCAGCGCGGCATTGCGAATCACCTCCCTACGGCTTCGGCCAAGGGTCACGTCGTTCCAGGCGCCGCGCCTCTCTCGTCGCGCACGGGCCGACAACAGCGTGAACAAGGCGGTCATGTCGCGCCTTTCGGGGTGGACCACGCCGCGCAGCATCCGCCGTGCCGCCGCCGGAAGTTGCGACAGGATGCTGAGCGCGGCGATCTTGCGTGCCATGCTGCGGCTGTCGCCCGCGCGCGCATCGAGCAGCTTGCCAAGTTCGCCCCATTTGCCGCGCCGCGCGTATTCGACATAGGCCCAGCGGCCCGCATCGCTCACGGTCTGGTTGCCCAGGTCGGCGGTGAACAGCATGTCGCATCCCAGCTCGGCCGCCTTCGCCCAGACACCGTGCATCATGCCCACGTTGGCCAGTCCGGGGGCGTAGACCTGCATCGCGCGAAACATCTCGTCGGCGCGAAAGTCGAAGCCGCCCTGCTGCGGGTCGGCCTCGTGCAGCTCGATCTGCCCGTTGTGTTCCGCGAAAGCGCGGGCGACTTCGGTTTCGTCGCCGATCGTGCCCGGCGGCGCGATGCCGTCCCAATCGGGATGCGGCGCAAAGGTGACGGCGGTCAGCCGCTGCGGTTCGGGCATGGCCTGTGTCAGCGCGGCCGCAGCGAGCGGAGAATCGAGCCCGCCGGACAGCGCGATGGCAGGGCGGCGGCATGTTGCCAGTGCCTTACGGGCCGCCTCGTCGA
Source organism: Qipengyuania oceanensis (assembly GCF_009827535.1). Taxonomy (NCBI): domain Bacteria; kingdom Pseudomonadati; phylum Pseudomonadota; class Alphaproteobacteria; order Sphingomonadales; family Erythrobacteraceae; genus Qipengyuania; species Qipengyuania oceanensis. The sequence continues at coordinate 1,687,668 of NZ_WTYN01000001.1, read as the reverse complement.
GCAGGGCGGTCGCCGCCTCGACGTAGTCCGGATCATCGGCGAACCGGACCTGCGGAAGCTCGTCGACCGAATACCATCTGTCCAGCCTGCGCCCCGATGATCCGTACGTTATCGCGCAGCCGAGCGGGACTTGCAGAACATCGTGGTACCAGCCGCGCTCCTCGCCGTCGCGCCAAACGTAGGCGAGTTCGTCGATGACCCGGTCGTAGTCCAGCCGGCGCGGCACCCCTGCGGCAAAGATCGCGCGCAAGAGCGGCGAGACGACCGTGCTGCCGGCTGCGTGGTGGTGGTAGAGCGGCGGCGCGTCCCATGGCGAGCGGGCGAGGCGCAGGCTTCCGTCGGCGAGTTCGGCGATGGCGGCATAGTTGCCGACCACGTGGCGGTCAGCGTCATCCCCCCAGCGGACCAGCGCCGCGGCATAGACCCGGGCGGGATGCGCATCGGCGAGTTCGAGTTGGCCGGCAAGGTCACCGGCATTGTCGATCCATCCCTGCACCAGTGCGCAGACCGGGCCAAACCGGCCGAAATGCTGTCCGGCCGGGCCAAGCCACTGGAAATCGGTGAGTGCGCCCGAGCTGTCTCGCGCCGCCCCCCGGCCCAGCGTCAGGGCACGTGCGACTGCTTTCCGGGCTCCGTCGGGAAACGGCCCTCCGTGAAGCGCGGCAATCATCGCAATGCGACGCGCGCAGGCTCAGGAATGCTTGTTGCCGGCCGCTTGCAGGAAGGGAATCGGAGGTCCGGCGATGTCGCGGATAGCGCCCAGCCGCTCGAGGCGGGGCCTGCGCCAGGGCGCGCGCTCGGGGCGCTTGGGGCTGGGTTTTTCGTACATTGGCGACTTCCGAACCCGCACCATACGGATTCTCGAGCGATCTGCAAAGGCTCGTTCACTCAGGACCGCCCGGCGACCAGTCCCGCGGCCTCGAGTTCGCCGACCAGCGCTGCGATATCCGCTCCCGCTTCGTCGGGCGTCACGTCGTAGCGCGCCGCCATCGCCTGCGCGATGGCATCGACCGGTGTATCGCCGTCGATCGCTTCCCAGACCGCGCGTGCCGTGCCCTTGAGCGAAAACAGCTCGCCCCCAGCCATGTCCACGATAACGATCTCGTCGTCGACGGTCGTGGCGACGAAATTGTCGGTGAGCTTGCGCGGAGTGGCCATCGCCGCTGCCTAGCGGTCGGTTCGGGCGATTTGAAGCTCTGCCCGGCGCAATTCGCGCCCGTGCGGTGTGGAAAAGGCGGCGTCCTCGCTTGAGAGCGCCCCCTGCCCCGCGTAACCGGGAAGGCAGGCACCCTCGCACGATCGGCACCCATGTCCGCACCGCTCATTTCGCCCTCGATCCTCTCGGCCGATTTTGCCCGGCTGGGCGAGGAGATTCGCGCTATCGATGCGGCAGGAGCCGACTGGATCCACGTGGACGTGATGGACGGCCATTACGTCCCCAACATCACCATCGGTCCGGCGGTGGTGAAGGCGCTGCGGCCGCATACCGACAAGCCCTTCGACGTCCACCTGATGATCGCGCCGGTCGATCCCTATCTCGAGGAGTTCGCGGAAGCGGGCGCGGACATCATCACCGTCCATCCCGAGGCAGGGCCCCACATCCATCGCACGCTGCAGGCGATCAAGGCGCTCGGCAAGAAGGCGGGGGTGGTGCTCAATCCCGGCACTCCGGCCAAGATGCTCGACTACCTGCTCGAAGAAGTCGACCTGGTCCTGGTGATGAGCGTCAATCCGGGCTTCGGCGGGCAGAGTTTCATCCATTCGCAACTGCGCAAGATCGAGGCGATCCGCAAGTCGATCGACAAGCTCGGCAAGCCGATCCACCTAGAGGTCGATGGCGGGGTGAACGCGCAAACGGCGAAACTGTGCATCGATGCAGGGGCTGACGTGCTGGTCGCGGGCAGTGCCACCTTCAAAGGCGGGCCGGAGCGCTATGCGGCCAATATCGCCGCGCTCAAGCAGGCGGGCGGCAGTGCCGGCGAAGGCGCCGCCTCGAAGGGAGCGGCGTAGCGCGATGGACATGGCCGCCAGCAGCCGCGACGAGGAGCTGGAAGAACTCGAATCGCCTGCGGACGCGGCGCGCGCCATCCCGCTGATCCCCGGACTCGAGCCGATGCGGCGCGAGCGTCGCGCCACTGCCATCCCGCCTGCGCCGGAAGAAGAGATCGAGCCGCTCGAACCCGCTCGCGCACTTGTGCCTTCCGATCTTGCTCCGCCGCGCGCGCATCTCGGCGACCGGCTGACGCGCGTCGCCTACCGGCTCGGCCTGCCGTCGGCCCTGCTTTCCGTGCCGTTCGGCCGGCCCTCGGCACCGCGGATCCTTGCCACCGTGTCGAGCCCGCTGACCGGAGATCGCGCCGCCGGGATGGCGCTGCGCACCGGGCATTTTCTGGTCCACGGGCTCAAGCTGCCCATCGAGCAGGTCGACATGGCCGGTGCGGCGCGCTCGACGCCGCCGGTCGAGCGGATGCTGCACGGTTTCACCTGGCTGCGCGACCTGTCGATGGCCGGCTCGCGCGAGGAATGCGCAAGGCTGGCCGAGAGCCTGCTGGTCCGCTGGCTTGCCGCCAATGGCGAGCAGGCGAAGAACCCGGCCTGGGAGATCGAGCATACCGCCTTGCGCGTCATGGGCTGGCTCGTCCACGCGCCGCTGCTGTTCTCGAGCGGCGACGGGAAGCTGCGCGGGCGCGCCCTCAAGCAGCTGACATCCTGCGCCAACTGGCTCGATCGCAAGGCCGACAAGGCACCAGACGGTTTCGCCCGGGTGGCGGCGTGGTGCGCGATTACCGCCGCAGGCCTGCTACTGCCCGATGGCAAGCCGCGCCGGCTCTACGGCGAGGCAGGGCTCGTGCGCGCACTCGGCGATTTCATCCACGACGATGGCGGCAATTGCTCGCGCAGTCCGGTCGCCCAGATGGAAGCAATCGCGCTGCTCGTCGACCTGGCCGCCTGCTACGAGGCGACCGGCAGAGCGCCGCCGGCGATGCTCGGCACGATGAAGGAACTGCTGGTTCCGCCGCTGCTCGCGCTGCGGCACGGGGATGGAGGGCTTGGCAGCTGGCAAGGCGCGGGGGCCGTATCGACCGAGCGGCTGGCCTCGCTGGTCGAGGCGAGCGGGATCCGCAAGCGGGCCCTGCGCGAAACGGGGCAGTGGGGCTTCCACCGGATCAGGGCCGGTAACGCGATCCTGCAATTCGATGCGGCGCCCCCGCCACGCGGCACCAATTCGCGCCACGGCTGCGCCTCCACCCTGGCTTTCGAGTTCTCGCACGGCACCCAGCGGATCGTCGTCAATTGCGGCGGCGGCGCATGGGCTGGCGGCATGGTCCCGGTCCGGATCGAGCAGGGCCTTCGCGCCACTGCAGCGCATTCGACGCTGGTGCTCGACAACGTCAATTCGACGGCGGTGCTGATCAACGGCGCGCTCGGCAAGGGCGTCGAGGAAGTGGACGTCGAGCGGCGCGAGCCGGTATCCGGAGAAGCGGGGGCAATTACCATCGAGGCCAGCCACAATGGCTATGCCGCACGCTATGCGCTCACGCACCGGCGGATCCTGATGCTGCGTGACGACGGCACCGAGCTGCGCGGCGAGGACGTGCTCGCGCCGGCCCGCAAGAAGGGGCAGCGCGGCAAGATCGCTTACGCGATCCGGTTCCATCTCGCGCCCGGGATCGACATCGGCCTGTCCGACGACGGGCGCGGCGCCGGCCTTGCCTTGCCGGACGGGTCGTACTGGCAATTCCGGCTCGGCGGCGATGGCGCTGCCGAACATGGCGAACTGGCAATCGAGGACAGCCTGTGGGTCGATGGGCAGGGCCGCCCGCGCCAGACCCGCCAGCTCGTCATCCAGGGAATGACATCGCGCGGCGGGGGGAACTTCCCTTGGCTGCTCAAGAAAATGGGATAAGCATAACGTGAGCGAAGTGACAATCGGCCGGGCATTGCTTTCGGTCTCGGACAAGAGCGGGCTGGCGGAACTGGGCAAGGCGCTCGCCGCGCGCGGTGTCGAACTGGTCTCGACCGGCGGTACCGCGAAGGCGCTCCGCGATGCGGGCCTAGAGGTGAAGGACGTGTCCGAGCTGACCGGTTTTCCCGAGATGATGGACGGCCGGGTCAAGACGCTTCACCCCACGGTGCACGGCGGCCTGCTGGCCGTGCGCGACAATCCCGAGCACGCCCGAGCCATGGAAGCGCACGACATCGGCGCGATCGACCTGGTGGTCGTCAATCTCTATCCGTTCGAAGCGACCGTCGCCAAAGGCGCAGAACGCGACGAGGTGATCGAGAACATCGACATCGGCGGTCCCAGCATGGTTCGCTCCTCGGCCAAAAATCACCAATATGTCACGATCCTGACCGATCCTTCCGACTACGAGACATTTCTCGGCGAGCTGGAGGAGCGGGACGGGGCGACCTCGCTCGATTTCCGCAAGCGCATGGCTGCCAAGGCATTCGCCGCGACGGCTGCCTACGATGCGGCGATCAGCCAGTGGTTCGCCTATGCCGACCAGGGCGAAACATTCCCGCAGACGCGCGCCATGGCCTCGAACCTGGTGTCGACGCTGCGCTACGGCGAGAACCCGCATCAGCAGGCGGCGCTCTATGTCCCGCGGCGCGTACCTTCACCCGGCCTTCCGCAGGCCGAACAGGTGCAGGGCAAGGAACTCAGCTACAACAATTACAACGATGCCAATGCCGCGCTCGAACTCGCGGCGGAATTCGCCGGCGGCAAGCCTGCAGTGGTCATCGTCAAGCACGCCAACCCTTGCGGTGTCGCCCAGGCCGACAACCTGCTCGATGCCTGGCACGCGGCGCTCGAATGCGACAGCGTCAGTGCATTCGGCGGGATCGTCGCCACCAATGTCCCGCTCGACGGGCCGACGGCCGAAGCGATCTGCAAGATCTTCACCGAGGTGGTCGTTGCACCGGGCGCGGACGAGGCCGCGCGCGCCGCCTTCGCCGCCAAGAAGAACCTGCGCCTCCTCATCACCGATGGATTGCCCGATCCGCGCCGTCCGGGCGTGACCCAGGTCGTCATCGCGGGCGGCCTGCTGGTGCAGACGCGCGACAATGGCGCGATCACTGCCGACGAGTTGAAAGTCGTCACCGAGCGCGAACCGAGCGAGCAGGAGCTGAAAGACTGCCTGTTCGCCTGGACGGTGGCGCGCCATGTGAAGTCGAACGCCATCGTCTATGCCAGGGACGGGGCCACCGCCGGGATCGGCGCGGGCCAGATGAACCGGCGCGACAGTTCGCGGATCGCCGCGATGAAAGCGGCCGAGGCGGCGGAGAAATACGGTTGGGACCAGTCGCGCACGGTCGGTAGCGCGGTCGCCTCCGATGCATTCTTTCCCTTTGCCGACGGTCTGATCGCGGCAGCCGAAGCGGGCGCGACCGCGGTGATCCAGCCGGGCGGGTCGATCCGCGACCAGGAGGTGATCGCGGCTGCGAACGAGGCGGGCCTTGCGATGGTCTTCACCGGGATGCGCCATTTCCGGCACTGATGCCTAACCCCGGACAACCGGCATGTTCACACAATGGCAACGGATCTTTCGCTAGATGGACCGATGACATGACACAGAACGGACCGACTGATGGGACTCTTCACCGCCGACCTCTATCGCAATTTCGCAATTGGCTTCGCAGCTGGCGCGGCGATAGTGGGCGCGCAGGCGGGTTCGGCCCATTTCGGTTCGATCAGCGCGGCGATCGCCGCCATCCTCCCGTTCTGACGCGCCGCGCGCTGCCGCTGCTGGCAGCTGCAGGCCTTGCGCTGTCCGCTTGCCAGCAACCCGCCTTCGCCAGCGAGAACATCGTCAACGCACCGGCTGCAGAGCGCACGTCGAAGGAAACCGGCGGCCTCAAGACCGCGATCTTTTCCGGCGGGTGCTTCTGGGGTGTGGAAGCCGTCTTCAGCCATGTGAAAGGCGTCAAGAGCGCGGTCTCCGGCTATCACGGCGGCACCGCCCGCCAGGCCGATTACAAGCTCGTCTCTTCGGGCGTGACCGATCACGTCGAATCGGTGAAGGTCGTCTACGACCCCAGCGTCATCCGTTACGACCAGCTGCTCCGGATCTTTTTCGCGGTCATCGCCGATCCCACGCTCAAGAACCGCCAGGGCCCCGATCGCGGCGCGCACTACAATGCCGAACTGGCGCCCATGTCGGCGGAACAGCTTGCCGTCGCCAAGGCCTATCTCGCGCAGATGAAGGCGAGCGGTAAATGGGACCGGCCGATCGTCACGGATATCGTCCGTGCGCAGGCCTTCTATCCTGCCGAGGACTATCACCAGGACTTCGCCGCGAAGAACTCTCGCCACGGTTATATCCAGCGGTGGGATGCGCCCAAGGTCGCGGCCCTTAAGCGCCTTTACCCCGGTGTCTATCGGGCGGACTTCCAGCGCAACTAGTGGCGAAACGCACATGCGCACGCTATATTGCGGCGCATGGCAAGCCACGCACACACGCATCACGAACATTCGGGCAAGCAACTCGTCGAAGAAGCGCGCGTCGCGCTAACGGAAGCAGGCGAACAATGGACCGGCATGCGCGCCGCCGTGTTCGAGGAGCTGGCGCGGCACGATCGCCCCGCCTCGGCCTATGATATCGCCGACAACCTCTCCGCCGCCCGCGGCAAGCGCGTCGCGCCCAACAGCGTCTATCGCATCCTCGACCTGTTCGTGCGGACCAATCTGGCCAACCGGATCGAGAGCGCCAACGCCTACCTCGTCAACACGCACCCCGGCTGCCGCCACGACTGCATCTTCCTGATCTGCGACGATTGCGGAACGGCGAGCCACTTCGACGACGACAAGCTGACGTCCTCGCTGCGCGCGGCGGGCAATGCCGCGGGTTTCTCCGAAGTCAGGCCGGTGGTCGAACTGCGCGGACTATGCGCCGATTGCGTCTAGTCACGACTGCAACCTGTTCATCGACAAGCAGGCACGGCGGGGCTAGGGCTGGTTCCCGATGACGAATACGCCTGACACGCCCCTGCTCGACACCGTCGACACGCCGCACGACCTTCGCAAGCTCGACCAGGCGCAGCTGCGCCAATTGTCCGACGAACTGCGCGCCGAGATGATCGACGCCGTCGGCTCGACGGGCGGCCATCTCGGCTCCGGGCTCGGCGTGGTCGAGTTGACCGTGGCGATCCATTACGTCTTCAACACGCCGGAAGACCGGCTGGTGTGGGACGTCGGCCACCAAGCCTATCCGCACAAGATCATCACAGGTCGCCGGGATCGCATCCGCACCCTGCGCCAGGGCGGCGGCCTCAGTGGTTTCACCAAGCGGACCGAAAGCGAATACGATCCGTTCGGCGCCGCGCATTCGAGCACCTCGATCTCCGCCGCGCTGGGCTTCGCGGTCGCCAACAAGCTCCGCGGGCGGCCGGGCAAGGGCATCGCGGTGATCGGTGACGGCGCAATGAGCGCCGGCATGGCCTACGAAGCGATGAACAATGCCGAACAGGCCGGCAATCGCTTGGTCGTGATCCTCAACGACAACGACATGTCGATCGCGCCGCCGGTCGGCGGCCTCTCGGCTTACCTGGCGCGGATGGTCTCGAGCAGCGAATATCTCGGCCTGCGCAACCTTGCCTCGCGCCTTTCCAAGAAGCTCAGCCGCAAGGTCCATTCCGGCCTCGAAAAGGCAGAAGAATACGCGCGCGGGATGGTCACCGGCGGGACCCTGTTCGAAGAGCTCGGCTTCTACTACGTCGGCCCGATCGACGGGCACAATCTCGACCACCTGATCCCCGTGCTCGAGAACGTGCGCGACAGCGAACAGGGACCGGTCCTCGTCCATGTCGTGACGACCAAGGGCAAGGGGTATGCCCCGGCGGAGAACAGCGCCGACAAGTATCACGGCGTTGCCAAGTTCGACGTCGTCACCGGCGAACAGAAGAAGAGCGCGGGCGGCCCGCCCGCTTACCAGAACGTCTTCGGCGACACGCTGGCCAAGCTCGCCGAAACCGACGACCGGATCTGCGCCATCACCGCCGCCATGCCGAGTGGCACGGGCGTCGACCGCTTCGCCAAGGCGCACCCGGATCGTGCCTTCGACGTCGGCATTGCCGAACAGCACGGCGTGACCTTCGCCGCCGGCCTGGCCGCCGAAGGGATGCGTCCCTTCGCCGCGATCTATTCGACCTTCCTCCAGCGCGCCTTCGACCAGGTGGTCCACGACGTCGCGATCCAGAACCTGCCGGTCCGCTTCGCGATCGACCGTGCCGGCCTGGTCGGGGCCGACGGTGCGACCCACGCCGGCAGCTTCGACATCACCTATCTCGCGACCCTGCCGAATTTCGTGGTCATGGCCGCGGCCGACGAGGCGGAACTGGTCCACATGACCTACACCGCCGCCGAATACGACGACGGGCCGATCGCCTTCCGCTATCCGCGGGGCAGCGGTGTCGGCGTGGACTTGCCGGAAACGCCGGAAAAGCTCGAGATCGGCAAGGGCCGTGTCGTCCGCGAAGGTTCGAAGGTCGCCATCCTGTCGCTCGGCACGCGCTTGCACGAGGCGCTGAAGGCTGCCGACCAGCTCGAGGCCAAAGGTCTTTCCACGACCGTCGCCGATCTGCGCTTCGCCAAGCCGCTTGATACCGCACTGATCGAGAAGCTGATGCGCAGCCACGAAGTCGTGGTGACGGTCGAGGAAGGTGCCATCGGCGGCCTCGGCGCGCATGTACTGACGCTCGCCAGCGACGAGGGATTGACGGATGGCGGATTGAAGGTGCGGACCATGCGCCTGCCAGACGTCTTCCAGGATCACGACGACCCGACGAAGCAGTATGACGAGGCCGGCCTCAACGCGCCGCACATCGTCGAGACGGTGCTCAAAGCGCTGCGGCACAATTCGGCGGGCATCGAGGAAGTGCGGGCTTGATCGCCTGTCCCGGCGCGACTTGAGAATCGCGGCGTGGAGAAAACCTGTCAAAACTGGCGAGAGCTGGCCCGTGACTGCGGGGTGACGAAGTGGATGGCCGGTGGCATGGAGGTGGGCGAAAGGATTTCCCGCTCATGACCCTCCTCACCATCGACACCGCCGACCATGTCCGCACGCTCACTCTCAACCGGGCAGACACCATGAACCCGTTGGGCGCGAAGGGCGACGGCGATGCCTTTGCCGAGGCCTGCGATGCGATCAACGCCGACATGGACGTGCGCTGCGTGATCCTCACGGGCGCGGGCCGGGCCTTCAGCGCGGGCGGCGACATCAAGGCGATGAAGGAGCGGACCGGTACCTTCGGCGGCAACGCGCCGACCATTTCCGACGGCTATCGCAACAACATCCACAAGGTCCTGCGCGCGCTCTACGGGCTGCGCGTGCCCCTGATCGCGGCGGTCAACGGCCCGGCGATCGGCCTCGGCTGCGACCTCGCCTGCCTCGCCGACATCCGCATCGCGAGCGACAAGGCCAAGTTCGGCGTCACCTTCCTCAAGCTCGGCATCGTGCCCGGCGATGGAGGCACCTGGATCCTCCCGCGCGTGATCGGCGAAGCGCGCGCGGCGGAGCTGTTCTACACCGGCGACGTGATCGACGCGCAGACCGCGCTCGACTGGGGGCTGGTCAGCCGGGTAGTCGAAGCCGATACCCTGATGGACGAGGCGCGCGGCCTCGCGGCGAAGGTCGCCGTCATGCCGCCTCATGCTCTCAGGCAGGCCAAGAACCTCATGCGGCAGGGTCGCTCGACCAGCTACGACACCGCGCTCGAGATGGCGGCGAACACGCAGGCGCTGATGCACCTGACCGACGATCACATGGAGGGCGTCGACGCGCTGATCGAGAAGCGCGTGCCGGACTTCAAGGGTCGGTAGATCGCCGGAGGCCCGTGAGGGCTATTCTCGCCGATTGCTCTACAGCCACCGCCATGCGCCGGCGGGAATGCCCGCTGCCGGCATGTGCAGCCAGGTGAGCAGCAACCACGCCACGATGCCTGCCAGCCACAGCACGGGGCCGGCCGAGAACAGCGCGGTCCACTTCGGCCAGTAACTGGTTTTCGCTTCCCACTCGGCCCAGGCACTGCCCATCAGGCGTTCCTTCTTGCGGTCCTGCATGTGCGCACCGACCAGCGCGAGGACGAGGATTGCGAGCGCGACGATCGTGGTCCGCATGCTCCAGAACAGGATCAGGTGCGCGATCGCCCACAGGGCGAAGCTCCACATCATCGGGTGGCGCGTCACGCGAAAGACGCCGTGTGGCTCCTGCAGGGCGAGCTTCTCTGCCCCCGGCGCGGGCAAGGCGGGGTTGCGGACGAAGGAGCCCAGCAGCAGCACGGTGGCGGGGATCATCAGCAGCGAGACGATAATCCAGCCGATCTCTCCCGAGCCCGGAAAGTCGAAGGAAGGCGCGGACCTGAAGGCAAGGGCCATCCAGCCCAGCGTCGCGAAGGCGACCAGCGAATAGAGGCCCATGAAACCGTTCGGGCCGAGCGCCTTGACCAGCGGCGCACGCAACGGATGCGATAGCGCGAAATGCGTGCCGACGAAGGCGATGCTCGCGGCAGCCAGCGAAACCAGTGACGTATCCATCCAAGTCTCCCCCTTGGCGCCATGCTACAGCATAGCCCGGCCCGGTGGAAGATCGCCGCTACGGGTACCGCAACGGGGGGTTGCGGGGCAAACGAAAGGGCGGCCACTCATCGCGAGTGGCCGCCCTTTTGTATTCCGGAGTGTTCCGGCGGCGCGCCCGCGTCAGCGGGGCTTGGTTTCGGGATGCATCCCGGCGGCCTGCGGCTCGCCCACTTCCTCGCTGCCGAGCAGGTCGTCGCCGACATTGTCGTCGGCCAGCGTATCGAGGTGCATCCACTTCTTCACGATCGGGCTGAGCAGCAGCACGACCGCGCCGACGGCGATCCCGACCCAGCCGATCTGGGTGTAGATGGCCAGCGTCGCGTCCTTGGTCATCTCGCCGCTTTCGCCGCCCGTTGCCTCGCCGATCTTGCCGGCCACGAAGCTGCCGACCGCGGTCATGTAGAACCACGCGCCCATGATGAGCGATGCCATGAAGCTGGGCGCCAGCCGGTTCATCGCTGACAGGCCGACCGGGCTGAGGCAGAGCTCGCCGGTGGTGTGCAGCAGGTAGATCAGGAAGACGAACAGAACCGGCGTCATGACTTCGGCGCCGACCGTGTTGGCACCCCAGACGAACACCAGGAAGCCGGCGCCGACCTGGAACAGCGCCAGCGCGAACTTGGCCGGCGCACTCGGTTCCAGGCCCTTCTTGCCGAGCCACTGCCACAGGAAGGCGAAGACCGGTGCGAACAGGATGATGTAGATCGAGTTGATCGACTGGAAGATCGATGCCGGCGTGTCGCCGATCGCCACGAAGCGGTCGGTGTAGAGGTTGAGGCTGCCGCCGGCCTGTTCGAACAGACCCCAGAACAGCGGGTTGAGCGCGATCAGAAACAGGATCGCGAAGATGCGTTCGCGCGGTTCCTTGGGCAGCTTGAATGCCTGGAACAGCACCCAGCCGAGGAGGGCGACGCCCGATACGATCAGCAGCGTCTGGACGACCTCGCGGTACTGGATCAGCAGCCACATCACCGCGACCGCGCCGATGCCCGATGCGTAGATCGCCATTTCCTTGCCCTTGGCGAGCAGGGCCGGCGGCTCGCCCGCACCCAGCAGGGCGGCCTTGCCGATCACGAACACGACGAGGCCGGCGAGCATGCCGATCCCCGCGAGGCCGAAGCCGTAGGCCCAGCCGATCGTCTGGCCGAGATAACCGGCGAGGATGACGCCGAAGGCGGCGCCCGCGTTGATGCCCATGTAGAAGATCGTGTAGGCCGCGTCGCGACGCACGTCGGTGAGCTTGTAGAGCTGGCCGACCATCACCGAGATGTTCGCCTTGAGGAAGCCCGAGCCGACGATGATCAGCGCAAGGGCGAGCCAGAAGACGTTGATCGCCGGATCGCTCTGACCACCGCCGCCTTCGACCGCCATGGCCAGGTGGCCGAGCGTCAGCAGCACGCCGCCGAACAGGACCGCCTTGCGCTGGCCGAGATAGCGGTCCGCCAGCCAGCCGCCGAGGACGGGAGTGATGTAGACGAGGCTGCCGTAGGCACCGTAGATGACGGTCGATTCACCGTCGCTGAAAAGCCAGTGCTGGGTCAGGTAGAAGATCAGCAGCGCGCGCATGCCGTAGAAGGAGAAACGCTCCCACATCTCGGCGAAGAACAGCATGTAGAGGCCCTTGGGATGGCCCGCGAATTCCGGCTTCTTGCTGGCTGCGATCAACCCTCCGATAGCCAGGAAGGCCACCAGAACGATAAATGCGATGGCTGCGATCCAGTCGCCCTCGTTCCACAAAGCCATGTCTTTCATGCGTTGCTGTCCCGTAATGCTTGCCGTTGGCGGCAGATAAGCGGCGCACCCTAGCGGCGAATTCGCCAGTGTGAAGCATTAGTTACAAGCGAAACCGCGATGTGCGGGCGCAAATGCGCATGCCGCCGCGCTTGACGCGCCGCGCTGTATTATGGCACTGATGCACTCGAAGGGACTTGTCATGAGCCAGCAAAGCCGCCCGGTTTACCTCAAGCTGCGCGACCAGATCGCAGCCGCCATTATCGAAGGACGTTATCGCGAGGGCGAGATGCTGCCTTCGGTCCGCGCGCTTGCGGCTGAGGAAGGGGCGAACCCGCTGACCGTCGCGAAGGCCTACCAGCAGTTCCAGGCGGACGGCCTGGTCGAAGTGCAGCGCGGTGTCGGCATGTATGTCGTCCAGGGGGCGGCTGCCCGGCTGCGCAGCAGCGAGCGCGAAACTTTTCTGGCCCAGGAGTGGCCCGAGATACGCTCGCGGATCGAGCGGCTGGGCATCTCGGCACGCGACCTGCTCGCCGATGCCTGACGGTGCCGGGCGGAAGGGTGCCCGCTTTAACAAATGTTAACCGGTGAACTTGCCTCTCGCACGGTCTTCTGGCACCATTCGGCATCGACCGGGAGCCAGCCGGAAAGGCGTTTCCGGCGACGGGTCAGGACGAGTAGCTCGCTAACGGCACAGGGGCCGAAAGCCGCCGGGAGAACGCGATGATCAGATCCGAACTGTTGCAGGCGATGGCCAAGGAAAATCCCGATCTCAAGACCGAAGAGGTCGAGCAGATCGTCGATATCTTCTTCGACGAGATCGCCAACCGGCTTGCCGAAGGCGGCAGGGTGGAACTGCGCGGCTTCGGCGCATTCTCGACCCGCGAGCGCGAGGCCCGCAAGGGTCGCAATCCGCGGACGGGGGAAAGCGTCGACGTGCCGGCCAAGAAAGTCCCCTATTTCAAGCCCGGCAAGGAAATGCGCATCGCGCTCAACGAGGACTGAGGCGGTTCCATCGCCCGTCCGGCGCCAGCGCCTTCGATAGCCAAGCCTTCGATTAGCCGGCCCTCGATTGCCGAGATTGTCGGCTGCCATCGCGCAGGCTACACGCGCGCGCTCCGGCCGGAGCCTTGCGGGTGTGGCGGAATGGTAGACGCCGGGGACTTAAAATCCCCTGTCCCTTGGACGTGTGGGTTCGAGTCCCACCACCCGCACCATCATGTCGGCCGGGCCCTCCGAAAAGGCTTTTAATCCGTTTTAACCCCTAGGTGGCTAATAGCCATGTTCACACGTCTCTGCGGCTAGGGCGATGGCGTCTGGCCGTCGCGGTCGCAGAGTTCCGGGGGTGCAAAGGGGCATGGATTACTTCTCGACCGAACAGGCGGCGGGCAAATCCGAACATACCGGCGAGGACCGGCGCGGCTCGGCACGCTACACGTCGCTGATCCGTGCGGCCAAGATCGTGTCCGACCAGGGCGAGTTCGTCTGCGTCATCCGCGACGTGTCGGAAACCGGGATCAGCCTTCGCACCTTCCACTCGCTGCCTCGCGCCGATCGCCAGGAACTCGTGCTGCAGAACGGGATGCGCTACGAACTCGACAAGGTGCGGGCGAAGGACGGCGAAGCGAGTTTCACCTTTGCCGACACGGTCGACGTGCAGCAGCTCATCGTCGAGACCGGCAAGTATCCCAAGCGCCAGCTGCGCATCAGCGTCAGTATCCCGGCGACGGTGTCCACGCTGACCCAGCGCCTCAACGCGGTCATCCACAATGTCTCGCAACAGGGCGCGCTGCTCGAATGCGACGCCTTGCTGGCGATCGAACAGCCGATCAGGCTCGAAGCGCGCGAATTTCCCGAGGTACGCGCAAAAGTGCGCTGGCGGCGGGAGGAGAACTACGGTCTCGCGTTCGACGATACGTTCAGCCTGAGGGACTTCGCCTTGAAGGCGGCCGCCCTGCAGTGTCCGGCACTTCTCGGCCGCTGACCGCCGGGCGCTGCGCGGGGAAGCATCGTTAACTTTACGGTAACGCGACCCTGCCAGTTTATCCACAGGCAGGGGGCAGCGAAAATGGACAGCCTTTCTCAGCGACGCAGCGGTGGGCGCAGCCGTTCGATTGTGCGACTTGTCCGCCTTGGAGCCTCGCGGTGAATTACGTCGCCGAACGCCGCCGGCCGATCCAGCAAGCCCATTTCGCGACCGATCGCCTGACTCTGCCCTGGGCAGCGCTCGGGGATGCGCACAACCGGTCCGCGATCGTGCTTCCCTGGCTGGCCATGGTCGCCGTGCTGCTCTTCGCCGCTCTGCCTGGCCTGGCCCACGGACCCGGCGCGCCGGTTGGCAGGATCAACACGCTGTCCGACATCCCGCTGGTCGCGAGTGTGCTGGCGCTGGACTTCGTCCTGCCGCGGCTGGCTGCCGAAATCCTGGCCAGCGCGGTCATTCCGCTGGTGCAACTGCTTGTCGCGCTCGTTCTCGTGCGGGGGACGCTCCGCTGTCTCGAATTCACCGGTGCCGCCGCGAACATCGGCCTGCTGATCGTGCCGCTGCTGCCGCTGGCAGTCGCGGCATTCGCCCCGATGCGGCTCGATTCCCAAGGCTGGGAGGCGCTCTGCGTCCTCGCCATGCTGCGCCTGCTGGTCGATCGCCGCGCGATAGTCATGAAATCGGCTGCTGCGGGGCTTGTCGCGGGGCTCCTGACTTCCTTCTCTCTCGCCGGCTTCGTCGTCGCAACGGCTGCCGGCGGATTGCTCTTGCTGCTGTACCTACGCGACGGGGACGCGCGCTGCCTGGCGGCCTACCTGGGTGCCATGGCTGTGGGGGCCAGTGGCCTGTTCCTCGCGACCCAGCCGATAGCCAACTGGCTCTTCGCGAGCCCGGGGTGGATGAGCTGGCCGCATCTTGCCGGATGCTGGTCGGCGGCTGCGATCGCCGGTGTGCTGGCCATGCGCAATTCCAGATCGGCGCCGGTTTCGCGGATTATCGGTGCGGGGGCGCTGGTCGCGGCGGCTCTCGCTGCTCCCTTGCTCGCTTTCGGCGCTGCTATCCCGGCGCCGGTAGTCGCACCGGGACCTTTCACCGGCGGCCAGGGCTTCGCAGCCGTCCATTCCGGCACGGGCGGATGGCTCGATCCGATCGGCATGGTGGTGGCGACCTTCGTGCTGTGGGTGGCCAGTGTCACGACACGGTGGCACCAGATGAGCCGATCCGGCAATCCGCGCGGCTGGCTGGCGGTCGCCTCGCTGGCGGGGGCAATGGTGCTGCTCTCCCTGCTGAGCTACCGCGCCGCGCTGTTTGCGCAATTGCTCGCAATTCCGCTGTTCGCCCTGCTGTTGCGCGACGCGCTGAGAGTGGCGAGCCGGATGGGCAATGCGCCGCTCCGCGTGACCGGCATAGCGCTGGCTCTTTTCGTGCTCACCCCGACCGGGGGCTCGGTCGTCGGCGGAATCGCCTTCAGCGTGGTCGACGGGCGAGCGATCACCTGGCCCGCCCCCGTGCGCTATGCCGCGACCAGCATCGCCGCGGTCGTCGCCCGCGCCTGACCAGTCAGGCCGGCCGGAAGGTCATCGCGACACCGTTCATGCAGTACCGCTTGCTGGTCGGCTTGGGCCCGTCGTCGAAGACGTGGCCCAGATGTCCGCCGCAATCGGCGCAATGCACCTCGGTTCGCGGATAGCCGATCTTGTAGTCGGTGGACGTGCCGATCGCACCGGCGAGCGGCTTCCAGAAACTCGGCCAGCCGGTCCCGCTCTCGAACTTGGTCTTCGAGGAATAGAGGGCGTTGTTGCAGCCCGCGCAGTGGAAGATCCCGGCCCGCTTTTCCTTGTTCAGCGGCGAGGTATAGGGTCGCTCGGTCGCAGCCTTGCGCAGCACCCTGTACTGTTCCGCCGTCAGGCGCTTCTGCCACTCGGCATCGCTGCGCTGGATCGGAAAACTCTTCGCTTCGGCAGGGGCACCGCCGCAGGCAGCGAGCACGGGCATCGCAGCGACGCCCGCGAACAGGGCCAGAGCCGAGCGACGATCGGTATTCGTGACGGTTTTTTGCATGCCGCTTTCCTAGCGATGTCACCCTGAACGGGGCAAGAACGCGAGGGAAAGCGACGGCAATCCTAGAACTCGGTCACCTCGACCTCGAGCTTGCGGAAACCGTGGACGAAGTTCGCCCGGACACGCTCGACGTCGCCTGCAACGTGCACGCGCATGCGCCGCTTGTGCATTTCCTCCAGCAGCACCCGCAGTTGCAGTTCCGCCAGGCGGGCCCCGACGCAGCGGTGGATGCCGTAGCCGAAGGCGAGCTGGCGCCGCGCGTTCTCGCGCGTGATGTCCAGCTTGTCCGGATCCTCGAACACTTCCTCGTCGCGGTTGGCCGAAAGATACCAGAGCACGACCTTGTCGCCCTTCTTGATCTTCTGGCCGAACTGCTCGGTATCCTCGGTGCAGGTCCGCCGCATGTGGGCGAGCGGAACCTGGTAACGCAGGATTTCCTGCACGGCGTTCGGGATGAGGCTCGGGTTCTCCTCGAACAGCTTGCGCTGGTCGGGAAACTTGTCGAGCGTGTGGACGATGCCGCTCATGGTGTTGCGCGTCGTGTCGTTGCCGCCGACGATCAGGAGCACCAGATTGCCCATGAATTCCTCGGGGCTCTGCTGGTTCATCGCTTCGGAGCGGATCATCATCGAGATCAGATCCTCGCCCTCCGGATTCTGCGCCCGGGCGGTCCACAGCTGCATGAAATAGGCGGCCATCTCGCGCAGGAAGCCCTGCCGCATCTCGTCGAGATCGCGAATGGTCGCGCCCTCGGTATCGCCGGCCCAGTCCGACCAGAAGGTCAGCAGGCGGCGGTCTTCCCACGGGAAGCCGAACAGGATCGCGAGCATGCCGGTGGTCAGTTCGATCGAAACCCGGTCGACCCAGTCGAACACCTCGCCGCGCGGCAGGGTGTCGAGCAGTTCGCCGGTCCGCTGGCGAATTTCGACTTCCATGTCGGTCATCGCCGAAGGCGTGAACTTCGGAGCCACCGTACGCCGCTGGCCGGTGTGCTTGGGACGGTCCATCGCGATGAACATGGGCAGTTCGAAACGCTCGCGGCCCATTTCCTCGAGCTGCTCGTCGCTCAGCCGCTCGAGAATGGTGATGCCGCCGTGCTCCCAGCTGGAAGAGAACAATTCGGGCAGCGCCTCGATGTGCTGGATCGCCTTGTGCTGGACGACCGCCCAATAGGGGCCGAACGGGCTTTCGGGGATGTAATGCAGCGGCCCGGCGTCGCGCATCTCCTTGAAGATCGGCATCCAGGTGTGGTTGAAATAGATGTCGGAGCGGCTGACGTCCCACTTGTGCGTGTGTTCGAGCGCGTCTTCCGGGTGCTTCTGCCGATGCTCCAGGATCGCCTCATAGGCGGACGGGGAACTGCTCCATTGGGTTTTCTCAGCGGCCTGGGTCGCCATGTCTCTCTCCACAAGCGGACGGTATCGGGACTCGCCCGTCCATTGCCGCCATCCTGCACCTGCTTACACGAATGTCAATAAGGTTGCGTTCGGCAACCGATCGGGCGTGTCGTCAGGCGGGCGAACGGCGCGCGAAGAGGCCGCGCCGCCGTTTCTTCGCCGTGCCGGCATTGCCCGACTTGAGCACGCGCTTGCGGAACAGGCGAACCCCGAAACGGATGACCAGCAGCACCCACAGCGCCTGCCATGCCAGTGCCAGCAGGTGTTGCCCGATCCCGTCCATAAGCGCCGCCCGGGCAAGCATGGCAAAGGGCGATGAGAACGGAAAGATGGTCGCCGCGATCTCGTAATTGGAGCCGATGAAGGGAATGGCGGATGCCGCGAAGAAGAATACCAGCAACTGGACCATGGTGACCGGCATCGACAGCGTCTGGACCTCGCGCACCGTGGCCGCCATCCCGCCGATCGTCAGGAACAGCGAGCCGAGCAGCAGGTAGGCCATCGAGAAATATGCCAGCCCCAGCACGAGGAACAGCGGCCACCCGAGCGCAGGCGCGGGAAGGTTGGACATGTCCTGGCCGGTCGATGCCATCACTGCCGGCCCGACCGAGGCCCACAGCAGGCCGATCACGCTGCCCCAGACCGCGATGCCGACCAGCGACACGCCGAGCATGGCGAACAGCTTGCCGAGGAAGAGCGCGTCGAGCGGAATCGCGGCGGCCAGGATCTCGATGATCTTGTTGGCCTTTTCCTCGACCAGGTTCGACAGCACCATGCCGGCGAGCAGCATGGTCAGCAGGAACAGCAGCATCTGGGCGACCTGGCCCGTGCGGATGCGATCGGTGCGGACATTGGCCGCGCTGCCGGTCGCGCGAACCTCGTCCGTTTCCATTCGCGGAAACTCGGTACCCGGACCGCTGGCAGCCTCGGCGAGCACGATCTTGAGTCCGGGCGTCATCCGGCGGATTTGCCCGGGCGTGCCGGTCAGCACCGGCTCCTCGATCGTGCCCGACAGCAGCGCGGCGTAATTGCTCCCCTTGCGGGCGAGGATGTCGCGCGGTGATTCGTTATTGGCAGGGGGCGGGTCGATCGTCGCCATCGGCGGAAGCAGCGAACCGATATCGCCATTCAGCCGGGCATAGGCCCCGCGCAGCCGCTCGATGTCGGTCGGCGACATCGCCACGCCGATTTCCGAGGCGGCCGACTGGCGCTGGACCTGACCGCCGATCCCGCCGGCGATCCCGCCGACGATGATCGGGAACATCGGACCCAGCAGGAAGAACAGGAAGGCGCGGCTGAACAGCACGGCGACGAAATCGCGGCGCGCGACGACCCACGCCGCCTGCAGCAGCGACAGGCGCGAATTGGGCGTGGCGGTCTCGTCCATCAGCGCAGCACCTCCCCGTCTGGACTTTCATCGAGCGCA
This sequence comes from Qipengyuania oceanensis, assembly GCF_009827535.1. Lineage (NCBI taxonomy): Bacteria > Pseudomonadati > Pseudomonadota > Alphaproteobacteria > Sphingomonadales > Erythrobacteraceae > Qipengyuania > Qipengyuania oceanensis. Next base: position 1,668,490 of record NZ_WTYN01000001.1, on the reverse strand, counting down.
CGGGCGGCTGCCTCGCCCGCGATATGGACGAAGGCATCGTGCAGGCCTGCCCGCTCGATCGAGAGCGAGAGAATGCCCGCATGACCTTCAACGAGGCCCTTGAGCAGCGGTTCGACGCCCGTTTCCGGCAAGTCGAAGCTCCACAGCGCGGTGCCGTCGGCCTTTGCCTCGCCCTGCGCGTCGGCAGGCAGGGCGCGGCGCCACGAGCCGTCTGACTGGCGGGTTTCGAGCCTCACCTGCGCCGGGATGCGGTCGCGTGCCGTGTCCACGCTGCCGGCATAGGGAACCTTGCCGCCCGCGATGATCGCAATGCCTTCGCACAAGCGCTCGGCATGGGCGATCACGTGCGTCGAGAAGATTACCGTCGCCCCATCCCGGGCGAGGTCGCGAATCAGCTTCTCGAGCTTGCCCTGGTTGATCGCGTCGAGGCCCGAGAACGGCTCGTCGAGCACGACCAGCCTCGGCCTGTGGACCAGCGTGCCGAGCAGCTGGACGGTCTGTGCCATGCCTTTCGAAAGCTGGCGGATCTGCCGGTCGGCGGCATGGCCGAGCCCGTGGCCCTCGAGCAGTTCGTGCGCCCGCTCGCGCCCCTCCTTCAGCGGCACGCCGCGAAGCGCGCCCATGAAGGCGATTGCCTCATATGCCTTCATCGCCGGGTAGAGGCCGCGTTCCTCGGGCAAATAGCCGATCAGCCGGGCGATTTCCTGCGGCTTGTCGTGGCCGAACACGCGGCGCACGCCTTCGTCCGGGTCGATGATGCCGAGCAGCATCCTGAGCGTCGTAGTCTTGCCGGCCCCGTTCGGGCCGAGGATCCCGTAGATCGCGCCCTGAGGAACCGAGATGTCCACGCCGTCGACTGCCAGCGTGCCTTCGAACCGCTTGACGAGGCCGCGCGCCTCGATCGCGAGTGGGCGAACGGCATTGCCATTCGCAGCGGCGCCATTGTCCATCGGTGCGGGATCGCTTAGCGCCATGTCCATGACCCGGGTGGTTAACCCTAGGGAGTGAACGGGAGCAACCCCAAGCGTGGTTAATGCCGATCTTTCCGAAAGGCTCAAGGCCTCGCTGGCAGCGGAGGCGGAGCGCATCGGCTTTGCCGCCTTCGGTGTGACCCGTGCGCAGCGCGATGCGGAGCGCGGCAAGCGGCTCGATGCCTGGCTCGAGGCGGGATATCACGGGACGATGGAATGGATGGAGGCGCGCGCCGATGTCCGTCGCGGCCCCGATGCCATGTGGCCCGAGGCGAAGAGCGTCATCGCGCTCGGCATGAGCTACGCGCCCGAGGCCGATCCGTTCGCGCTCGAGGGGCTCGGCGAAGTCGGCCGCATTTCCGTGTATGCGCAGGGACGCGACTATCACGATACGGTGAAGAAGGCGGCAAAGGCGCTGGCCCGCTTCATGGTGGCGGAGGCGAAAGGGCTCGGCCTTCCCGAGCCGCAACTCAAGGTCTTCACCGATACCGCGCCGGTGATGGAGAAGCCGCTCGGGCAGCAGGCGGGACTCGGCTGGCAGGGCAAGCACACAAATCTCGTCAGCCGCGATCACGGCAGCTGGCTGTTCCTCGCGGCGATCTACACCACCACCGAACTTGCGCCCGACCAGCCGCACGACGACCGCTGCGGATCGTGCACCGCCTGCCAGCAGGCCTGCCCGACCGAGGCCTTCCCGCAGCCTTACGTGCTCGATGCGCGGCGCTGCATATCCTACCTCACGATCGAGCACGCCGGGCCGATCCCGGACGAATTCCGCGAGGCCATGGGAAATCGCATCTACGGCTGCGACGATTGCCTCGCCGTATGCCCGTGGAACAAGTTCGCCGATGCCGCCGCGGCCAACCGCGCCTTCCTGCCGCGTGCCGAACTGGTCGCGCCGAGGCTCGGCGAGCTTCTCGCGCTCGACGATGCGGGGTTCCGCCAGCTCTTCTCAGGTTCACCGATCAAGCGGATCGGGCGCAATCGCTTCGTCAGGAATTGCCTGATCGCGGCGGGGAACAGCGGTGATGCGAGCCTTCTGCCGCGGGTCGAGGGACTGCGGGGCGACGAGGATCCGGTGGTCGCCGAGGCGGCCGCATGGGCAGCGCGAAAACTCGCCGCTCTCTAGCCGAAGCCGCCGCCGTCATTATGCTCGCCGACCAGCGGCGCGGGCCGGTCGAAGGATTGCTCCCAGCCCGAAAAGCGCGAGGGTTCGCGCATCTGGTTGATCGTGCCTTCGGTCGGGTGTTCGCTCTGGCGGAAAAATCCCGCGGCCTGCAGGTGTTCGTCATGGATGACATCGGCCACGTCGTGCGCGGGCATCGCCGGGATAGCGTTGTCGCGCAGCAGCCGGAGGATTTCCTCGGTGGTGAAGCCGGCGGAAAGTTCGCCGATCCGGTCGTAGCATTCCCCGCTGTGCCGCAGGATCCCCGTCGGGTCGGCAAACCGCTCGTCCTTGCCGAACTCCTCGTTTCCGAGCAGCGCGATCACCTTGAGGAAATGGCCGGGCCGATAGGGCACGATGGCGACATGACCGTCCTTGGTCGGGAAGGGCTGACGATGCGGATCGACCTGCCGTGCATAGCAGGCATCGCCCACCGCCGGATCGAAGGTCAGCCCGCCCAGGTGCTCCTTCATCATGAAGCTGGTGAAGGCTTCGAGCATCGGGACCTCGACGAATTGCCCCTCACCCGTCCGCATCCGGTGGATCACTGCCGCCATGGTCGCATAGGCGGCGTGCAGGCCGGAAACCTTGTCGGCGATCAGCGACGGGAAGAACCGCGGCGCCGGATTGCCGTCGACCCGGGGCAGCAGGCTGGTGGTGCCCGAAGCTGCTTGGATGACGTCGTCGTAGGCGTGCAGGCCGGCATAGGGCCCGTTCGACCCGAAGCCGACGCAATGGACATAGATCGTGTCCTCGCGCAGCGCCTTCACCGCCTCGTAGCCGAAGCCGAGCCGTTCGATCGGTTCGCGGCGGATGTTGTGGATGAAGACGTCCGCCTCAGCGGCAAGTTCGCGCAGGCGCTCGCGCGCCTCGTCCTGCTTCAGGTCCAGTTCGAGCGACTTCTTGCCGCGATTGAGCGCCATGTGACCCGGCCCCATTCCCGGAGTATTTGGCGCCTTGGCGGCATAGCGGAACATGTCGCCGCCCGGTGCCTCCACCTTGATGACATCGGCCCCGAAATCGGCGAGGATCTGGGTGCAATAAGGGCCGAAAACGACCGTGGTGAGATCGAGAACCTTCAGGCCCTCGAGCATTGGTTTTCCGTCTCCCGGCGCGAAGCTCACAGCATTTCCTTGAGCGGCTTGTCCGGATCGGCGAGGTCCTCGCGCGCGGGACTCGCGCCCGCTTCGATCAGCTTGCGGCCCTGGACGTAGCTCTTGACGTCATTGACGCAATCGAGCGCGATGATCCGCCCTTCCTTGAGATAGACGACCGAGAACTTGCGGCTCGCCGGATCGCCCCGGAGCACGGTGGCGTCATGGCCGAGCGATAGGCCGGCGGTCTGCAGCTTGAGATCGTATTGGTTCGACCAGAACCACGGGAAGGCGGCATAAGGCTGCTTGTCGCCCATGATTGCCCGGGCCGCCGTGGTCGCCATATCGTTGGCGTTCTGCACCGATTCGAGCCGGATCACCGCGTTGTCGGCGAACGGGTTGGCGTGCGCGGCGCAGTCGCCGATCGCGTAGATGTCGTCGAGAGTGGTCCGGCAGAACTGGTCGACGTCGACGCCATTGGTCCCGGATGCCCCGGCCGCGATCAGCGGGCCGACCGAAGGGACGATGCCGATGCCGACGATCACGATGTCGCAGGCGATGCGGGTCGTGTCGGCCAGCTGCACCGCGACCACCTTGCCATCCTCGACCTCGATCCGCTCGACCGCGGCTTCGGTTCTCAGGTCGACGCCATGCGCGCGGTGTTCGGCCTCGTAGAAAGCGGAAAGCTCTTCGCCCGCCACCCGGTTGAGGACCCGCGGCAAGGCTTCGAGCAAGGTCACCTCGCACTCGAACTTGCGCAGCACCGCAGCCGCTTCGAGCCCGATGTAGCCGCCGCCGATCACCACCGCACGGCGCGAGCCGGCCTCGATCTCGGCCTTGAGCCGGTCGACATCCGCGCGCGTGCGGACGGTATGGATGCCTTCGCCATCGGCACCGGGGCAGGAAAGCCTGCGCGCCGCGCCTCCCCCGGCCCAGATCAGCTTGCGATAGCCGACCCGCGACCCGTCGCCGAGCACGACCTCGTGCGCCATCCAGTCGACTTCGGTGACATTCGTGCCCGTGCGGAACACGATGTCGCGCTCTTCCCAGAATTGCGCCGGGCGGATGAGAATGCGTTCGAAGGGTTTGTCGCCGGCGAAGTACTCCTTCGACAGCGGCGGACGCTCGTAAGGCAATTCGGGCTCGCGCCCGATCACCAGTATGCTGTCCTCGTGCCCGGCCTGGCGCAAGGCGATTGCCGCCTGCGCGCCGCCATGACCCGCCCCCACGATCACTACATCGGCTTTGTCCATGGGCGCGAGGGATTGGCGCAAAAGCGCCATTCGTCAACCCTGCCTATTGCGCAGGGCGCACCTGCAGGCCGGCTCAGCGTGCCAGCAGGTTGCGCGCCATGCTGGCTATCTGGGCGAGCATCGCGGGGGCCACGGCCGTCTGGCGCTGCGCACGGGCGATGACCATGCGGAAGCGACTGATCGCCAGCGCGTTGTCCTCCGACCATTTCGCGACCACGCCCGGCATGTCCTTCCTGGCATCCTTGCGGCGGGCGAGCCGGCGCAGGAGATCGAGGCGCATCTGCTGGAAATCGCGCGCCAGCCCGGAAACGAGCAGGCGCTCCCACACGTCGGAGGGGCTCATCAGCGCCGCGGTGCTTTGCGCCCAGTCGAGGCCGAGCGTCTCGCCCACGTCGGTGAAACCCTGGGTGAGCGGCTTGGGCGCAATGCCGGTCTCGCGCGAAAGCTTCGCAAGGCCTACCGATCCGTCGAGGTCGAACAGGTGCACGATGCGCGCTGCCAGCTTGTCCGGCGCGCCGGCCGCGACGAGGCTCTCGCCCAGTTCGCGGGACTGGCGGCGCGACTGGTTGGCGAGCAACTGGTCGGTCGAGGCGGCGAGCGTCGCTACCGGCTTGCCGATGTCCTTCACCATCGCCGAAGGCTCGATATGGCCCGATGCCGTGCGCAACACGTCGGAAATGAGATTGCCCGTCGCGGCAGCGACGGTGTCGAACAGCCTGAGCCGGGCGGTTTCGGTAATCTTCGCCGTGTCGAGTTCGCTCCACAATTCGTCCAGGCCGAACAGCTGGTCGACGGTCACGAAAGCGGCGGCGACCTCGGCGAGATCGACCCCTTCTTCCTCGACCAGTTCGAAGGCATGTATGATGCCGAGCCGGTTGACCATGCGGTTGGCGAGCTTGGTGGCGACCAGTTCGGTCCGCAGGCGGTGATTGAGGATCTGCTGCCGGAACTTGACCCGCATCGGTTCGGGAAATGCTTCCAGCAGCGTCTGCCGGAGCGAGGGATCGCTGGCGAGGTCGCTGTTCTCGATCGCGTCCTGCAGCCGCAGTTTTGCCGAAGACAGCAGGACGGCGAGTTCGGGCCGGGTCAGTCCCTGACCGTCGTTCGCGCGGCGGGCGAAAGTCTCGTTGTCCGCCAGCCCCTCTGTGCGGCGGTCGAGATCTGCCTGCGTCTCCAGCGTCTCGATCAGCCTTAGATAGCTGTCGGTCGCACCGGGCCCGCGCAGCTCGGCGATCGAGAGCGCCAGTGCCTGCAGCCGGTTGTCTTCCAGCACGATATCGGCGACCTCGTCGGTCATGTCCTTGAGCAGCGCGTTCCGCGCCTTTTCGGACAGCTTTCCGGCGCGCTTGGCGGCAGCCAGCGCGATCTTGATGTTGACCTCGTTGTCCGAGCAATCGACGCCGGCCGAATTGTCGATGAAATCGGTGTTGATGCGCCCGCCTTCGAGCGCGAACTCGATCCGCCCGGCTTGGGTGACGCCCAGGTTGGCGCCCTCGCCGATGACCTTGGCGCGCACGTCTTCCGCGTTCACCCGCAGCGCGTCGTTGGCAGGGTCGCCGACCTGCGCGTTGGTCTCGCTGGTGGCCTTGATGTAGGTGCCGATGCCGCCGAACCAGACGAGATCGATGGGGGCCTTGAGAATGGCCGAGATGACCTCGTCGGGCTCGAGCTCGTCGACCTCTATCCCGAGCGCGGCCTGCGCGGCCTTGCTCAGCTTGATCTTCTTCTCGCTGCGCGACCAGATGCCGCCGCCGCGCGACATCGCGTCGCGGTCGTAATCGTCCCAGCTCGACGAGGGCAGGTCGAACAGGCGATTGCGCTCCTTCCAGCTTGCCGCCGCGTCGGGATCGGGATCGATGAAGATGTGACGATGGTCGAAGGCTGCGACCAGCTTGATCGCCTTCGATAGCAGCATGCCGTTGCCGAACACGTCGCCCGACATGTCCCCGCAGCCGACGACGCGGACTGGATCGGTCTGCACGTCGACGCCCATTTCGAGGAAGTGGCGCTGCACCGACACCCACGCGCCCTTGGCGGTGATGCCCATCGCCTTGTGGTCGTAACCGTTCGAGCCGCCGCTTGCGAAAGCGTCGTCGAGCCAGAAATCGCGCGATTCGGCGATCGCGTTGGCGACGTCGGAGAAACGCGCCGTGCCCTTGTCCGCCGCGACCACGAAATAGGGATCGTCTCCGTCGCGCCGAACCACCCGCTCGGGGTGGACGACCTTGTCGGCAACGATGTTGTCGGTGATCGACAGCAGGCTGCGAATGAAGACTTCGTAGCTGGCCTGCCCTTCGGCGGCCCAGCCGGCCCGGTCCTTTGCCGGCGACGGAAGCAGCTTGGGATAGAAGCCGCCCTTCGCGCCGGTCGGAACGATGACCGCGTTCTTGACCCGCTGCGCCTTCATCAGGCCGAGGATCTCGGTGCGGAAGTCGTCCCGCCGGTCGGACCAGCGCAGGCCTCCGCGTGCGATGGGCCCGGCACGCAGGTGGATGCCCTCGACCCGTCGCGAATAGACCCAGATCTCGCGCCACGGCACCGGTTTGGGCAGACCAGGCACGAGCGAGGAATCGATCTTGTAGGCCAGCGCTTCGTCCGACGCGGCGGCGAAGGCATTGGTCCGAAGGATCGCTTCGACCAGCGAATGGTAGAGCCGCAGCAGGCGATCGTCGTTGATTGCGTTCACCTGGACCAGCGCGCGGCGGATGGCTTCGCGGGCGCTTTCCGCTTCTTCCTCGCGATTACCCGAGAAGTCCGGATCGTGCAGCGCCTTGAACAGCGCGACGATGCCCGCGGTCACCTTCGGCGCGCCCTGCAGCGCATCGACGACCGTGTAGATGGTGAAGCCCATGCCGGTCTGGCGCAGGTAGCGGTAGAAGGAGCGCAGCCACACCGCCTCGCAAGCCGCCAGTCCGTTGGCCACGACCAGCCGGTTGAAATCGTCGTCCTCGGCCTCGCCGTTGAGGACGGCCGAGATCGCGGCCTCCACTGCGCCGGCCCGATCGAGGACCGCATCGGCATCGATGCCTTCGGGCAGCTCGACGGTGAAATCGTGGATCGTGCCCAGCGACCCGCCCTCGAGCGAGGTCGGGATCTCGGAAATGACCTCGAAGCCGAAATTCTCGAGCGCCGGGACCGCGTCCGACAGCGCCAGCGACCCGGTCTCCTGGTAGACCTTGAGGCGCAGGCAGCCGTTGCTCATGCCTTCGGCGCGATAGAGCCTCGCGCCGCGACGCCGGTGCGGTTCGGCGGAGCCACCGTCTGCATCATCGTGCGCTCCGAGCGCGCGGAGCCGACGGATGTCGCGCGCGGCTTCGGCCGCGCCTTGGGCGGCCCGGAATGAAGGCGGGAAGGCCTCTGCATAACGGCCGGCGATCGCGGCCGCGCGATTCGGATCCTCGTCGCGCGCGAGTTCGCTCTCGACGCCCTCGGCCCAGCCGCGCAACAGGGTCTGCAAGCGTTCGTCGAGGTCCTTGCCGTCGGGCAAAGAACCGGTTTCGCGCGAATCGTAAACGAAGCGCATCATGGCGAGATTGCCGCCTTCGACCTGCACGCTCCAGTCGAGCAAGGTGGCGCCCGTCGCGTCCTCGATCAGATCTTGCACCTGCTCGCGCACCTGGGTCGAAAGCATGTCGCGCGGGAGCCAGACGAAGGCGAAGATGTGCCGGGCGAGAGGAGCCTCCACCAGCGCGACCCGCGGGCGCGGCCGGTCGACCAGTCCCATCAGCGCGCTGGCGACGCGCTCGACATCGGCATCGCTGAAGCCGATCACCAGATCGTGCGGCAAGGTGGTCATCGCGTGGACCAGCGCCTTGCCGGCATGGCCGTTGGGGTCGAACCCGCGCCTGTCGAAAAGATCGTCGAGCTGGCGGCGCAGGCGCGGAACCGAGATCGGCGGCGCGGCAAGCGCGGCGCTCGTCCAGACCCCGGCGTGGATCGACAGCGCGACGACTTCCCCGTCGGCCATCTGCGGCATGATGAACAGGTCGAGCGGCACGCGGCGGTGCACGTTGCTGATCACGTTAGCCTTGACGATCAGCGGCTGGCGCTGGTCGCTGCCCTTGCCGTCGAACCATGCAAAGGCGCGCGCAATCGAAGCAGGCGCGAGGATATCCTTCGCGCTCTTGCGGCACACGCCGAGCGCTTCGGACCGCGATCCGTCGCGCGCATAGGTGACGTGACCCAGCTGGGTGAGCATTCCCGAATTGAGCCATTCCAGCAGGGCGCGACCTTCCTCGTCGGTGCTCGCCTCTGCATCGCGCAGCATGACTTCCTGCAGCTTCGGCCAGTCGACGACGGCGGCGCGCACATCGGCCAGCGTGGTGCGGATCGCCGCCTCCATCGCCCGGCGATGGCGCGCGTCGACCCTGCCGGTCTCGATGTAGATCATCGATTCGAGCAGGTCGTCGCCATTGTTCTTGTCGATCGCGACGAGCTTGCACGAGGCATCGCGCCTGACGGCCACGACCGGGTGGAGCAGCCGGTCGATCGAGAGCCCGTTGGCCGCGATGGTTGCCGCGATCGAATCGACGAGGAAGGGCATGTCGTCGTTGACGATGGCGATCCGCATGTAGCGGTGTTCCTCGCTCGCGGAGGCGAGCGCGATCGCCGAGCGTCCGGGCTCGCGCTCAAGTCCTGTCTCGAGGAGAAAGCGGGCCGCCTGTTCGAGGTGCTCGCCATCGGTATCCGTTTCGCCAGGGAGCAGCGAGGCCCGCATCCTTGCAACCAGCGATCCGGCGAGCTTGGCCGGGATTTTCGCGGCTGCCGTCTTGCTGCCGGCCGTCTTGTCGGACTTCTTGCGGGTCTTGGTATCACCCATCCTGCTGCTCCGTCGGGCCGCGCTGTTACGCCGAGCCCGTTTTCCTGCTTGTTATTTTGTTGCCGCTCCGTGCAGCATCCATGCGCGATAGGCTTCCGCCACCGACCCGGCAAGCGCAGGCTGGGCTAAAATTCGCCGCCCGTCGCCCGAAATTGCCGCGCCTCGCCTATAACGGAAATGCATGGCGGTGTTTCCCTTCTGGCCGCTCGCATCCGCGGTTGCCGTCATGCAGTCCGGTCCCAGGACCGGTCTTCGGTCCTCGGCCGGTCCCCCGACCCGGCCCCCCGGGTCCGGTCGTTCAGGAAGCGAGCGCTTCCATGGTCAATTCGAGCGATCGGACCCGGGCTTGGGGATCGTAGGTCGACCCGGCGACGATGATCTCGTCCGCCCCGGTGCGTTCGATGAATTGCTCGATCTTCGACCGGACCGTTTGCGGACTGCCGATGGCATGGGCCTGGCCCATGTGCTGGAGCATTGCCTTCGCCTGCGCGGGCAGCGTGTCGTGATAGCCGCGCACCGGTGGCGGCAGCTTGCCGGGCGAACCGGTCCGCAGCCTCACGAAGGCCTGGGCCTGGCTGGTCGAGAGATACTCCGCCTCCTCGTCGGTGTCGGCTGCGACGACTTGCATCGCGGCCATGACATGCGGTTTTTCCAAGGCCTCCGATGGCTGGAAATCGCGGCGGTAGATCGCCAGCGCCGCATCGAGATGGTCGGGCGCGAAGTGGCTGGCAAAGGCGTAGGGCAGGCCGAGCTTGGCGGCGAGTTGTGCGCCGAAGAGGCTGGAGCCGAGCATCCACATCTCGATCTTCGATCCCAGGCCCGGCGTCGCCTTGACCGGCAGGTCGATGTCGCCGGTGAGCAGGGCCCGCAACTCGATCACGTCCTGCGGGAAACACTCCGCTGCCTGATGCAGGTTCTTGCGCAACGCATTCTGCAATTCTGGGCCTGCGCCCGGGGCGCGGCCCAGCCCCAGGTCGATCCGGCCGGGAAACAGGGCGTCGAGCGTGCCGAACTGTTCGGCGATGACGAAGGGATTGTGATTGGGCAGCATGATGCCGCCCGAACCGATGCGGATCGTGCTGGTGACATGGCCGATGGCTGCCAGCACCACCGCGGTCGCCCCGCCCGCGATCCCTTCCATGTTGTGGTGTTCGGCAACCCAGAAGCGCGTGTAGCCGGCCTTCTCGGCGGCCTGCGCCAGCGCCTTTGCGGCATCGAAACTCTGCGTCAGCGTCTCGCCCTCGCGGACGGGCACCAGGTCGAGAACGGCGAAATCGGTCATGTCAGTCTTCCGGTGATGATGGCTGCGCGGGGCTCTCGCCCGTCTGCGCGATATAGGTTCTTGCCAGCGCTGCCTCCTCGCCCTCGGGCGCGAGATCGATGACCGACTGCCAGCTTTTGTGCGCGGCAGCGGTGTCGCCTGCGTAGAAGGCGATCGCGCCGGCTTCCAGGCCGACGGCGGGGTCGGCGGGCGCGAGTTCGGCCGCGCGGGCGATGAAGCCTTGTGCTTCATCGAGCTTGTCGAGATTGCGCGCGACGAGCGCGGATGCGCGCCAGCCCTCCGCATTGTCGGGCTTGCGCAGGCGCACTTCGGAAAGGATGCCTTCGGCTTGCGCGTAGCGCCCGAGCAGCACGAGTGCGCGGGCGCGATCGAGCCCGACCTCGGCTGCAAGCGTGTTCCGGCCGGCCGCCAAAGCCTGGACCTGCGCGCTTTCGAACAGGGCGAGCGCACCGGCATAGTCGCCGGCCAGGATCGCCTCGTTGCCCGAGATCGCGGCGGCGACGGCCGCTTCGACCAGCTCGCGTTGCGCCGAATCGGGTGCTGGCGGCGATTCTTGCTGTTGCTGTTGCTGTTGCGCGCGCGGGATCGGGAGGGGTTCGAGCTGGACCCCCATCGGGTCGGGTCCGACCTGCATCGACAGAAGGAGAGCTGCGAGGATCATGGCTGGGGTTCCGCCGGCTGGAGGAGCGCTTCGACCGTCCGCAGCAGCAGGGCGATATCCTGCGGCCGCGACAATCGGTGGTCGCCATCCTTGACCAGCGTCACCTGCACATCGTCTGAATCGAGCCTCTCGGCGAGCTTCATCGAGATCTTCCAGGGCACGTCGGCATCGCGCTGGCCGTGGATCAGCCGGACCGGACAGGCGATACCGATGGGTGCGCGCAGCAGCCGCCGGTCCTGCCCGTCTTCCCAGAACCCCGGATGCATCGGGGTCGGCTCGGGACCGTAGGGATTCTCGTCGAAGACCGTGACCCCGGCAGCCAGCGCTGCCTTGTCGGCGCGCGACCGGCCCCAGTCGGTGAAGTCGGGCGCGGACGCGATTCCGACCAGGCCGGCCAGCCGGTCGCCCAGCGCGAGCCCGACCAGCAGATTGAGCCAGCCCCCCATGGAAGAGCCGACGAGCACTACCTGCTGCCCGGACAAAAGCGCTTCAATCAGCGCCAGAACTTCGTCGCGCCAGCGACCGAGCGTGCCGTCGGCGAAATCCCCCTGGCTCCTGCCGCAGCCCGAGTAATCGAGCAGCAGCATCGCGCGGCCGTTGTCCTTCGCCCATTCGAACAAAGTGGTCGCCTTGCCGCCATCCATGTCCGACATGTAGCCGGGCAGGAAGACGAGCGCGGGGCCGCGACCGTCCGCGAGGCGAAAGGCGATTCGCCGTCCGTCGGGCAGGACATGGAACCGGACGTCGGCTTGCTCGGGAGTATCGCTCATCACGGGCGATGTCGGGCCGGGCGGCGCATGTTGCAACCCCGCCTGCGGCAGGAAGGCTCAGAAGAACTCGAACTCCTCGACGTTTTCATCCTCCTCGCACATGGTCTTGAGCGCGCCGAATTCCTGTTCGCTGAGGACCGGCGGATAGGCGTTGCGGCCGGCGCTATCGCGATAGGCCCTGGCCCGCTCACCCGATGCGGGGTGGGTCGCGATCCACCCGGTCATGGCCGGCTGGTCCTCGCCGTCGCCATATTGCCGGGACATGCGGTCGAAGAATCCTGCCGCGCCGAGCGGCGAGATGTCGGCGACGCGCATCCGGGCGCGCGCGTAATCGTCGGCTTCGCGTTCGGCATCGCGCGAATAGCCGAGCGTCGCGATACCGAAAGCGCCTTCGGCAAAACCCGAGTTGAACCCGCTGGCGAGGATCGACAGGCCGAACTGCCGCAGCATCGCGGTCATCACGTGGCGCTCGCGCACATGGCCGATCTCGTGCGCCAGAACGCCTGCGATTTCCTCGGGGCTCTCGGCCTGCTGGATAAGGCCGTCGAAGATCAGCACGTGCCCGCCGGGCAATGCGACCGCGTTGATCATGTCGATATTGGCCACGCCCACGCGGACCTTCTCGCGCGCCGGATCGACCTTGGCGACCAGCTTGGCGAGAGCCTCGTCGCCGAACTGCGAATGACAGACCCTTCCGCCGAAATCGCCGACCATGGCGTCGCCCATGCGCCGCTCCCAACTTTCGGGTATGCGCGGGCCGAGCCACTCGGGCGCGGTCAGAAACAGTGCGACTGCCGCGGCGCTTACCACGGCGAAGACCGCGCTCATTTTCAGGAGGCCATGCCTGTCGATCCACGCGCCGTAGTTTCCGGACGAGGGGAGGTTCCGGGCAAACCCCGCCGGCAAATCCTTCGGGAGCGTCAGGCGGAAGTCGGCCATGCTGGTGCGAGAGTAGACCGTCGCATCCCGCTGCCGGTCGATCGCCCTGAGGTCGTTCAGCGCGATGCTCTCGCGCCCGCCGTAGCCGTCGTCGAGCACGAAGCTGTCGCCGCCATCCCAGTGCAGCGCGCCTTCGTGGCGGCGGGCGGAATGCCCGTCGTACCAGCTTGCCGCGATGCGCACCGGTTCGCTCACCGGATCAGATCGCACCGACATCGAAGGCGTCGAGCAGGCCCTCGCCGTGGCCGGCCGTGCGGGTGGTCGACTGGGTCAGCTCGTCCAGCCGTACTTCGCCGCTCGCCTCCATGTGTTGGATGAAGAACTTCCAGTGGCGGTAGCTCAGGAAAATCCACCCGATGCCGAGCGTGAACACGACCAGCAGGACGTCGCCCAGCAGCAGCTTGATCCAGTCCATGGTGGAGGCACCGAAGCGGAACTGCAGCCGCTTGAGCCGCGTCGAGCCGACTGCGACGCGATAGAACTTCGCGTAGAACGCGACCGCGATCAGGCCGAGCCCGAAATAGAACAGGAAGATGGAGGCGATCATCGCGAGGATGAACCCGGCACCCGGCTCGATGCTCTCCAGGTCGGTTGCGATGCCGGCGAATGCGAGCGGAATCGCGGCCAGGAACAGGATGAAGGGCAAAAGGTAGAACAGCAGGAAGCGCGCGAAGACAGGGCCGGCATCGGCGTTCGCTTCGAAATCGAAGGGTCCGAAGCTCATCTTGCTCCAGCGCTCGTTCCACAGGCTCACCATCGACCATGGGATCAGCAGGCCGACCGGCAGCCAGCCGACGGCGTTCTTCCACATGTAGGACAGGCCGAAGAGCCAGCCTTGGTTGTCGCTGCCGCCGCGGATACCGTGCCAGCGCGTCCGGCTGAGGCGGTAGCGCAGCGCGCGGAAGCGGGCCACGCCGCCGAGGTAGAAGATGAACAGGAAGGAGAAGAGCGTGATCGCGATGCCGACCGCTTCCTCGCCCCGCAGCATCATCGCCTGCGCGACATTGGTGATGATGAAGAACGGCAGGAGGAACAGCACCATCACCAGCACGAAGCCGATGAACAGTTCCATGCCCGTGCCCGACCATTCGAGCCGCTCGTCGATGAAGCGGCTCCGCGACCACAAGTAGCGACGCTCGCGCGCGGTCGCCCAGAAACGGTAGATGCCGAGCGTAACGATCGTCAGCAGCAGATTGGTGAAGGCGATCGGGGCGAATTCCTGCCACGTGCCCTCGAAACCGAACGCACTGTCCCCGTCTTCGTGTGAATGATCCAATTGCGCCCCCGTTTGCCGTCCCGTCTCAGTGCTCACCTGTCACAAAAGCTTTGTCAAATGGTGAGAAGACTTTTTGACACGCTCATCGCCAGGTCCGATGACGCGCAATGAGAGAGGAAGGTGCACGCATGGGACTGTTCGACAAACCGCCGGTTACGCGGGGACCCGCCATCGACCGGCGCATGGTGTTGCGCGCCGGGGTCTTCGGCCTCGCGGCGGCGCCTGCGCCCCTGCTGGCAGCGCAGTTCGATACGGCTCGCGGTTTCACCCACAACGTCGCAAGCGGCGAGCCGGGCGCGGACAGCGTGTTGCTGTGGACCCGGTTTCGCGGTGACGGGGCGCCGGTCACCCTGCGTTTCGAAGTGTGCGAGAAGGACGATTTCGCGAAGATCGCGAGCGGCGGCGAAGTGGTGGCATCGCCGGACCGTGACTGGTGCGCCAAGGCGAACGCGACCGGCCTCGCGCCCGGCACCTGGTACTATTATCGCTTCGTTTCTCCCGACGGCGTTTATTCGCCCCTCGGGCGCACGCGCACGTTGCCGGTGGGCGAGACGGCCAGCTGGAAGATGGCGGTGTTCTCCTGCTCCAACCTGCGCTTCGGCTGGTTCAACGCCTATGCCCATGCCGCGCAGGAGGACGGCTTCGACTGCACCCTGCACCTTGGCGACTATTTCTACGAATACGACGTCGACAATTATCCCAACCAGCAGCAGGCCGTTGCCGGGCGGACGATCTGGCCTGACCACGAGATCGTCGCGCTGGCCGATTATCGCCTGCGCTACGCAAGCTATCGCGCGGATCCCGACCTGCAGCGGGTGCACCAGCTGTGGCCGATGATTTCCGGCTGGGACGACCACGAGAGCGCCAACGATTCGTGGGCGGGCGGCGCGCAGAACCACCAGCCGGACGCGGAGGGCGAATGGAGCGTGCGCAAGGCGGCTGCCATGCGCGCCTATCGCGAGTGGATGCCGGTGTCGGACGATCCCTGGGCCACGTACGAGGTCGGCAATCTCGCCACGCTGTTCCGGCTTGAGACGCGGCTGACCGCGCGCGCCGAGCAGTTCAGTCTGTCTGCGCTGACGAGCGGTGCCGCCAATGCGGAGGCGGCGATCGCCTCGCTCGATGCCTTCCGCAGCGGCGACTACGCCGATCCCGCCCGCGAGATGCTCGGCGCGGCGCAACAGGCGTGGCTGGCCGACGGCTTGCGCGCCTCCGCCCGGTCGGGCCGGCCGTGGCAAGTCCTCGTCCAGCAAGTGCTGATGGGCAATCTAAAGGCACCCAAAGGTCTTGCCGACAATCTTCCTGCGGACGTTCCCGATTACGTGCGCCGCCGCGTCCAGTCGGGCGCGCTGGCGGGCCGGGCCGAGCTGCCGCTCAACATGGATGCATGGGACGGCTACCCCGCCGCGCGGCAACGCGTGTTCGAGGCCTCGCTGGCCGCCGATGCGAACCTCGTCAGCCTCGCGGGGGACACGCACAATGCCTGGGCGTTCGAGCTAGATCTTGCGGGCGAGCGGGTCGGGGTCGAGTTCGGCGGGCAGTCGGTGACGTCGCCTGGCATCGAGAGCTCGCTGCCGCAGCTTGCGCCCGACACCATGGCGCGGCTCAGCGTGGAGACGAACAGCCAGCTCGCCTGGATGGATTCCTCGCGCCGCGGGTACATGGCGGTCGAGCTGACACCGCAGGCCGCCACTTGCGAATACCGGTTCATGGACACGGTGCGCCAGCGTTCGACGAAGCTGGCCGGGACGCACCGCATGGTGGCCCCGGCCGGTTCGCGAAACTTCGCCGCCTGATCGGCTACAGGAGACGGGTCAGCTTCCGGTCGCGCGCCGGATTTCTGCCAGCACCACTTCCGGCCGGTCGAGCTGGACGAAGTGGAGCGAGCGGTCCACCGGCACCAGCCGCACGCCGGGCAGCGCGGCGTAGTCGGTCGCATAGCGTTCCCTGGCCATCTCCGCGTGTTCGCCATTGGCCATGTGGACGACGGTGACCGGCATCGTCAGCGCGGCGATGTCCTGCCGCAGGTCGGTCATCGTGTCCTCGTAGACGAACTGCGCGACGGCGAGCGGTTCGGCGTCCAGCGACCAGTTCGCGATCGTGACGCGCGTCGCCTCGTCGATCGACATGCCCGCCGCGCCTGCGCCGCTGGTGGTATTGGCCAAGCCTGCTTCACGCATCCGCTCGGCGCCCGTGACGATCATGTCGCGCATATACACGGCCCGCGGCTCCACCGTCTCGAGCGTCATGTCGGGGCTGAACACCATGCCGAAGAACGGCAGCGAATCGAGGATGACGAGGTTCTTGGCCTGCCCGGCATGGGCGAGGGCGAATTTCATCGCGATCAATCCGCCGAGACTGTGGCCAACGATGGTCGCTTGCCCGATGCCCCGGCTGGCAAGTTCCGCTGAAAGGTCCGCCACCACGCCGTCGATCGCGCCTTCGCTCTCGTTGGCAGTGCCGCGTTCCCCGTCGAACCCGCGCAAGGTCAGGACCAGCAGCCGATGGTCGCCTTGGAGCGCCGCGACCGTATCGTCCCACACCGCGCCGGGCGTGGACATGCCGGGGATCAGCACGACGACCGGGCCGGCATTCCCATGCATTTGCGCGCGAATGTGATCGCGCACGCTCTCCTGCTGCATGGTGGCGGCGGCAGGGGCGGTTTCGTCGGCGAATGCGGGTGCGGCGAAGCCGAGCGGAAGGGTTGCGGCCAGCAGGGCCGGGTAAAGCAGTTTCATCGTTCAGGTCCTTGGCAAAAGAGGGCGGGGATCAATCCCGCAGGAAGATCTCTTCGATCGGCATCTCGAACAGGTCGGCGATGCGGAAGGCGAGGGGCAGGGAGGGGTCGTACTTGCCGGTCTCGATGGCGTTGACCGACTGGCGGCTGACTTCGAGCTTCTCTGCCAGCAGCTGCTGGCTCCACTCGCGCTCGGCGCGCAGGACGCGCAGGCGGTTCTTCATTCCGCCTCTCCCTCTCCTGCGCGATCGCGGATGGTCATCCAGCACTGGGCGATACCCATCCCGATCGCCCAGATCGGGAAGCAGGCCCAGGCCTCGACATGCGGGACCACCTCGAAGCTTTCGAGAAAGCCCCAGAAGGTGCCGACCGACAGGACCACGCCGAGCCCGAAGAGGGAGGCCATGATCGCGCGGTGGCGCAGGTACTCGTCGTCCTCTTCGTGGACGTAGCGGCCCATGGTCCAGATCATGCCGAAGATCGGCACGACCGGCAGCAGCGCGATGAGGAACGCGCCGCCCTGGGACAGCTCGATCCGATTGTTGATCGTCACCGCGATGCCCAGCCCCAGCATGTAGCCGAAGCTCGCGAGCATGAACCGGCGGGTGTAGTTCTTGATCGCCGGGCTCAGGTGCCCGGTCGACTTCTGCTTCGCCATGCTGGCGCGGGTCAGCGGGATGATCTGCACCATCGCCAGCACCATCAGAAGAAACCCGACGGTGGGATCGATCGCATCGCTGATCCGCAGCGCCGCGATGACGGCAAAGCTGGCGAGGAGCGACACGACCCAGAAGGCCGGCCTGCGATGGAAAGGCAAGGTTTGCGCGCTCATGTCCTGGTACCCCCTGTGCAGTCAGTTGCTGGTGTTGGTGCAGCAGCGCCGGTTGCTGAGCGTGGCCCAGGCGGCTGCAGTCAGCCCCAGGATCAAAGCGAACGTTTCGCTCTGCCCGACATCGTTGAAGCGGCAGATGGCGGCTACCGCCAGGATGGCGATCGCCCAGAGAATGGCTTTGGTCAGGTTGGTCATTGGTCAAACTTCCTTGATTGAATGTCAAGGTGGCTAGACATGATTCGCTGTTGTGTCAAGGTCGCTTTGCACATTGTCTTGCACACTTGGCAGAATGGCAAGGATACAAGGCGGATGACATCCTGCGCACCCGGCGCTATAAACCCGGCCATGGCCATGCTGCTTGCTCCCGCGACTACCACCACTACTCCCGGTCACCGGGGGCGGTCGGTCGCGCGTTAAGCCAGCCGACGCCGCCCGGTTTCGGGCGGTCGGCGTTGCTCCCGGAACCGGATTTGTCGCAAAACGCCGCTTCAAGCGCGCGCTCTCCTGTGTCATGGGCGCGCGAAACGAACGGATGAGATGATGACGGAACTGCTCAAGATCAGCCTGCCCGACGGTTCGGTGCGCGAAATGGAACCGGGTTCGACCCCGGCGGACGTCGCCGCAGCGATCGGACCGGGCCTCGCCAAGGCGGCGATCGCCGCGCGCGTGGACGGCGAATTGCGCGACATCAACCGGCCTTTCGAAGGCGACGCCGAACTGGCGTTGGTGACGACGCGGGACGAGGCAGATGCGCTGGAGCTTGCGCGGCACGATTACGCCCACGTGCTGGCCGAGGCGGTCCAGTCGCTGTTTCCCGGAACGCAGATCACCTTCGGCCCGGCGACCGACGACGGTTTCTACTACGACGTCAAGGCTCCCGACAGCCGCGACCCCTTCGGCATGGACGACTTGCCCGCGATCGAGGAGGAGATGCGCCGCATCATCGAGGCCGACAAGCCGCTGACGCGCGAGGTCTGGAGCCGCCAGCAGCTGATCGACAAGTGGGAGGCCGACGGCGAGGTCTTCAAGGCCGAATGGGCGCGCGAATTGCCCGAAGGCGAGGAACTGACGGTCTACCGCTCGGGCGAGGACTGGCTCGACATGTGCCGCGGCCCGCACCTTGCCAGCACCGGCAAGCTCGATCCGCGCGCATTCAAGCTGACGCGCGTTGCGGGCGCGTACTGGCGCGGCGACCAGCGCAACCCGCAGCTGACGCGCATCTACGGCACCGGCTGGCTCAACAAGAAGCAGCTCGACGCGCACCTTCACCGGATGGAGGAGGCGGCCAAGCGCGATCACCGCAAGCTGGGCCGCGAGATGGATCTCTTCCATTTGCAGGAAGAGGCGCAGGGTTCGGTTTTCTGGCACCCCAAGGGCTATCGCATCTGGCGCGAGCTCGAAGCCTACATGCGCCGCAAGATGGACAAGGCCGGCTACCGCGAGATCAAGACGCCGCAGCTGATGGACATCCGCCAGTGGGAGCAATCGGGCCACTGGGGCAAATATGCGGAGAACATGTTCGCCGTGCCGGACATCGTCCCCGAAGTCGACGAAGGGGACGCGGGCGCGATCCCCAAGGTCGCCTCCGATGCCGACTGGATGGCGATCAAGCCGATGAACTGCCCGGCTCACGTGCTGGTATTCAAGCAGGGCATCACCAGCTATCGCGACCTGCCGATCCGGCTGGGCGAAATGGGCTGCTGCCATCGCAACGAACCGCACGGCGCGCTCCACGGGATCATGCGCGTGCGCCAGTTCACGCAGGACGATGCGCATATCTTCTGCACCGAGAACCAGGTGGTCGATGAGGTGCGCGCCTTCTGCAAGCTGGTCGACGAGGTCTATTCGGATTTCGGCTTCGACTACCAGGTCAAGCTCGCCCTGCGGCCGGACAACCGCTTCGGCTCCGAGGAGATGTGGGACAAGGCCGAGCAGGAGCTGCGCGACGCAGTCGAGGCGGCGGGCATGGCGAACGACGAGTTCGGCTGGGAAGAACTGCCGGGCGAGGGCGCGTTCTACGCCCCCAAGCTCGAATGGCACCTGACCGATGCGATCGGGCGGACCTGGCAGGTCGGCACGATCCAGGGCGACCGCGTGCTGCCCGAACGGCTCGATGCGAGCTATGTCGGCGAGGACGGCGAGCGTCACCGGCCGGTCATGCTCCACCGTGCGATCTTCGGTACCTTCGAACGGTTCATCGGCGTGCTGATCGAACACTACGCCGGGCGTCTTCCGGTGTGGCTGTCGCCGGTGCAGGCGGTCGTCGCGACGATCGTTTCCGATGCGGACAAATATGCGAAGGAAGCGGCCGCGAAGCTCGAGGCCGAGGGCATCCGGGTCGAAGCAGACCTGCGCAACGAGAAGATCAACTACAAGGTGCGCGAACACTCGGTCGCCAAGGTCCCCCACCTGCTGGTGGTCGGCAATCGCGAGGCCGAGGAAGGCACGGTCGCGGTCCGCACGCTCGGCGAGCAGCACCAGAAGGTGATGAGCCTCGACGAGGCGATCGCCATGCTGAAGCGCGAGGCAACGCCGCCGGACCTGCGCGACCAGGCCTGACGACGGGTGGAAATGATCGGCGAATATGGCGCGGCTGCAATACTCTCCGCGCTGCTCGCCGCTTTCGGCTCGGCTTTCGTGCGCGGGCTCACGGGGTTCGGGATGGCGATCCTGCTCGTCCCGATCCTGGCGCTGGCGTTGCCGCCGGTCGCCGCGGTCCTGCTGGCGAACTTCCTGTCGGTCTTCATCGGCCTTTCGGAAATCCGCCGGCTGCTGCGCGGGGCCGAGCGATCGGCCTGGATCATCATCGCGCTCGTCGCGGTGACGACGCCTGCCGGCCTCTACCTGCTGAGCATCACGACACCCGATATCGCCCGCGTCGTCATAGCACTGATCGCGGTGTCCGCATTCTTCGCGATCCTGTTGCCGCGCCGCGGTGCGCTCGATCATCGTCCCGCCACGACCGGGGCAGTCGGCGTGATGAGCGGACTGATGACGGGTTATGCTGGCATGCCCGGGCCCCCGGTCGTCCCCTATTACGTCGGGCGCGACATTCCGCGCGAAGTCGCGAAAGCCAGCATGATGCTGATCTTCACTTGCGCATCGAGCGTCGGCCTCGCCAGCGGCGCGGCGATGGGCGTGCTCGACTGGCATCTGGGATTGCTGGCGCTGCTGCTGTTCCCGGCAGTGCTGCTGGGCAACTGGCTGGGGGACCGCGCATCGGGACGGATCGAGGACCGGACATGGCGCACATGCGTGGGGCTGGTGCTCGGAGGAGCAGCGCTGGCGGCGCTATGGAAGGCGTTTGCCTAGAAGGGCAACGCGCGTCCGGCGAAGATCAGCGATAGCGCGCAAGTGTAGACGAGCAGGTGGCGCAGCACTGCCACCCTCTCGTCCGGGATTTGCGTTTGCGCGAAGGCGATGACCTTTGCCATGCCGGCAAGTATCGCGGCCAAATGCTAACGGGTCGTTAAACAGCGCCTGCGGTGTCTCGGGCCGGGCTTCAGGCGCCAGGCATCTGCTGGCTCGCGCAGTGGAAGCCGCCGCCTCCCGCCAGCACCGCGTCGCCCGGCAGGCCAATCGTCGCACGATCGCGGAACAGCGCGGCGATCGCGGCCACACCCTCCTCGTCGTGCGGGCTGCCGAAGGTCGGCACCACGACCAGCTGCGAGGTAATCGCGAAGTTCGCGTAACTCGCCGGCTCGATCATGTCGCCGCGGGTGACGAGCCCGGGAGAAGGGATGTCGTGCACCTTGATTCCGCCTGCGCGCAGGCGCTCGCGCGCGTCGTCGTAGATCGCGGCATTGGGATCGGCATTGCCGGTCGCGACCGGCAGCGCCACTTCGCCAGGTGCGACGAAGCGGGCGAGGTTGTCGACATGGCCGTCGGTGTGGTCGTTGATAAGCCCGTCGCCGAGCCAGACGACCCGCTCGAAGCCCAGCGATTCTTGCAGGCCGGCCTCGATTTGCTCGCGGCTCATGGACGGGTTGCGATTGGGATTGAGCAGGCATTGCTCGGTCGTGATCGCGAGGCCGGTGCCATCGCCGTCGACAGCGCCGCCTTCGAGCACCCAGTCCACGCTCGCGAGCGACAGCGCCGCATCTTCGGCCAGCTCGGCGCCGATCGTCCTGTCACCTTCCATGAGATACTTGCCGCCCCAGCCGTTGAAGGCAAAGCGCCGCGCCGCGCGCGCGCCTGCGGCATCGCGCACCACCAGCGGGCCGGTATCGCGCAGCCAGATGTCGCCGTAGGCTCGCCGCTCGAGCAGGACGTCGCCCGTCACCAGCGAGCGCGCACGCGCCTCGTTGGCCGCATCGTGCACCAGCAGGCGGACCTGCTGGCCGCTTTCGGCGACTGCATTGGCGAAGGCCGCGATCTGCTCCTGCGCGCGCCCAAGCACGTCGGGCCATTCGTCCGCATCGTGCGGAAAGCCGATCCACAACCAGTCCTGCGGCGCCCATTCGGGAGGCATGATCACGCCCATGCTGATGTCCTTCGCAGCAACGATCAGCAGCCGCCGGCGCTGGCCGCGCAGCTCTTGTCGCGGATCGCCCGGAACTCGTCGCCGGGAAGCCAGTTCGGCCAGCTCTCGCCTTCGGCCAGCATCCGCCCGATGAGATAATACAGTTCGACATCGTCGACGAAGCCGCCCCACGGCCAATCCTCGCGATACTCGTCGTTCGGCCCGTGATAGGCCTGGTCGTTGTAGGCTGCAGCCTTGGCCTTGCCCGCCTCGACCCCTCCGTCCAACAGGTCTTCGCCGTCCTTCAGGTAGACCATTGGCACGCCTCGCTTGGCGAACTCGAAATGGTCGGACCGGTAGTAGAAGCCTTTTTCCGGCGTCGATTCGGGCGTTGCGCGGCGGCCAACCATGTCGAGTGCCGTACCGACGTACCGGTCGAGCTCGCTCTTGCCCCCGCCGACGACCGTGATGTCGCGTGCGGGCCCGTACATCCGGATCGCGTCCATGTTGACGCCGCCCACGGTGCTGGCGAGCGGGAATACCGGGTTGGCCGCGTAATAGGCCGCGCCGAGCAGGCCCTGTTCCTCGGCTGTTACTGCAAGGAATACCAGGCTGCGATCGGCGGGGCCGGCCTTGGCATGCGCCTCGCCCAGGGCGACCAGCGCGGCCGTGCCGGTCGCATTGTCGACGGCGCCGTTGCAGATATCGTCGCCGGTCGCATCCGGGGTGCAGCGCCCGAGATGGTCCCAGTGCGCGGTATGCATCACGACCTCGTCGGGGCGCTCGCTACCGGGCAGCATGGCGATCACGTTTTGCGAGGCGTATTTGCGGATGTCGTTCCTGAAGCCGAGCGATGCGGTCAGGCCCAGCGGCACGGGCTTGAAGCCCTTTGTCTTCGCTGCCGCGCTCAAGGTGGCCAGATCCGTCCCTGCCGCCTTCATGATCGCTTCTGCGACACCTTTCTGGACCCAGCCGTTGGCCATGGTCTCGTCCATGTTGCCGTTGTCGGTCTGGGCGAAGGCCTGCGGGCCGGTCCAGCTCGATTCGACGACGTTCCAGCCATAGGCGGCGGGGAAAGTATCGTGGACGATCAGCGCGGCGGCGGCGCCCTGCCGCGCGGCTTCCTCGTACTTGTAGGTCCAGCGACCGTAATAGGTCATGGCCCGGCCGTTGAACGGGCCGTCCAGCCCTTCGGTCTCGTAATCGGGATCGTTGACCAGGATGATGGCGGTCTTCCCCTTCATGTCGATCCCGGCATAATCGTTCCACCCGCGCTCGGGCGCGACGATGCCGTAGCCGACGAAGACCAGCTCGCTGTCGGCGATCGCGATCGACGGGGCTTCGCGATAGGTCACTGCGACGTAATCCTTCGACGGGGCGAAGCGCATGTCCGCCGCCGGACCACCGATCCGCAGCTCCGAAAAGTCGCTTCCGGTGATCTCGACCAGCGGCACGTCCTGCGTCCAGCTGCCGTTGTTGCCCGGCTGTAGGCCCGCCTTGGCGAAGCGGTCGATCAGATAGGCGACCGTCTTTTCCTCGCCGACGGTACCGGGCATGCGCCCCTCGAACTCGTCGGAGGAAAGCGTGCGGGTCACGTCCTTGAGCGTCCGTTCCGAGATCTCGCCGGGCGCCACGCGCGCGATATCGAGACTGCTGCCCTCAGGTTCCGCATAGGTGGTGCAGGCGCTCAGCAGGCCGGCGACCGCGAGGGGAAGTACTTTCGCGACATGGTGGATCATAGGGCTGTTCCCGTGGCTCGATGGCGAGAGAATGGATGCGCGGCTGTGTTGCAGAGCCGGCGATCGAGGGCAAGGATCGGCCTTGCCTGCCGGGGTCGCCACAGGCAGGACTGGTGGCATGACGGGCGACTGGCAGGATGCGATCGGACGGGCGCGGGATCATGCGCCGTTCCTCGCGCGTGCGCTTGAGCGGCGACCGGAACTTGCGGAACTGCTGGCGTTCGGCAAGGTGGAAGAGGCGCTGGCGCAGGTCCGCGCTGTCCGCGAGGACGGCCTGGAGGCCGGGGTCGCTCTCAGGCGCGAGCGGCTCGGGCTGGCGCTGGTCGTGGCGATTGCCGATCTCGCCGGCGACTTCGACGTGCCCCGCGTCATGGCCGAACTGTCCGACTTCGCCGATCATGCGCTCGACAAGGCGATCGAGGACGCGATCCTGCGACGGGTCGGCGGTGCCGAGCCGACCGGTCTTGTCGGGCTGGCGCTGGGCAAGCACGGAGCGCGCGAACTCAACTACTCCTCCGATATTGACCCGATCCTGCTCTACGACCGGCAGGCCCTGCCGCGGCGCGACCGTGACGAGCCGGGCGAAGCGGCGCAACGCTATGCGCGCCACATCGTCGAGCTGCTGTCGACGAATACTGCCGAGGGCTACGTCTTTCGCGTTGACCTGAGGTTGCGACCGGCATCGGAAGTCAGTCCGCTGGCGATATCGCTCGACGCGGCGACGGTGCACTACGAGAGCTCGGCGCTGGCATGGGAGCGGGCCGCCTTTATCCGGGCGCGCGCCGCAAGCGGCGATGTCGCGCGCGGGCAGGCCTTTCTCGGCGAGATCGCACCTTTCGTCTGGCGCCGCAGCCTCGATTTCGGTGCGATCGACCAGATACGCCGGCTGACCCGCCGGATCCGCACCAATGCCCGCGGCGCGCGCGAGGCGGGGCCGGGCTGGAACGTCAAGCTCGGCCGGGGCGGCATCCGCGAGATCGAGTTCTTCGCCCAGACCCACCAGCTGATCCACGGCGGGCGCGATCCGTCGTTGCGGGTTCGCGGCACACGGGCCGCGCTCGACGCGCTGGCCGCAGCCGGGCACATCGCGGGCGAGGATGCGGCGGCGATGGGCGAGGCGTACGACCGGCTGCGCACGGTGGAACACCGGCTGCAGATGATCGAGGACCATCAGACGCACACCGTGCCGCAAGGTGCGGCGCTGGACCATGTCGCCCGGCTGGACGGCTTGCCGGATGCAGAAACCCTGGTCGAGGAATTGCGCGGCCTGCAGGAAACGGTCGCGACTCGCTTCGACGCACTGATCGCCGAGGACGACACCGACGAGCCTGCCATCATCGATCCGGCCTCGGTCTCCGCGCGCGCGAGGGAACTCGGCTTTTCGGACCCCGAGCGGATCGCGACGCGGATCGAGGGCTGGCGCGACGGGCGTTTCCGCGCGCTGCGCAGCGAAGCCTCGCTCGAAGCCTTCGATGCCATGCTGCCGGCGCTGCTCGATGCCTTTGCCGAGGCCGACGATGCCGACCGGGCGCTGCTGCGTTGGGAAGCGATGCTCGGCAATGTCGCCAGCGCCATTAACCTGTTCCGCCTGCTCGAGGCGCGGCCCGCGCTGTTCGAACAACTGGTGCACCTGCTCTCGCTGGCACCGCCGCTCGCAGAGGAGCTGGGTCGACGGCCCGAACTGCTCGATACGCTGATCGATCGCAGCGCGCTGGACCTGCCCGGTTCGCGCGAGGAACTCGCGGCCAAGATGCGCGGCGGAGGCTTGCGGAGCGATTACGAGGCCGAGCTCGACCGGATACGGATCGTCACCGGCGAAACCCGCTTTGCGCTTGGCGTGCAACTAATCGAGGCGGCGCATGATCCACTGGCCATCGCGCAAGGATTGTCGCGCACGGCCGAGGCAGCGCTGCAAGTCGCGGTGGACGCGGCAAGTGCCGAGTTCGCGCAGCGGCACGGGCGGATTGCCGGCAGCGAACTGCTGGTGCTGGGCCTCGGGCGGCTGGGCGGCGGCGAACTGACCCATGCTTCGGATCTCGACATCATCTACCTCTATACCGGTCCGCACGACGCAGAATCCGATGGTCCACGCCCGCTCGGAGCGACGCTCTACTACAACCGGCTGGGCCAGCGGGTGAGCGCGGCGTTGAGCGTGCCGACCGCTCAAGGTGCTCTTTATGAGGTCGACACCCGGCTCAGGCCCCAAGGCGCGCAGGGGCCGCTGGCGGTCAATTGCGAGAGCTTCGCGCGCTACCAGCGTGAAGACGCCTGGACGTGGGAGCACATGGCGCTGACCCGTGCCCGCGTGCTGGTCGGTTCCAGGGAATCGCGAGAGGAGCTGGATGCCATCATCGGCGAGGTGCTGGGTCGGGAGCGCGATCCCGACACCCTGCGCGAGGACGTGCTGGCAATGCGCGGCGAGATGGCGACCCACAAGCCGGGGCGCGGGCCGCTCGACGTGAAGCTCCAGCGCGGCGGACTGGTCGACCTCGAATTCCTCGTCCACTACCTGCAATTGCGCGAGCGGACCGGCTTGTCGCCCGATCTCGGCAAGGCGATCGCGCTGCTGGCCGACGCGGCGCTGGTGTCGCCCGACCTGGTCGATGCCAATGCGCTGATGACCCGCGTGCTCGTATCGGCGCGCCTGCTCGCACCCGAATTACAGCCGCCTTCCGACGCGGCAGCCGCCGTGTTCGCACGCACTTGCGGAGCGGACGACTACAGCGACTTGATGCAGCGGATCGCGGCTGCAAGGGACGTGGTGGCCGCCCACTGGCGCGGCGCATTCGGACAGGACCTGGAGGTGGACAGATGACGAGCAGGCTCGACGCAGGCGATACGTTTCCCAACATCGCTCTGGAGACGCCGGATGGAGGCAGCGTCACGGCGGCCGATTTTCGCGGGCGCAAGCTGGTGGTTTTCTTCTATCCGAAGGACAATACGCCGGGTTGCACGACCGAGGCGAAGGATTTCAGCGCGCTGAGGGACGAGTTCGCAAAGGCGGGCACGGCAGTGCTCGGCGTGAGCAAGGATTCGGCCAAGAAGCACCAGAACTTCATCGCCAAGTACGACCTGACGGTCGATCTCGCGACCGACGCCGAGGAAGGCGGTCTGTCCGATACCCTGGGGATCTGGACCGAGAAGCAGAATTACGGGCGCACCTACATGGGCATGGTGCGGACCACCTACCTGATCGATGCCGACGGGACGATCGCACGGGTCTGGAACAAGGTGCGCGTGAAGGATCACGCGTCGCAGGTCCTCGAGGCGGCTCGCGCTCTCTGATCAGATGACTGCTGGGATTATTACCGTCGGGGAGGCGATTCGCGCCGCGCTGCTCGCGGCAAACCCGCGCGACAAGGTGTTCGCCACGCGGCAGGTTGCCCGCGACTGGCGGCTGGGCCGGCTGGAACGGGGTTTCCCGCTGGCCATGCCCGACGAGCCGGGACGACCGGATCGCCCGGAACTGTTGGCGCCCAATCGCATGCCGAGGCGCGGGAAGGCTGGGTCGGAGCGGGGCCGGATCGCGCTGTGGCATTCCCTCGCGCATATCGAATTTGTCGCCATCGACCTCGCGCTCGACATGGCCGGGCGATTCGGGGAGCAGATGGGGGACGCATTCGTCTCCGATTTCCTGGCGGTGGCGGCGGACGAGGCGATGCATTTCGCTCTGCTCGAGAGAAAACTGCACAGCCTCGGCAGCCATTACGGAGCGTTACCGGCGCATGGCGGCTTGTGGGACGCCGCGCGCGAGACGGCCGAATCGGTCGAGGCGCGGCTGGCGATCGTACCGATGGTGCTGGAGGCAAGAGGCCTCGACGTCACGCCGTCGACGCTTGCGCGGGTGCGTGCTGCGGGGGACGAGAACGGCGCCCGTATCCTTGAGCGGATCCTTGACGACGAAATCCGGCACGTCGCGATCGGCACAAGGCATTTCTCGACGATCTGCGCAAAACGCGGTGAATCGCCTGAAAACCGCTGGCAAACCTTAGTAAAATCTTACTTCCGGGGGTCCCTGAAGCCTCCGTTCAACGACTCAGCGCGTCTTGCAGCCGGTTTGTCGCTAGACTTCTACGGCAGCCTTGCTTCGTAAAGATTCTCAGGGATAACCCGTTAACACAGCAGCCAAGGGGAGGTTCCCGGACTGCTGGAAAATTCTTGCGACGACGGACCGGGGGTCCCGAAATCGCGGACGGGGGCGCTTCGGCGCCGGGGATAAAAAGGACGGGTCTTTGATCGTATCACCAGTCATCAAGCGGCTGTTTGCCGTGCTCGCTGCAGGAAGCCTTTCGATTGCCGCCGCTCCGGCGATGGCACAGAGCGCTTCTCCTGTCGCGACCGAAGCGACCGCCAGCGTTCCCACCCGGACCAAGGATATCCAATTCGGTTCGGCCCAGGATCCCAAGTTCGAACAGCTGTTCACCAAGTGGGAGCAGCTCGACAATCGCGGCCGCACCAACATGGCCGCCAGCTACGGCGTCCGCGTCCCGTCGCGCATGCCGCTCGACGATGCGCGCCTCACCAGCGATTACGGCATGCGCACCCACCCGGTCATCGGCGGTCGTCGCAACCACAAGGGTGTCGATCTCGCTGCGCCGACCGGCACGCCCGTCTACGCTACGGCTGACGGCATCGTCGGCCGCGCCGACTGGTTCTCGAGCTACGGCCTCTACATCAGCATCGAACACGGTGCCGAACTGGAAACGCGTTACGCCCACCTTTCGCGCCTGGCCGTTTCGGCCGGCGACCGCGTCTACAAGGGCGACCTCATCGGTTACGTCGGCAGCACCGGCCGTTCGACCGGTCCGCACCTGCATTACGAAGTCCGCGTCGCCGGCGATGCCGTGAACCCGGTTCCCTACATGGTAGAATCGGAAGCGCAGCAGGCCTTCGCGATCGCTATCGGCCAGGGCGGCCAGGGCGGCCCGGAGTAAGATTCACGAACAAGCCCAGAGAGGGGCGAACGGATACTTTGGAGAGGGTGTCCGGAATGGAGGCGGTGGGGCAACCTGCCGCCTTTTTTGTTGCGCGGGCCGACGCGGCGTTTTTTCCTTGCCCGCAAACCTCTCTCGCTTAGGTTTCAATTCAGAACCTTGCAGCGATTCCCGGACGACAACGAGCGGATCGCGCAACCAGAGAGAGGCCTGTCAATGCATCCCATCCATCACGCCAAGTCGCGTCCCGATCGCCCAGCCATCATCATGGCGACGAGCGGCGAGCAGATCACCTATCGCGAGCTCGACGAAGCGGCCAATCGCATCGCCCGGATGCTGCACGCGCGGGGGCTGGACCGCGAAGACGCCTTTGCCGTGCTGATGGAGAACAATCTCGAATACCTGCAGATCGTCTGGGGTTCCCAGCGCGCGGGCACGATGATGGTGCCGGTCTCGACCCGGCTGACTGCGCCGGAGATCGCCTACATCCTGCAGGACAGCCAGACGAAGCTGCTCATCACCACGCCGAAATACGCGCACCTGCTGGATGATATCCGCGCCGAGTGCCCGGGGCTCGACGTGCTCGTCGTCGGCAGCGGCGGGGAAGACGATTACGAAGCTGCGGTTGCCGCGCAGGATGCAGGCGAACTCGACGATCCGTGGCCGGGCATGGTGATGCTCTATTCTTCGGGCACGACCGGCCGGCCCAAGGGCGTGCGCCCGGCTCCGCCCACCGATCCGGCAATCGATGCCGTCGCGCCGCTGATGGGGCTTGCGGTGATGGGCGCCGGGATGCCCGCCGATGGCGACATGGTCTATCTCTCGCCCGCGCCGCTCTATCACGCCGCGCCGATCGGCTGGTGCAGCACCGTCCATCGCCTCGGCGGGACGGTCGTGGTGATGGAGAAGTTCACCCCCGAAAGCGCGCTGGAAGCGATCGAGAAATACCAGGTCACCGACAGCCAGTGGGTGCCGACCCACTTCGTGCGCATGCTCAAGCTGCCCCAGGATGAGCGCACCCGTTACGACCTGTCGTCCCACCAGCGCGCGATCCACGCGGCGGCGCCCTGTCCGATCCCGATCAAGCAGCAGATGATCGAGTGGTGGGGGCCGATCATCGTGGAGTATTACGCCGGCTCCGAAAGCATCGGCATGACCATGGTGAGGAGCGAGGACTGGCTCGCCCATCCCGGCACGGTCGGCAAGGCGATCTACGGCACGATCCACGTCTGCGGCCCAGACGGCGAGGAGCTGCCGGCGGGCCAGGACGGGGTGCTCTATTTCGAGAACGACCTCCTGCCGACCTATCACAACGATCCCGCCAAGACCGCAGACGCCATGCATCCGAAGGGCTGGATGACGCTTGGCGACATCGGCCACCTGGACGATGACGGCTATCTCTTCCTGACCGATCGCAAGAGCCACATGATCATTTCCGGCGGGGTCAACATCTACCCGCAGGAGATCGAGAACCTGCTGGTCACGCACGACAAGGTGATGGACGCCGCGGTGATCGGCGCGCCTGACGACGACCTGGGCGAGAAAGTCGTCGCCGTGGTCCAGCCGATGGACATGGCGGATGCAGGCGACGGCTTCGAGCAGGAGCTGCGCGATTTCCTTGCGCCGAGCTTGTCGCGTATCAAGATGCCCAAGCAGTTCGACTTCCGGCCCGAGCTGCCGCGCGAGGCCAACGGCAAGCTCTACAAGCGCGAATTGCGCGACGAATACGCCGCGAAGGCCCGGAACGAAGAGCGGGAGGGCGCGTGATGGCGACGAAGGAACGCCCGGTACTCGATTCGGCGACCGCCCACGCGGTGCTCGCGCCCGAAAGCTACGCCAGCTGGGACAGCCTGCTCGACACGTTCGACCGCGTCCGCGCCGAAGCGCCGCTGGCGATCGTCCAGCCCGACGAGCCGGGCTATTTCGAACCGTTCTGGCTGGTCACCCGCTATGACGACGTCATGGCGATGAGCAAGGACAACGAGACCTTCCTCAACAACCCCAAGCCGGTCGTCTTCAGCACGACCGAGGCTATCGCCTTCGCCCAGCAGGCTACCGGCAGCAACATGCTCGTCGATTCGCTGGTCGTGTTCGACGCGCCGATCCATCCCAAGTACCGCAAGCTGACGCAGCAGTGGTTCATGCCGCGCAACCTCAAGACGGTCGAGGACGAGATCCGCACGCTCGCCCACCGGGTGGTCGACAAGTTCATCGAGGCCGGCGACGCCGGTGCCGGAAAGCCGGGCGAGGCGGACTTCGTTCCGCTCGTCTCCGCGCCCTATCCGCTCCATGTCGTGATGCAGATCCTCGGCGTGCCGGAGGAGGACGAGCCGCGCATGCTCATGCTGACCCAGCAGCTGTTCGGCGGGCAGGACGCGGACCTGTCGGGCAGCGGCATGGAGAACATGACGCCCGAACAGATCACCATGCTGGTCGCGGGCGCGGTAAAGAACTTCGAGGAATACTTCGCCGGCATCGCTGCCGACCGCCGGGCCAACCCGACAGAGGACGTCGCCAGCGTGATCGCCAATGCCGAGGTCGACGGCGCGCCTTTGCCCGAACGCGACATGGCGGGTTATTACATCATCCTTGCCGCCGCCGGCCACGACACGACCAGTGCGAGCACTGCGGGGGCAATGATGGCGCTGGCCCAGGATCCGGAGCAGTTCGCCCGCGTCAAGGCCGACCGATCGCTGCTGCCCGGCATCGTCGAGGAAGCGATCCGCTGGAGCACGCCGGTGCAGCACTTCATGCGCACCGCGGCCCGCGATACGCAGCTCGGCGGGCAGACGATCCGCGAGGGCGACTGGCTGATGATGAGCTATGTCGCGGCCAATCACGACCCTGCGCAGTTCGACAATCCGCGCAAGTTCGATGCCGCCCGCTCGCCCAACCGGCACCTCGCCTTCGGCGCGGGCGCGCACCAGTGCCTGGGCCTGCACCTTGCCCGGCTGGAAATGCGGATCCTGTTCGAAGCATTGCTCGACCGGATCGAGACGCTGGAATTGGCGGGCGAGCCCAAGCGCGCGAATTCGACGTTCGTCGGCGGGCTGAAGGCCCTGCCGCTGCGCTTCACCGCCAGCTGAGTTTTCAACCCAGCAAACGCTCCATGATCGCGCGGACGTCCGCGCCCATGTCCTCGCGTTCGAGTGCCAGCGCCAGCGTCGCCTCGACGAAGCCGGTCTTGCTGCCGCAGTCGAAGCGGCGCCCGTCGAAGGTCACCGCATGGAACGGCTGGGTGCCGATCATCCGCGCCATGGCGTCGGTCAGCTGGATCTCTCCGCCCGCGCCCTTGCCCTGGTCTTCCAGCACCCGCATGACTTCGGGCTGGAGGATGTAGCGGCCCGAGACGATCTTGTTCGACGGGGCCTCGGCAACCGGCGGTTTTTCGACCAGGCCGCGTACCTCGGTCAGGCCGGCCGACACCTGCTCGCCGGGATCGATCACGCCATAGCTCGAAACCTCGTCCCGCGGCACTTCGAGCACCGAGATCAGATTCCCGCCGACTTCCTCGTAAGCCTCGACCATCTGCTTCATGCAGCCGCTGCCCCCACCCTTGTGCGGCACCATCAGCTCGTCGGGCAGGAAGATCGCGAAGGGCTCGTCGCCGACGATCGCGCGCGCGCACCAGATCGCGTGGCCGAGACCCATCGGCACCTGCTGGCGCACGGTGATGATGTCGCCCGGCGTAGCGCGCGTGGCATCCAGCGCGCCCATGTCCTTGCCCCGTTCGGCCATCGTCGCCTCGAGTTCGTAGGCCATGTCGAAATGTTCGACGATCGCGGTCTTGCCGCGCCCGGTAACAAAGATCATCTGCTCGATCCCCGCCTCGCGCGCCTCGTCCACGGCGTACTGGATCAGCGGGCGATCGACGATCGGCAGCAGTTCCTTGGGGATCGCCTTGGTCGCCGGCAGGAAGCGGGTGCCGAGCCCGGCGACGGGAAACACGGCCTTGCGAATGGGCTTGTGTGTGGTCATGACTCAAGGGGTTACGGGCGACACCTTGCCAGCGCAAGCCAATGCGGTAAGGCATCGGCCCATGGACAAGCTACTCATTCGCGGCGGCAATCGCCTCTCCGGCACGCTGCCGATCTCGGGCGCGAAGAACGCCGCGCTCACGCTCATCCCCTGTGCTTTGCTGACCGAAGAGGCGGTGACCTTGCGCAACCTGCCGCGGCTTGCCGATATCGACGGGTTCCAGCACCTGATGACGCAGTTCGGGGTCAGCCACACGATCCCCGGCAAGCGGCCGGAGGACTTCGGGCGCAACGTGACGCTCGAGGCGATGCGGATCACCAGCTCGGTCGCGCCATACGACCTGGTGCGCAAGATGCGTGCCTCGATCCTCGTGCTCGGCCCGCTGCTCGCCCGTACCGGCGAGGCGACCGTGTCGCTGCCCGGCGGCTGCGCTATCGGCAACCGCCCGATCGACCTGCATTTGAAGGCGCTCGAGGCGTTCGGCGCGCAAATCGAGATGGCCGCCGGTTACGTAAAGGCGATGGCCCCCGACGGCGGCCTGCCCGGCGGCGAGTTCGACTTTCCGGTGGTCTCGGTGGGCGCGACGGAGAACGCGCTGATGGCGGCGGTGCTGGCGAATGGCACTAGCCGGCTGATCAATGCCGCGCGCGAACCGGAAATCGTCGACCTGTGCAATCTCCTGACCGCGATGGGTGCGGAAATCGAAGGCATCGGCACGTCCGAGCTGACGATCCACGGAGTCAGGAAGCTGAACGGCGCGACCTACAAGGTCATGCCCGACCGGATCGAGGCGGGCTCCTATGCCTGCGCCGCGGCTATCACCGGCGGCGAAGTCCGGCTGGAAGGCGCGGAAGCCGGCGACATGGGCTCGACGATCCACGCGCTGCGCAACATCGGCGTCGAGATCGACACCGACAAGAAAGGCATCACCGTCTCGGCCGAAACCGGCAAGCTGAAGGCGCACAACCTCACCACCGCGCCATTCCCCGGCCTGGCGACAGATATGCAGGCCCAGTTGATGAGCCTGCTGTGCAAGGCTGAAGGCACCAGCGTTCTCAAGGAAACGATCTTCGAGAACCGCTTCATGCACGTGCCCGAGCTGACGCGTATGGGTGCAAACATCGAGACCGAGGGGCGCACCGCTATCGTGCGCGGTCCGGTGGAGCTCACCGGTGCGGAAGTCATGGCGACCGATCTGCGCGCATCGATGAGCTTGGTCATTGCCGGGCTTGCTGGAAAAGGCGAGACGACGGTGCGCCGTCTCTATCACCTCGATCGCGGGTACGAGCGGCTGGAAGAAAAGCTGCAGCTGGTCGGCGCGGATATCGAACGGGTCGGCGACGACTGAGGCACGACGGTCGGACCTTTCTTTGTGCTCGCACGTTGATCGGGCAAGAAAGGAATTTACCATGCTTTTGAAGCTACTTACGCTCGGCGCCATCGGTTACGGTGGCTATAAATATTACGAGAAGAACTACGCGGACAAGAACGCCCCCGCCTTCGCCGGCAATCAGGGTGACGCCAGCGTTCGCGATGCAGGTCCGACGGCCATGCGCGACGAGCCCAAGCGCGCATGGACGAAAACCGACGAGGAATCGGACGAAAGCTTCCCGGCAAGCGATCCGCCGGCGAACTACTGACGCAAGTTCTCCGGACAACCGTATGGATGGCGGGTGGAACTTTCGCGGTTCCGCCCGCTTCCTTATGCATGGAGCAAATGAATCGCAGCGGCGGAATGGGCTACGGCCGGTTCTTCGCCATGATCGCCACGTCCACGCTCGTCATGTACGGGCTGATGTATCTCAATACCTACGCTTGGGACCACGTATGGTTCAGCCAGACGCGCATGTGGATGGCCCTGCTGATGGGCGCGGTGATGGCGGTGATCATGCTGCTCTTCATGTGGGGCATGTACCGCCGCTTGCAGCTGAACCTGCTGATTCTCGGCGTGTCGATCGCGGTTTTCGCAGGGAGCCTGTGGCTGGTCCGCAGCCAGGAGACGGTCGGCGACGTGTCATGGATGAAGGCGATGATCCCGCATCACTCGATCGCCGTCCTGACCAGCCGCCGCGCCCACATATCCGATCCGCGCGTGCGCGAACTCGCCAATGGCATCATCGATGCACAGGTGCGGGAAATCGACGAGATGGAGGCGCTGATCGCTGACATCGAAGCCAACGGCGACGCGGCAGGCGAACCCGCGCCTGTTCACTGAGGATCGGCTACCGCTCGAGCAGGCGTTCGACCAGCCAGACGCGGATCGCGCTGGCGAGGCCCGGAGGCGTCTCGGCGCGGATGCGCTGTTCGTCGATCTTCGCGACCAGCGCGTTGATCGGCAGTTCTTCGGTCCCTGCAGCCTCGACCAGCATGTCCCAGAACACCGGTTCGAGGCTGATCGAGGTCTTGTGCCCGGCGATCTCGACCGAGCGTTTGACAGGCGGATGGTAAGGCGTGTGCGCCACGGTTCGTGCCGGGGATGCGTCCTCTCTCAGTACATGTGCTGGCCGCCGTTGATCGACATGGTCGACCCGGTGACGAACTCCGCATCGTCGCTGGTCAGGAAAGCCGCGCCGCGCGCGATTTCCTCTGCATGCCCCAGTCGGCCGACGGGGATCTTGGCGACGATCTTTTCGAGCACCGGCTCGGGCACGGCGGCGACCATGTCGGTATCGATGTAACCCGGAGCGATCGCATTGACGGTCACGCCGAACTTGGCGCCTTCCTGCGCCAGCGCTTTCGTGAAGCCGTGGATGCCGGATTTGGCGGCGGCATAATTGACCTGGCCGTATTGCCCCGCCTGGCCGTTGATCGAGCCGATGTTGACGATCCGGCCCCAGCCACGCTCGCGCATGCCGGGGAAACAGGCCTTGGCCATGTTGAAGCACCCGCCAAGGTTGACGCGCATGACGTCGTTCCAGTCCTCATAGGTCATCCGGTGCAACGTGCCGTCGCGTGTGATCCCAGCGTTGTTGACCACGATATCGACTTCGCCGAATTCCGCGACCACCGCCTCGCAGCCCGCGATGCAGGCCTCGTGATCGCCCACGTCCCATTTGCGCGCGGGGATGCCGGTGCGTTCGGTGAAGGCCTTGGCCGCTTCGTCGTTGCCTCCGTAATTGGCGACGACGGTGCGTCCCTGTTCCTTCAGCGCGAGGCTGATCGCCTCCCCGATTCCGCGACTTCCCCCGGTGACGATGGCAACTCGGCCCATGTGCAAGACTCCTTCAGTGGCAGTGCCTCTCCAGGCATCTTCCTATGCGCAACTGGCGAAGAGGCAAAGAAAAACCCCGCCGGAGCGGGGCTTGTCATGCTGCAATGCCGTAAGGGCAGAAGGCGCGAGCGATCAGAAGCGGAACTGGGTTCCGACGTAGACCGCCTGGCTGTCCTGCACCGAATCGGTAAGCGGCGCGAGGCGGTCGCGTTCCTGCGACAGCCGCACGCCCGCGGTGACGTCGAGATTGCGCAGGACGCGGTAGCTGCCGGACACTTCGACCGACTGTTCGCCGGCACCTTCCAGGGTGTTGGGGGCGCGGCCGATCTTGCCTTCTTCTTCCAGCGCGATGCGCGACTGGAACCGGCCGGGCTTTGCCGCAGCTGTGCCTTCGCTCGGCTTGAAAGCGGCGAGGTCTGGCATCGATACCCGGCTGATCGTGTCGGGCAATTTAAGCGGCTGCTTGGCGAAGGTCTGGTACCCGCGCGAAACACCGAGATTGTAGCGGGTGGGCGCGAGAGCGATGCTGCTGCCCTGGCCCATTTCGCCGGCTGCAGCCTTGAGCGCGCTGCGGACCGAAATCGCGCGCGCCGTCTTGTCGTTGACCCGGACGGCCACGGTCACGCTGCGGTTGCTGCGCGTGCCCATTTCGGCGGGCGTGAACCGCACGCCCTTTGCGCGGGCGACCTTCGCCACGCGCTGGGCGAGAGCAGGGTCGACCTGTGCAGGGGTGAACTGGGCGAAACCGGCGTCGGTGTCGGTCGCGGTATCGAGGCCGGCGGATACCACCGCCAGGCCTGCGGTGGGCAAGGCAAGCGCCATTGCGGCACCGGCGAGCAGTGCGGGAGCGAACCCACCCTTGCCAAACCTGTCCCGCTTGATGCGCATCGAAAACTTGCCCTTTCCCCGGCTCTAAGACCCACAGGCTGCTGAACGGTTCCTGACCCGTTCCGGCCATGTACGACAGCGTCGTGCCACGCCGACTCGCAGCAGTCGAGTCGCACTAACGCTAGGGTCACGGACCGGGATACGCCAGCTTTTCCACAAGCCTGCCCCGCAAAGGGACCGGACGGTGTGGCCGCTTCTCCACACTCGCTCCATTCGGGGCGGCCGGTTAAGCGCGCATTCACTGCTTCGGCGCGCAAAAGCCGGGTGCCTGCGCCCGCTTTCCCGGCTTGCCGCAGGCCATGCGGCCTGTATAGGTCGTCGCACGATTTTGGCAGCGACCGGCGCATCATGCGACGGGCCCCGCAGGACAGGAACAGATTTTTCACATGCCGACCATCGCTTTCCCGAATTCCGCCCGACTGGTTATCGCCGTTGCCGCGATGGGTGCGCTCGCAGCATGCGGCGGCAGCAAGGAGCGGCCCAAGGCCGATCTCGCCGCCGCGCAGGTGACCACCA
The DNA here is from genome assembly GCF_009827535.1 of Qipengyuania oceanensis. Lineage (NCBI taxonomy): Bacteria > Pseudomonadati > Pseudomonadota > Alphaproteobacteria > Sphingomonadales > Erythrobacteraceae > Qipengyuania > Qipengyuania oceanensis. The sequence goes on along the minus strand of NZ_WTYN01000001.1, from coordinate 1,630,963 downwards.
TCGGCGTCAATTCCTATCTCTGGCGCGCTGCGCTGGACACGGTGAGCTTCGCGCCGCTGCTCCAGGCCGACAGCAATGGCGGCGTGATCGTGACCGACTGGTACGCCAATCCGAACAATCCGGGGGAGCGGGTCAAGATGACCGTGACCATTCTCGATTCGGACCTGCGCGCCGATGCGCTGCGCGTCGCCGCGAGCCGCCAGGTCGCGCAGGGCGGCAACTGGGTGGATGCGCCGGTCCAGGCCGCCACCGTCCAGAAGCTCGAGGACATCATCCTCACCAAGGCCCGCGACCTGCGCCGCCAGGCGATCTCCTGACTTGACTAGACCCCCGTTTGGGGGACGGTGGATTCCATGACCGATACATCCTTCGACCCGTCGGAGGCTCCCGCGGATCGCTTCGATCCGGGCGAGGCCGATTCCCGCTGGCAACGCGCCTGGGAAGAAGCGCGCGTTTTCGAAGCCGACAGCGACAGCGCGAAGCCGAAGAGCTACGTGCTGGAGATGTTCCCCTATCCCAGCGGGCGCATCCACATCGGCCACGTACGCAATTACACGATGGGCGACGTGCTCGCGCGCTACAAGGCGATGCGCGGCTTCGAGGTGCTGCATCCGATGGGCTGGGATGCCTTCGGGATGCCGGCGGAAAACGCTGCGATGGAAAAGGGCGTCCACCCAGGCGGCTGGACCCGCGCGAACATCGCCAACATGAAGGAACAGCTCAAGCGGCTCGGTTTCGCGCTCGACTGGAGCCGCGAGTTCGCGACCTGCGATCCGGAATACTACGGCCACGAACAGGCGCTGTTTCTCGACCTCTACGAAGCCGGGCTGGTCTATCGCCGGCAGAGCGAGGTCAACTGGGACCCGGTCGACATGACCGTGCTCGCCAACGAACAGGTGATAGACGGCAAGGGCTGGCGCTCGGGCGCCGAAGTGGAAAAGCGAAAGCTCGACCAGTGGTTCTTCAAGATCACCGCCTTCGCCGAAGACCTGCTCGAGGGGCTGGGCGACCTCGGGGACTGGCCCGACAAGGTCAGGCTGATGCAGGGCAACTGGATCGGCAAGTCGACCGGGCTGGAATTCAGTTTCGACCTGTCGAGCGGCGACACGCTTCCGGTCTACACCACGCGGCCCGACACGATTTTCGGCGCAAGCTTCGTCGCCGTGGCGGCGGATCATCCGGTCGCGCAAGGCGTGGCGGCAAATAGCGCCGAGGCGCGCGAGTTCATCGCGCTGTGCAAGCGCGGCGGGACGACGGCTGCGGAGCTGGAGACCGCGGAGAAGCTCGGCTTCGATACCGGCATCACGGCCAGGCACCCCTTCACCGGGGCGGACCTGCCGGTCTTCATCGCGAACTTCGTGCTCATGGACTACGGCACCGGGGCGATCATGGCCGTGCCCGGGCACGACCAGCGCGATTTCGAATTCGCGACCAAGTATGGCCTGCCGATCCCGCGCGTCGTCGCGCCCAGTGTCGAGGATGCGGACAAGCCCTTCGGCAGGGAAGCGGAAGCCGGTGAAGGCGTGATCGTCAATTCGGACTTCCTCGACGGCATGAGCGTCGAGGATGCCAAGCGCGAAATCATCGCCCGCATCGAGGCGATGGGCAAGGGCCAAGGCAAGACCGTCTGGCGCCTGCGCGACTGGGGCGCGAGCCGCCAGCGATACTGGGGGACGCCGATCCCCTTCATCCATTGCGATAATTGCGGCGTGGTCCCGGTGCCGAAGGACCAGCTCCCCGTCGTCCTGCCCGAAGACGTCGACTTCAAGACGCCGGGCAACCCGCTCGAACGCCATCCGACCTGGAGCAAGGTGGACTGTCCGGGGTGCGGCGGGGCGGCCCGGCGCGAAACCGACACGCTCGACACTTTCGTCGACAGCTCGTGGTATTTCCTGCGCTTTGCGAGCCAGCCCGCCGACAAGCCGTTCGACGCGGAAGAAGTCGCCAAGTGGATGCCGGTCGAACAGTATATCGGCGGAATCGAGCACGCGATCCTGCACTTGCTCTACGCCCGCTTCTGGACGCGCGCGCTGGCGAGCACCGGCAAGCTGGAGGTGAAGGAGCCTTTCGCCTCGCTGTTCACGCAAGGCATGGTCACGCACGAGACCTACAGCCGCAAGGACGGCGAGCGGACGGTCTATTACGCGCCCGAGGAAATCAGCCGCGAGGCCGATCGCGCGCTGTTGACCCAGGATGGCGGCGAGGTCGAGATCGGACGCGTCATCAAGATGTCCAAGTCGAAGAAGAACGTCGTCGACCCGGACACGATCGTCGCCCAGCACGGCGCGGACGCGGTCCGCTGGTTCATGCTGTCTGACAGCCCGCCCGAACGCGACCTGCCCTGGTCCGAAGCCGGGATCGAAGGCTGTGCGCGCTTCGTCCACCGGCTGTGGCGCATTTTTGGCACCTACGATGGCAGTGCCACCGGCGAAGACAGGCAACTGGCGCGCAAGCTCCACCAGACGATTGCCGCGATCGCCGATGACATCGAGGCGCTCTCGTTCAACAAGGCGGTCGCCCGGCTCTACGAGCTGGCGAGCGCGGTCGAGAAGGCCGATGCCACCGCCACCCGCAGCGAAGCGGTCCGCTCGATGATGCTGATGGTCGCGCCCATGATGCCGCACCTGGCGGAGGAAGCCTGGCACCGCGCAGGCTTTTCCGGCCTGATCGCCGAGGCTGCCTGGCCCGAAGTCGATCCGGCGCTGCTGGTCGAGGATGAAGTTACCATCGCCGTGCAGCACATGGGCAAGCTGCGCGATACGCTCACCGCACCCAAGGGTGCCTCGAAGGAGGCGCTTGAAGAAATGGCTCTGGCGAGCGAGAAGGTGCAGCGCTCCATCGACGGGGCCGAGGTTCGCAAGGTGATCGTGGTGCCCGACCGGCTGGTCAATATCGTCACATGAGAGGCCTGTTGCTCCTGCTCGGCGCCGCTGTCTCGCTTTCGGCATGCGGTCTGCAGCCGATGTATGCCGGCGGCGGCAGCGGCGCGGTTGCGCAAGGGCTGTCGCAGATTTCCGTGCCAGCGATTCCGGGACGGCAGGGCTGGCTCGTCCGCAATGCCTTGCAGGACCGGCTCGGCATGGTCGATGCGGGCGCGGCGACTTATCGCCTCGACGTGCGGCTCGACGACGATCTCGAAGCGCTGGGCGTGCTCAACGACGACACGATCAGCCGCGAACGCCGGATCCTGCGCGCAAGGTATCAGCTGGTCGATATCGCCTCGGGCGACATCCTGCTGGATGCGACCGCCGGATACGATGCAGGGATCGACGTCGTGTCGAGCGAGTACGCGACAATCGCGGCCGAGCAGACCGCGCTCGAGAATCTGTCGAACGAGATTGCCGACCGGATCGTGACCGAACTCTCGCTGGCGCTGCGCAGCGGCCAGCAATGATGCGATGAAGGCGACCCAGAAGGATTTCGCCAGCGTCGTCCAGCGTGCCGTGCGCGAGGCGCGGGTATTCTTCTTCTGCGGACCGGACGAAGCGGGGGCCGCTGCCGCCGCCCAGCGCACTGTCGAACTCCTCGATGATCCCGGCGAGCGGGTCGAGCTTTCCGGCGCGCAACTGCGCAAGGACCCGGTTCTACTAGGGGACGAGGCGCGTTCGACATCGCTGTTCGGCACCAGCAGGCACATCTGGGTCCGCGCCAGCGGAGACGAGGCTTTCGACGCGATCGGCAACCTGTTGTCGCATACCGCCGAAGCCTGTCCGGTGATCGTGGTCGCCACGTCGGCTACCGACAAGTCGCGCACCGCCAAGCTGCTCAGCCCCCGCAAGGATGCGCTGATGGCGATGTTCTGGCCGCCGGACCTGTCTTCGGTGGCAAGTTCTGTCCGGACCATGGCGAGCGCGGCGGGCCTCAAGCTCGCCGGCGATCTTGCCGAGCGGATCGCACGCGGGGCGAACCTCGACGTGCGGCTGGCCCAGTCGGAAATCGACAAGCTCGCGCTCTATTGCGACGCCTCGCCGCAGTCGCCGGTCCTGGTCGAGGCGGCCGCCCTCGATGCGATCGGTGCGAATTGCGAGGAAGACGGGTTCATGCCGGTGGTCAACGCCGTGCTTTCGGGCGATGCGCGCAATGTGCCGGGCGAGATCCGGCGCATGCGCGAGCTCTCGCTGAATCCGGTCGGCCTGCTTCTCGCGTTCGAGCGGCGGACAGCCCAGCTGGCGCGCGTTTCCGCGGCGCTCGGGCCGCGCGGGCGGATGGGCGACCTCGACCGGGGACGCAAGGCATCGCTGGGTATCTTCTTTCGCGACGAACGCGACATCGCCAGCCAGATCGGTACGTGGCGCGGCGGCCGGCTCGAGCGGCTGACGACGCGGCTGACCAAGCTGCACCAGGCTATGCTCGCCAACAGCCAGGCATCCGAATTGCTGCTGGCCCAGGAACTCACGGAGATTGCGCGCTTCGCCGGACGCCGCTGAGGCCGCCCACCTTTTTTAACGCTGCGGAGCGGCTGCACAGAATTCATCTTCCTGCGCTCGCAAGCCTGCGGCCTACGTGTTACTACCTGGGTCCGGGTTTGATGGGACGCCGCCAGAGTGTCGGAAGAATTTCTCGAAGCACAGAAGGCCTTGGCCGAGGCGCGCCGGATGGCGCCCCCGGTCGCGCCCTCGCTCGAGCGCCGCCGCTTGCGCGCCTACCTCGCCATGCTGCTGGCCGATGTCTGCGCGATCCTGGTGGCAGGACTGGCGGCAGGTTGGCTCTACGAGGGGCTTTTCCCGCACCCCACCGCCTGGCTGCAGGCGCAGTTGCTGCTGCCGATCTACCTGACCATCGGCCTCTACAACGCCACATACTCGCTCGGCGCGCTGGAAGACCTGCGCTTTGCGCTCGGCAAAGCGATGCAGGCGCTGCTGATCTCGGCTGCGCTGCTGAGCTTCGTGCTGTTCTACGCCAAGACCGGGGCAGTGTTCTCGCGTGCGGCGTCGGCATTGGCGATCGTCATTGCGGGCGGCGCGATCGCGCTCGTCCGGCTGGCGACGCATGGCGTGGTCGCCCGCATCTGGGACGGGCGCGTTTCGAACATCCTCGTGATCCGCGACGATGGGCCAGAGTTTACCTTGCCCGGCGCGGTAGTTGCCGACGCGGCGGATGCCGGCCTCGACCCGGCAGCGCAGGACCCGCAGGCGCTCGACAGGCTCGGCCAGCACCTGCGCAACAGGGACAAGGTGATCGTGTCCTGCAGTCGCGAGCGGCGCGAGCCATGGGCCTATGTTCTGAAGGCAAGCGGCGTGACCGGCGAAATCCTCAGCGAGCCCGCGCATTCCATCGGGGCGATCGACGTCACCCGCTATGACGCGCAACGGCAGAGCGCGCTGGTTGTGGCGATGGGGCCGCTCGGCTTGCGGGCCCGGGCGGTGAAACGCATGTTCGACCTTGCGATTGCCGGTCCGGCGCTGGTGCTGCTGGCGCCGGTGCTGGCTGCGATCGCGCTGGCCGTCAAACTCGGCGATGGCGGCCCGGTGCTGTTCGTCCAGCCCCGGGTGGGCAAGGGCAATCGCATCTTCCCGATGCTGAAGTTTCGCACGATGCGATCCGGCAGCGCGGACCGGGACGGACTGCGCTCGACCGAACGCGACGATGCGCGGGTGACGGCGATCGGTCGGTTCCTCAGGCGCACCAGCCTCGATGAACTGCCGCAGCTGTGGAACGTGCTGCGCGGCGAAATGGCGATCGTCGGGCCACGCCCCCATGCCCTCGCCTCGCAGGCAGGCGACAAGCTGTTCTGGGAAGTCGACGCCCGGTACTGGCATCGACACTCGCTCAAGCCCGGCCTGACCGGCCTGGCGCAGGTGCGCGGCCTTCGCGGCAGCACCGAGCAGGAAGAAGATCTCGCCGTCCGCCTGCAGGCCGATCTCGAGTACATCGCGCGCTGGAACCTGCTGCGCGATGCAGCGATCATGCTCCGGACCCTGCTCGTGCTGGTTCACCGCCGCGCATATTGAGCGCGATCAGCCGTCGAGCCAGTCCCCGACCATTTGCGAGCTTTCTGCCGCGCGCGCGATTGCCGGGTCGCGCAGGGCGCGCGCGGTGTCGCCCAGCCGGCGCAGCATGTGCGCGGGATCGTGCATCGTCTTGCCGAGCCGTGCGAAGCCCAGTGCCGCCGCTTTCGCGATACCCTCGGCCGCGTGCACCTGCCTGATGGCGGCGAGGCTGCGCGTATCGCGGCGCTGACCGGACGGCTGGAGCAGGAGGCGCGAGGCATGGTCGATCGCCAACTCGTCGACGGGAAGCGGGCAAGCGCTCCTCTCGATGAGACCGGGCAGGCGCCAGCGGTCGACCAGCGCGAGCGTTAGCGCCGCTCCGCGCGCGAACCGGCCAGTTTCCGCCGCATCCCAGAATGTGGGCCAATCGAGCGGGTGCTCGCGCAGCAGGTAGTCGACGTCCGCGAGGATCAGCGGCCCGACTTCGAACCGGTGGCTGTAGGCCGCGTGAATCGCGAGATGCGCGAGCATGTCCTGCGCCGACAGCGCGAGGAGGCCGCTGTCCCGGTCGCGCACTGAATGTGCGAAAAGGCGTTCGTCGGCGAGCGGCGGGGTCGGCCATTGGAGGCTGCCTGGCGGCTCCCAGGCATGGGCGTGCAACTCGACGATCGTTCCCGCTTCGGTCGCGAGCACCGCCAGTTCCTTGTGCGAAACGGCATGGTCCGCCGGATCGTCCGGAAAAGCCTCGATGGCTTCCATCCCGGCCGCCAGCAGGGCGGCGAGCGCGCGGGGGGCATCGCTCTCGCGCACGAGCAGGTCGAGATCGCGCAGCACCCGTTCGGCGGGATCGGGATAGACGGTCCAGGAAAGCCAACCGCCCTTGAGAACGATCGCGTCGACGCCGGCCGTCCGCAGAGTGGCTGCGGCCTTGAGAATATCCCGCCGCTGGACGAGTGCCGCCAGCGCCGCCGCGCGGTGCGCCGCCTGCCAGCGGGCGGCGATGGCGTCCGGTACATGATAGGCGATAGCACCACGCTGCATACGTGCGTGCAGGTGCGGTTGCAGCCGCTGGTCGGCGGCCAGTGCATCCACGTCAGGCCAGAGCTCTCGAGCGATCGCGCCCTGGCGCTCGCGCGGGCCGAGCAGCGTCAGAAGACCCCGTTCGGCTGCGGTGAGAATGCGCTCAGTCCTGCGGGACGGAGAAGGAACCGGTCACCCGGCCGCCACTGGTCGTGGTACTGCTGCCGGTCACGCCCGAGGATCCGCTGGCGCTGCCGTCGACACTCGATACGCCGCTGGCGAGATCGATCACCAGCCGTCCGCCGTTGAGCGTATCGCTGCCCCGCCGCAGCCGGACGTTGCCGGCCATGGTGATGATGCGCCGGTTGAAATCGTAGACCGCGACATTGCCCGTCGCGCTTTCGTCGCCGCGGGTCACGGTGACGCCGCCGGTCGCCATGATGCGCTGGATGCTCAGCGTGCCGGCGTCCGAATAATTGACCAGCGTCCGATCGGCCTTCAACCGCAGGCCCGCCTGGGTGATATCGACATTGCCCGACAGGACGACGCGGTTCTGCCGGTCCTGCAGCTCGATCCGGTCCGCCGCGTAGGACACCGGCGCGCGCGAATTGTGGCCGGCGATGGCCTGGGCATTCAGCTGCATCGCGCCCACGGTCGCCAGCGTGAGGGCGAAACTGGCGAGGCCCCAGCGGGCGGCGGTACGGGCAAGCTGTTGCATTACGGCATCCTCAATTGGCCGGGGACCATGCGGACCCTGGCGTTTCCGGCGAGCTGGATCGTCCGCTCGTCGACGTCGATAACGATTCGATCGGCAGAGAAGGTTCCGGCAGGAATCTCGCCCTCGACCCCGGCATCGCCGCGCGCGATCCGCGTGCGCAGGTTCATGGTCACGTCGTCGACCTGCATCCGGTAGCCGTCGGCAGCGGTCAGTCGCAGCGGGCCGTCGACCATCATCAGGTCGTCGCTGATGTCATAGGCGCCACCCGCGGCAACGATCCTCGCCGGACCCTCTGGCAGCAGCAGGCGGGCGACCATGTCCTCCATCCGGACCACGCCTTCCGCGCTCGATTGCTGGACGGCTTCGCCCGCGGTGAGGGAGAAAGGCCGGCCCTTGTCGTCCTGGCCGCGGTACATGGCATTGTCGACGCGCAGCCGCTCGTTGATGACGGCGACCTTGTTCCGGTCGAGCAGGAAGCTGACTTCGCCGCGCGGGCTGAGCGGCGTGATGACCATCAGCGCGGCGATGACGCCTATCGCCATGGGCAGGGAACGCGCGAGGAAGCGGACCAGCCGGTCGTGCGTTCCGCCGGGCGCTGCGAAGTGCTGCCGCGCGTTGCGCAGCTCCTTCGCCTCGTCCGTTTCGATCCGCCGTGTCCCGATCATCGTCTCGCTCTGCCTGAGGCGTCCTTACATGTGGCTGAAGATGTCGTGATCGCCCCAGCCGGCAATGTCGAGCTTCGCGCGCGTCGGCAGGAAATCGTAGCAGGCCTGCGCGAGCTCGGTCCGGTTCTCCCTTGCGAGCCGCTCGACGAAGACATCGCGCAGCCGGTGCAGATAGCGAACGTCGCTCGCGGCATAATCGCGCTGGGCATCGTTGAGTTCCGGCGCGCCCCAGTCGCTCGACTGCTGCTGCTTGGAAATGCTCCCGCCGAGGAGTTCCTCGACCAGGTTCTTGAGCCCGTGCCGATCCGTATAGGTGCGGGTCAGCTTGCTCGCGATCTTGGTGCAGAACACGGGCGCGGCGGTGACGCCCAGGTAATACTCGATCGCGGCGAGGTCGAAGCGGGCGAAGTGATAGATCTTGAGCCGCTGCGGATCGGCCAGCGCCGCCTTCAGGTTCGGCGCATCGTAATTGCTGCCGACCTTGAAGCGAATGAGGTGTTCGTCGCCCTGCCCGTCGCTGATCTGGACGACGCACAGCCGGTCGCGCGGCGTGACGAGGCCCATGGTTTCGGTATCGACCGCGACCGGGCCGTCGGCGAGGACGCCCGCGGGCAGGTCTTCTTCGTGGAAATGCACTGTCATATGCCGTGCGCCTTAGGCCGACTTGGGGAGAAGGGGAAGGGTTCGCTGGCGCTGCAGGCGGTGCGGTTTTATCGCCCGGGCATGAGCGATCCGATCCCCGACAGCTGGAAGCCCGTGCTGGAACCCGTCCTGGCAAGCGGACAGGCGCGCCAGCTGGGAGGCTGGCTGAGATCGGAAGAAGAAGCGGGCAAGGCGATCTACCCGCCCCGCGGTGCCCGTCTGCGTGCGTTGGAGCTCACGCCGCTCGACGCGGTGAAGGTCGTGATCCTCGGGCAGGATCCCTACCACGGGCCGGGGCAGGCGCATGGGCTGGCGTTCTCCGTGCCGGAGGGGGTGAAGCCGCCGCCAAGCCTCGCCAATATCTACAAGGAGCTCGAATCCGATTGCGGCATCGCGCGACCCGCCGACGGCAATCTCGAAGCCTGGGCGCGGCAAGGCGTGCTGCTCCTCAACAACACGCTGACGGTCGAGGACGGCAAGGCGGGCAGCCATGCGGGCAAGGGGTGGGACGCGATCACCGATGCCTGCGTCGCGGCGGTGGCGGAGCGGGGCGATCCGGCGGTTTTCGTTCTCTGGGGCAGCCATGCACAGGCCAAGGCCGCCCGGATCCCGGCGCTTGGGCGCAGCAGCGACCACCTCGTCATCCGCTCGCCGCATCCCAGCCCGCTCTCGGCGCACCGCGGCTTCTTCGGTTCGCGCCCCTTCAGCCGCGCCAATGCCTTCCTTGCCGAAAGGGGTATCACGCCGATAGACTGGCGCGTCTGAATTGCAGGAGAGGATTGCCGGTATGGGCGACATGGTGTTGTGCGAGGTGAGCGAGGGCGTGGCGACGGTGACGCTCAATCGGCCCGAAGCGATGAATGCATTGTCGCGCGACCTGCGCAACCGGTTGGCCGAGGTGATGCGCGCGGTGAACGAGGATGATGCCGTGCGCGCCGTGATCCTGACCGGCGCGGGCGAACGCGCGTTCACTGCCGGGCTCGACCTGAAGGAGCTGGGTTCTGACGCGTCGTCTCTGGGCGCGGCGAATGCGACGACTCCCGCCGACAACCCGGTCAAGGCGATCGAACAATGCGCCAAGCCGGTCATCGGGGCGATCAACGGGGTCGCCATCACCGGCGGGTTCGAGGTGGCGCTCGCCTGCGACGTACTGGTCGCGAGCAGCAATGCGCGGTTTGCCGACACCCATGCGCGGGTCGGCATCGTGCCCGGCTGGGGTCTGTCGCAGAAATTGAGCCGGATGATCGGCATCGGGCGCGCCAAGGAAATGGCCTTCACCGGCAACTTCCTCGACGCCAGGACGGCCTACGAGTGGGGGCTGGTCAATCACGTGGTCGAACCCGGGCAGCTGATGCCGTTCTGCGAGAAGCTTGCGCGCGACATGGCAAGCATCGATCCGCAGTTTGCCGCGAACTACAAGCGGCTGATCGACGACGGCTTCGCGATGAGTTTCGCCGACGGCATGGCGCTGGAAGCCGAACGTTCGACGGCCGCCAACAGCCAGGTCTCCGCCGAGGAAGTCGAGGCGCGCCGCGCCGCCGTGCAGGAGCGCGGGCGCGGTCAGTAACCGCACGCAAGCCATCGAAAACTTGTAAGAAACCGTCATCGTGTCGTATGGGGCTGCGGGAAGGAAAGACGGGTCATGGACGAACGATTTTACGAGATGGTGCTGGACACCATGCCGGACCTTGTCTTCGTCAAGGACCGCGATCTCAGGATCGTTTATGCCAACCCGAGATTCCTGGAAATCTACGCTCCTGCCGATCGCGAAAGCGTAGTCGGGACGACGACGATCGACAATTTCCTGCCCGAAGAGGCAAAAGTCTTCATGGCCGAGGATCGCCGGGCCTTCGAGGAAGGCTATTCGGAGATCATCGAGGACATCGTCGACTGGCAGGGCGCATCGCTCACCCTGTTCACTCGCAAGCAGACCTTTGTCGACAGCAAGGGGCGCACGATGCTGCTCGCGATCTCGACTGATATCACCAAGCTCTCGCAACGCGAGAAGACGCTGGTGCGGGTCAACCGGCAGCTGCGCGACTACGCCCAGTCGGTCGCGCACGACCTTCGCTCGCCGATCGCCAGCATCATCAGCGGCGTCAACATCCTCGAGCGCGACAAGAAGAATGTTCTGACCGAGCGATCGCAGATGGTCGCGCAAGCGATGAAGGAAAGCGCGCTCGGCATGTCCGCACATCTGACGTCGATGCTCAATGCCGCGCAGTCGGAGCAGAGGTCGCTGGTGTTCACCAAGTCCGACCTGCACCTGTTGCTGGAAGAAGCCCGCTTCAACCTGTTCGCGCTGCGGACTTCGCGCGACGCCGTCGTGCAATCCACGCGCTTGCCGGTCGCCCATGTCGAGCCGAATCTCTTTCGCCAGATGCTGCAGAGCCTGATCGAGAATGCGATCCGCCATTGCGGTGTCGACAAGCCCGCCGTGACGATCCGCTACAACGAGACCGAGGACGAGCTGATCTTCACGGTCAAGGACAACGGCATCGGCATCTCGGCGCAGAAACGGCACATGCTGCTACGCCCGTTCGGCGCTTCGGAAAGCGACGACGGCTACGGGCTGGGTTTCGCGCAGTGCCAGCGCATCGCGCATTTGCACGATGGCTTCATCGACATCCCTGAAGATTCGCAGGACGATGGCGGGCTTGTCTGCGTGCACATCTCCAAGCACCTGAGGGCCACGCCGGCCGCGACCTAGTTCAGGGCGCGACCTGCGCCAGAACCAGACCCCCGCGCCCGAACAGCCGGTGATCCGATAGCCGGCCAAGCGGAGCTCAGCGTGGCAGTTCCGAGCTTCCCATGAGGAATTCGTCGACCGAGCGCGCGGCCTGGCGTCCCTCGCGGATGGCCCAGACCACCAGGCTCTGGCCGCGGCGCATGTCTCCGCAGGCGAAGACTTTCTCGCTGCTGGTGCGATAGTCGTGGGTGTCGGCGGCGATGTTGCCGCGATCGGTCATCTCGACGCCCGACTGGTCGATCATCCCGGCTTTCTTCGAGCCGACGAAGCCCATGGCGAGCAGGATCAGTTGCGCGGGAATGGTGAACTCGCTCCCCTCGACCTCCTGCATTTGCCCGTCCTTCCATTCGACGCGCACGCATTCGAGCCCGGTGACCTGTCCATCTTCACCGGCGACCCGCTTGGTCAGCACGGCCCAGTCGCGGTCGACGCCTTCCTCGTGGCTGGAGGAGGTGCGCAGCTTCAGCGGCCAGTCGGGCCAGGTGAGCGCCTTGTCTTCCTTTTCAGGAGGCTTCGGCATGATCTCGAGCTGGGTGACGCTCCTCGCGCCCTGGCGGTTCGACGTGCCGACGCAGTCCGACCCGGTATCGCCGCCGCCGATCACCACGACGTCCTTGCCGGTCGCCGTAAGCGTGCCGCGCGGCGCCGCACGGGTCTCGTCGTCGCCAGCGTTGCGCTTGTTCTGCTGGGTGAGGAACTCCATCGCCAGCCGGACGCCCGGCAGTTCCGCCCCCGGGATCGCCAGCGCGCGCGCGTCTTCCGCGCCGCCCGCCATCACGATCGCGTCGTAGTTTTCCTCCAGCGACTTGAAGGAGATGTCGACGCCGACTTCCTTGGAAGTTTTGAACTCGACCCCCTCGGCCTCCATCTGCACCGCGCGGCGGTTGATGAGGTGTTTCTCCATCTTGAAGTCGGGGATGCCGTAGCGCAGCAGGCCGCCGATCCGGTCGTTCTTCTCGAACAGGGTGACGGAATGGCCGGCCCGCGCGAGCTGCTGGGCGCAGGCCATGCCTGCCGGGCCGGAACCGATGACCGCGACCGACTTGCCGGTTTTCTCCTTCGGCACCTGGGGCTCGATCCAGCCTTCCTGCCACCCGCGATCGACGATCGCGCATTCGATCGACTTGATGGTCACCGGATTGTCGGTGATGTTGAGCGTGCAGCTCGCCTCGCACGGGGCCGGGCAGACGCGGCCGGTGAATTCCGGGAAATTGTTGGTCGAGTGGAGCACTTCGAGCGCGCTCCGCCAGTCGTCCTCATAGACCAGGTGGTTCCAGTCCGGGATGATGTTGTTCACCGGACAGCCGTTGTGACAATAGGGGATGCCGCAGTTCATGCAGCGGGCCGCCTGATTGCGCAGCTTGTCCGCGTCGAGCGGAACAACGAATTCCTTGTAGTTCTGCAGCCGCTCCTCGGGAGCGATATACGTGCGGTCCTCGCGTTCGTACTCGAGGAAGCCGGTTTCCTTGCCCATGTCCTAGCGTCCCGTTCTCTTATTCAGCTGCAACCGAGGCGGCATCCTCGCGCTCGGCTTCGAGGAGCTTGAGCGCCCGTTCGTAGTCGGTCGGCATGACCTTGACGAACTTGCCCAGCGCATTGTCCCAGTCGTCGAGGATTTCCGCGGCCTTTGCCGAGCCGGTGTGCAGCTTGTGCCGCTCGACCAGGATCTTCAGCCGCTCCGCATCGTGGCGCAGCATGTCGCCCATGCCGAAATCGTGAACGCTCAGCGGGCGTTGCTGCGGACGGCCGATGCCCTCGTCCGCATCGGGTTCCGAGCCGATCTTGCGCAAGTCGACCTGCGCCATGTTGCACCGCTGCGCGAAGGTGCCATCGGGGTCGTAGACATAGGCGAGGCCGCCGCTCATGCCGGCCGCGAAATTGCGCCCAGTCTGGCCGAGCACGACGACCACGCCGCCGGTCATATATTCGCAGCCATGATCGCCGGTCCCCTCGACCACGGCGATCGCGCCCGAGTTGCGGACCGCGAACCGTTCGCCGGCAACGCCGTTGAAATAGGCCTCGCCAGCGATCGCGCCATAAAGCACGGTATTGCCGACGATGATGTTCTCGCCCGGCTGGCGCGGCACGCCATCGGGCTGGCGAACGACGATCCGGCCGCCGGAAAGTCCCTTGCCGACATAATCGTTGGCATCGCCGGTCAGCGACAGGGTGACGCCATGGGCCAGCCATGCGCCGAAGCTCTGTCCGGCGACACCGGTGAAATCGATCTTGATCGTGTCGGGAGCGAGGCCGGCATGGCCGCGCTTTTCCGCGATCCTGCCCGACAGCATCGCGCCGACAGTGCGGTTGACGTTGCGAATTGTCCGTTCGAGCCGGATGGTCTCGCCCCGTTCGATCGCGGGCCCGCAAGCCTCGATCAGCTCGTTGTCCATCGCCGCGGCAAGTCCGTGATCCTGCGTCTCGGTGTGGTTGAGCGCCTTGCCCTCGGGCACTTGGATCGTGTGGAGCAGCCTGGACAGGTCCACTCCTTCCGCCTTCCAGTGGCGGTGGACGCGCTTCATGTCGATCCGGTCGACCCGGCCGACCATTTCCTCCAGCGTGCGGAAGCCCATCTGCGCCATGATCGCGCGCAGTTCCTCGGCGACGAAGAAGAAGTAGTTGATCACGTGTTCCGGAGTGCCGGTGAAGCGCGCGCGCAGCACAGGGTCCTGCGTCGCGACGCCGACCGGACAGGTGTTGAGGTGGCACTTGCGCATCATGATGCAGCCCGCCGCGATCAGCGGGGCCGTGGCAAAACCGAATTCGTCCGCGCCCAGCAGAGCGCCGATCGCGACGTCGCGCCCGGTGCGCAGGCCGCCGTCGACTTGAACCGCGATGCGGCTGCGCAGATCGTTGAGCAGCAGCGTCTGCTGCGTTTCGGCGAGGCCGATTTCCCACGGGCTTCCGGCATGGGTGAGCGAGGTCAACGGGGAGGCGCCGGTGCCGCCCTCGTAGCCGGAAATCGTGACATGGTCCGCCTTGCACTTGCTGACCCCCGCGGCGACGGTGCCGACGCCCACTTCGGAGACGAGCTTGACCGAAATGCGGGCGCTCGGCTGCACGTTCTTGAGGTCGTGAATCAGCTGCGCCAGATCCTCGATCGAGTAGATGTCGTGGTGCGGCGGCGGCGAAATCAGGCCGACGCCCGGCGTGGAATGACGCACCGCGCCGATCCGCTTGTCGACCTTGTGGCCGGGCAGCTGGCCGCCTTCGCCGGGCTTTGCGCCCTGCGCCATCTTGATCTGGATATCGTCCGAGTTGACGAGATATTCGGTCGTCACGCCGAACCGGCCGCTGGCGACCTGCTTGATCCGGCTGCGCATCGAATCGCCGTTGTCCATCGCGACGAAGCGTTCGGGCTCCTCGCCGCCTTCGCCGGTGTTGGAACGCCCGCCGATGCGGTTCATCGCGATGGCGAGGGTCGAATGCGCCTCGTGGCTGATGCTGCCGAAACTCATCGCGCCGGTGCTGAAACGCTTGACGATCTCGACCGCCGGTTGGACCTCGTCGATGTCGAGCGGCTCGTCCGCCGGCTTGAGTTCCATCAGCCCGCGGATCGTCAGCAGCCGTTCGGACTGCTCGTTGATCGAGCGCGCGAATTCGTCGTAGTCGGCCGGCTTATTGCCGCGCACCGCGTGCTGCAGGTGGGCGACGTTGGCCGGAGTCCAGGCATGGTCTTCGCCCCGGATGCGGTACTGGTAGATACCGCCCACATCGAGCATCCTGCGATAGATTGGGTTGTCGCCGTAGGCGGCGGCGTGACGCCGCACCACTTCTTCGGCGACCTGTTCGAGCCCGACACCCTCGATCGTGGTCGCCGTTCCGGTGAAATAGCGCTCGATGAACTCGCTCGACAGACCGACCGCGTCAAAGATCTGCGCTCCGCAATAGGACTGGTAGGTCGAGATGCCCATCTTGGACATGACCTTGCGGATCCCCTTGCCGACGGCCTTGACGTAGTTCTGGCGAACCTCGCCCTCGTCGAGTTCGGGGAAACGGCGCGCGCGCAGGTCCTCGATCGTCTCGAAGGCGACGTAGGGATTGATCGCTTCAGCGCCATAACCGGCGAGGACGCAGAAATGGTGCACCTCGCGCGCTTCGCCGGTCTCGATGACCAGGCCGGTCTGCATCCGCAGGCCCTGCCGGACCAGGTGGTGGTGGACCGCCGATGTCGCGAGGAGTGCAGGCATCGCAATCCGGTCCGGACCCTGCGCCCGGTCCGACAGGATCAGGATGTTCCGGTCCTGCAGCACGGCCTCGGTCGCGGCCCAGCACATTTCCTTCAGCGCCATGGCGAGGCCGTCGGCGCCGCTCGCGGCATCCCATGTCGTGTCCACGGTTGCGGTGCGGAACGCGCCGTCGAGCACCGTCTCGACCGAGCGGATCTTGGACAGATCGTCGTTGGTGAGGATCGGTTGGCTGACCTCGAGGCGGCGATGCGTGCCTGCTTCCTTGCCGAGCAGGTTCGGGCGCGGCCCGATCATCGACAAAAGGCTCATCACCAGTTCCTCGCGGATCGGATCGATCGGCGGATTGGTGACCTGCGCGAAGTTCTGCTTGAAATAGTCGTAGAGCGGGCGCGAACGCTCGGACAACACGGCGATCGGCGTATCAGTGCCCATCGACCCGATCGGATCGTCGGCGTTGAGCGCCATCGGCTCGAGGAAACGGGTGACGTCTTCCTGCGTGTATCCGAAAGCCTGCTGCCGCTGGAGCAGCGTGGTTTCGTAATCGGGCAGTTCCGAACCTTCGGGCTCTATCTCCTCGAGATCGGCGAGCTTGTACTGCGCATCTTCCAGCCACTTGGCATAGGGCTGGGCATTGGCGAGTTCGGCCTTGAGTTCCTCGTCCTCGACGATCCGGCCCTGTTCGAGATCGACCAGCAGCATCTTGCCCGGCTGCAGTCGCCATTTGCGCACGATGTCTTCCTCGGCGAAGGGCAGCACGCCGCTTTCGGACGCAAGGCAGATGAGATCGTCCTTCGTGACGCAATAGCGCGCAGGCCGCAGGCCGTTGCGATCGAGGCAGGCGCCGACCTGGCGCCCGTCGGTGAAGCACACTGCCGCCGGCCCGTCCCACGGTTCCATCAGCGCGGCGTGGTATTCGTAGAAGGCGCGGCGCGCCGGATCCATCTGCTCGTTCTTCGCCCAGGCTTCGGGGATGAGCATCATCATCGCATGGGCCAGGTCGTACCCGCCGACCAGCAGCAGCTCCAGCGCATTGTCGAGGCATGCGGTGTCCGACTGGCCGTGCGGGATGATTGGCCACAGCTTGTCGAGATCGGCCCCGAGCAGCGGCGATTCCATCGTGCGCCGGCGCGCGTTCATCCAGTTCACGTTGCCGCGGACCGTGTTGATCTCGCCGTTGTGCGCCATGAAGCGATAGGGGTGGGCGAGCCGCCAGCTGGGGAAGGTGTTGGTCGAGAAGCGCTGGTGCACGAGGCCCAGTGCCGAAACGCAATCCGGATCGCGAAGGTCGTCGTAGAAGGAGCCGACCTGGTTCGCCAGGAGCAGGCCCTTGTAGACGATCGTCCGCGAGGAAAAGCTCGGGATGTAGAGATCGGTGAGGCCGGGCAGGTCGTGCTTTTCTGCAAGGGCCTTGAGCGGGTTCTGCGTCTGCTTGCGGATGACGATCAGCTTGCGCTCGAAGGCGTCCTGGTCGGCGCAGTTCTCGCCGCGCGCGATGATGCACTGTCGCACGACCGGCATCGAATCGACCACCGCCTTGCCGAGCCCGTCGAGCGTGACCGGCACCTCGCGCCAGCCGACCAGCGACTGGCCTTCCTTCGCGATGAACTTCTCGAACTGTTCGGTTATGAATTCGCGTGCCGCCTTGTCCTGCGGCATGAAGCACATGGCGACGGCGTAGTCGCCCGGTTGCGGCAGGGTCTTGCCCTCCGCTTCGGCCCACTTTCGGAATAGCGGGTCGGGGATCTGCAGGAGGATGCCCGCGCCATCGCCCAGCAGCGGGTCGGCGCCCACGGCGCCGCGATGGTCCAGATTGGCGAGGATTTCCAGCGCGCGGGTGACGATGTCGTGGCTTTTGACCCCCTTGATGTGCGCGAGCATGCCGACGCCGCAGGCATCGTGTTCGTTGCGTTCATCGTACAAGCCCTGAGGCCCGGGGTAGCCCATAATCCATCCCATCACTGCAGCCACCTGTGGCCGACCGGACCCTCGACGGGGCCGGCAGGGTCGCGCGCAGGCACGACGCCGGTGGCGAAAATGTCGCGAGCAATCCTATTGCCGACAGAATCGTTTTTTTGCAACTGCGAGACGTGAAGGAATCTTTCGGCGAACGAAAGAATTTGGGAGGGTTGGTGCCCCGCGTTTGCGCTCGCTCAGCGGCCGCCCTGGGAGCGGTGGATCGCCAGTGCCAAGCGTTCGACGAGGCCGGTAAGGCCGAGTTCGGCAAGCGGCCTGTCCGCGAGGCTGCCCTCGACGAAGCGCGCGCGTGCGGCGCGTTCGCCCTCCCGGTTGCGTTCGAGCACGAGGCCGATCTTGCGGTAATCCATGCGGCACAGGCTAGGGGCCAGAAGTAAATCGCGTCCTAACGCCATACCCTTCCCGCGAGGCCGGCGATGACGGGCCCCGATGCCGTAACGGCACCAATCCGTGCGTTGCACCGCTTGCCGCGATGCGCCATGAGTCCCTGCGCATTCGGGGCGTTGAGAGTCGCTCCGGACCGGAAATTCAGATCAGCACTTCGAAGGAGAGAGACATGAGCCCGCAGGACGTAGCAGCCAAGGTCGGCGAGAACATCGGCACCAGCGAATGGGTCGAGATGAGCCAGGAGCGGATCAACCAGTTCGCCGAAGCGACCGGGGATCACCAGTTCATCCATCTCGACGAGGAAAAGGCCAAGATGACCCCGTTCGGCGGGACCATCGCGCACGGCTTCCTGACCCTTTCGATGATCCCCTACCTGTCGGCCAATTCGGACCTGCCCAAGGTCGACGGCGTCAAGATGGGCGTCAACTACGGCGGCAACAAGACGCGCTTCATCGCCCCGGTGAAGAGCGGCAAGCGCATCCGCGGCCACTGGAAGCTGCTCGAACTGGTCGAGAAGCGCCCCGGCCAGTGGCAGCAGACCCACGAGATCACCATCGAGATCGAAGGCGAGGACAAGCCCGCCCTCATCACCGAATGGATTATGCAGTTCTTCGTCTGATCGTCTCCTCCCCGGGACGGAAGCGACAAACAGCAACTTCAAGGAATTACCATGTCACGTGACGCAGTCATCGTCTCCACCGCCCGCACGCCGCTCGCCAAGGCGGGCCGCGGGGCCTTCAACAACACCCACGCGGTCGAACTGGGCGCGTTTTCGGTCAAGGCCGCGGTCGAGCGTGCCGGCCTCGAAGGCGCGGAGATCGACGATGTCATCATCGGCGCTGCCAGCCAGACCGGCATGCAGGGCATGAACGTCGGTCGCCAGATCGCACTGATGGCCGGCCTGCCGACCTCGGTCGCGGGCATGACGATGGATCGCCAGTGCTCCTCGGGCCTGATGTCGATCGCCACTGCCGCCAAGCAGATCATCGTCGACCGGATGGACATCTGCGTCGCCGGCGGTCTCGAATCGATCAGCGGAATGCAGAAGAACACCGGCGGGCTGATCCCGTCCGAAGCGCTGCTCGAGATGCATCCCGATATCTACATGCCGATGATCGGCACCGCCGAAGTCGTCGCCAAGCGCTACGGTATCAGCCGCGAGGCGCAGGACGAGTATTCGCTCCAGTCGCAGCAGCGTACCGCCGCCGCGCAGGCTTCCGGCAAGCTCGACGACGAGATCGTGCCGGTCACCGCCACCATGCTGGTCAAGAACAAGGAAACCGGCGAGACGAGCGAGGAGCAGGTCACCATCTCGATGGACGACTGCAACCGCCCCAACACCACGCTCGAAGGCCTCGCCTCGCTGCAGCCGGTGATGGGCGAAGGCCACACGATCACTGCGGGCAACGCCAGCCAGCTGGCCGACGGGTCGGCGGCCAGCGTCCTGATGGAAGCCGAAGTCGCCAAGGCGCGCGGCCTCACCCCGATGGGCCGTTATGTCGGCATGGCAGTCGCGGGCACCAAGCCCGACGAGATGGGCATCGGTCCGGTATTCGCCATTCCGAAGCTGCTCGACCGGTTCGGCCTCTCGGTCGGCGACATCGGCCTGTGGGAGCTGAACGAGGCATTCGCGGTGCAGGTGATCTACTGCCGCGACAAGCTCGGCATCCCCGACGACAAGCTTAACGTCAACGGCGGCTCGGTCTCGATCGGCCACCCGTTCGGCATGACCGGCGCGCGTTGCGTCGGCCACGCGCTGATCGAAGGCAAGCGCCGGGGCGTCAAGTATGTCGTCGTGACCATGTGCGTCGGCGGCGGCATGGGCGCGGCAGGCCTGTTCGAGGTTCTGTAAGTGAGATTGCGTGCACCCCGCATCGAGCCGGTCGACATCGACCGGCTCGACGAGGAGCAGCAACAGGCGCTCGCCCCCTTCACCAACCCCGACAACAAGGTTGGCGGGGGGCGGGTGCTCAACATCTTCCGCACGCTCGCCCATGCACCCAAGGCGCTCAACGCGTTTCTCGGCTGGGGCAGCTACGTGCTCTCGCGGCGCAACGCCCTGCCCGAGCGCGAGCGCGAGATGGTCATCCTGCGGACCGGCTGGCTGTGCAGATCGGGCTATGAATTCGCGCAGCACACCCGGATCGGCAAGGACTGCGGCCTGACCGATGCGGAGATCGCGCGGATCAAGGCCGGCCCCGACGCGGAAGGCTGGACCGACCTCGAAAGCGCCATGTTGCGCGCGGCGGACGAACTGGTCGCCGACCACTTCGTTTCCGACGCGACCTGGAAGGCGCTGACGGAACTGGGCGACAAGGGCCGGATGGACCTCGTCTTCACGGTCGGCCAGTACACGCAGGTCTCGATGATACTGAACAGCTTCGGGATCCAGCTCGAGGACGGCGACCGGCCCGATCCGGACCTCGATTGCGCATGACGTCGAACGGGCGGCTGGCCGGAAAGGCGGCCGTTGTCGTCGGTGCCGGCCAGCAACCGGGCGAAACCATGGGCAATGGCAGGGCCATCGCCCTGCGGTTCGCCGCCGAGGGCGCCGAAGTCCTGTGCGTCGATCGCGACGCTGACCGCGCCGAGGCTGTCGCCGGGGAAATCGGGGCGGCTGGCGGCACGGGCTTTGCGCTTGCTGCCGACGTCGTCACCGATGCGGATCTGATCGTCGGCGAGGCCCTGGCGCGCTGGGGCCGGATCGATGTTCTCGTCAACAATGTCGGGATCGGTCATGCGGGCGACGGGCCTGCCCACGCCTGTGACGACGAGGCGTTCGAAAAAGTGTTCGCCGTGAACTTCACCGGTGCGCGCCGGGTCCTGGCCGCAGCGCTCGGACCGATGCGCGATGCGGGCCAGGGCAGCATCGTGAATATCAGCTCGCTCGCTTCGACGGCGGGGGCGAACATGATCGCCTACGAGGTTTCCAAGGCTGCGCTCAACCGGCTCACAATCGCCACCGCGCTGGGGTCGGCGAAGCGCGGTGTGCGCTGCAACGCGATCCTGCCGGGCCTGATCGACACGCCGATGGGAGTCGGCGGAACAGCCGCGCGCGATGGCCGCTCGCTCGAGGAGCAGCGTGCAGCACGCGCGGCGACCGTGCCCTTGCGGGGAGCCATGGGGCAGGCCGAGGATGTCGCAAATGCGGCGTTGTTCCTCGCCAGCGACGAGAGCGCATTCGTCACCGGGGTGCTCCTGCCGGTCGACGGCGGACAGGGTGCCCGCATCGGCTGATTGCCAAGCCGCTGATATGCGCGCATTATTCGCCCCGAGAGGAGCGAGCGGCTCATGGGCATCATGGAAATCATCGGCATCGCGGGAAGCGTGAGCCTGCTGGCTGGCTGGCGGCTCTACCTGTGCATTTTCGCAACCGGGCTCGCCATGCGGCTCGGCGCGCTGCCGCTCCCGGAACATCTCGCCGCGCTCGATGCGCTTGCCAACCCGTGGGTCATGGGCATCGCTGCAATTGCCGCGCTCGTCGAATTCCTGGCCGACAAGGTGATGTGGCTCGACTCGATTTGGGACACGGTGCACACGCTGGTCCGGCCGGTCGGCGGCGCGTTACTGGCGCTGGCGATCGTCGATCCGTCCGATCCGACCACCCAGGTCGTCGCCTTCCTGCTCGGCGGCGGGGCGAGCCTTGCAGCCCATGCCGGCAAGGCCGGCGCGCGCGGCGTGGTCAACGCCAGTCCGGAGCCCGTCAGCAATATCGCTGTCTCGAGCGTCGAGGACGTGGCGACCGCGGGCCTGCTCTACACGGTTTACGAGTATCCCTACGTGGCGGCGGGCGTCGCGGCGGTCCTGTTGGCGCTGGTTGTCGGCCTGCTGCTGCTGGCGCGGGCGTTCATCCGCAAACTGTTCCGGCCGCGACCGGGGCCGCCGCCGGGCTGAGGCAACCCGTCAGCCGCCGTGGGCGGCCATGAATTCCTCGACCACCGGGGCGATGCTGCCGCGCCACTTGCTGCCGTTGAAGATCCCGTAATGCCCGGCGCCTTCGGCCATGTAGTAGCGCTTGTCCGCGGCCTTCAGATTGGTCGCGAGGTCGAGCGCGGCCTTGGTCTGGCCGAGGCCCGAGATATCGTCCCGCTCACCTTCGATCGCCAGCAGCGCGGTATCGGTCAGCTTCCCGAGATCGACGACCTCGCCCTTGTGCTCGAACGTGCCGTTCGGGATCGAATGCTTCTGGAAAACCTCTTCCACCGTCTGAAGGTAGAACTCGGCGGTCATGTCGCAGACCGAGCGGTATTCGTCGTAGAAATCCTTGGTCAGCTGGGCGCTGTCGTCGTCGCCGGCGGTCAGGTGCTTGAACATCTCGTAATGGCTGAGGATGTGGCTGCCCAGGTTCATGCTCATGAAGCCTGCAAGCTGCAGGAAGCCGGGATAGACCCGCCGACCCGCCCCGCGGTGCTGCATGGGCACGGTCGCGATCACCGTTTGACGGAACCATTCGATCGGGCGCTCCATCGCCAGGTCGTTGACCGTGGTGGGCGAACAACGCGTGTCGATCGGGCCGCCCATCATGGTGAGCGAAGCCGGGCGCGCCGGATCCTTGTGCAGGTTCATCAACGCGGTCGCGGCAAATGCGGGGACCGATGGCTGGCATACTGCCATCATGTGCGTGCGCTTGCCGGCAGCCTCGTGGATGAACTGCGCGAACTCGATGATGTAGTCGATGTAATCGTCGAGATCGAAGGCGCCTTCGTGCAGCGGCACGGTCTTCGCGTCGGCCCAGTCCGTGATGTAGACCTCGCAGCTTTCGACCATGCGCCACACCGTTCCGCGCAGCAGCGTGGCGTAGTGCCCGCTCATCGGGGCAACGATCAGCAGGCGCGGCGCATCCTCCGGCAAGCCTTCACGGCGGAAGCGCTTGAGGTCGCCGAACGGCTTGTTGACCACGGTGGCTTCCTCGACCGCTTCCGTCTTGCCGCCGACATCGACCGAATCGATGTTCCAGGCCGGCTTGCCGCGCGGTGCCGCGGCGTGGGCGAAGACTTCCAGTGCGGAGGCGGCCATCGGGCCCAATCCGGTATAGCCGAAAGGATTGGCCGGATTGGTCAGCATTTCCGCGCCGATCGAAGCCATGGCGCTCGCGCTGCTGAGCCACGAGCGCTGCAATTCATAGGCATGGTAAAGGATAGCGAATTCCCCTGCTCTTGCGCTTCTCCCGAGCGCGTTGTCGCATACAGTGACGGGTTTGCGATCTTTGTGCAACGCACAATTGCCAGCGCGGTGCCCCAGCCAGTGCGGATTGCCGTGTGCTGACGGTTTCCTTTGACGGTCCGCACGGCTAGGCGATCGCCGATGAACGGAACTACCAATTCCAGCGACAGCAGGCCGCCCAAGGCAAAGACGGTCGCACCGCTGCGCATGGTTTGGCGCGCGGCTTCGCAATATCCCGGCACCGTGGCGCTCGGCGTTCTCGCGCTCGTCATCACCGCGGCCGCGACGCTCGCGATCCCGGCGGGTTTCAAGCTGGTGATCGATCGCGGTTTCGCAGAGGGCGGCGATCCGGCGGACATCGGTCGCTGGTTCCGCTACCTGCTCGGCATCGTCGTGGTCCTCGCGATCGGGACCGCGATGCGGTTCTACTTCGTGAGCATGCTCGGCGAACGCGTGGTAGCGGACATCCGCCTGGCGGTGCACCGCAACCTCCTGCGCCTGTCGCCCGGCTTCTACGAGGAGAACAGCCCGCGCGAGATTTCGAGCCGGATGACTTCGGATACGACGCAGATCGAGCTGGTCGTCGGCTCGGTCGTCTCGGTCGCCTTGCGCAATATCCTCATGGCGATCGGCGGAACGGCCTACCTGTTCTATCTCGCCCCGCAACTGACGCTCTACCTGTTGCTCGGCATTCCGGTGGTGATCGCGCCGATCCTGCTCTTCGGGCGCCGCCTGCAGGCGGTATCGCGCCACAGCCAGGACCGCATCGCCGATGTCGGGGCGATGGTCACCGAAGTCCTCTCTGCGATGAAGATCGTGCAGGGCTTCAACCAGGAACGGCGCGAGAGCGAACGCTTCGCCTCCGGTGTCGAACGCGCATTCGAGACGGCACGGCAACGGATCATCATCCGCGCCGCCATGACCTCGATCATCATCGGGCTGATCTTCGGCGCGATCACGCTGATCATGTGGCGCGGCGCGCTGGGCGTCAGCGCGGGCGAGATCACCGGGGGGACGATCGCCGCCTTCGTCATTACCAGCGGGCTGGTCGCGGGCGCTTTTGGGACACTGACCGAGGTTTACGGCGATCTTTTGCGCGGGGCCGGCGCTGCAAGCCGGCTGAGCGAACTGATGGAAGAGAAGCCGACCATTGCCGCCCCGGCCAAGCCCCAGGCGCTGCCCCTGCCGCCGCGCGGCAGTCTTTCGTTCCGCAACGTCACCTTCCGCTATCCGACGCGGCTGGACGCGGTGGCGCTCAAGGATTTCACGCTGGAGGTCGAGCCGGGCGAAACCGTCGCGATCGTCGGGCCCTCGGGCGCGGGCAAGTCGACCATCTTCCAGCTGGCCGAGCGGTTCTACGATCCGCAGGCGGGCACGATACGGCTGGATGGCGTTCCGCTGACCAGCGCCGACCCCGCCGATATCCGCCAGCGGATGGCCTATGTTCCGCAGGACGGCGTATTGTTCAGCGCCAATGCGCGCGACAACCTGCGTTACGGCAACTGGGACGCGAGCGACGAGGCCATCATGGAAGCCGCCCGCGCCGCCAATGCGGAGCGTTTCCTGACGGAGCTTCCTGACGGTCTCGACACGTTCCTCGGCGAGAACGGCACGCGCCTGTCGGGCGGCCAGCAACAGCGCATCGCCATTGCCCGCGCATTGCTGCGCGATGCGCCGATCCTGCTGCTCGACGAAGCGACCAGCGCGCTCGACGCGGAAAGCGAACGGCTCGTGCAGGAAGCGCTCGACCGACTGATGGCGAGCCGCACCACGCTGGTCATCGCCCACCGCCTCGCGACCGTGCGCGCCGCGGACCGGATCGTGGTGATGGACGAAGGCCGGATCGTCGAGCAGGGCACCCATGCCGAGCTGACGGCGGGCAGCGGGCTCTATGCCCGGCTCGCCTCGCTGCAATTCGATGATGTCGAGATCTGACAGGCTGGAAGAGCTTGTTAGGATTAGGCTAATCTTCGAAACGCTAACGCTTTTCGACCAACTGCATTCCCATCGCCGTTTCGCGCGCTAGGTCCGCTGCGACATGGCAGTTCTGACCAGGAGAATACCACCAATGCGTAACTTGCTCGCTTTCGGCGCTTCGCTCGCCGCGCTTGCCCTCGCCACATCGGCCCAGGCGCAGGACGAACCCGATTACCCGCAAATGTCGTTCGGCGAGCATGGCATCGATGTCGCTTCGATCGACACCACGGTCGATCCGGGCGACGATTTCTTCGCCTACATGAACGGCAAGTGGGTCGGCCAGGCCGAACTGCCCGCGGACCGGTCGGTGTTCAGCACCGCGCACCTGCTCAACGAGCGGGCGGATGATGAAATCGAGCGACTGATCACCCAGATCGCCGCATCCAACCCGGCTCCGGGCACCAGCGAGCGGCGCATTCTCGATGCCTACAACTCCTATCTCGATCGCGACGCGATCGATGCCGCCGGCATGGCTCCGGCCCAGCCCTATCTGCAGAAGATCTACGACGCGCCCGATTTCGAATCGCTGGTGCGGCTATTCGAAGCGCCGGAGTACACCGGCCTCATCAGTATCGGCGTGACCACGGACAGCAAGGCACCCGACACGCATGTTGCGGCAGTCGGCTTCTCGGGAATGGGGATGAGCGATCGCGACTATTACCTCGTCGACAACGAGCGCAATCTCCAGATCCGCGCATCCTACATGGAAATGCTCGAGTTCATGCTCGGCAAGGCGGGCTACGCCGATCCGGCCGCAGCAGCGAAATCGGTCTATGCCTTCGAAAAGAAGGTCGCCGAACTGGAGTGGGACCGGCAGTATTTCCGCAATCCCACGCTCACCTACAACAAGCTGACGCGGGCCGAATTCCAGGCGCTGTCGCCGAGTTTTCCGCTGCAGGCGCTGCTCGAATCCGGTGACTACCAGGATACCGACGTGTTCCTGGCAACGCAGATCCCGCCCACGGCTGAGGAAATCGCGGCCGCAAGGCTGACCGATGCGGACCTCGCGCAGATCGGCGGCGGATTGCCGGCAATGATGGACCTGCTGCAGAAGACGCCGCTCGCGACGCTCAAGGCGCTGATGGCAGCGCGTTTCGTGGCCTCGAATGCAGCGGTGCTGCCGTCGGATGTCTACGATGCCTATTTCAAGTTCGCCGGCACCACCATGAGCGGCGCGCAGCAGCCCCGTCCGCTGAAAGACCGGGCGATCGCCACGGTGCAGGGCTATCTCGGCGAGGAACTCGGCAAGCTCTACGTCGCGCGCAACTTCCCGCCTGCCTCGAAGGCCAAGATGGACGAGATGGTCGCCAATATCCAGGCGTCCTTCCGCGAGGCATTCGAGACAAACAGCTGGATGACCGAGACTACGCGCAAGGAAGCGCTGGCCAAGCTGGCGGCCTTCGACCCGATGATCGGCTATCCGGAAAAGTTCGAAACCTACGACGGCCTGGTGATGAAGGGCGACGATGCGCTCGGCAATCGCCAGCGCGTGCTGGCCTGGGCGACCGCCGACAATCGCGCCGAGCTCGACCAGCCGGTCGATCGCAGCGAGTGGTTCATGACCCCGCAGACGGTCAACGCCTATTACTCCTCGCTGACCAACCAGATCGTCTTCCCGGCTGCTATCCTGCAGCCGCCGATGTTCGATCCGCAAGCCGATGCAGCCGTCAACTACGGTGCGATCGGCTCGGTCATCGGGCACGAGATCGGCCACGGCTTCGACGACAGCGGCTCGCGCTACGACGGCACCGGAACGCTGCGTAACTGGTGGCAGGACGCCGATCGTGCCGCTTTCGAAGCACGCGCCGACAAGATGGCGAAGCTGATCGAGGCCTATTGCCCCCTCGACGATGGTGCGCTGTGCATGACCGGTCGCCAGTCGATGGGCGAAGTGCTCGGCGACACGGTCGGGCTGGAAATGGCATACCGCGCGTACCGCAAGTCGCTGAACGGCAAGGAAGCCCCGGTGATCGACGGCCTGACCGGCGACCAGCGCTTCTTCCTCGCCTTCGCGCAGGAATGGCGCGTCATCATGCGCGAGGCGGCTCGCCGTTCGCAGCTGGTGAGCGCGAGCCACCCGCTCAACGAGTTCCGCGTCAACAACACGGTTCGCCAGATGCAGGCATGGTACGATGCCTTCGACGTGAAGCCCGGCGACGACCTCTACCTGGCACCGGAAGATCGTATCACGGTCTTCTGATCGGACCCATCGAGGCCGTGCGGGCGGGGAGTGCTTGACATCCCCGTCCGCCCGCCCAAAGCCCGCGCCGCATGAACGAGACCCTCACCGCAATCGTCCTCGGCATCGTCGAGGGCCTGACAGAATTCGTGCCGGTTTCCTCGACCGGCCACCTGATACTCGCCTCCGAACTGTTCGGTTACGACGCGGCCGAATGGGCGATGTTCAACGTCGTCATCCAGCTCGGCGCGATCCTCGCCGTGGTCTACCAGTACTGGGGGACTTTCTGGAATGCGGGGATGGGCGTTCTCCGGCTCGAGAGCGAAGGGCTGCGCTTCGCCCGCAACATCATCGTTGCTTTCATTCCTTCGGCGATCCTGGGCCTGGCGTTCAAGGATTACATCGACATCATGCTCGGCAGCCCGTCGATCGTCGCCTGGGCCCTGATCCTGGGCGGCATCGCCATTCTCGGGATCGAGAAGGTCGCAAATCCGAAGGGGGAAGAGACGGTCGCCGACCTGCCCTTGCGGCAGGTGATCGGGGTCGGTTTCGCGCAGTGCCTCGCCATGGTGCCGGGCGTCAGCCGCTCGGGCGCGACCATCATGGGTGCGCTTGCGATGGGCGTGAACCGCAAGACCGCGGCGGAGTTCTCCTTCTTCCTGGCCGTCCCAACCATGATCGGCGCCTCCACGCTGGAACTGTGGCAGAAGGGCGGAGATCTGATGGCCGGCACGGCGCGCGTCGGCTGGGGCGAGATCGCGATCGGTTTCGTCGTCAGCTTCGTGGTCGCGCTGGTCGTTATCCGTGCCTTCGTCGCCTACGTCAGCCGCCATGGCTTCGCGCCGTTCGCATGGTATCGCATCGTCGTCGGAGCGGCAGCGGTGGCGTGGTTGGCCCTGCGCTGAAACTGTTGTTCTTGCGCGGGAACCGATGCCGATTAACTTCGTTTCGTTCTGAATTCCGGAACCATCGTGCCGATGGTTGCTTTGTGCGATATGTGCGTATTGGGAACTAAATAATGGGTTTCGTAATTCTGGTGGTCGTTGGCTGCATCCTGGGATGGCTCGCGTCGATCATCACCCGATCCGAAGATCGCCAGGGCATCCTGATGAACGTCGTCGTCGGAATCGCGGGCGCGATGCTTGCCGGTATTCTGGTCAATCGAGGATCGATTCTCATCGGAATCAGCGCTACGGCGCTACTAGCGGCCTTCGCGGCCGCTCTTGTAAGTCTGGCGATAGCCAATGTGGTGCGCGCGCGCGTCACCTCCTGATTTTTTGAGCGTTCATGGCCCGCTGGGAAGCGCACCATGACCGTCTGGTTGCTGAAACCTTCTACCTGGGGCTCGATGTCAACGGACGGCCCTGTTTTGCATAAAAGGGGAATATTGATGAAGTTCACTGCCAAGACCGCCATGGTCACTGCCGTCGCCGCTCTCGGTCTCGGTCTCGCCGCTTGCGACAGCCCGGCTGAAGAAGCTGCAGAAGAAAAGGCTGAAGCGATGGAAGACCAGGCTGATGCCATGGAAGACGCCGGCCAGATCACTGACGCCGAAGCCGACGTGATGGAAGAGCAGGCTGACCGCGTCGAAGACGCCGCCGAAGGTGACACCGACATGGGCACCAACGACGATCCGATCGGCAGCACGGTCGACGAATCGACCATGTAATTCCGCACGGAATTCAATCGTTTCGAGAGCCGGTCCGGGGGCAACCCCGGGCCGGTTTTCGTATTTCTGGGAACCATTGAGGCTTCGACACATTTTTGCCATGATCGACAAGGCCCGCGCTGACGCGGCCGTGATCGCTGAAAAGGAAGAATGATTATGAAATTCGCCAAAGTAGCCCTCATCGCCTCGATTGCCGGCCTTGGCCTCGCCGCTTGTGACAGCGCTGCAGAGAACCAGGCTGAAGACAACATCGAAGCGATGGAAGACGCCCGCGACAACGAAGTCGACGCGATGGAAGAAGCCGGCCAGATCACCGAAGACCAGGCCGACGCGATGGACGACCAGACCGACGCGATGGAAGAGTCGATGGAAGAGCAGGCCGACGAGATCGACGGCAACGACGCCATGTAACGATCGGCCCTTTCGGGCTGAAGACAGGCCGGCGCGGGAGCGATCCTGCGCCGGTTTTCTTTTGGCAGCCAGGCGGGCGGCTTCAGACCGGCCGCGCACCGCTGCCACGCCCACCGCGCAGCAGGTATTCCTGCGTGCCGCGGTGGAGCACGTTGTCGACGTCGATCACCGCCGAATTGGCATAGGTGAAGGCGGGCGAAAGATTGCGGTAGAGCCGGTCGAAATCGCGCTCCACCGTCTGTCGGTACAGGTCCTCGAAGCTCTCGATTACGAAATAGGTCGGCTGCAGGTCGCTGATCACGTAATCCGTCCGCATAACCCGGTCGACATTGAGCATGATGCGGTTGGGGCTTTCGGCCTCGGTCGCATAGACCACCTCGGTCGGCCCGGAGAGGATGCCGGCCCCATAAGCCCTGATCTCGCTGTTCTCCAGCATCAGGCCGAATTCGACCGTGTACCAGTAGAGCGAGCCGAGCGCCTTCAGGCGGTTGTAGCGCATCGCCTTCCACCCGGCGCGCCCGTACTCCTGCATGTAGTCAGCATAGACCGGGTCGGTCAGCATCGGGACGTGCCCGAACACGTCGTGAAAGACGTCGGGCTCCTGGATGTAATCGAAGGTTTCGCGCGTGCGGATGAAGTTGCCCGCCGGGAAGCGCCGGTTGGCGAGGTGCCAGAAGAACACGTGATCGGGGATCAGCATGGGCACGGGGACCACCGACCAGCCGGTGAGATGGCCGAGGTCTTCCGACAATTTGCCGAACTCGGGCACGCCGCCACGATTGAGGTTGAGCTTCTGCAGCCCGGCCATGAAAGCGCTCGCCGCACGACCCGGCAGCACGCCCATCTGCCGCTCGAACAGGTCGTTCCAGATGGCATCGTCTTCGGACGAATATTCCGCCTGCTTCGGCTCCAGCCAGTCGTCGCCGACATGATCGGGTTTGCGCAGCGGAGCGGTAAAGACATCGGCCGGCATTTCAGGCAGTGTCGCGAAGTCCTGCTCTGCAGCGTCGATGCTTTGTGTGTCGGTCTGGGTCATGGTTTCGGCTGCAACCATATCTGCGGGAAGGGCGGATGACAAACCGGGAGGTGCGCTTGGGCAAGGACGAAGGCAAGTTGAAACGCAAGGAATACGAGGACTTGCTCGATCCGCTCGAAGAAGAGCTCGTCGGCATGGCGCGGTGGGCGCGGGTGACCGGGCAGCGGATCGTTGTTCTGTTCGAAGGGCGCGACACGGCCGGCAAGGGCGGCGCGATCCGCGCGGTCAGCGAAAGGCTCAATCCGCGCCAGTGCCGCATCGTCGCGCTTTCGAAGCCGACCGAGGCCGAGCAGACGCAATGGTATTTCCAGCGTTACGTCGCGCATTTGCCCAGCGAGGGCGAGATCGTCCTGTTTGACCGCAGCTGGTACAACCGCGCCGGTGTCGAGCGGGTGATGGGCTATGCCGACGAAGCGCAGGTCGACGCTTTCCTCGATCAGACTCCCGTGTTCGAGAAGATGCTCGTCGATGACGGCATACTGCTGTTCAAGTACTGGCTGACGACCGATCAGGCGAACCAGGAAGAGCGGTTGCGCGAACGGCTCGGCGATCCCCTCAAGCGCTGGAAACTATCGCCGATCGATCTGGCGGCACGGCACAAGTATGCCGCCTACACACAAGCCCGGGCCGCGATGCTGCGCGCGACGCACACCGACCACGCACCCTGGACGCTGGTCGATTTCAACGACCAGAAACGTGGCCGGCTGACATTGATCCGCGACCTGCTCGACCGGCTGCCCGATACGCGCTGCGAACCGGACCCGATCGAGTTTCCCGAATTGGGGACGGAGCCGCTGGTCGAGGACTACTCGGTCCTCCAGCCGATCGCGCCCTACCCGATTGCCGGCTAGGCGAGCGTGGCGCTGGCCTTCAGGGTCTGGCGCCCGTCGCTGGCGAAGCTGCCGAGCTCCAGCCCGTCGTCGGTGCGCCGCAGCGCCAGCGTCAGCGGCTCGTCGGCAATCGCGGGGCTGACAGCACGGAAGTCGAAGGTGGCCAGCGCATTTTCGCCGAACCGGTCTTGCGCCAGTTGCAGCAGCAGGCTGGCGATCAGCGGGCCGTGCACGACGAGGCCGCGATACCGCTCGACATCGCGGGCATAGGGCAAGTCGTAATGGATGCGGTGCGTGTTGAAGGTCAGCGCCGAATAGCGGAACAGCAGCCTCGGATCGGGCACGAGCGTGCGCTGCGCGTCCCAGGCCGTCCCGTCGAAGGCGCCATCGCCCGGCTCGCTTGGCTGGAGCGGCGCGTCGGGCGCGGAAGCCGCGCGATAGACCAGCGTCTGGACTTCGCGGATCGCATCGACGCCGTCAGCCGTCGTCAGGTGTTCGACATCGACGAAGCCGAGCTTGCCGGTGGAGCCGTCCTTCTCGGCGACCGAAACGATGCGGCTGGTGCGCTCGACCGTGGCCCCGATCGCAAGGGAAGCGAAAAATTCGATCCGCGAGGACGCCCACATGCGGCGCGGCAGCGGGATCGGGGGAAAGAAACTGTCATCGCTGTCGTCGCGTGCCGGGTGACCGTCCTCGCCGAGCGCTGCTTGCGGAGCCTCCGGGGTGCACAGGCACAGGTGGATGCCTTGCGGCATTGTCCCGCCATCGGGTTGCGGCAGGTCGAAGGTCGCCAGCCAGCGCCGGGCCAGCGCGGGATCGAGGATGTCGCGCGCCCGCGCCGCCCGCCTCACCCAGGCATCCCATTCGCTCATCAGGCGGCGCGCTCGAAGATCGCCGCGATACCCTGGCCTCCGCCGATGCACATCGTCTCCAGCCCGTAGCGTGCGCCGCGCCGGTGCATCTCGTGTGCCATGTCGGCGAGGATGCGGCCCCCGGTCGCGCCGATCGGGTGCCCGAGAGAGATGCCCGAGCCGTTGACGTTGACGATCTCGCGGCGGCTGTCGTCCTCCGAAAAGCCCCAGCCCTTTAGTACGGCGAGCGCCTGCGGAGCGAAGGCCTCGTTGAGTTCGATGAGGTCGATGTCGTCCCAGCCCATGCCCGTGCGGGCGAACAGGCGCTCGACCGCGGGGACTGGGCCGATGCCCATGCGCGAAGGATCGCATCCTGCCGCCGCCCATCCGCTGAACCACAGCATCGGTTCGAGCCCGAGTTCCTCGACCTTGTCTTCCGCCACGACCAGGCAGGCCGCCGCCGCATCGTTCTGCTGGCTGGCATTGCCCGCGGTCACGATCGCGTCTGAATCGCGCTTGGCATCGATCGCGCGCAGCGACCCGAGCGTTTCCATGCTCGCATCGGCACGGTAGCCCTCGTCATGGTCGAACACGACAGGGTCGCCGCGCCGCTGCGGGATCTCGACCTTGACCAGCTGTTCGTCGAACTTGCCGGCATCCCATGCCGCGGCCGCGTTTTGGTGACTGCGCACGGCAAAGGCATCGGCGGCCTCGCGGTTGATGTCGTAATCCTTGGCGAGGTTCTCCGCCGTCTCGATCATGCCGGTGATCACGCCGAAGCGGTCGATCGGCTGGCTCATCAACCGGCCACGCGTCAGCCGGTCCCACAGCACCATGTCGCCCATCCGCACGCCGTTGCGGGCACCGGTGGTGTAATGTTCGACATTGGACATGCTCTCGACGCCGCCCGCGACCACGCAATCCGCCGCCCCGGTCTGGACCATCATGGCCGCGTTGACGATCGCCTGGACGCCCGATCCGCAGCGCCGGTCGACCTGGTAGCCGGGCACTTCGAGCGGCAGGCCGGCAGCAAGCCAGCTCCAGTGGCCGATGGCGGGAGCCTCTCCGCTGCCATAGCCTTGCGCGAAGATCACGTCGTCGACCCGCTCGGGATCGACCCCGCTGCGCTCGACTAGCGCCTTGAGGATCACCGCGCCTAGCGCGCCCGCTTCCAGCGGGGCAAGGCTGCCGAGATATTTGCCGACGGGAGTGCGGAGCGGCTTGCAGATGGCGACTTTGCGGAGCTGTGTCATGGGATGGTCCTGATCCTGGAATAATCTGTTGCCTCGTCGCTCAGCGCGGCGAGACCCTTGTCGACGAGCGCGCCGATCTGGCCCGACGAGAGGCCGAGCCGTTCGGCGAGAACCTCTTCGGTGTGCTGGCCGAGGTATGGCGCGGGAGCGGGGTCGCCCGCCTCGCGGCCCGGAATGTTGGCGAAGCTGCGCGGCGCGGGATATTCGAAGCCCGACGGATTGCCGGTGGTCCGGGCAAACAGCGGATTGTCGCCGACCAGTACCGGATCGTTCGCTGCCTCGAACATGGTGCGATAGCGCTCGAACGTGGTGCCTTCTGCCGCCATGCGCGCCGCCAGTTCGTCGTAGTCCATGGTCTCCGCGATCGACTGGAACAGTGCGAACAGGCGATGGCGGTTGGCGAAGCGAGGAGTGTCGCCATCGGTGAAGCACACGCCGAGTTCGCTTTCGAGTTCGGCAATCTTCGCGTCTGCGTCGAAGGCAGCAACCAGGCCGTGCCATTGCTTCTCGGTCAGCGCGGCGACCATGAATCGCACGCCGTCACGGCTGCGGAAATCGCGCCCGAACGCGCCCCAGATGGCATTGCCCAGCCGCTCGCGGTCACCGCCCCGATAGAGCATTTCCGCCATCGATCCCGAATTGGCGACCGTGCCGATCGCGACATCGCCCAGGGGAATGCGCAGCTCGCTGCCCTGGCCGCTCTGTTCGCGGTGGCGGATCGCCGAGACGAGCGCGAAGGCACCGTAAGCGCCGGTGATGAAATCCCATGCCGGGAGCACCTGGTTGACCGGCGGCGCGGTTTCCATGTCCCAGTCTTCCGGTCCGCACATCAGCGGGTAACCGCTCGCGGCGTTGACGGTGAAGTCCATAGCCTGGCGCCCGTCGTGCCAGCCCATGATCCGCACGCTGACCAGCTCGGCTGCGCCGTCAGGCTGCTTTGCCCTGATCGCCTGGTGGCCGAGGAAGCTCCTCTCCGGCAGGTTGGTGACCAGGTTGCCGGTCTTCGCCGCCAGTTCGACCAGCAATTCGCGACCTTCGCCGCTGCGCAGATCGAGCGCGACCGACTTCTTGCCGCGATTGAGGTTTTCCCAGCTGAGCGAGCGGCCTTCGCCGGTCAGCATGTAGCGATCGTAATCGAGACCGCCCGCCAGGTGGTCGACCCGGATGACCTCGGCCCCGAATTGTCCGCAATAGAGACCGATCGTCGGCGACGCGACGAAGCTCGATGCCTCGATGATCGAAAGGCCGCTCAGCAGATTGTACAAGTCAGACGCTCCCCGCCCATTCGCGCAGCATGTGCTTGGCGATCTGGAGCTGGAGGATCTGCGTCGTGCCTTCGTAGATGCGGTAGATGCGTGCATCGCGGAAGAACCGTTCGGCATCGTATTCGGCGAGATAGCCCGCACCGCCGTAGATCTGCACGACCCGGTCGACCACGCGGCCGCACATCTCCGACGCGAAGACCTTGAAGGCCGCGGCGTGACGGATCGTGTTCTCGCCGCGATCGACCCGCGCGGTAACGTCGGCCATCATGCTTTCGGCGGCGTAGATCTCGGTCCAGCTTTCGGCGAGCATCTGCTGGATCAGCTGGAAATTGGCGATCGGTTCGCCGAACGCCTTGCGCTCGTTGGCGTAGCGCAGCGCGGAATCGAGCGCGCGGCGGGCATAGCCGGTCGATGCCGCGCCAACGGAAATGCGACCGTTGTCGAGGCTCTGCATGGCGAAGCGGAAGCCCTTGCCGGTTTCCCCGCCGAGCAGCGCATCGCCCGGTACGTGCACGTCGTCGAGCATGATGTCGGCGATGTGGCTGCCCGCCTGGCCCATCTTGTGATCGGGCGAGCCGACCGTGACGCCGGGCGTATCCATCGGCACGATGAAGGCGCTGACGTGCGCGTTCTTGGGCAGCGCGTCCTTTTCCGTGCGCGCCATGATCAGCCCGACCGATGCGTGCGGCGCATTGGTGATGTAGCGCTTGGTCCCGTTGAGGACCCAGCCGTTGCCGTCCGGGTCGGGCCTCGCGATCGTCGCCATCGCCGCGCTGTCGGAGCCCGAGCCCGGCTCGGTGAGGCCGAAGCAGGCGATCTCGCCCGCCGCGATGCGCGGCCACCATTCGGCCTTCTGCGCGTCCGTGCCGCCGTTCTTGATCGCGGAATTGAACATGCCGACATTGATCGAGAAGATCGAGCGATAGGCGGGCGCGGCATAGGCCATGGTCTTCACGACCTTGGCATATTGGGTGATGTTGAGCCCCGCGCCGCCGTATTCTTCCGGCACCGTCAGGCCGAACAGCCCCATGTCCTTCATTTCCTGGACGATGTCGTCGGGGATCGCGTCGTTGGCGATCACGTCCTTTTCGGCCGGGATCAACCGCTCGCGCACATAGCGTTCGAGCTGGTCGAGGAACTGGTCGAAAATCTCGGCATCCATGCCGTGCTGCGCCTCGGTCTGGCTCATGCTCTCTCCATTGCTTGTACTCGTCGGTCAGTCCCGGGGAGGTGTCTGCCTCGTACCTTCATCGTCGGGCGATGCTTCCGAGCCTTCCAGCCTCTCGGGATGCTCGTCGATCATCGCCTGCGCGTCTGCCACCGCCTGCTCTTCGCCCGGCAGCGTGTCGGCGGCGACCGGTTCGTCCGCCGGCCCGGTGCAGGCAACCAGCACAAGCGTGAGGATCGGTGGAATCGCGCGCATCGTCGACACCATAGACACGCCCTTGGGGCGAGGGAAAGACGCAAAGAAAAACGGGCCGCCCCCTTGCCGAGGACGACCCGCCATTCCGTAACGTCTGGAAGCGAAACTTACTGCGTTTCGTCTTCGGCTGCGGCGGCCGCTTCGACCTGGGCAGCGACATCGGCTGCGGCATCGCCGGCGGCTTCCGCACTGGCGGTCTGCTCGGCAGCGGCAGCTTCCGCTTCCGCGGTAGCGTCTTCGACCGCGGTCGCGGCGGGGTCGGCCACGGCATCTTCCGAAACGCCTTCCAGCGCGTCGTTGGCCGGTACTTCTACCGTATCGGCTTCCGCCTCGGTCGAGGCGTCGTCGGCGCTGCCGCACGCGGCGAGGGAGAGGGCGAGGCCGGCAGCGGCCGCGATGGAAAACTTGTTCATGGGTTGACTCCGAAAGTTGGGCCGCGGCTTTGCGGCTGTCGCGAAAGCAGATAGCGTCGAGGGCGCCGCCGCGCAATTGCCACAATTGCCTCGCCGCCGCATTCGCGGTGGGGCGCGATAGCGTTGACGGCTTGTTAACCATCAAAGGTTATAGCGGCGTCATGTCAAAGCCAAATGATCGCGTGCCGGCACGGCCCTCGCTGCTTTTTGCAGGAGCGATCTGTGCGCTGGCCATCCTCGCGATCCCGGTCGCGGCGCTGCTCGCCCACGCGGGCTGAGCGAACCTTTCTCTCTATTTGAGCAGGTGGCCCGAGCGATCGCGCTTGGTCGCGAGATAGCGCTCGTTATGCGGGTTGCGCGGCAATTCGTGCGGCACCCGCTCGACCACGGTCACGCCCGCGTTCTCTAGCGCGACGACCTTGCGCAGGTTGTTCGTCATCAGCCGCACCGCGCGCACGCCGAGCAGGTCGAGCATCCGCGCCGCGACCGGAAAATCGCGTGCTTCGTCGGGGAGGCCGAGCCGGGTGTTCGCATCCACCGTGTCGAAACCCTGGTCCTGCAGCGAATAGGCTCGCAGCTTGTTGACGAGGCCGATGCCGCGCCCTTCCTGCCGCAGATAGAGCAGAACGCCCCAGCGACCGGCTCTCGCCTCGTTCGCCATCGCGGCGAGGCTGGCATCGAGTTGCGGGCCGCAATCGCACTTCAGGCTGCCGAGCACGTCACCGGTCAGGCACTCGGAATGCAGGCGCACCAGCGGGGGCTGGTCGCCGTCGGGATTGCCGAGCACCAGCGCGACGTGTTCGCGCAGGTCGTCGGCGCTGCGATAGGCGACGATCTCGGCATCGGCACTCGCGGAAACCGGCAGGCGCGCGCGGGTCGCGATGCGCAGGGCGGGGGCCGCGGCGTAGGCGCGCAGGTCGGCGGCGGCGACCGCTACCGGTTCGCCCGCGTCCGTCGCATCGACCATGAAGGCAGGCAGCACGCCGGCGATCCGCGCCAGCTCAAGTGCCGCCTCGGCCTCGTCGCGCCAGTCGAAATCCTCGGCGCGGAACGGGCCTTTCAGCGGGTTGCGCAGGTCCTGCGCAGGGTCGGCGACCGCCCGTGCGGTTGCGAGGTCGAACGGGACCGCTGCATGGACCACGACCGGTGCGTGGGGCACCGCGGCCTCGCGCTGGTTGGCGAGCTTGAGCGTTTCGGCCCGGGCCGCGCCGAGCAGCATTTTCCGTGCCGTCGCGCCAGCCGCGATCGCGGTTTCCGCCGGCAGAAAAATCAGCGGATCGCCGCCCTCGCGCTCCATCGCCAGCGGCCAGCCGTGGCGTAGCGCGTCCACGGCCTGCGCCGCGCGGCGAGAAGGCGACGGTGTGCTCAGAGCGCGACCTCGGTGATGATCGGCACGTGGTCCGACGGCTTTTCCCAGTCCCGCGCTTCCTCGTGCACGGTGTGCGCGGTGACTTCGCGGGCGACTTCCGGGCTGGCCCACATGTGGTCGAGCCGGCGACCGCGATCGTTCGCCTTCCAGTCCTTCGCGCGATAGCTCCACCAGCTGTAGTAGCGCTCCGGCGCGGCGATCTGTTCGCGGCCGATGTCCGACCAGCCGTGGGCGTCCATGAAGCGCTGCAGGCTCTCGACCTCTACCGGCGTGTGGCTGACGACCTTCAGCAAAGCCTTGTGGTTCCAGACATCGCTTTCGAGCGGGGCGATGTTGAAGTCGCCGACGATCATGGTCGGCCGATCGATCGCGTCCGCCCAGCGCGCCATGCGCTCGAGAAAGTCCAGTTTCTGGCCGAACTTCGCGTTCACTTCGCGATCGGGCTCGTCACCGCCCGCCGGAACGTAGACGTTCTCGAGGATCATGCCCTTGCCCTCGCCGAGCAATTCGACGCCGACATGGCGCGCCTCTCCGTTGGCCTGCCAGTCGTGGCGGGAGAATTCGCGCAGCGGCACTTTGCTGACGGTCGCAACGCCGTGATAGCCCTTCTGGCCATGCACCGCGCGATGCGTGTAGCCCAGCTTCTCGAATGCCTCGTGCGGGAACTGGTGCTCCTGGCACTTGATCTCCTGCAGGCACAGGACATCGGGCGCGTGTTCGGTGACAAAGCGCTCGACGATCGGCATCCGCAGGCGGACGGAATTGATGTTCCAGGTAGCGATAGAAACCATGCGGCGACCCCTAGAGGCGCGCATGGTCATCGGCAAGCTGGCTCAGTCTGCCGGATAGACCAGCGTCTTCAGGTTCATGAATTCGTGCAGGCCGTGGTGCGACAATTCGCGCCCGTACCCGGAATTCTTGATCCCGCCGAACGGCGCTTCGATTTTGGAGCCGTTGACCGCGTTGAAGGTCGTCATGCCCGCCTCGATGCCGTTGGCGAAGAACTCGCGCTCGCCATCGTCGTTGGTCCAGACTGCCGAGCCAAGACCGAAAGGGATCGCGTTGGCGATGGTCAGCGCATGGTCCTTGTCCTTCGCCTTGTAGAGCTGGCCGACGGGCCCGAAGATCTCGTCCGTGCCGGTCTCGCTACCCAGCTCGACGTCGGTCAGGAGACCCGCGGTCATCCACGCGCCGTCGCGGTCGAGCTTCTCGCCGCCGAACAGCAGGGTGCAGCCTTCGTCCTTCGCCTTGGCGACCTGATCCAGCACGGTGTCGCGCTGTCCCT
This sequence comes from Qipengyuania oceanensis, assembly GCF_009827535.1. Lineage (NCBI taxonomy): Bacteria > Pseudomonadati > Pseudomonadota > Alphaproteobacteria > Sphingomonadales > Erythrobacteraceae > Qipengyuania > Qipengyuania oceanensis. The sequence goes on along the minus strand of NZ_WTYN01000001.1, from coordinate 1,591,564 downwards.
CGCTCGAAAGCGGTCCGAGCTCGCAATCCTCGTCCATCGGGTCGGTCGGCTCGATGTCCTTGAGCGCCGAGACGAACCGATCGGCGAAGTCGTCGTACACATCGGCGTGGACGATCGTGCGCTTGCCGCAGATGCAAGACTGGCCGTTGTTCTGGATGCGTGCGGTGACCGCGTCCTTGACTGCCTGGTCCATGTCGGCGGACGGCATGACGATGAACGGGTCCGATCCGCCCAGTTCGAGGACGACCTTCTTGAGGTTCCTGCCAGCCTGCTCGGCAACGGCGCGACCGGCGCCCTCGCTGCCGGTCAGGGTGGCGGCGACGATGCGGGTGTCGGCGATCACGTCGCCAATCGGCTTGGACGAGACGCACAGGTTCTGGAACACGCCCTCGGGCGCGTCTGCTTCCAGCGTCAGTTCCTCCAGCTTCGCGGCAACCCCCTGAACGAGGCTGGCGTGCTTGAGCACCCCGACATTGCCGGCAAGGATCGTCGGTCCGAGGAACCGCACGACCTGCCAGTACGGGAAGTTCCACGGCATCACCGCCAGAACCGGGCCTTGCGGCAACCAGCGCCCTTCCGCCTTGCCGCCATCGCCCAGCTCCCACCACTCGCTTTCGAGCATCGCGGGCCCGTCGCTGGCGAGATAGGCGAACAGGCTGGCGCATTTCTGCACTTCGGCCCGCGCCTGCTTGATCGGCTTCCCCATTTCCGTGGTCGCCAGCTTGGCCAGCTCGTCTTCGTGGCGGCCGAACAGCTCGGACAATTTCTGCAGAACGTCCGTTCGACGCCCGACATCGCGCGTGCGCCAGTCGCGATAGGCGCGGGTCGCAGTTTCCAGCTTCGCGTCGATGCCGTTGCGGTCGAGCGTTTCGTATTCGGCGATCGTCTCGCCGGTCGCGGGGTTGGTCGTGGTAATCAAGGGAAAGGCTCCGTGTCGGGGTTTTATTCCTAACGGATGCCCGCGGCTTCGCGTTCCTGCCGGTCAGCGTCGCCGGAAGCGGAAATACCATACTTCGTGGTCGTAGACGGTGCGCGCCTTGTGCTCGTAGCGTGTTTCGGGCCAGCCGCCGGGGCGGTTCTGCCAGCTCGACGGCCCCTCGACGATCCACTCGAACGCGTCGGTGAAACGCCGCATGACCATCAGCGCGTGGCGCAGATAGATGGCATGATCGGTCCCGAAGCGGAACTCGCCGCCCGGCTTGAGCTTGTCGGCGAACATCTGCACCGGCCCGTCGTTCATCATCCGCCGCTTGGCGTGCTTGTTCTTTGGCCAGGGGTCGGGATGCAGCAGATAGAGCATCGTCAGTGCCCCGTCGGGCACGCGCGAGAGAACTTCCAGCGCATCGCCCATGTGCAGGCGGACATTGGCGAGGCGCTGGTCCTCGATGTGGGTCAGCGCCTGCGCAACGCCGTTGATGAAGGGCTCGGCCCCGATGAAGCCATGGTCCGGCAGCATGTCGGCGCGCGCGGCGAGATGTTCGCCGCCGCCGAAGCCGATCTCGAAATGGAGCGGCCTGTCGTGTCCGAACAGCGCTTCGCTCGTCACAGGTCCTTCGGACGGAACCGAGATCTGCGGAAGCAGCTTGTCGACCAGCCCCTGCTGACGCGCGCGCAGGGGCTTGCCCTGGCTGCGTCCGTAGAGCCGGTTGAGCGTGGTCGGATCGCCTTCCTTGAATGCTGACATGGGCGCGCCGCTTACAGGAATTCCCGGCAGCCTCAAGCCACCTCCGGGATCAGCCGGTCAGAACCAGGCGCTGTAGATGCCGTAGGCGCTGGTGATCGTCAGCACGATTCCGACCATGATCAGAACCACCTTGGGCTTGAGATATTTCGCCGCCACCGCACCGAAGGGGGCCGCCACCACGCCGCCGATCAACAGACCGAGTGTAGCACCGGCAAGGTCGGCGATGCCGAGATGGTAGATGAAGCTCGCCGAGATCGCGAGCGTCAGGAAGAATTCGACCGAATTGACCGTGCCGACGACCTTGCGCGGATCGGCGCCCTGGATGAGCAGGTTGGACGTCACGACCGGGCCCCAGCCGCCGCCGCCAGCCGCGTCGAGAAAACCGCCGAGCAGGCCGAGCGGGGCGACGTGCTTCGCCTCGCGCAAAGTCGGCGGATAGAGAAGGCCCCGCACCAGCAGATAGATGCCGATGCCCGCGAGGTAGATCAGCACGAACGGCTTGACGACGCTGGCATCGATCGAGGCCAGCAAATAGGCGCCGGTCACCCCGCCGATCACGCCGGGGATGAGCAGGCGGAAGAACAATCGCTTGTCGATGTTGCGATGGATCAGATGGCTGATGCCGCTGGTCGCGGTGGTGAAGCACTCGACCACATGGACCCGCTGCGAGGCGACGGCGGGCGGCACGCCCAGCAGGCCGACCATCAACGTGCTGGTGATCACCCCGAACGCCATGCCGAGCGCACCGTCGACGAGCTGGGCGGCAAAGCCGATGGCGATGAAGGGGAGGATGTCCGAAAAATTGACGCCGAACAGTTCCATGACCGCGTGATTCCCGAAGAAGGCTTCCGGGCACGGATTTACTTCGCGGCAGAATACCCGGCGATAATCATTCGCCTATCAGGCAACAAAGAAAAGCGCCCGGAGCACGAGGCCCCGGGCAAGTTGCCTGTCCGTCTTATAGCGGCTGATTGTACCAGACCGAAGCCACGCTCAGCCCCTCGCGTTCCAGAAAGTCATTCCGCGCTTCGTCCAATTGTGCGCTAACCACGATCAGCATGTCCCATTCGCGCTCTTTCGCGAGCGCGCGGACTCCTTCCAGCAAGGCATGGCCGAGCTCGTCCCAACGCGACTGATCCCTGATGTAAAAGTCATCGAGCTTGATGGCTGATTTGCCCTTGTAGACCGGCGGAACTGGAATCCGCTCGATGATCGCGACCCCGGCAATTTCGCCGTCCTCTTCCAGCGCCAGGACATCGGCATCTTTAAGCCCGACAAGGTGAGTGAACCACATCTGGCTCATCCCGGCGGATTGTTCCGCCTTCGCCCAAAACACAGGCTGGTAGGTTTGATACTGGCGTCTGCGTGCCTCGGCCATTTCGACCATGGCGGGCACATCTTCAGGGCGAGCGACGCGAGTCGTCAAAGTCATCAGGCTAAGAGTACACCTCACGGTAACGGGTCGAGAAGCGAAAAGCGCCCGGAGCACGAGGCCCCGGGCGCATCCCCCATTCCCATCCGGGAATTCCGAAATATCGGCGCGTCAGGCAGCCTCGGCCTGCTCGTCCGGGTCGCGCAGGACGTAGCCGCGGCCCCAGACGGTCTCGATGTAATTCTCGCCGCCGCACGCATGGCTCAGTTTCTTGCGCAGCTTGCAGATGAAGACGTCGATGATCTTGAGTTCTGGCTCGTCCATGCCGCCGTAGAGGTGGTTGAGGAACATTTCCTTGGTCAGCGTGGTGCCCTTGCGGAGCGAAAGCAGCTCCAGCATCGCGTATTCCTTGCCGGTCAGGTGGACCCGCGCGCCGTCGACTTCGACGGTCTTGGCATCGAGGTTCACGGCGAGCTTGCCGGTGCGGATGATCGACTGGCTGTGGCCCTTCGAACGGCGCACGACGGCGTGGATGCGGGCGATCAGTTCGTCGCGGTGGAATGGCTTGGTGACGTAATCGTCGGCGCCGAAGCCGAAGGAGCGGATCTTGGAATCCATTTCCGAGATGCCCGACAGGATGAGTACGGGCGTCTGCACCTTGGCGACGCGCAGCTTCTTGAGCACGTCGTACCCGTGCATGTCGGGCAGATTCAGGTCGAGCAGAATGATGTCGTAATCATACAGCTTGCCCAGGTCCAAACCCTCTTCGCCCAGGTCGGTCGAATAGACGTTGAAGCCCTCGGTAGTCAGCATGAGCTCGATCGCTTTCGCGGTCGTCGGCTCGTCTTCGATCAACAGTACGCGCATGGGTTTGCCCCCTGTTTGCCCCAAACCTCTCGCGGTAACTCTCCCGAAAGAGGTGTTGCCGCTTGTTAACCACACAAGGTCTGAACGGAAAAGGTTAACGCGTGGTAAAAGGGAACGCGGAAATAGCGCCGAGACTTTTCTGCAACACTTTTCCACAGCCTATCCACAGGCTCGGAAACGCTAGAGTCCGGCCAGTTTCTTCTGTCGCCGACGCTGGACGGAGCTGCCGATGCCCATCGCCTCGCGGTACTTGGCGACCGTGCGCCGGGCGATGTCGAACCCTTCCTGCTTCAGCAGTTCGACCAGCTTGTCGTCGCTCAGGATCTTCCTGGGATCCTCCGCGTCGCACAGCGCCCTGATGCGCGCTTTCACCGCCTCGCTCGAGGCGCCTTCGCCGTCGGCGCTGCCGACCCCGCTGGTGAAGAAATACTTCAGTTCGAAGGTTCCGCGCGCGCAATGCAGGTACTTGTTGCTGGTCACCCGGCTGACCGTGGATTCGTGCATGTCGATCTCGTCGGCGACCTCGCGCAAGGTCAGCGGCCTGAGTTCCGACACCCCGCTCCGGAAGAACCCTTCCTGCTTCTTCACGATCTGCGCGGCGACCTTGAGTATCGTCTTCTGCCGCTGGTCGAGCGCTTTGATCAGCCAGTTCGCGTCCGCCAGCTTTTCACGCAACCAGCTCCGGGTGGCCTTGTCGCTCGACCCGTCGCGAAGTTCGACGGCGTATTCGCGATTGACGACGAGCCGGGGCAAGGTCTCCTCGTTGAGGCGGATGTCCCAGCCCTGGTCCTTGCCGGGGGCGAGCAGGACGTCGGGCACCACAGCGCGCTCGGTCGCGCCGCCGTGGCGACAGCCGGGCTTGGGATCGTAGCTGCGCAATTCGGCGAGCATCTCGGCGAAATCCTCGTCGTCGACATCGCACATGCGCTTGAGGCGCGAGAGTTCGCCGCGCGCGACGAGGTCGAGATTGTCGATCAGCCGCGCCATGCACGGGTCGTAGCGGTCGGCCTCCTTTGCCTGCAGCGCCAGGCATTCGCCGAGCGTCCGCGCGCCGACGCCGGTCGGGTCGAGCGACTGGACGACCTCGAGCGCGCGTTCCGCTTCCGCCAGCGCGATCCCCAGCTCGGCCGCGACGCTGCGCAGGTCGGCGGTGAGATAGCCGGCTTCGTCGAGCAGGCCGATCAGGAAGCGCGCGACGAATTCTTCGCGCGCGTCGCCCGCTACAGCGCCGACCTGGTCGAGCAGGTGTTCGGCCAGCGTCGGCTCGTCGCCGCCATGCTCGTCGATGCCGGGCAGGTCGTCGCCCGATCCGCCGAGGCTGGCGGCCGAACCCCATTCGCCGTCGCCCGTCTCCCGGTCGCGGTCGAGCGCTGCGGGGTCGATGTCGAGTGCCTGGTCGCCGTCGCCCGGACCCGAGTCGTGTTCCTCGGCTGGGGAAACGTCGCCCTCGCCGGCTTCGCGGCTGACCTCGCCCATCTCGAGCAGCGGATTGTCGTCGAGCGCCTCGGCGATGAAGCTCTCAATCTCGAGATTGGAGGCCGCGAGCAGGCGGATCGCCTGCTGCAACTGCGGCGTCATTACCAGCGACTGGGTTTGCCGGAGGTCTAACCGAGGACCCAGCGCCATGGTTCAGCTCCAGCCGTGGTGCCGTGTCACAGGCTGAAGCTTTCGCCCAGGTACAGGCGGCGGACATTCTCGTCGGCGACCAGCGCTTCCGGCGTCCCTGCGAACAGCACTTCGCCGCCGTAGATGATGCAGGCGCGATCGACGATTTCGAGCGTTTCGCGCACGTTGTGATCGGTAATGAGCACGCCGATGCCGCGCGTCTTCAAGTCCTTAACCAGGTCGCGGATGTCGCTGATCGAAAGCGGGTCGATCCCCGCGAAGGGTTCGTCGAGCAGCATGATAGAAGGCTTGGCCGCCAGCGCCCGGGCGATTTCGCAGCGGCGCCGTTCACCGCCCGAAAGCGCCATCGCCGGGCTGGTGCGCAAACGGGTGAGGCCGAATTCGTCGAGCAGGCGTTCGAGTTCGGCGGAACGCGTCTCTGCGTCGGGTTCGACCATCTCGAGGACGCAGGCGATGTTCTGCTCGACGGTCATGCCGCGGAAGATGCTGGTTTCCTGCGGCAGGTAGCCGAGGCCCAGGATCGCGCGGCGATACATCGGCAGCTTGGTCACGTCCTCGCCGTCCATCAGGATGCGACCGGCATCGGGCCTCACGAGGCCCATGATCGAATAGAAACAGGTGGTCTTGCCCGCGCCGTTGGGGCCGAGGAGGCCGAGCACCTCGCCCTTGCCGACGGTCAGCGAGATGTCGGTCAGCACCGCCCGCTTGTCGTAGCTCTTCGCGATCGAGATGACTTCCAGGCCGCCTTGCGGAATCGGCGGCGCGGCGCCTTCTTCCAGCTGCGCTTCGTCCATCGCGGCGGTATCCTCGAGCGTGGTCATCGTGTCCTGCCTTAGCATGGGCGCAGGCGCAGAAAAGCCCCGCGGCGGGAAAAATGGCAGGCTTCGTGCATGGCACGGGGCGGGCCGCGGCCCCGGACTTCCCTTCGCGGCAGCTTGCGCGAACTATCGTAAGCTGGAATACTCTGCTGCGGAGAGGAAATTCGGGGATGCAGTCGATGAGCGAAACGCTCGAAGAAGGCGCGCCGGCAACGACCGAGACAACGGTCGACTGGCGCAAGGGCATGAGCGACAACATCGCCTATGCGTTGCTGGTCTATACAGGCCTGCAGATTTTCGTGACGGTCGACGCGATGAAGGACGGTAGCAGCAGCATCCTGCCCTACCTGGCGCTCGTGGTGCTGGTCGCGATGATCATTCCCGCATGCCGCTGGTTCGAGAGACGCTGGCAGACGCTGAGCGAGGAGCAGGCGCACGACCGATCGCTTGCGGCCGCCTACCGCCGGGACCGCATTCTCCTCTGGTTGCTCGCCATCGGGCTGCCGCTGGCGTTGACGGCGCTCTTCAAATTGCTGACCTCGATCGGCTGACTTCCCGGCCGCCCCCGCACTTGCGCTGTGCCGAACCGCTCGGCAGAGCAGACCCATGATTGATGCCCAGACAGCACAGGATCGCTGCGCCCAGGCGCTCGACGCCGCGCGCCGTGCCGGTGCGGACGCTGCGGAGGCCACGGCCGCGGCCGGGAGTTCCGAAGCGGTCACGGTGCGGCTCGGCAAAATCGAGGACGTCGAACGCTCCGAGGGCGAGGAGATCGCGCTGCGCGTCTTCGTCGGGCAGCGATCGGCATCGGTGCGAACCAGCGATTTCACTGCCCAGGCGTTCGCCGAAATGGCCGAGCGGGCGGTGGCGATGGCGCGGCTGGCGCCAGAAGATCCTTACAGCGGGCTGGTCGACAGCGCAGACCTGGCTGGCGGATCGCGTGACGCCTCCGCACTCGACCTCGTCGACCCGCACGAGCCATCGCCCGAACTTCTCAGGGACCGTGCGCTGGCTGCCGAGGATGCGGCGCGCGCCGTAGCGGGCGTCGCCAACAGCGAGGCATCGGCTGCCAGTGCGACCCGTGCGCTGGTCTCGCTGGCGACCAGCGAAGGCTTTTCGGGCGGCTACGGCGCGACGACGCACGCGCTCTATTGCGGCGTCATCGCGGGCGAAGGCGGCGCGATGCAGCGCGACAGCGCGCAGCGCGTGGCGCGGCATCTGGAAGATCTGCCGCCGCCCGACGAGGTCGGCAGGTTGGCCGGCGAGCGCGCCGTCGCCCGGCTGAACCCCGCCAAGCTGCCGAGCCGGGTCATGCCGGTGGTTTTCGACCGGCGGATCAGCGCCTCGCTGGTGAACTATCTCGTCGGCTCGATGTGCGGAGTGGCGGCGGCCCGAAAAGCCACTTTCCTGCTCGGTCACGAGCAGGATGAGCTGATGGATCCGGCGATCCGGATCGTCGAGGATCCGCACAAACCCCGCGGCCTTCGCTCGCGTCCGTTCGATGGCGAGGGGGTGGCAACGCAGCGGCGCGACCTGATCGTCGATGGCCGGATGTTCGGCTGGATGACCAACCGTGCCGCGGCGCTGCAACTCGGCCTGCCGCTGACCGGTCACGCCGGGAAAGGCGCGGGCGGGACCAGCGTGTCCAACGTCGACATGGCGCCTGGCACGATCTCGCGCGAGTCGATGATCGCCGAGATCGAGGACGGCGTGCTGGTGACCCATGCCTTCGGACAGGGGGTTAACGGGGTGACCGGCGACTTCAGCCGGGGTGCGGCGGGCTTCCGCATTCGCAACGGCGCAATCGCGGAAGCGGTCGCCGAATTCACGATCGCGGGCAATCTGCTCGACATGTTCGCGCGAATGACTCCGGCAAACGATCCGGAAACCCATCGCGCAATCAACGTTCCTACCTTGAGGATCGACGGCATGACGGTTGCGGGAGACGGCGAATAAGCGTTCTGGCGAAATTTTCGATCGCGCTGTTGCTGGCCTTCGCGCAGCTGCTCGCCGCGCCGGCCTTCGCGGCCTTGCCCGTGGCCGAGGAGACCGCACCGCAACCCGCGGACAATGTCAGCCAGGCCATCGATGCCGCGCAGGACGACGGGGCGGACGAGCGCATTTCCGGGCGGTTGGCCGGAATCTACGGCGAATTGCCGGCGTTCAAGAACGTCCGCGTCTCTGTCCAGCAGGGCGTGGTCTCGCTGTCGGGCAAGGTTCCATCGAGCGAGGACATCGACCGCGCCGAGAACATCGCTTCGCGGGTGAGCGGGGTCGTGACGGTCGAAAACGGGCTCGAGCGCGACCTTTCGCTGGGCGAGAACGTGGGAGGGATCGGCTCGCTCAAGGACAAGCTGGCAGGCTTTGCCGCCATGTTGCCGCTGATCGGCGTGGCCGTCCTCGTCGCACTGGCGATTGCCGCGATCGGTTATGCGATCGCCGGATTGACCGCCCTGTGGCACCGGATCGCGCCGAACAGCTTCCTCGCCGAATTGATCGCGAGCGCGATCCGCTTCGTGTTCGTGACCGGCGGAATCGTAATCGCGCTCGACATGATCGGTGCCGGAGCATTGATGGGTGCGGTGCTGGGCGGCGCGGGGGTCATCGGCCTGGCGCTCGGCTTCGCGATGCGTGACACGGTCGAGAACTACGTCGCTTCGCTGATGCTGTCGCTGCGCCAGCCGTTCCGCCCGAACGATCACGTTATCATCGACGATCGCGAAGGGCGGGTTATCCGCCTCACCAGCCGCGCGACCGTACTGATGACGCTCGACGGCAACCACTTGCGCATTCCCAATGGCCAGGTCTTCCGCGCGGTCATCCTCAATTACACACGCAACCCGCAACGGCGGTTCGACTTCGAACTTGGTATCGATGCCGACGACGATCCGAACGCGGCGCGCAAGCTCGGGCGCGAAACGCTCTCGTCGCTGAGTTTCGTACTCGACGATCCGCCGCCAGAAGTCCGCATCATGCAGGTCGGCGATTCGAACGTCGTGCTGCAGTTCCTCGCCTGGATCGACCAGCGCGAAGCCGACTGGTATCGCGCCCGCAGCCTCGCCATCGCGGCGGCCAAGTCGGCACTGGAACATGCAGGTTTCGCTCTGCCCGAGCCGATCTACCGCTTGCGCTTTGACGAGCGCACGACGCCCCTGCCGTTCGAGAACATCACCGAGAGCGGCCGCCGGACGCCGGGCCCGTCTGCCGCCGATCGCAAGGCGATGGCTGCTGCTGCGTCCGCCTCTTCGGCGAGCCATTCCGAAGACGTGCGGCCCGACGACGAAGTGGCCAGGATGGTCGAGGCGGAGCGCTCCACCGCGGACGAGGGGCAGGAGAAGGACCTGCTCGATTCGCGCCGCCCGGTGGAGTGATCTTCAGGCCTTGTAGCGCTCGATCGCTTCCATCGTGATGCGCTTGGCCTCCTGCGCATTGCCCCACTGGCCGACCCGCACCCATTTCTCGGCTTCGAGATCCTTGTAGTGGGTGAAGAAGTGCTCGATCTGCTGGAAGATGATGCTCGGCAGGTCCTTGGTTTCGGCCACGTCCGAGTAATAGGGAAAGGTCGTGTCGATCGGCACGCAGATCAGCTTCTCGTCGCCGCCATGCTCGTCTTCCAGGTTGAGCACGCCGATCGGGCGCGCGCGCACCACGCATCCGGCGATGAAGGGCGAGCGGGCGATCACCAGCGCGTCGAGCGGGTCGCCGTCGGGCGAGAGCGTATGCGGCACGAAGCCGTAGTTCGCCGGGTAGCGCATGGGGGTGTGAAGGATACGGTCGACGAACAGCGCGCCCGATTCCTTGTCGAATTCGTACTTAACCGGCTCCCCGCCGGTCGGAACCTCGATGATCACGTTGAGGTCTTCGGGCGGGTTGGTCCCGGTCGGAATCTTGTCGATGCGCATGGATCGCTTTTCCTGGTTGGATGACGGTGCATCCCTCCCCACGGCGCCGGAATACGTGCCCCGGTGCTCGTTGGAGGAAGCCTTTATGCGCTGGATGCGGGCTTGGCTAGGCCCGATCCCAGCGGCCTACTTGGTGCGCGGAGCGAGCAGGCGGTCGAGCCCGGCCTCGCCCTTGGCGGTCTTTACCAGCTGCGGATAGCGCAGCCCGCCGGTGTAGGGGATCGCGATCGTTTCGAACTCGTCGCCACGCTTCACGATCAGTTCGACCTTGCCGCCATCCTTGGTCGCAGAGACGACTTCCTTGATCCGGTCGGCCGAGAACGCCTTGCCGTTGACCGCGACGATCTCCGCGCCGTTGACGAGGCCCGCCTTGAATGCCGGACCTTCCCACAGGGTCGAGGTGACCTTGCCGCTCTTGTTTACGTTGATGCCGAGCGAATAGAACAGGTTGACCGAGCCGCTGCCGGCGTAGGCCTGCTTGAGATAGGGGTTCTCCTCCTCGGTCCAGGCGAGCGTGTAACCAGCCATTTCGAAGCCCTTGAGCGGCGCCGGCTGGTTCGGCTGGCGGAACCGCGTGTCGAGGAAGTTCGCCCAGTCGTAGGCGTAGACGCCGTTCAGCGTGCTCACCACCTCGTCGAAATCGAAGGTCACCACGCCCCAGTCGCCCGGCTTGATGCCGAAGAACGCCTTGGCGAAATCGTCGAGGCCCTTGCGGCCGCTGGTCCCCTTGCGGATGATCTGGTCGGCCTCGAGCCACACCAGCGCGCCCTCGATGTAATAGTCCTCGTTGCGCAGCAGCGAGGGGAAGGGGCGCGACTTGCGGCCCGACATGATCGGTTCGAAAGTGGTGTCCTCGACCGAACGGAACTCGCGGCCCGGCTGGGCGGTGAAGATGCCGGCGTAATTGGCGAGCGCGCCGCGCACGATCTCGGGCGACTGCAGGCCCGAACGTGCCGCCAGCACGAGGCCCCAGAACATGTCCTGCCCTTCGTAGACCCACAGCAAATTGTCCTGCATGGGGCGGTGGTAGTCGGGGGTCCAGAGCTTTTCCGGGCGGCGGAACTTGCCGACCCAGCTGTGCGACATTTCGTGCGGCAGCAGGTCGCGATCGAACTCCTGGCCTTCCCAGTCGGTGAAGGCATTGGCGGCCAGCTGGTTCTCGCTCGAACGGTGGTGCTCCAGCCCGATCCCGCCGATCTCGTCGCTCGCGGCGAGCAGGAAGTCGTAGTGGTCGAAATGGAACGCGCCGAATGCGGCCAGCGCTTCGTTCACCAGCTTGCGGTGCGCGGCGATCTGCTCGGGCTTGGTCTCGATGTCCTTGGCGTTGTCGCCGAACAGTTCGAGATCGACATTGTGGCCGAGATCAAAGCTCTTGTGATGCTCGCCAGCGAACACCGGCGAATCGACCAGCGTCTCGTAATCGGTTTCTGCCCAGCGGACCCACTGGCCCGACTGGCTCTGGCCGTCCATGGCGCTCGCCGCGGTCCAGCCCTGCGGCAGCTTGAGGCTCGGCTCGACCTTGATGCGGCGCACGTAGTGGCCGGCCGGGTAGAGGCTGACCTTCTCGAACTGCATGTTGAGCAGCGCATCGGTCATCATGATGCGCCCGTCGCTCGATTCGAGCGCCGAGGTGAAGACCATTTCGGCGACCACCTCGCTCGCGCCTGCGGGCAGGTCCAGATGGAAGGCGTGCACTTCGACCGGGTCGCGGGCCCAGCTCACCGGCTTGCCGTCGACCAGGAAGCGGATGCCGCCCAGTTCAGAAATCTTGCCGGTGGCCGAGTGGTTGCCCGGCAGCCATTTGGGATAGACCAGCGTCAACTCGCTCGTGCCGGCGGCGACGGGGATGGTCTGCTTGATGCGGAAGGCGCGGGTGCGGGTGTCGCTCGCATCGACTTCCAGTTGCATCGTACCGCCGGGATAGGGCGCATCCAACGTGGGCGGCAGATTGCTCGCTTCCTCGGGCACGACCTGTGGCGAGGAGCGGTTGACGTCCTGCGCCATGGCCGGGGCGGCGAGAGCGGTTGCAAGGAGGAGGGCGACGCTGGCGGCGAAGGGCCGCTTCTTCGAGTGGGGATTCATGGCGCGCGCTATGTGCAGGCGGACCGATGAACGCAAGCTTGTCTTCGACGAACGGCTTTTCCGGGTCCGCCGGAGGCGCTAGGGCGCGCCCGGAACGAAGGAAAATCATGAGCAAGACCGGCAATACACCGCAGGCGATCAGGGGCACGCAGGACATCTTCGGGGCTGATGCGGACGCCTTCGCCTTCGTCGTCGAGACGTTCGAACGGGTGCGCAAGCTCTATCGCTTCCGCCGCGTCGAAATGCCGGTGTTCGAGAAGACAGAGGTGTTCAGCCGCGCGATTGGCGAGACGACCGACGTGGTGTCGAAGGAGATGTATTCCTTCGAGGATCGCGGCGGCGATTCGCTGACGCTGCGTCCGGAATTCACTGCCGGCATCGCGCGCGCCTATCTCTCCAACGGCTGGCAGCAGCACGCCCCGCTCAAGGTCGCGACGCACGGGCCGCTGTTCCGCTACGAGCGTCCGCAGAAGGGCCGCTATCGCCAGTTTCACCAGATCGACGCCGAGATCATCGGCGCACCCGAGCCGCAGGCCGATGTCGAATTGCTGGCGATGGCCGAACAGGTGATCCGCGAACTGGGCATCGAGGGTGTCACGCTGCACCTCAACACGCTCGGCGATGGCGACAGCCGCGAGGCATGGCGCGCTGCGCTCGTCGAGCACTTCCGCGCGGTGAAGGACGAATTGAGCGAGGATTCGCAGGAGCGGCTGGAGAAGAACCCGCTGCGCATCCTTGATTCCAAGGACCGCCGCGACCAGCGCTTCGTCGCCGATGCACCCAAGATCGACGCCTACCTTTCGGACGAGGCGCGCGGCTTTTTCGACGCGGTGACCAGCGGGCTGGATGCCGCCGGGGTGAAGTGGACCCGCGCGGAAAGCCTCGTGCGCGGGCTGGATTACTATCGCCACACCGCCTTCGAATTCATTCCTGACGAGGGCAGCGATGCCGCCGGCAAGCTCGGTAGCAAGAGCACCATCCTCGGCGGTGGGCGCTATGATGGCCTGATGGAAAGTCTCGGCGGCGCACCGACGCCTGCGGTCGGCTGGGCCGCCGGGATCGAGCGGCTGGCGATGCTGGTGGGGGATCGCGGAGAGCAGGTCGCCGACGTGATCGTGGTCGTCGAGGACGATGCCATGACTGCCGAGGCGATTGCTGCGCTCGGAAAACTGCGCGCGGCCGGGTTCAGCGGCGAGTTGATGGCGAGCGGAAGCCCGCGCAAGCGGTTCGACAAGGCGCAGAAGATGGGCGCGGGCTCGATCGTATCATTCGCGGGTGCGGACGAGGTGCGCGTGCGCGGTGCCCGTCAAGACGAGATAGAATCGCTCATCGCGTGACCATACCCGCCGAACGCCTCGACCAGATCAGCCATCGCTTCGCCGAACTCGAGGCGCGGATGGCGTCCGGCCAGCTCGAAGGCGATGCCTTCGTGCAGGCGAGCCGCGACTATGCCGAGCTCGAGCCGGTCGCGAAGCTCGCTAACGAGATCAGGGTCGCCCGCGCCGAGATCGCGGACCTCGAGGAAATGCTCGGCGATCCGGAAATGAAGGCCATGGCCGAGGAAGAGCTCGCCAGCTTGCGCGAGCGCCTGCCCGAGGCCGAGCGCGAGCTTGCCGTCGCCATGCTCCCGCGTGACAGCGCCGATGCGAGGCCCGCAATGCTGGAAATCCGCGCCGGGACTGGCGGGGACGAGGCCGCGCTGTTCGCGGGCGACCTCTACCGCATGTACGAACGCTACGCGGCGGAGAACGGCTGGAAGGTCGAACCGGTCAGCATCAGCACCTCCGAAGTGGGCGGGTTCAAGGAAATCGTCGCCAATGTCACCGGCAACGGAGTGTTCGCCAAGCTGAAGTTCGAAAGCGGGGTCCACCGCGTCCAGCGCGTGCCGGAGACCGAGAGCGGCGGGCGCATTCATACCAGCGCCGCGACCGTGGCGGTGCTGCCCGAGCCGGACGAGGTCGATATCCAGATCGACCCGGGCGACCTCAAGATCGACACCTACCGCGCGAGCGGGGCCGGCGGCCAGCACGTCAACACCACCGACAGCGCGATCCGCATCACCCACGAGCCGAGCGGCATCGTCGTCACCTGCCAGGACGGGCGCAGCCAGCACAAGAACCGCGAAAAGGCGATGCAGGTCCTGCGCGCGCGGCTCTACGAGAAGACGCGCGACGAGGCGCAGGGCGCGGAAGCGGAGGCGCGCAAGGCGATGGTCGGATCGGGCGACCGGTCGGAACGCATCCGCACTTACAATTTCCCGCAGGGCCGCGTGACCGACCACCGGATCGGCCTCACCTTGCAGAAGCTGCCGCAGATCATCGCCGGGCCGGGACTTGGCGAAGTGATCGACGCGCTGATCGCCGAGGACGAGGCCAAGCGGCTCGCGGCGCTGGAGGAATGAGAACGGTCGCCGAGGCGCTGCGCGAGGCGGCGGAACGCCTTTCCGCGACCAGTGACACGGCGCGGCTCGATGCCGAGATCCTGATGGCTCATGCGCTCGGCATGTCCCGCTCGGACATGCTGCTGAAGCACATGCGCGACCCGATGCCCGAAAGCTTTGCCGCGCTGGTCGATCGCCGCGCCCTGCACGAGCCCGTCGCACATATCGTCGGGCGGCAGGAATTCTACGGCCTCGACCTCGCTGTCACGCCGGACACGCTGATCCCGCGTGGCGACAGCGAGACGATCGTCGAAGCCGCACTGGATATGGCAGGCGACACGGGCCGGGTGCTGGACCTGGGCACGGGTTCGGGCGCACTGCTGCTCGCCTTCCTCGCCAACCGGCCCGGCTGGACGGGCGTCGGCACCGATCGCTCGCCCGCCGCGCTCGCCGTAGCGCATGGCAATGCCGATGCGCTGGGCATAGAGGGTCGCGCCCGTTTCTTCCTGCTTGACTGGCTGCAGGACGGCTGGAGCGAAGACCTGGGCCGGTTCGACCTGGTGTTGTGCAACCCGCCTTATGTCGAGGCGGATGCAGCGCTCGACCCCGATGTTCGCCTGTTCGAGCCAGCGGGCGCGCTGTTCGCCGGCCCCGAGGGTCTCGACGACTATCTCCACCTGGTCCCGCAGGTCAGCGGATTGCTGGCTCCGGGCGGCACCGCGATCTTCGAGATCGGTCATCGGCAGGCGGCAGCGATCGCCCAAATCGCCAGGGTCGGCGGGCTGGAATGCGCGGTTCGGCAAGATCTCGCCGGTCGCGACCGGGCGGCTATTCTCACAAGAGGGGTTGGCAAGGACGGGCCCAACGTCTAAATCACAGGTCAGGCCCCCGCTGGAAACGCAGTATTCCCTGGGGCCAGCTCCGGAATCTGCAGGAATTTTGGGTCTGACCCCCAGTTTTGCTGCGCATAAGGAGCGTCCGCGGCTTGGCATGTGCCCCGCGGCAAGGGATCATGTGATCGGCCATGCACCAGCAGGGGTGCGGATGCCGGTCCCGGATGAGGAATACATTCCCTTTGAATAACAATCGCAACAACAACAATAACCGCCGTCGCGGCCGCGGAAATCGCAACCAGGGCGGAGGCAACCAGGCCAACCGGATCGACAGTCGCGCACGGGGCAATGCCCCGCAGCTGCTCGACAAGTACAAGAAGCTGGCGCAGGACGCCCAGCACAATGGCGACCGGGTGCAGGCGGAATACTACCTGCAGTTCGCCGATCACTATTTCCGCGTCATTTCCGACAACAAGTCGCGCCAGGACGAACAGCGGACCAAGCGCCAGCAGGAACGCGGCGACAATTCGGACGACGACGACGATCAGGACGAGGACGACGGCAACGACAACCGACGCCAGCAGGCGCGTGGTCGCCGCGATCGCGACGACGACAATCAGGACAACGGACGCCAGAAGCGCCGCCGTTCGCGCCGCGACGAAGACGAGAACGACGGCGAAGACATGTCGGATTCGGATGACGGCGACGACGCCGACGACGACGACGATACCGATGAACAGCCGCGCCAGAAGCGTGCGCGTTCGCCGCGCAAGCCGCGCGCCGAAAAGCCTGCCGCCAACGGCAAGCGCGCGGAAATCGACGTGAGCGTCCTTCCGCCGTCGATCGGTGCCGGTGACGAAGAGGCTGCGCCGCCGCGCCGTCGTCGCAGGGTAAGCGAAGACAGCGAAGCCAGCGCGGCCGGCTGACCGGTCCCCACGGGGTTGCGACCAGGCCCGATGACCGCTCGTTTGCGCGACCTGCTGCTGCGTCATCCGCGGCTTGCAGCGCTGCTCGGCGGAGGCATTGCCGCCTGCGGATTCACCCCTGTCGGTCTTTGGCCGCTATCGCTGATCGGCATGGCCCTGCTGGTCTGGCTGACCATCCATGCCAATGGCCCGAAGCGCGCCTTCGCCACCGGCTGGTTCTTCGGCCTCGGGCATTACACCGTCGGCAATTTCTGGATCGCCACCGCCTTCACCTTCCAGGCTGCAATGCCGGCCTGGCTAGGCTGGCTCGCCGTACCGCTGCTCGCGCTCTACCTCGCGGTCTATCCGGGGCTCGCAACGCTTGGTGCCTTCCTGCTCACGCGGCACCGCTTGTCGATCGCATGGACGGGCGTGGCGCTGGCGGGATGCTGGATCGTGGGCGAATGGCTCAAGAGCTGGGTTTTCACGGGCTATGCCTGGGGGCCGCTGGCGCTCGCCTTTCTCGGCGACTCCGCGCGCCCGGGGATCGCGATGGTGCTGCCGTGGACCGGGACCTACGCGCTATCCGGTCTGGTCGTGCTGGCTGCCACCGGCTTGCTGGCTTTCGGGCTGGCCAGGCGCTGGCTCCCGCTCGGCATCCTCGCGCTGGTACTCGTTGCGGGCATGTATGCGCCCGGTCCGGCGCAGCGCGAAGGCACGCTTGCCTACACGCTGGTCCAGCCGGACCTGCGGCAGCAAGAGCTCGATGACCCGACCAAGTACGAGGAGCAGTTCGCCCGCATCGCGCAGCTCAGCGTGCCGAGCCGGCCGGGCAGCACACGTCTCGTGCTGTGGCCGGAAAGCGGCGTGCCCGATTACCTGGAGGATGGCTATCCCCAGCGCTACTACGACCAGATGACCGCGGGCGGCGATCCGCGCTTCGCCCGCTGGCGGATCGGGAAGGTGATCGGCGAGGGCAGCCTGCTGCTGACCGGCGCTGTCGATCTGGAGATCGAGGAAGTCGACGGAGTGGATCGTGCCGTGGGCGCCCGCAACTCGGTGACCGCGCTGACCCCGCAGGGCGCCATCGTCGGCAGTTATGCCAAGGCGCACCTCGTCCCCTATGGCGAATATCTGGCGCTGCGCTGGCTGCTCGAACCGCTCGGCGCCACGCGGCTCGTGGCCGGCACGATCGATTTCCTCCCCGGGCCCGGACCGCAGACGCTCGAACTGGGCGAATGGGGTAGGGCCGGTGTACAGATCTGCTACGAGATCATCTTCTCGGGCCAGGTCGTCGATGGTGACGATCGCCCGGACTACATCTTCAATCCTTCCAACGACGGCTGGTTCGGATCCTGGGGGCCGCCGCAACACCTGGCGCAGGCGCGGCTCCGCGCGATCGAGGAAGGGCTGCCGGTGCTGCGCTCGACCACGACCGGTATCAGCGCCGTCATCGACGCACGCGGCGTGGTCCGCCAGCACATCGGCCGGCACGAGGCGAAGCGGATCGACGGGATCATCCCGCCCGCTGTCGCACCGACACTGTTCGCGCGTGCCGGGAACATCCTGCCGCTCGGCTGGGCTCTGCTGCTGATCGCCGCTTCGCTGGTTGCCATGCGCAGGCGCAGCAGCTAGGCCGGGATCAACACATAAAGCTTTCTTTATATGGGGCCCCATGCGTAGCGATTATCTCTTCACCTCCGAAAGTGTCTCCGAAGGTCATCCCGACAAGGTCTCGGACCAGATTTCCGACGCGATCGTCGACCTGATGCTGGCCAAGGATCCCGAATCGCGCGTCGCCTGCGAGACCATGACGACCACCCAGCGGGTGATCCTGTCGGGCGAAATCCGCTGTGCGCCGATGTATGATGCGGACAAGCCGGAGTGGGCCGAAAACGGGGGCTGGGCACCGGGTGCCAAGGAAGAGATCGAAAAGGCCGTCCGCCGCACCGTGCGCGAAATCGGTTACGAGCAGGACGGGTTTCACTGGCAGACCCTGACCTTCGAAAACCATTTGCACGGCCAGAGCATGCATATCGCGCAGGGCGTCGATGCCGGGAGCGAAGGCTCGAACAAGGACGAAGGCGCGGGCGACCAGGGCATCATGTTCGGCTTCGCCTGCGACGAGACGCCCGACCTCATGCCCGCGACGCTCGATTACAGTCACAAGATCCTCGCGCGCCTTGCTGCCGACCGCAAGAGTGGGGCCGCGCCCTTCCTCGAACCCGATGCGAAGAGCCAGGTCACCCTGCGGTTTGAGGATGGCAAGCCGGTCGAAGCGACGGCGATCGTCGTCTCGACGCAGCACAAGCGCGGCTATTGCGAAACCGGGGAATACGCCGATCCTGCGAAATACGCGGAATTGCGCGACTACGTGAAGGGTGTCGTGACGGAGATCCTGCCCGACGGGTGGCTCTCCGAGCGGACCGAATGGCATATCAACCCGACCGGCGCGTTCGAGATCGGTGGGCCGGATGGCGACGCCGGCCTGACCGGGCGCAAGATCATCGTCGATACCTATGGCGGCGCGGCTCCGCATGGCGGCGGCGCGTTCAGCGGCAAGGACCCGACCAAGGTCGACCGCAGCGCGGCCTATATCGCGCGCTATCTGGCAAAGAACATCGTCGCAGCCGGCCTCGCCAAGCGCTGCACCATCCAACTCGCCTATGCGATCGGCGTGTCGAAGCCGCTTTCGCTATACGTCGACACCCACGGCACCGCTGCCGAGGGCGTGACCGACGAGGGCCTGGAAAAGGCGATCGGCTCGATTGGGGCGCTGCGCGGCCTGACCCCGCGCGGCATCCGCACCCATCTCGGGCTCAACAAGCCGATCTACCGCCAGAGCGCGGCCTATGGCCACTTCGGTCGGCAGGCCGAAGGCGAGCTGTTCCCGTGGGAACGCACCGATCTGGTCGACGAGTTGAAGGCTGCGATCGGCTGAAGCGGGAGGCACTCGGCGTCAGCAGGAAATGCACGTGAAATTTTTGCTGGCGTAACTGCGGCAGGGCATTAAGCTCGTCCACTGTTGACTGAATTCCCGGGGGGGTCGCTTTGAAAATCCATCGTATCAAGGCCATGATTGTGGCCGCATTCCTGCTGTCCACGTTCTCCAGCGAGGCGCTGGCAGAGCGGCCGCTCGAATATTTCGCCACATTGCCGACCTTCAGCAATCCGACGCTTTCGCCCGACGGGACGAAGATCGCCGTGGAAATGGCAGTCGACGGCGAACAGCGGATGGTGATCATCGGGCTGGACGGCTCCAGCAAGCCGGTGGTGGTCAGTGCCGGAGAGACAGAAATCTGGGACATCGACTGGGTCGGAAACGACTGGCTCGTCCTGAATGTCGTGTTCGACGGCCGGATTTCCGAACGGAGCCTTTTCGGCGAGGAAACCCAGATGAGCCGGCTTATCGCGTTCAAGGCCGATGGGACCGATCTGCACACTCTGGAATCGAAGAAGGACAAGCCGCTCGCCAATGGCGGCAACGTCATCTGGACCGGAGACGACGAAAACCCAGAAATCCTGATTTCCTATCCGACCTCGGTTTTCTGGAAGGACCCGGGATTCTTTCCACTGGTCATGCGCGTGAATGTGCCGAAGAACCGCTTCTCCCTCGAGCTCAACCCTCATGAGCAGGTTCGCAACTACTACACCGACGCTGACGGGGTGATCCGGTTCGGCGTGGGCCACGAACGCGGCGGCCGCAGGGTCCGTCTGATCTATCGTGATGGCGCAGGCAGCAATCTGAAAGAGCGTGCATGGGCGGAAGGCGACGATGATCTGCCGGTACCGTCGGTGTTCCTCGAAGACGGCAAGTCCGCCATCGCGCTGGCAACGGTGGATGGATACCAGGGGGCCTACAAGCTCGACCTGGAAACAATGACATTCGGCGAGAAGGTCTACGGCGTCAACGGTTACGACCTTGACGGCATTATCACGGTCGACGGCGAACTCGCCGGATACACCTGGGTGGACACGGTGCGTCAGAACTTCTGGATCGACCCCAGGCTGAAGACCGCGCAGGAGCTTCTCGACCTGACTTTTCCTGGAAAGAAAGTGTCGATCCTGACCACGGACGACGATCGCAACCGCGTCGTCGCCTCGATCGGCACGGCTGCCGGTCCCTCGGAATATTACCTGCTCGACGTCGCGAAAAAGGATGTCCGGCTGCTCGCAAAGCCGCTCGAACAACTTGCCCGGGGCGGCAACGGTTCGGTGACAACCGTTACCTATTCCGCGCGCGACGGTCTCAAGATCCCGGCAATCCTGACCCTTCCACCGGGCAGGGAGGCCAAGGGCCTGCCGCTCATCGTCCTGCCGCATGGTGGCCCGCGGGCCCGCGACATCGAGCGGTGGGACTGGTGGTCGCAGTTCCTCGCCGATCGCGGTTACGCTGTCATCCAGCCCAATTACCGCGGATCGACCGGGTTCGGAAAGGCGTTCGTGGACGCTGGCGACGGCGAATGGGGCCTCAAGATGCAGGACGACGTCGACGACGCGGTAACCTGGGCGGTCGAGAAGGGCCTGGCCGATCCGGAGCGCGTCTGCATCGTCGGCGGTTCCTACGGCGGATACGTCGCCATGCGCGCAGCGCAGCGCAATCCCGATATTTACCGCTGTGCTATCAGTTTCGCGGGGGTTTCGGACATGCCGCGCATGCTGCGCTATTCGTCCGACTCCTACTTCGGGCCATCATCGCGCGAGTACTGGCTGGGACGGGCAGATGACCTGGCTCGGGTTTCACCCATCAACCACGTCGACAAGTTCGGCATTCCGATCCTGCTCGTGCACGGCAAGGAGGATTGGCGGGTGCCGATCAACCAGTCGCGCGAACTGGCCGAGAAACTGAAAGCCGCCGGCAAGGATGTCGTCTACATCGAGCAGGCAGAAGGCGATCACTTCTTCTCGCGCATGGCGGACCGGGCGCAGTTCCTCGAGGAAATGGAGAAATTCCTCGACAAGCACAATCCTGCCAGCTGACGGCTAGTCGTCCTCGCCGAAGGTCGGGGACGGATCGGCGATCGCCAGTTCCGCGTCCGAAAACGAGAAGGGCGTGCGCAGCCCGGGAAGACCACCCGGCAGGTCCAGCGCAAGCCCGCGATGGCGGACTTGCGGGTCGGCGAACACTGCTTCCAGGTCATTGATCGGACCCGCCGGAACGCCGGCATCCGCGCAGCGCGTCAGCAATTCTTCGCGGGTCATCCGGCCCGTCGTCCCGGCGATCTCCCGGTCGAGCGCCTCGCGATTGGCGAGGCGCGCCTCGTTGGTCGCAAAGCGCTCGTCGCCGAGCATGTCGTCGCGTCCGAGCGCCTGGAGCAGTCTGGCAAAAAGGCTGTCGTTCGCCGGAGCGAGGATCACGGGTCCGTCGCTGGCCGGGTAGACCCCGTAGGCGCTCACCACCGCGTGGCCATTGCCCGCCCGGGGCGGCTGTTGACCGGTGGTCATGTAATACATCGCCTGATTGGCCAGCAGGCTGACCGAGCAATCGAGCAGCGCCATGTCGATGTGCTGGCCCAAACCCGTCCTGTGCCGCATAAGCAGCGCCGCCTGGATCGCGTTCGCCGCCCACATGCCGCAAGTCAGGTCGGAGATGGACACCCCCATCTTCATCGGCTGGCCATCGGGTTCGCCGGTCAGCGACATGAACCCGCTCATCGCCTGGATGAGAACGTCGTAGCCGGGTTCGTGGGCGCGCGGGCCGGTGTGACCGAAGCCGGTGATCGAGCAATAGACCAGCGCCGGGTTGATCGCGGAAAGCGTTGCATGGTCGAGGCCAAACTTCGCCAGCGTGCCGGTTTTGAAATTCTCCAGCAGCACGTCCGCGCCCTGCGCGAGGGTGCTCACCCGCTCGAGGTCGTCGGGATCGCGAAAGTCGGCCACGATGTCGCGCTTCCCGCGATTGGTCGCGTGGTAATAGGCGGCTTCGCGGACCGTCTCCCCCGCAGCGTTCGTGCGTTCGATCCACGGCGGGCCCCAGTGGCGAGTCGTATCGCCGTCGGGCCCCTCGACCTTGATCACGTCCGCGCCGAGATCGGCGAGGATCTGCCCGCACCACGGCCCGGCGAGCACGCGCGCGAGTTCGAGGACTTTCAGCCCGGCGAGCGGGGAGTTCGGATTGCGGGAAGCGTCGAGCCACATATCGCAGCCCTGCGGGCGGGCGCGCGGCCGGTCAAGTGACCGTCGCGGTCATTCCATGCCGACGGTGGCAGCCAGCGCCCCGACCGCGTCGAGATACTCCTCGCGGAAATCCTGTACGACTTGGCGGCTCGAGCGGACCTGTTCGATCAGCCCGACGCCCTGGCCGACGAAGTAGCTCA
This sequence comes from Qipengyuania oceanensis, assembly GCF_009827535.1. Taxonomy (NCBI): domain Bacteria; kingdom Pseudomonadati; phylum Pseudomonadota; class Alphaproteobacteria; order Sphingomonadales; family Erythrobacteraceae; genus Qipengyuania; species Qipengyuania oceanensis. The sequence goes on along the minus strand of NZ_WTYN01000001.1, from coordinate 1,568,778 downwards.
CCAGTTCGCGCGCTTCCGCATTGCCGGCGGCGGCCGCCTGCTCGATCCGGGCAAAGCTGGGCTCCGAGACCAGCCCCATCAGCGGCATCGGCAGCGTTCCGGGACCGTCGGGCGCGTCCCAGGCATCGTGCCACGGGGTGCGCAACTGGCGCGCGGGCTTGCCCGTGCGGCTGCGCGAGCGGACGGTATCGCGGCTGCGCGCGGCAACCATTTTCTCCCGGAACGTCTCGCTCGTCTCGGCCTCGGGCGTCGCCAGCCAGACGGATCCGGTCCATGCGCCTTGCGCGCCAGCGGCCATCATTCCCGCCATCTGTCCGCCGGTCATGATGCCGCCTGCGGCCAGCACCGGAATATCGTAACCCGCTTTGCCCAGCGCGCGGACGACTTCGGGAATCAGCACCAGCGTCGATACCTCGCCGCAATGGCCGCCGGCCTCGCCGCCCTGCGCAACGATGATGTCGACCCCGGCCTCGGCCTGGCGGATCGCATGTTCCTTCGCGCCGACCAGCGCGGCGACCGGCACGCCGCGCTTCTTGCCTTCCTCGATCATCTGCGGAGGCGCGATGCCCAGCGCATTGGCGATCAAGCGGATCGGATGGCGGAAGGCGACTTCCATCAGGGCGAGGCCGTTCTCCGGCGTGATGCCCTTGCGGTCGTCTAACGGCGGCAACTCCCGCTCGCTCGGCACGCCATGGCTGGTGAGCAGGTCATAGGCGAAGTCGCGATAGGACGGGTCGATCGCCGCGGCGCGCTCGGAGTTGTCCTTGAGACCGGCTACGCGTGCATCGATGACTTCGGGTACGAGCACGTCGACGCCATAGGGTGCGCCGTCGACATGCGCGTCGATCCACTGCAGTTCTTCCTCGAGCTCCTCGGGGCCGAACCGCGTCGCCCCGAACACCCCGAAGCCGCCCGCCTTGCTGACCGCCGCCACCACGTCGCGGCAGTGGCTGAAAGCAAATAGCGGAAAATCCGCCCCGGTCATTTCGCATACGCGGTTCATCGCCATCGATATCTCTCCCAATTCGGGCGATACACTGCGACCGCGAGCGCGGGCTGGCAACTCCCGTTTTGTCAGGTGACGTAATGGGCGCTCGTGCTGGCGGCGATCTCTTCGGCGCTCACCCCCGGCGCGCGTTCGACCAGCTTGAAAGGGCTGTCGTGGTCCGGGCGCTGGAACACAGCGAGATTGGTCACGATCATGTCGACGACATTGCGCCCGGTCAGCGGCAGCGTGCATTCGGGAATGAACTTGGGGCTGCCGTCCTTGGCGGTGTGGTCCATCACGACGATGATCTTCTTGACCCCGGCGACCAGGTCCATCGCGCCGCCCATGCCCTTGATCATCTTTCCCGGGATCATCCAGTTGGCGATGTCGCCGTTCTCCGCCACTTCCATCGCGCCGAGGACGGTCAGGTCGATGTGCCCGCCGCGAATCATGGCGAAGCTCGCCGCGCTGTCGAAATAGGCCGAATGCGGCAGCTCGCTGATCGTCTGCTTGCCGGCGTTGATGAGATCGGCGTCGACCTCGTCGGGATAGGGGAACGGCCCGATGCCGAGCATGCCGTTCTCGCTCTGGAGAGTGACCTGCATGCCTTCGGGGATGTGGTTGGCGACCAGCGTCGGGATGCCGATGCCCAGATTGACGTAATACCCGTCCTTGAGCTCGCGCGCGGCGCGGGCGGCCATTTCATCGCGGGTCCAGCCGGTCTTGGTGGCACTATCGGACATGCATCTTCCTTCAGTCGAACGGATTAGGGGTGAGAAACCAGCCCGAACCGAACATCTCGTTCAGTTCGAAAGCGGCCTCGGGATTCTTCAGATAGGCGTAGAGTTCGTCGAAATCGGCGCGGTCGTCGCCCGCGACGGCCACCGGGCAAGCAGTCTCGGCAAGCGCCTGTCGGCGTTGCTGCTTGCTGGTATTGCCGTCGGCCAGCAGCAGCCTATCGCTACCCTGCGGATCAAGGCGACCGGCGCGCAAGGCTGCGCGAACCGCATCGGCCGCTGCTTCGGGCGCATCGGACAGCCAGGCAACGCCGAGCCCCCGCGCGCGCAGGACCGCGAGCACTTCGGCGAGAGGCCGGCTCGCAGCGCCGGGTGTGGCGGGGTCGAAGGTGGCACCTGCCGGATCGAGATCGACCAGCACGAGAGGGTCGCCCGTGGTGCAATGCTGGCGCACCGGTTGCAGCGATCCGGGGCTGTCGAGAAGCGCCGAGCGCATCGGTGCCTCGAGCGGGTCGAGCGAAGCCTGTGCCAGCGCGTAGCCGTAGAACTGGTCGAAGGAACGCGCCTCGGACCTGTCTCGCATCCCCTGTGCGATGTCGCCGCTGCCCGGTTCGGGCAGGGCGCGCAGGTCGGTCATCACGATCCCCGGATTGGCCGAGGGCGTCGACGCGACCGGCTGGCGCGGTGCGGGTGCAGCGGGCTTGTCGCCGGTGACCGCCTCGCTGCGCAGCATCGATCCCCCCGCCAGCACCGGGATCGCGGCCGCTGCGACGCAGCCCGAAAGGCTCGCACAGGCGAGCATAAGTGTCGCGAGGCGAGCGACCGCCATCATCGGCCGGAAAGGTCGTCCGGCAGGGGATTGTCCGGTGTCTCGGCCTGCCAGAAGATCGACTGCACCAGCCATCGCCCGTCGGCCTGGCGGACCAGCTGGAAGCTGTTAATGCCGCGCACGCTCGCTGGTTTGCCGTCGGTGCCGGTGAAATGGCCCTCGTAGGACGACCATGCATGGGCAAGATCGCCATAGACCTCGAGCCGGCGATCGAGCTGGCGTTCGGTGAAGCCGCTCTGGACCAGGACCGGGCCGGAGCGCGCGATGTAATCCTCTACCGTGCCGCCCATCAGCCCGCGCGGGGTGATCGCGGTCAGGCGTGCATCGGGCGTGAAGAGGGCACGCATCGCATCCCAGTCGCGGTCCTGCCCGACCGGGCCGGAGATGGCGGCGTAGACCGCGATCAGCGCGGTATCGATCGCCTCGGCCGTTTCCTGTTCCACCCGCTCGCTAGCCGCATAGTGGTTGTGCGTTACCTGGTTGACGACGTTTTCCTCGTGCGTGGTCGTGCAGCCGGCCAGCGCCATCAGCCCGAGCGCGCCAGTAATGGCCCGCCAGTTCATGCCGCCTCCCTTTCGCGCGTGGTCTCGAACTCGATCTTCTTGTCGTAGGGTGCGCCGACGATCATCCGCTGCACGTAGACCCCGGGCAAATGGATGCAGTCGGGGTCGAGCGAACCGGCCGGCACGACTTCCTCGACCTCGACCACGCAGGCCTTGCCGCAGGTTGCTGCCGGCAGGTTGAAATTGCGCGCGGTCTTGCGGAATACGAGGTTTCCGGTTTCGTCGGCCTTCCACGCCTTGACGATGGCGAGATCGGCGAAGATCCCGCGCTCGAGAATGAACTCCTCGCCGTCGAAGATCTTGGTTTCCTTGCCCTCCGCCACCTGGGTGCCGACGCCGGTCCTGGTGTAGAAGCCCGGAATGCCGGCGCCGCCTGCACGCATGCGTTCGGCAAGCGTACCCTGCGGGCAGAATTCGACTTCGAGTTCGGCGGAAAGAAACTGCCGCTCGAACTCCTTGTTCTCGCCGACGTAGCTGGAGATCATCTTCTTCACCTGCCGCGTCCGCAGCAGCATGCCGATGCCTTCGTTGTCGATCCCGGCATTGTTGCTGGCGAAAGTCAGGTTCTTGACGCCGCTGTCGCGGATTGCGGTCAGCAGTCGCTCGGGAATGCCGCAGAGGCCGAAGCCGCCGCTGGCGATCAGCATGTCGTCCTTCAGGAGCCCGTTCAGGGCGGCGGCAGCATCGGGAAAGAGCTTGTTCATCGGGCTTCCATTACGGTTTCGAGCCAATGACAATCTGTTAGGAGGCGCGCGTGAGTCTGTCACCCCTGCTGCAGCTGCGAAGCCCGGCGGCGCTTGCTGCTCCGGTGCTCCTGTGTCTGGGGGGTTGCGGTGACGAGGCCGCCCAGCCACCGGACGCTCCGGTTGTGCAATCGCCTCGACCGACGCCCCCGGCCGATCCGGGTCCACCGGCTCCGCGTGCGGGCCTCGGCGATGCCGCCGTCGCGGCCTTCCTCGCCCGGCCTGCCGGCCGCGAAGATTTCGTCGTGAAATTCGGCGAACCCTTCCTCGGGTTCGAGACGCGGGGAAAGGATATGCTCGTGAGCGACCACACATCGGGCGAGCGTTTTGCCACGATCGTACCGGTCGAGCGCCGCCGCCAGGGTTCTGGCTGGGCCTTCTCCGGAATGATCGAGAACCCATGGGGCGAGCGATACGATTTTGCGGTTACGGTTGAGCCGGGCGAGTGCGACGACGAGTTCTCCGGCGAAATCACCGACTTCAAAGCTGGCTTCACGTCGCCCGGTCGCAACCGCCCGCATCCCGGCTGCGCCCGTATCGTGGGCGAACCGCAGCGGTGGCCCGGAGATTTCGAGCCGTAAGGCAGCCGTTGCAAAACATTCAACAGGGCTTGTTCATTTCGCACTTGCACAAAATTGTGCAGAGCAGCATATGTCTACCTGCCTTTTAGGCATCCTCTCCCAAGACTTCATGGCCCGGCCGGTTTATCCAGCCGGGCCTTTTTCTTGTCCGGTCCGCGTCGCTCGGGATGCCGATCCCGTTTTCCGGCACGGTTTGCCGCCTCGTCCATTATCCTAGGGCATTAACATCCCGGGATCGGACCCCATGTAGGGCCGCAAAGACGAAGACGGAGATCATTCCATGGCCGATGCCGCAACGGCAATCGCATCAGACGAAAACACGGTCCGGCTGCAGGTCGCGGCCGCCAGGCAGGAAGAATCGGGACAGGGCTTTGCGCGCCTGCCCCGTTCCGCGTTCCAGGCCCTGGGCATTACCGAGGGCGACGTGGTCGAGGTTCGCGGCAAGCGCACCACTGCCGCCATCGCCATGTCGGCTTACGACGAGGACCAGGCGCTCGATGTCGTCCGGCTCGACGGTTTGCAGCGCGGCAATGCGGAGGTCGGATCGGGCGAGCACGTGGTGATCGCGGCGGCGCAGTCGCGCCCGGCGACCCGGGTCGTGTTCGCTCCCGCCCAGCGCGAGATGCGGCTGCACGGGCCGACGCAGGCGTTGCAGCGCAACTTCTTCAGGAAGCCGCTGGTGGCCGGCGATCTCGTCGCGACGACCGGGCAGCAGCCGGTCCAGAACATGCCGCCTCAGGTCCAGCGGATGATCAACACGCCCGCCTATGCGCTGACCCAGATTCGCCTGTCGGTGGTCTCGACCAGCCCGAAGGGTATCGTCCACATCGACGAGAATACCGAAGTCGAGCTCCGGCCCGAGTTCGAGGAGCCGCGCGATGCGCGCGCTGCCGTCAACTACGACGATGTCGGCGGCATCGGCGAGACGATCCAGCAATTGCGCGAGATGGTCGAGCTTCCGCTGCGCTATCCCGAACTGTTCACCCGGCTCGGCGTCGATCCGCCCAAGGGCGTCCTGCTGCACGGTCCGCCGGGCACCGGCAAGACCCGGCTGGCGCAGGCGGTCGCCAACGAATCGGATGCCGAGTTCTTCACCATCAACGGGCCCGAGATCATGGGTTCGGGTTACGGCGAGAGCGAGAAGCGGCTGCGCGAGGTGTTCGAGGAGGCCACCCGAGCTGCGCCCGCGATCGTCTTCATCGACGAGATCGATTCGATCGCTCCCAAGCGCAGCCAGGTTTCCGGCGAGGCGGAAAAGCGCCTCGTCGCTCAGCTGCTGACGCTGATGGACGGCCTGGAGGCGCGAGCGAACCTGGTGGTCATCGCGGCGACCAATCGCCCCGACGCGATCGACGAGGCGCTCCGCCGCCCGGGCCGCTTCGATCGGGAGATCGTCATCGGCGTGCCGGACGAGAACGGCAGGCGCGAGATTCTGGCGATTCACACCCGCGGGATGCCGCTGGGCGACAAGGTCGATCTGAAGGAACTGGCCAAGGCAACTTACGGCTTCGTCGGTGCCGATATCGCTGCGCTCGCACGCGAGGCGGCGATCGAGGCAGTCCGCCGGATCATGCCCAAGCTCGACCTCGACGAGCGGGTGATTCCGCCCGAAGTGCTCGAGGAGCTGTACGTCGGCCGCGAGGACTTCCTGGAGGCGCTGAAGCGCGTCCAGCCGTCCGCCATGCGCGAAGTGATGGTGCAGGTGCCCGACATCGCGTGGGAAGACATCGGCGGCGTGACCGAGGCGATCGACAAGCTCAAGGAAGGGGTCGAGCTGCCGCTCAAGAACCCCGATGCCTTCAGGCGGCTCGGCATTCGCCCCGCCAAGGGCTTCCTGCTCTACGGACCGCCGGGTACCGGAAAGACCTTGCTCGCCAAGGCGGTCGCCAAGGAATCGGAAGCGAATTTCATCTCGATGAAATCGTCCGATTTGCTGAGCAAGTGGTACGGCGAGAGCGAGCAGCAGATCGCCAGGATGTTCGCCCGGGCGCGTTCGGTCGCGCCCTGCGTGGTCTTCATCGACGAGATCGACAGCCTCGTTCCGGCCCGTGGATCGGGCACGGCGGAGCCGCAGGTGACTGGGCGCGTGGTCAACACGATCCTCGCGGAGATGGACGGGCTCGAGGAATTGCAGTCGGTCGTCGTTATCGGCGCGACCAATCGTCCGACGCTGGTCGACCCGGCGTTGCTGCGTCCCGGCCGCTTCGACGAACTGGTCTACGTCGGCACGCCGGACAAGCCGGGCCGCGAGCAGATCCTGCGCATCCACACCCAGAACATGCCGCTCGCGAGCGATGTCGATCTGGGTGCGGTGGCTTCCAAGACCGAGCGTTTCACCGGAGCCGACCTGGAAGATGTCGTCCGCCGGGCTGGCCTCAATGCGCTGCGCCGGCTCGGGGACGAGGTCGACGAGGTGTCCGCGGCGGATTTCGAGGAAGCGCTCGAGGATTCGCGCGCGACGGTCACCGCCAAGATGGAAGACGAATACAAGAAGATGCGCGGCGAACTGAAAAAGCGCGCGGCGGAGATCCAGCCGATCGGTTTCATTCACGAAGGCATGGTCGAATCGACGCGGCCGAAGAAGCACGAGTCGGCGCCGGTCGAGACGCCGATCGAGTAGGTGCATGGCGCAGGCGGGGCCGTCAGGCTCCGCCGGCAGCCCTGGCGTTGGCGGCTTCGACCTCGAGCCGATGGTGGATGAGCGCGTCGGGCATGTTCCTGCGCAGCCAGCCGAGCATGTGTTCGCGAACCGTGCAGCGCAGCGCGAACAGGTCGCCGATAGTCCCTGAACTCATCGCGAGCCGGATCTCGACGCTTTCGGGATAGGCTTCGGTCATCAGCGCGGTCGCCGTGCGGCCGTCCCACTCCTCGCACGTCTTGATGAAACGCTCGAACTCGCGGCGAATGGGCTCGATTTCTGCTGCCGGATCGAGATGGAGCATGACCGGACCGGTCAGGGCTTCGGACACGCGCGACCAGTTCTCGAAGCTCTGATCGAGGAACCGGCTGGTCGGCACGACCATCACCCGCTCGTCCCAGGTACGCACCGTCACGAAGCTCATGCGGATCTCCTCGACCCGGCCTGCCTGTCCGTCGACCTTGACGAGGTCGCCGAGCCGGATCGGCTGGGTGAGCGCCATCTGCAGGCCCGCGATCAGCGATTTGAGCGCCGGTTGCGCCGCAGCGCCCACCGCCAGCGCGGCGAGGCCCGCCGAAGCGAGCATGGCGGTCCCTATGTCGCGCACGCCCGGTATCGACAGCATCATCAGCGACACGGCGATGATGACGATCGCGATGTTGATGGTACGCGAGAAAATCGAGATGCGCGTCATCCGGCTGCGGTTGGCGACCGGGTCTCCGCTGTGCTCGATCTGGGCTTCGAGCCCTGCCGAAACGCCGCGGACGATGGCGAAGGCGACCCAGCCGAGCAGTGCCGGCGTCAGGAAACGAGCGGCGATGTCCCATCCTTCGCCGACCAGCACGTCTGTCTGCGCGGCAATCGACAGCGCGAAACCGATCATGGCCCAGCGCATCGGCCTGCGCACCGCGCGCACGACGATGTCGTCGATGGTGGTAGGCGACAGGCGCGCGATGCGGCGGACCAGCGCGAACACGATGTAATGCACGAGCAGCGCGACGAGGACGGCGCTGCCGAGCATGATCGCGGCGTGGATCAGCCCCTCCCACGAAATCGGCCAGTTGGCGGGATTGTAGCGCTCGAACATCAACGCGCCCTATGCGCCATGCCCGTCGCCGTCAATTTCCGGCGGGAAAGGCGATGTCCACGGCCACTTCTCCGCGGGCGAACTTGCGGTCGATGGAGCCGCGCAGCTGCCGCGCCGCGCTGGTCATCAGCAGCGATCCGAAGCCTTCCCTGCGCGCCTCGGGCAGCCCTTCCACGCCGGTTTCGCGCCAGGCGATGCGAATCTCGCCGCCGACGTTCTCCCAGTGCACGGCCAGCTTGCCGCCCTGGCTCCACGCCCCGTACTTCACGGCATTGGTCGTCAACTCGTGGAGTACCAGGCCGAGCGGCGTGACCTTCTCGGCCGACAGGAGGATCTCGGGCCCGTCGATCTCCGCCTGCTGATTGCTTGAGCGATAGGGCGCGAGCGTGGTCTCGATCAGCGATTGCAGCGAGGCGACCGGCTTGTCGAGCGCGCCCTGCGTCACCTCGTGCGCGGTGAGGAGGGCGCGGATGCGATCGGTGATGCTGTCGAGCAGCGGCTTGGCTTCCGGATTGTCGCGCCCGCTCATCTTCACGATCGCGATGATGACGGCGAAGATGTTCTTGACCCGGTGGTTGAGCTCGCGCGCGAGCAGGTCGGCACGGTCGCGCGCTTCGCCCAGCTGGGCCGCCTGCGCGGCTTCGGCTTCGGCGCGGGCGGTGCGCGCCACCAGCCGGATCGTCGAGATGATCGCCAGCAGGAGCAGGACGGCGAGGCCGGCCAGCATCGGCAGGACGCGTGCCTCCGAGCGGGCCGTCTCCTCGACCTGCCTGGCGAGGATTTCGGTCTCGATCGTTTCCATTTCGCTGACCGCGCGCCTCAGGCGCTCCATCACTTCCTGCCCTTCGTCGGTCAGGACCTTCTGGCGCGCTCCCAGGAGATCGCCCGCCTCGAGAAGCGCTACGGTTTCGTCCATCTCGGCGAATTTCGCCTCGCCGAGGTTCTCGATGGCCTCGAGCAACTCGGCCTGCCGCGGAGTCGCCTCCTCGCCGATCAGCGCGCGGAGCCGGTCGAGCGACGGGCGGAACAGCTCGCGTCCGGTGCGATAGGGATCGAGGTAGCGGCGATCGAGCGTGATCAGGTAGCCGCGCTGCCCGGTCTCGGCGTTGATCGCCGCGCGGCTGACGTTGCGCAGTTCGGTGAGAACTTCGGTGGTCAGCTCGACCTGTTCGCGCTCCGACCGTTCGGAATCGATCGTGTTGTAGATCAACAGGATCGCGCCCAGCATGGCGAGCGCCATCGTGCCCAGCAGTGCCACGTTGAGCCAGCGCAGGGCCCCGTCCTGGGCCAGATAGGCGAAAACTCGTTTCAATGTGCGGCGCCCCAGCTCTTGCCCGTGCCGATCTCGACATCGAGCGGAACGTCGAGCCTTACCGCAGGCTCGGCTGCCTGCGCCATAACATTCGCTATCAGGGTCGACGCTTTCTCCACGTCCCCTTCGGGCAATTCGAACACCAGCTCGTCGTGAACCTGCAGCAGCATGCGAACGTCATGCAGCCCCGCCTCTTCCAGTGCGGGACCCATCCGCGCCATGGCACGCTTGATGATGTCGGCGCTGGTGCCCTGGATCGGCGCGTTTATCGCGGCCCGTTCGCTGCCCTGGCGTTCGGCCTGGTTCTTCGAATTGATCCGCGGGAACCATGTCTTGCGCCCGAACAGGGTTTCCGAATAGCCGCGCTCCTTCACCTTCTCGAGCGTTTCGAGAATGTAGCGCTGGATGCCCGGAAAGCGCTGGAAATAGGTGTCGATGAGCGCCTGCGCCTCGTCGGCCTCGATACCCAGCCTTCCGGCAAGGCCCCAGCGGCTGATGCCGTAGAGGATCGCGAAATTGATCGTCTTGGCTTGCGCGCGCGTATCGCGGGTCACCTCGCCGAACATTTCCCTCGCGGTGCGCGAGTGGATGTCCTCGCCCGCGGCGAAGGCTTCCTTGAGCGATTCGACGTTGGCCATGTGCGCTGCCAGCCGCAGCTCGATCTGCGAATAGTCGGCGGCGAGAAGGACATTGCCCTCGTCGGCGACGAAGGCATCGCGGATCTGGCGGCCGATCTCGGTGCGGATCGGGATATTCTGCAGGTTGGGATCGGTCGACGACAGCCGGCCGGTCTGCGCGCCGACCAGGCTATAGCTGGTATGGACCCGGCCCGTGTTCGGATTGATCGCCGCCTGCAACGCATCGGTGTAGGTCGTCCTGAGCTTGGTCAGTTGGCGCCACTCGAGGACCTTGTCGGCGATTTCCGCGCCTTCGCCCGAGAGGCGTTCGAGGACGGTCTGGTCGGTCGAATACTGGCCGCTCTTGCCCTTGCGACCGCCCTTGTAACCCAGCTTGTCGAACAGCACGTCGCCCAATTGCTTGGGACTGCCGATGGTGAATTCGCCGCCCGCGATCTCGTGGATCTCGCCTTCCAGCGTGGCCGTCTGCGCGGCGAAACTCTCCGACAGCTTGGCGAGCGCGGCGCGATCGACCTTGATACCGTGACGCTCCATGCCGGCGACCACCGGCACGATCGGTCGGTCGACCCGCTCGTAGACGCGCGTTCCGCCCTCGATCGCGAGCCGGGGCCTGAGCGTCGCGTACAACCGCCAGGTGATGTCGGCATCCTCGGCAGCATATTCGGTCGCCTTGTCGAGCGGCACCTCGCCGAAGGGAATCTGCTTCCTGCCCGTGCCGCAGATGTCCTTGAAGCTGAGGCACTTGTGCGACAGGTGGCGCTCCGCAAGCTCGTCCATGCCGTGTCCGCCGCCGATCCCGCCGGCACCGATCCCGTCGATCTGGCGTCCCGCATCGAGAGCGAAGCTGATGACCATCGTGTCATCCACCGGCGCGACGAGTATGCCGTTGCGGGCGAGGACGTTGAGATCGTATTTGCCGTTGTGGAAGACCTTGAGGACGGCCTCGCTTTCTAGCAGCGGCCGGATCGCGGCGAGAGCCTCGTCGAGCAGGATCTGGTCGGGTCGCTCGGCGAACATGTCGCTGCCCCCGTGCGCCAGCGGAACGTAGCAGGCATCGTTGGGGCCCAGCGCCAAGCTGAAGCCGACGAGATCGCACTGCATGCAGTCGAGGCTGCTGGTCTCGGTGTCGACTGCCACGAGCCGGGCAGCGAAGGCCCGCGCGATCCAGTGCTCCAGGCGCTCCATGGTCTGGACGCATTCGTAGGCCGCGCGGTCGACTGCCGGCATCTCGGGCAGCGGCTGGCGATTGCCTTCGCTGCTCGCCGGCGCGCCCTTGTTCTCCGGCTTGATGGGATTGAGATTGTTCGGCCGGTCGGGGCTGCCTCGGCCCGCGTCGAGCCGTCGCAGCAACGACGTGAAGCCGTGTTTTTCCAGAAAGGCGGCCAGCGGTTCGGGAGGCACGCCATCGAGCTTCATGTCGTCGAGCGCGATCGGCAGCTCGCAATCCTCTTTCAGCGTCACCAGCACCCGGCTGAGCTCGGCATCGCCGCGCCCTTCCAGCAGGCGTTCCTTGAGCTTGGACGTCTTCATTTCCGGAGCAGCGTCCAGCGCTGCCGTCAGGGAGCCGTGATCGTTGATCAGCTTGCTGGCCGTCTTGGGACCGACGCCGAAGATGCCCGGGATGTTGTCGACGCTGTCGCCCATCAGCGCCAGTACATCGCCGACCAGCTCGGGCCCGACGCCGAATTTCTCGATCACTTCCTCGCGCCCGATCCGCTGGCTCTTCATCGTGTCGAGCATGTCGATGCAGCCGCCGGCTTCGACCCCGTCGTCGAGATCATGGTCGGCGCATTGGCCGATGAGCTGCATCAGGTCCTTGTCCGAGGAGACGATCGTCACGTCCCAGCCCTTGCGCGTCGCCGCGCGGGCATAGGAAGCGATCATGTCGTCGGCCTCGACATCGGGCTCCTCGACCAGCGGCAGGCTGAAGGCGCGGGTCGCGTCGCGGATCAGCGGGAATTGCGGCACGAGGTCTTCGGGCGGATCGGGGCGGTTGGCCTTGTACTGGTCGTAGATCTCGTTGCGGAAACTGTGGCTCGACTTGTCGAGCACCACTGCCAGGTGCGTTGGTCCGTCGGCCTTGTCGAGATCGTCGGCCAGCTTCCACAGCATGGTCGTGTAGCCGTAGACGGCGCCTACCGGCGTTCCTTCCGGATCGGTCAACGGGGGGAGACGGTGATACGCGCGGAAGATGTAGGCCGACCCGTCGACCAGATAGAGATGCTGTTTGGCTGCCATGCGCATTCGCTAGCATTCGGCCCGCCCAAAAGCAGCACGAAACGGCCTTCCCGCCCCCCGATTCATCACTTTCATTCGCGCGGAGCTCAGGCGAAATGTGGCAAGACGCGGCGAGAAAGAGGCGAGATTATGGCAAAATCGCTTGCATGGTCACAAAGTCGCCATTATTTAGCCAGTCGAAGCCGGTCACAAAGACTGGTTTTGTGCAGGCGGTCAACGAGCTGCCTGCGACCAATACTCGCTGTTCAAGGAATTGATACTTATGCGTAAGATCGCTCTTGTCGCCGCTGCCGGCGCTGCTGCCCTGACCCTCGCCGCTTGCTCGGAAGGCACCCAGGACGCTGCTGAAACGACTGCTGAATCGGCTGCTGCCGACACCGAAGCCAACGCTGAAGCGATGGGTGAAGCTGTTGAAGGCGCTGCTGACGAAGCCGCTGCTTCGGTCGACGAAACCGCTGCCGACGTTGAAGCTGCCGCGCAGAACGAAACCGAAGAAGAAGCTCAGGCTGACTAAGCCACTTCACGGTTTTACCACCGAGACGAAGGGCGGTACCGCAAGGTGCCGCCCTTTTTCGTGTGTTCGTGGTATCTCCGGCCTGGCCCGGCGACGTCCGGGATCAGAGCGAGAGCGCCGCTTCAGTTCCCGCCGTAATTCGCGCCGGTCCAGCGCTGTTCCGGCTGGCTCGCATAACCATCGTAGAGCGCCCGCGTGATCGAGGCGATCCGCATATCGCGGTTCGCCCGGGCGGACAGCTTGACGCCGCGATCGCTGTTCTCTGCCGCCATCGAGGGGCTCTGCCCGGTCACGTAGATTGCCGCCGCAATGGCCCTGCCGTCGGGCGTGTAAAAGATGCCGATATCGCTCGCCGTGCGGCTGAGCGTGCCGGTCTTGTGCGCCAGGTTGGCGCTCATGGGCAGCGCGGCAGGCATGCGCTTCTTGCCGGTCGTCGTCTGCTCCATCGCGTCGAGGAGGACGCGGCGCGACGATGCGCTCAGCCATTTGCCCTGGTAGATCCCGGCCAAAAGCTGGCCCATCGCGCGCGGCGTCGCGCTGTCCTTGAGATCGATGCTCGACGCGGGATCGATTGCACCGTCTTCGCGCACGAGCGAAGATATATAGCGGTTGAGCTGGAAATCCTCGATCCCGGCTTCCTTCATCCACCGATTGACCGCCGCCGGGCCGCCGACGGCTTCGAGCAGCGCATCGGTGCAGTCGTTGCAGCTCTTTGCGATCATCAGCTTGAGGTGCTGGTGGGCGGGCATGTAGGTGCCGCCGGCGCGCGGCAGGCGCCATTCGCTGCTGAGTGTCCAGCGCCCTTTGTCGACGCCGGCGAGATAGGCGGCGGCGATGGCGACCTTGCTGGTGCTGGCCATGGGGAAGCGCTGGTCCGCGAGGATACCGACTTCACGACCGGTGGTCAGATCGATCGCATAGACGCCGATCCGGCCACGATCGCCGTCCGCGACCATTGCCACACGCCTTTCGAGCGAACTGTCGTAGACTGCGTTGAAGGATTGCGGTGCGCGAACCTCGGTACCGAGCGTCCGGTCGAACTGCGCTTCGAGCGAAGTTGTCTGAGCCAGAGCGGCAGGAGCACCGCCGAGGGCCAGTGCGAGGGCGCCAATGGCGCCAGAGATCAGTCCTCTACCCATTTGTCCACCATACCCCGAACATGATTGGCAAGGGATTAACGGCACTCGAGTCCGCTGTTCAAGCAATTTCTGGACAGGCTGGGTGGTTATCGGGATAGTCGGATAAACGGATTTTGGGAGAGACCGTGGTCGACGAGTCAGCAATCATCGCAGGATTGGAGCGGGCACTCGCTCGTGTGGGGAAAGGCAGACCGTCCGGTCTCAAGCGCCTGACAGGCGGCGCGATGATGGAAAGCTCCCGTTTCGAGTCGGATGGCGAAGCCTATGTCCTGCGCCGTGCGCCGAGCATGGAGTTCATGGAAGGGCGGCCCTTCGGACACGCGGACGAGGCAGCGATCGTCCAGGCGGCACATGATGCCGGGGTCTCCGCTCCCAATGTGCTGGTCGTGCTCGAAGAGGCCGACGGCCTCGGCAGCGGCTTCGTGATGGAGGCGCTTGCCGGCACCCCTGATCCGCGCGCGATCCTGGCGATGGAAACCCCAGCCCTGTTGCTGGAGGATGCCGCGCGCGACCTTGCGCGGATCCACTCGCTCGGCCCGGCCGACGTTCCCGACGCGGTGTCGACAATGGACTACGGCGCGGCGGTCGCGGGCCTGAAGCAGCAGTTCGAGGACGCGGGCGGCGACCGGCCGATCGTCGCGCTGGGCCTGGCCTGGCTGGCGGACAATCTGCCCGAGCCGGTCGAGCCGGTGATGTGTCATGGCGATTTCCGGCTCGGCAACATCCTCGCCGACAAGGGACGGCTCACCGGCGTGCTCGACTGGGAAATCGTCCATTTCGGCGATCCTCACGAGGATCTTGCCTTCGCCTGCCTGCCGGTCTGGCGTTTCGGACGGGTCGATCGCCCGGCGATGGGCCTGGGATCGCTCGAAACCTTCTTTGCAGCCTACGAAGACGAGAGCGGGAGGACGGTGGACCGCGCGCGGTTCGATTTCTGGATGATCTACCGCACCGTCTGGTGGGCGCTCGGCTGTCTGCGCCAGGGCCATGTCTGGCGCAGCGGGGAAGACCGCATGGTCGAGCGCGTCGTCATTTCGCGCCGGGCGAGCGAGCAGGAAGTCGACTTGCTGCTGCTGCTGGAAGAGATGGCCCCGCGCGAGGAGCGCCAGCGGCCCCTACCCGACGCCGCGCCGAAACGCGCCGAACCGCGAGGCGAATCGTCCGCCGGAGAGATCGCCGCCGCCGTTTCCGAATGGCTCGCCACCCTCAAGGACAAGATCGAGGGGCATGATCGCTTCCAGCTGGCCGTCGCGCGCAATGCGCTCGGCATCGTCACGCGCGAAGAGGAAACCAGACCCGATCCGCACGACCGTGCGCTGGCGCAGGCGATCCTCGCCGGAGAGCAGGGCCTGGCGACACAGGGGCTGCTCGCCTCGCTGAAAAGGCAGGCGCTCGACACGCTTGCCGCCGATATCCCGAAGTACTCGATGCTGGCCGTGGCCCGCGACAAATGGGGCGATACGACCCCGCAAGGAGAGAGATGATGGATTTTGCCGTCCCGCAGGACCTGGAAGACTACTACGCCGAACTCGTCGATTTCATCGAGGCCGAGATCACTCCGTTGCAGGAGCGCGACGACAACATGCGCTTCTTCGACCATCGTCGCGAATGGGCGCGGACCAATTTCGAGGAGGGCGGCTTGCCGCGCCACGAATGGGAGCAATTGCTGGTCGAGGCGAAGCGGCTGGCCGACAAGGCCGGCCACTGGCGCTTTTCCGCGCCTAAAAAATACGGCGGCAAGGATGGGTCGAACCTGTGGATGGCGGTTATCCGAGACCGCTTCGCGCAGCGCGGCCTCGGCCTCCACAACGATCTGCAGAACGAACATTCGATCGTCGGCAACTTCCCCTTCGTCGAGATGTTCGAGCAATGGGGCACCGAGGAACAGAAAGAGGAATTCATCCTCGGCGGCTTCGAGGGCACGCGGCGGGTCGCCTTCGGCCTGACCGAGCCCAATCACGGGTCCGACGCCACATTCATGGAAACCCGCGCGGTGCGCGAAACCCGTGACGGCGTAGACGGCTGGCTGATCAACGGCGAGAAGATGTGGATCACGGGTATGCACGTCGCGACGCATTGCGCCATGTTCTGCCGCACTGACGGCGAGGATGGCGATGCGCGCGGGATCACCTGCCTGCTCGTGCCCAATCCGACAGAGGGCCTCGAGATCGAGGAATGGATGTGGACCTTCAACATGCCGACGGACCATCCTCGCCTGTCGGTCAAGGATGTCTGGGTCCCCGAAAGCGCCATGCTGGGCAGGGAAGGGCTCGGCCTCGCGCTGGCGCAGAGCTTCGTCCACCAGAACCGCATCCGGCAGGCGGCGAGTTCGCTCGGCGCGGCGCAGTTCTGCGTCGAGGAAAGCGTGAAATACGCCCGCGAGCGCAAGCCCTTCGGCGAGGAACTGGCGCGCAACCAGGCGATCCAGTTCCCGCTCGTCGAGCTGGCGACGCAGTGCGAGATGCTGCGGCTGCTGATCTACAAGACCGCGTGGGAAATGGACAACATGCCCCATGCCGAGATCGAGAAGACCATCTCGGACAAGGTCTCGATGTGCAATTACTGGGCTAACCGGCTGGTCTGCCAAGCGGCCGACCGGGCGATGCAGGTGCATGGCGGGATCGGCTATTCGCGGCACAAGCCGTTCGAGCATATCTATCGCCACCACCGCCGCTACCGGATCACCGAAGGCGCCGAGGAAATCCAGATGCGCAAGGTCGGCGCCTATCTGTTCGGCTATCTCGGGCCGCGGCGCGGCAAATTCGCGGCGAAGGACTAGCAGGAGACCATGCCGATGCCCGGCCCCGAAGACATCGTCCTGCATCACTACGATCGCTCGCCGTTCTCGCAGAAGGTGCGCGAACTGCTCGGGATGAAGGGGCTGGCCTGGCACTCGGTGCAGATGCCCGACCGGATGCCGAAACCCGATCTTGTGCCGCTCACCGGCGGGTATCGCCGCGCGCCGGTGATGCAGATCGGGGCCGACGTCTACTGCGACAGCCAGGTCATCATGGCCGAGATCGAGCGGCGGCATCCCGAGCCTGCGACCGACATAGGTCCGGGCTGGGCGGTGAACCTGTGGGCCGACCGGCTGTTCTTTCCGCCGACGGTTGCGATCATCTTCGGTTCCATGGGCGACCGGGTCGATCCCGGTTTCGTGGCCGACCGCGAGAAGCTATCGGGCCGACCCTTCGATGTCGCGGCGATGGGACGGGCGGTGGAACCTGCCAAAACGCAATGGCGGGCGTTTGCCGGGTGGATCGAGCAAGCACTGAACTCCACGGACTTCCTCGCAGGCGAGCGGCCCGGTATCGCCGACGTCGCGGCGCATATGAACATCTGGTTCCTGGCCAACACATTCCCCGACCTCGCCGAAGAGCTGCTGGAGGGGCTGCCGCAGGTAGCGAAATGGCGGGAACGGCTGGCGGGATGCGGGCAGGGCGAGCGCAACGAGATCACCGGCAGCGAAGCCCTCGATCTCGCGCGCAAGTGCGAACCGGCCCCCTGCCCGGTCGCGCATGATCCGGTCTCGGCTTCCGGAATGGATAGCGGCGCAGAGGTGGTCGTGATGGCCGACGATTACGGCCGCGATCCGATCGCGGGCACGCTCGTCGCCGCCAGTCCCGAGAGGATCGTCATTGCGCGCGACGATGGCGATCTGGGCGCTATGCAGCTCCATTTCCCGCGCGCCGGCTTCGTCCTCTTGCCGAACGGCGGCTGACCGTTCCCGTCACGCAAAGAAAAAGGCCCGGCGGATCGCTCCACCGGGCCTTTCTTTATGGTCTCGGGTCGGTCGGGACTTAGAAGCCCATTCCGCCCATGCCGCCCATGTCGGGCATTGCCGGGGCAGCGCCCTTGTCTTCCGGCTTGTCGACGATCGCGGCTTCCGTCGTGATCAGCAGGCCGGCCACCGAGGCAGCGTTCTGCAGCGCGGTACGCACGACCTTGGTCGGGTCGATCACGCCGGCAGCAACGAGGTTCTCGTAGGTGTCGGTCGCAGCGTTGAAGCCGAGCGTTTCGTCGTTCCCGTCGATCAGCTTGCCCGCGACGACCGCGCCGTCATGGCCGGCGTTCTGGGCGATCTGGCGCACCGGAGCCTGCAGGCCACGGCGAACGATGTCGATGCCGCGGGTCTGGTCTTCGTTGGCACCGGTCATGCCTTCGAGCGACTTGGCAGCGTAGAGCAGCGCGGTACCGCCGCCCGGGACGATGCCTTCCTCGACCGCGGCGCGGGTAGCGTGGAGAGCGTCGTCGACGCGATCCTTGCGCTCCTTCACCTCGACTTCGGTCGCACCGCCGACCTTGATCACGGCAACACCGCCGGCGAGCTTCGCCAGGCGTTCCTGCAGCTTTTCACGGTCGTAGTCCGAACTGGTGTTGTCGATCTGCGTGCGGATTTCCGAAACGCGGGCCTTGATGTCGCCCTCGTCACCGGCACCGTCGACAATGGTGGTGTTGTCCTTGTCGATGGTGACGCGCTTGGCTTCGCCGAGCATGCCGAGCGTAACGTTTTCCAGCTTGATGCCGAGGTCTTCGGAAATCATCTCGCCCTTGGTCAGGATCGCGATGTCCTGCAGCATGGCCTTGCGGCGATCGCCGAAACCCGGAGCCTTGACGGCTGCGACCTTGAGGCCGCCGCGCAGCTTGTTGACCACCAGGGTCGCCAGCGCTTCGCCTTCGATGTCTTCCGCGATAATCAGCAGCGGACGCCCCGACTGGACGGCCGCTTCGAGCACCGGCAGCATCGCCTGCAGGTTCGACAGCTTCTTCTCGTGGATCAGGATGTACGGGTTTTCGAGTTCGACCGTCATCTTGTCCGGGTTGGTGATGAAGTACGGCGACAGGTAGCCGCGGTCGAACTGCATGCCTTCGACGGTCTCGAGCTCGAATTCGAGGCCCTTGCTCTCGTCGACGGTGATCACGCCTTCCTTGCCGACCTTTTCCATGGCTTCGGCGATCTTCTCGCCGACTTCACGGTCGCCATTGGCCGAGATGATACCGACCTGCGCGATTTCGGAGGAGCCGGAAACTTCCTTGGAACGGCCCTTGAGATCGGCGACGACCTTTTCGACCGCGAGGTCGATGCCGCGCTTCAGGTCCATCGGGTTCATGCCGGCCGCGACCGACTTCATGCCTTCGGTCACGATCGACTGGGCGAGCACGGTGGCGGTGGTGGTGCCGTCACCGGCGGCGTCGTTCGACTTCGAGGCGACTTCCTTGAGCATCTGCGCGCCCATGTTCTCGAACTTGTCCTTGAGTTCGATTTCCTTGGCGACGGTGACGCCGTCCTTGGTGATGCGGGGTGCGCCGAAGCTCTTGTCGATCACGACGTTGCGGCCCTTGGGGCCGAGGGTGACCTTGACGGCGTTTGCGAGCGTGTCGACGCCCCTGAGGATGCCTTCGCGAGCGTCGCGGCCGAACTTTACGTCCTTGGCTGCCATGTGTGTTTCTCCTGAAATGTCGTTTGTGTCTGGGAAGCAGTCGGTTCAGCGGATCAGGAAATGATCCCCATGATGTCGCTTTCCTTCATGATCAGCAGGTCTTCGCCATCGAGCTTGACCTCGGTGCCCGACCACTTGCCGAACAGGATGCGATCGCCTGCCTTCACGTCGAGCGCGGTGACGGTGCCGTCTTCGGCCTTGGTGCCCGAACCGACGGCGACGACTTCGCCCTCGCTCGGCTTTTCCTTGGCGCTGTCGGGGATGATGATGCCGCCGGCGGTCTTTTCGTCGGCCTCGATACGGCGGACGAGAACGCGGTCGTGCAACGGACGGAATGCCATGATGGACCTCTTCCTTGAGTAACTGGTTGATGTTCGATTGGCACTCTCGCCCGGAGAGTGCCAGCGCGGCGCAAATGGGGTGGCGCGATTGCAGTGTCAACGGGTGGGGCGACAAAAAATTTCCGCAGTTTTCGACGCGGCGACCGTCAGTTCAGGCGGGTCGAGCCGTCAGCCCGAGGCGGTCGCGCCGTGCCCACCGCCATGTCAGCAGCCCGGCGGAAAAGACAAGCCCGGTCGCCAGGCCGATCCATACGCCCGTGCCTTCCAGCGGCGTGTTGAAGCCGAGCCAGATGGCCGTGCCGAAGCCCGGCACCCAGTAGCTGAAGATCGCGATCCACATCGGCATGCGCGTGTCCTGCAGGCCACGCAGTGCCCCTGCCGCCACCGCCTGGACCCCGTCGAACAGCTGGAAGGCGGCCGCGATGACCATGTACTGGACTGCGAAGCCGACCATGGCGGCATTGGCGGGCGCGTTCGGGTCGACGTAGATCCGCAGCAGCAGCGTCGGGGCCAGGATCATCGCGCTGGCGGTCAGGCACATGAAGGCACCGCCCATCGCGATGCCCACCCAGCCGGCCCGGGCGATCGCCTCGCGGTTGCGGGCGCCGTAGTGATAGCCGACCCGGATCGTTGCCGCTTGGCCGATGCCGAACGGGATCTGGAAGGCGAGCGCGGCGATCTGCAGCGCGACCGTGTGGCCGGCAAGTTCGGACGCTCCGATCCGACCCATGAGCAGCGCGGCGCCGCTGAACAGGCCTGCCTCCGCGATGATGATGACCATGATCGGCGTGCCGAGGCGGATGATCTCGCGCAGTCGTTCCCACTCGGGTCGCCACCAGTTGCCAAAGATGCGATAGCGCCGCAGCCGCCGGTCCCACAGGATCGCGACAACGTAGCTCAGCAGCTGGACCAGCGCAGTCAGCACGCTGGCCAGCGCGGAGCCTTCGAGGCCGAGGGCAGGTGCGCCAAGGTTGCCGAACACCAGCGCGTAGTTGAACAGCAGGCTCGCGCCGAGCGCGATGAAGGTGATGGCAGTTGCGAAGATCGGGCGCCCGAGCGCGCTGACGAAATTGCGCAATACGCTCGACAGCACCATCGGCACCATCGCCCACAGGATGATGCCGAGGAAAGCCCCGGCGCGCCGCGAGAGCTCGGGCGTCTGTCCGCTGGCGAGCATGAGCGCCTCGCCTTGCGCGCACAAAAGCATGCCGAACAGACCGCTCGCGACGGCTAGCCACAGTGCCATGCGGACCGAGCGACGCACTTCGCGCACCGCGTGCTTGCGCCGGCCGAGCTCCTCCGCGATCAGCGCCGCGACGATTCCGCACAGGCCGGTCAGGGCCCACATGGTCAGCCCGAACAGCGCGATGCCGAGCGCCGATGCCGCCAGTTCCTTCTCGCCGAGCCGTGCGACGAACACGACGTCGACCGCATGGACCAGCATCTGCAGCAGGTTGGCGAGCGCCAGCGGCCAGGCGAGCCGGTAGGTGGCGGCGATCTCGTCGCGCCAGCCGTCGCTGCGGATCCGCAGGGGCACAGAGGCGTGGGTTTCGTCCATTGGATACGTCTGCGCGCACGATCCGAGTCGCGAGGGCAGCCGGTCCGGATAATGGAGCCTCGCAGCAACCGGAAGCGCGTCTGCGCGTTGGGGCCATCAAACGCTTCAGCTTGCGGCAATCCGGCCACAGCCATTGCGCCCGGCTCCACTTCAGGGATCGCTCGAATGACCAGAACAGACTTGGCCTTGGCAACTCTCGTGGCGGTGGCCGCGGCAGCCTCGATCGGCGCAGCGCCCGCACAGGCCGGCGAGGTCTACGGCGGGGCCTACGTCCACGCTGTCGATACCCCGTTTACCTTTGATACGGGCGAGGGCGGGGTCGACGCGCAACTGGGCTATCGCTTCGATCCCGTGACTGACAAGCTCGGCGGTCCGCAGCCCTATATCTTCGGTTCGGTCAATTCGGACGGCGGCACCAATTTTGCCGGTGTCGGCCTGAGCTGGAAGGCCGAACTCGGCCCCGTCTATCTGCGGCCCGGCGTGGGGCTGGTGGTGCACGATGCGCCCGGCTTCCGGGTCGACCCGGAAACCAATTTGCGTACCGATCTCGGCAGCCGCTTGCTGTTCGAGCCTGAAATCGCGATCGGCACGCAGGTCAGCGAGCGCTTCTCAATCGAAGCGAGCTGGGTTCACATCAGCAATGCGCGCCTCTTCAACTCGCGCCAGAATCCCGGCATCGATGCAATCGGCATCCGGCTGAACTACCGCCTGTAGTCCAGCCGGACGCGAGCGCCTCGGGCAGGTTCAGCCCCCCTTGCGGGAGGCTTCCAGCCGCGCGAGCACCTCGGCAGGCCAGGTCACGCGGGTCTGCGTCTGCGGGTTGAGCTGGTCGTCGGGATACTGCGCCGCTTCAGCAGCGGCGATTTCCTCGGCCGAGAGAAATTCGCTCGGCTCGAGCGCGAAGATGTCGAGCCCGCGGGTGATCTCGGTCGCGTAGATGCGGCCCTTGTACCAGTAGACCGACCAGTATCCGCCCAGCACCAGCTGCTCGTCATCGATCGGGCCGCGGTCGAAATAGGCGATCTCGAACGGGTTCTTGGGATCGGTGAAATCCATCACGCTGACGCCGCCCTGGTACCAGGCCTGGACGAAGATATCGCGGCCCGGCACCGGAATGATCGAGCCGTTGTGGGCGACGCAGTTCTCTTTCTCGCCCTGCGGAGCGGGAAGCTTGTAGGTGCTCTGGTAGGTCAGCCGTTCGCCGTCGATGGTGTAGATGGCATCGGCGCCCCAGTTGCGCGGATCGCTCGCCTGGCAGCGCGGGCGACCGCCGCCGCCCCATTCGTCGGTGAACAGCACCTTGGTGCCGTCGTTGTTGAAGGTCGCCGAGTGCCAGTAGGCGAAGCCCTTGTCGGTGACGTCGGCGATCCGCTTGGGCTTCAGCGGGTTGGAGATGTCCATCACGATGCCATTGCCCGAACACGCGCCGGCGGCGATCTTCTTGGCCGGATAGACGGTGATGTCGTGGCACTGGTTGGTGATGTAGGTTTCCTGCGTTCCCTCGCCATGGTCGCCGCCGCGCCAGAGGCCGGCGATCTGCCCGTCGCGGGCGAAGACGCGCGGCGAATCGACGATCCGTGCAGCCGAGGGATTGGCGACCGGGATCTCGATCACGTCGATGCTGAACAGCGCGGTGCGATCATCGCCCGGCGTGTCGATACAGCCCGCCAGTTCCTGGTCGTCGCGCACGTAGCTCGTGCCCGAATTGTAGACGACGATCCGGTCGTCGTCGGACGAGACGATCGAGTGCGTATGGCTGCCGCGGCAGGTCTGGACGATGCCGACCTGCCTGGGACGGGTGACATCGGAAATATCGAAGATCCGCAGGCCGCGCAGCCGCTCCTTGCTGACCTTCTCGGGTACCCCCTGGAGCCCGCAATCGACGCGGCCCTTGCTGTCCTCGACGCTCATGATCAACAGGTCGCCGACCAGCGAGACGTCGCCCTGTCCGCCCGGGCACACGGTCGAGCTGACCAGCGCCGGCACGCCGTCCTGGCCGAGACGGTAGATGTTGAACCCGTGGTAGGAGCCGGTCACCAGCAGGTCGTCCTTGAACGCCATGTCGGTGTTCCAGAACGTCAGCAGCGAGCCGCGCTGGCCGAACTGGGGATCGGTTTCGTCGCCCTCGTCGGCGTCGCCACCGGTCGATTCAGCCTTCTCGTCACCGGACTCGATGCGCGGCTGCAGCTGGGCCGGGTTGTCCGGGTCGAAGAAGCCCGGTGCCTTACCCTGCGCGGCGACGAGACGCATGTTGCTGATCGCTTCACCCGCATCGCGGAAACCCGCCGCAAGCGTCGCGCGCGGATCGGTCGACAGCTTGGCGAGCAGCGCGTTCATACGCTTTATTTCGGCTTGCTGGTCGGAGACGACTTCGTTGGTGAAGGCGTAGACGGTCGGTTCGTAGGCCGTGCCCGGCTGGCGATGCAGCTGTTCGACCATGTCGACCGCGCCCTTGTGATGGGCGATCATCAGCTGCAGGAACTTGCGATCGAACGCAGTGCCCGAGAGGCGTGCGAGCTCGGCCATGTCGGCGGCGCTGGCCATGCCCATCATCGTGTGGCCGGCATGATCCATATGCGCCATCTTGATCGGCTCACCGCGGGTCTCGAGCCATTCGCGCATGAACTTCATCTCGTCGGCCTGCCCGGCCTCGATCCGGTCCGCAGTGGCGACGACGGCTTCGTTGTTGGTCCGCTTGGCGACGAGCTTGGCCATTTCGACCGCTTGCTGGTGATGAACGATCATGCCCTGCATGAAGGCGACATCGCCGGGAGCGTAATTGACCCCTGCCACCGCGATCGCCTGTTCGGGCGAGATGACCTGCGAGGGAGCGCCCGGAGCGCCCGGATGCACGATCGGCGCGCTTTGCGCGAAGGCGGTCGAAGATGCGAGAGCAAGGGCAGAGGCGCCGGCAAGGCGCAAGGTCATGATGTGCAAGTGCAAGTCCCCAAGATTCCAGTTGTCCTGAGCTTGCTAACTACCCGAATGCGCGTCGAGGGGAAGTGCCTGTGTCGAGCCGTATCTGTCGTTCGTCGGGCGGGCTCCGGACCGCGGCCTCGCGCACGAAAAAGGGCGGCGCCTCGCGGCACCGCCCTTCGACAATCGCAGATGCGAGAAAGAGGCTTACTTGAGCTCGACGGTACCGCCGGCTGCTTCGATCTTGCCCTTGATTTCTTCGGCTTCCGCCTTGTTGACGCCTTCCTTGAGCGGCTTGGGCGCGCCTTCGACGAGACCCTTGGCTTCGGTGAGGCCCAGGCCGGTGATGGCGCGGACTTCCTTGATGACCTGGATCTTCTTGCCGCCGTCGCCGGTGAGGATGACGTCGAATTCGTCCTTCTCTTCGGCGGGAGCTGCGGCATCGCCACCACCGGCGGGGCCGGCTACGGCAACGGCAGCAGCGGCGCTGACGCCCCACTCTTCTTCCAGTGCCTTGGCGAGTTCGGCCGCCTCGAGGACGGTCAGCTTGGAAAGGTCTTCGACCAGCTTGGCAATATCGGCCATGTTATATCACTCCAGAATTGATGGGGCAGAAAGTTGCGCCCCGGATGTTTCGTATCGAATGCGTTGAACCGCTTACGCTGCGTCCTTGGCGCCATAGGCACCGAACACGCGGGCAAGCTTGGCTGCGGGGGCGTTGACGACCTGGGCGATTTTTGTCGCCGGGGCGTTGACGAGACCCACGATCTTGCCGCGCAGCTCGTCGAGCGAAGGCATCGAGGCGAGCGCCCGGACCCCTGCTTCGTCGAGCACCTGGCTCCCCATCGAACCGCCGACGATTTCGAGCTTGTCGTTCGTCTTGGCGAATTCCACCACGGCCTTGGCGGCCGCAACCGGATCTTCCGAATATGCGAGGGCCGTGGGGCCGTTCAGATATTCGTCGATACCGGAGTAGTCGGTGTCTTTCAGGGCGAGCTTGGCGAGGCGGTTCTTCGCAACCTTGTAGGACGCACCGGCTTCACGCATCTTCGCGCGCAGATCGGTGGACTGGGCCACCGTCAGGCCGAGGTTGCGGGTGACTACCACCACGCCGCTCTCGTTGAAGACTGCATTGAGCTGGGCGACCGACTCGGATTTCTGCGAACGATCCATGCCATACTCCTTCAATATGATCGGCCGGGATGGCTCCCGGACGACCGGCTACGTGTGTCCATGCCGGAAAACCGGCACGGGCGAGTCCGTCGATCAGGGAAGGAGGGTGCAATTTGCACCGGAGTGCGACAGGCCACGAGGGGCCGCGCCGCATGAATTTCTCTTTTCCCCGCCTAGGCTGGAAATTAAGACCGGCAAATCCCGGCCACCAACTGTCTCGGACGGATGACCACGGGCGAGCCCGCAGTCGGTGCGCGCCTCTAGCGGACTGGCGGATCGAGTCAAGTCAATCCGGTGTCCGGAGTTCGACTTGCCGCCCCACGCGCCCGGTTGCCAAGGAATCGCCCGCGCCTATACTCGACGGCAGGGAGCGCCTGCGTCCACAGCGGGCGAAGGGGGTAACATGGTCCTGCGACTGTTCGTCCGGCTGACGATCTTCTACGCCATCGTGACCGGCGCGGTCGCCACGGCGACCCTGCTCGTCCCGCATTTTGCCGATTACCTGCCGATCGGCGGCGCTCAGTCGCTGCTGTCCGGCCCGACCGGCGATCCGTTCGACAGCATCGAGATCGGCGCGAGCCGGGTCGCCAATCTCGGCGGTTCGATCGTCTGGCTGGTGATCGCGATCCTCGGCGCGCTGTTCACCACGTTGCCGGTCACCTGGACCTACATGGCGAGCCGCAATCGTGCCGAGTACGACCAGGCCCTGGTCGAGACCATGATCGTCCTGCCGCTGGCGGTGACCGCGATCGTGGTGATGGTGCACAATTCGCTCGCCCTGGCATTCTCGCTTGCCGGGATCGTCGGCGGCGTTCGCTTTCGCAACACGCTCAAGAGTTCGGGCGATGCGATCTACATCCTGCTGGCAATCGGCATCGGCCTGTCGGCCGGCATCGGAGCGCTGGAGATCGCGCTCGTGATGACGGTGCTCTTCAACTACACGATGACCTTCCTGTGGGTCGCCGACTACGGCGCCCTGCGCGGCGCACACCGCTATCTGAGGCCCAACCACCTGCCCCCCGAAACGCAGGAGGAGCAGGAGGCCGAAACCATGCCCGCGCACTCCGACAAGCCCTGAAGATGCGTCGGCTATCCACCTTCGGTCTCGTCCTCGCGCTGGCGGGCTGCCAAGCGGACGACCCAGAAGGCGCGGAGAATTTCGCGCTGCCGACGAACCTGCGCGAGGTGTCGGGCCTCGCCGTGGCCGGACCCGATCGCGTGTTCGCGCACGACGACGAGTTCGCCATCGTGCACGAGTTCGACACGAAGACAGGCCGCATCGTGCGCTCCTTCGCGCTGGGCAAACCGACCATCGAAGGCGATTTCGAAGGTATCGCGACCGATCGCACCGGGCGGATCTATCTCGTCACCAGCGACGGGCTGATCTATGCCTTCGACCCGGGCGAACACCGCCAGCGCGTCGCCTACAGCGCGCACGACAGCGGCATCGGTCCGCGCTGCGAGCTGGAAGGCCTGTCGCGCGCGCCGGACGATGATCACCTGTTGCTCCTGTGCAAGCGGCTGCGGGTCGGCGAAGAAACGCCGCGGCTGGAAATCTACCGCTGGAAGCTCGGCACCGAGCATGCGGACCTGACCCCGTGGCTGGCGATCCCGCTGGCCCGGTTCCTCGACAGCGACCAGCGCGCGCGCTTCGCGCCGTCCGGCCTCGAATGGGATGAGGCGCGCCGCAAGCTTTTCGTCGTCTCGGGCAGGAGCCATCTGCTTGTGGAGATCGACGAGACGGGAGAAGTGGTATCGATCCGCTCGCTCGATCCGCGCCGCCACCGCCAGGCCGAGGGGATCGCGATCCTGCCGGGCTGCAAGCTGGCGCTCGCGGACGAGGGCTCGGACACGGCCAAGGCCCGCCTCGCGATCTATCCCTGCCCCTGAGCCGTTACCGGCAGTCGTCGAGCAGGTTCTTCTGCAGGGCGGCATCGTCGGCGATGTCGGCGAAGAAGCTCGCCAGGTAATCGCGCACCTGTGCCCTGTTCTCCGCGTCGAGCCGGGGGATGGCTGCAATCGCGCTTTCGAAATCCGTCCGCTGGGCGCGGAATCGTGCTGCGAGCGACGGCATGAGATCGTTGAACTGGCAGAAGCCGCGGTACTTTCGTTGCTTCACATCGCGGATGCCGAGCGTTTCGTTGACCTCGGCATAGGGCGCATCGACGATCCCCGAACTGTCGAAATCGTAGGGGACCGGCGTCATCCCCGTGCTGCCCGGCTCCTTCGCTTGCAGGAGCTTGGAATTGTGGCAGCAATCGCCCGGCTTCGGGCCGACGATCATGGCCCAGTCGGTATTACCGATCATGTACTGGAACAGCGCGTAGCGGGCGGCATCCTGCCGATCGAGCGACCTTGGAGAAATCCGGTCGACATCGACCTCTTCCATGCCCAGCCGGCGTGCCGTGTCGTCGGTATCCTCGATGAAGAAGCCCAGCTTGCGATCCACGACCTCGCCCTCGTCGACGTAGGTGATCTGTGCCAGCCGCACCATGTGGCTTTTGGGCGTGGCGACGTTGAACAAGCGGTAGGCCGCGTATTCGCGCAACACGAGCTGTTCCGCCGACGACCTCGTCAGGCAATGGGTGACGAGCTTGATGCTGCCCTGCTTGCGGAAGAGCGAGCCGTCCGCCTTCGTCTCGGGGAACTTCACGCGTAGCGGCGGGAACCTGCAGCTTTTCTGGCGGCGCGAGAGCCCGCGCGCAGACAGCTCGATCGGCAGCGTCTCGCCCGCGGTGGCCAGGATTGCCGGATAGGCATCGGTAGAACGTTTCGCCTTGCGCACGATCTGCTTAATCGGCCCTGTGATCGTCACTTCGAGCACGGCATCCTCTGCGAACAGGGGCGTCACCTTGCCGGCTGTCTCCTGCGCGTTCGCGACCGATGGCAGGGCGAGCGCCGCGGCGAGCGCGATCGGGAATGTCCTCAAGGGTCGTCTCCATCCGGTTGCTGGTCGAGCGAATGTGCGGCCCATGTCCCGTCGGCCCGGCGTTCGTGCGCGGTTACTCCGTCCGGCGTGATTTCGAGGAAGCTGGCAGGTCCGCCGTAATGCGCCGAGATGCCGGTATCCGCCCGGATCAGTTTCCCGTCGTTCGAGGCGAGAATGCCTTTCACCGAAGGCGTGTGCCCTACCACCAGCCGCGCTGCATCGTGATAGGTGAGGACTTGCGCCAGCTCGTCGGCGATCGATGGCCGGGCCGCATCCGCCGCAACATCCGCATCGCGCATCACGTTGCCGCGATACCAGAGCGGACCGAACGGGTCCTGAGCAGCCGTTCGGTCGGTTTCGTCTCCTGGCCCGAGCGCCGCGTGGATCGCCGCGTTGATCTCGTCCAGCGGCCGCAATGCGCGTTCGATGCTGAGGCCGCCGTGAACGAAAAGCGTGTCGCCGATTTTCACCGCGGCCGGAAGCGATGCGGCCCAGCGGCCCAGTTCGCCATCGGGCCGCCATGCCTGCCGGTGTTCGAGAAGGCCGGGCGGGTTCGCCTCGAACCACAGCTTGCGTATCGCCGAAACGGGAAGGTCGGGATCATCGCTCCTGTAAAAATCGACGATGCGCTGCTCGTTCGCTCGCCAGACGGCTTCGCGGCGTGCAGCCGACTTTCGATCGACGAAGGCGGCGTATTCGCCCGGATGAACGTAGCGAAGGTCTCCGGAGACATTCATCGCTTCGTGATTGCCGATCAACAGCACGACCTTGCCGCCGGCTCCGGGGGCCTGAAGCTGCAAGGCGCGCAGCCGTTCGATGATCGCGAGCGAATCGGGTCCACGGTCCGTAACGTCGCCAAGTTGGACGAGAACGGTCTCGCCGCCAGCCCACTCGCCTTGCGTGTCGACGAGGCCGGCGGCGGTGGCGATCGCTTCCCAGGCCGGTAGATCGCCGTGGAGATCGCCCACCGCGACGATCCGTTGCGCATCGCCCGGTGCCTGCGCGGACGCGGAGACGGCGCCCATGAAGAGCGCCGTCGCCAGTATCGTCAGAAGCTGTCTGAGCATGCCCCCCGAGTCTCCCGCGCCCAGCTTACCATAGGCAGTCGAAAAGCGAAGCGCGGGCGGCCGGGGCGGGTCAGGCCTGGTAGCCGAGCAGGTCTCCAGGCTGGCATTCGAGTTCGCGGCAGATAGCCTCGAGCGTAGAGAAGCGGATCGCCTTGGCCTTGCCGGTCTTGAGGATCGACAGGTTGGCGAGGGTCAG
Source organism: Qipengyuania oceanensis (assembly GCF_009827535.1). NCBI lineage: Bacteria > Pseudomonadati > Pseudomonadota > Alphaproteobacteria > Sphingomonadales > Erythrobacteraceae > Qipengyuania > Qipengyuania oceanensis. The sequence continues at coordinate 1,539,150 of NZ_WTYN01000001.1, read as the reverse complement.
GCCCACCCGCTCGGCCAGTTCGGTCAGGGTCATGCGGCGGTCGTGCAGCAGATCGTCGAGCTTGATCACGATGTTGGTTCCTTCGGTATCGTTGCCCATCACACGGTCCCTTCCAGGTCGGCGCGCATCTCGGTTCCCTTGCGGAAGACGCGGGCGAGGACGAACAGGGTGAGGATCAGCAGGATGCCGCCACCGTCTACGCCGACATCGATGTTACCGGCGTCCTCGCCTGCAACCTTCGTGATGTAGACGGCCAGGGCGGCGACCGGGATCGAGATCGCCGTGATTGTGAGCATCAGCCACGCCATCGCCGTCAGCCGGTCCGCGTTGTCGGGCGTGAACGGGTCTCCTTCGCTGACGCTCTGCACGATGTGCAGCATGTGCCGGAAGAACCGGAACCCCAGGTACAGGAGGCCGGCCACCACGAGCAGCAGGGCGACGATCAGCCAGTAGAGGCTTTCGGGCGCGCCTGCTTCGACGATCTGCGCCGTGGCTTTTTGGTAGAAGACGAGCAGGGCGGGCACGGTGAGGGCGACGGCCACCCCGGCAAACCCGACGACGCCGAGCAGGAAATAGATGATGCCCTTGCAGACGGTCAGCAGGGGGTCTGATTTGATCGAAGTCATGATGGCTCCTTTCGGCTTTCGGATCGGGCCGGGTTTCGGGTCAGGCGAGTTCGGGTGCGTAGATCCCCGTCACGCTGTCGGCTTGGGGTACGGTCACCACCGGCCCGATCGTCCCGACGGCGATCAGGAGAGCGGCGAAGGCAGCGATGAGATTGGTCTGGATGGTCGACATTTTCGTTCTCCGATATGTGTCTAGTTGAAAATCGATGCGTCCAATATCGATAATCAATAATCTCGGAACGCATATTGTCAAACGATAATATCGAAAAACGATAATAGCGTGAAAAATGGCGGATTTTTGCCAGCCAGCCTCACCTGTGGCAGGCAGCGGGCGGGCCCGGGGGAGGACGGAATGCGAGCGAATCGAATCGGACTGGGTGCGGCGATGGCGCTCTGCCTGGCGGGATGTGCCTATGGCCGGATCGACCGGCTGCCCGAGGAGATGGTCGCCCGGCCGGAAGAGAACCGGGATCTCGTCGCCGCGATTCTGGCAGGCGATGGCGAACGCGCCGATTACCTGCTCTCGACAGGAGCGGACGTCGACCAGCGCGGCGCAGGCGGTGCGACGCCGCTGATCGCCGCTGCTGCCACCGGCTCGCGGGCCCTTGCCGCGCGGCTGCTGGACCTGGGCGCCGACAGTGCGGCAGCCGACGATACCGGCAGGAATGCGCTCGCCCATGCGCTCGAGCGCGACGACGAGCCGATGGTGATGCTGCTGGTCGAATACGCCCGGCAGAACTATTGAGAGTTTCGCGAGCGATCGCGCTTGGCCGCGGTTGACGCTGCGCCGCACCATTCCTATATGGCTCCCCGACCGCACGCTTCGAGCGAGTCCGATTCATGCGCGGGAATCGGGCACAGGATGGAAGCGGCGTTTCCATAATCGCGACGCCGGCTGCAGCGACACCCTGCCAAGAAGGGGCCGTCATGCTGCGGCCTTTTTGCGCGTCCGATTTGGGCCTGACCCCGCGCGAGGCATGACACATTCGCCGGGGCGCTTCCGCCTCGGCCAGACCAAGAGGCGAACACTCTCCCATGGCAACCAAGGCGAAGCCGCAGAAGAAGGCCGGCACCAACACCGGCACCTCCAAGAAGCGCATCCGCAAGATCTTCGGCGACATTCACGAAGTGGTGCAGATGCCGAACCTGATCGAGGTCCAGCGCGAAAGCTACGAGCAGTTCCTGCGCTCCGATCCCGCGATCGACTACGTATCGGGCCTCGAAAAGACCCTGCGCAGCGTCTTCCCGATCCGCGACTTCGCCGGCACCGCCGAGCTCGATTTCGTCCATTACGAACTCGAGCCGCCCAAGCACGACACCGTGGAATGCAAGCAGCGCGGCATCACTTATGCCGCGCCGATGAAGGTCACGCTGCGCCTGATCGTCTTCGAGGTCGACCAGGAAACCGAAACCCGTTCGGTGCTCGATATCAAGGAGCAGGACGTCTACATGGGCGACATGCCGCTCATGACCGAGAACGGCACGTTCATCATCAATGGTACCGAGCGCGTTATCGTCTCGCAGATGCACCGTTCGCCGGGTGTGCTGTTCGACCACGACCGCGGCAAGACCCATTCCTCGGGCAAGCTGCTGTTCGCCGCACGCATCATTCCCTACCGCGGTTCGTGGCTCGATTTCGAATTCGACGCCAAGGACATCGTCAACGTCCGGATCGACCGCAAGCGCAAGCTGCCGGTCACCGCGCTGCTGTACGCGCTGGGCCTCGATGCCGAGGACATTCTCGACCATTTCTACAACACCGTCGCGTGGGAACGCGTATCGGGCAAGGCCGGCGACGGCTGGAAGATCCCGTTCGTGGCCGACCAGTGGCGCGGCCAGAAGCCGGCCTTCGCGCTGGTCGATGCCAAGACCGGCGAGGAAGTCTTTCCCGCAGGCCAGAAGATCAGCCCGCGCGCTGCCAACAAGGCGGCCAAGGACGGTCTCGAGACGCTGCTGCTGCCGACCGACGAGATCTTCGGTCGCTATGCGGCCAAGGACATGATCGACGAGAAGACCGGCCGCATCTACATCGAGGCCGGTGACGAGGTGTCGCCCGACAATCTCGAGGTTCTCGACGGCGCGGGGGTCGACAAGCTCGAACTGCTCGACATCGACCACATCACCACCGGCCCGTGGATCCGCAACACGCTCAAGGTCGACAAGGCCGAGAACCGCGACGAGGGTCTCGAGGCGATCTACAAGGTCATGCGTCCGGGCGAACCCCCGACGAAGGAAACCGCCGAAGCGCTGTTCGAAGGCCTGTTCTTCGATGGCGAGCGTTACGACCTGTCGGCCGTCGGCCGCGTCAAGCTCAACATGCGTCTCGACCTCGATGCCGAGGATACGGTAACCACGCTGCGCAAGGAAGACATCCTCGCGGTGGTCAAGGAACTGGTCGACCTCAAGGACGGCAAGGGCGAGGTCGACGACATCGACAACCTCGGCAACCGCCGTGTCCGTTCGGTCGGCGAACTGCTGGAAAACCAGTACCGCGTCGGCCTGCTGCGCATGGAGCGCGCCGTGAAGGAGCGCATGAGCAGCGTCGACGTGTCGACCGTCATGCCGAACGACCTGATCAACGCGAAGCCCGCGGTCGCCGCGGTGCGCGAGTTCTTCGGTTCCTCGCAGCTCTCTCAGTTCATGGACCAGACCAACCCGCTGTCCGAAGTGACGCACAAGCGCCGCGTGTCGGCGCTCGGGCCGGGCGGTCTCACCCGCGAGCGTGCCGGCTTCGAGGTGCGCGACGTCCACCCGACGCATTATGGCCGCATCTGCCCGATCGAAACGCCGGAAGGCCCGAACATCGGCCTGATCAACTCGCTCGCCAGCTTCAGCCGGGTGAACAAATACGGCTTCATCGAGACGCCGTACCGCCAGGTGAAGGACGGCAAGGTGACCGAAGACGTCGTCTACCTGTCCGCCATGGAAGAGCAGAAGCACACCGTCGCACAGGCTTCGGCCGAACTGACGGAAGACGGCAGCTTCGTCGAGGAGCTCGTCAGCGCTCGCCAGAACGGCGACTACTTCATGGCGCCCCGCGAACAGATCACGCTGATGGACGTCAGCCCCAAGCAGCTCGTGTCGGTTGCCGCATCGCTCATTCCGTTCCTGGAAAACGATGACGCCAACCGCGCACTGATGGGCTCGAACATGCAGCGCCAGGCCGTCCCGCTGGTGAAGGCGGAAGCGCCTTTCGTCGGCACCGGCATGGAAGAAACCGTGGCGCGCGACAGCGGCGCGGCGATCACCGCCACCCGCGGCGGCATCGTCGACCAGGTCGACGCGACCCGGATCGTGATCCGCGCCCAGGGCGATGTCGAAGCCGGCCAGTCGGGCGTCGACATCTACACGCTCGTCAAGTTCCAGCGTTCGAACCAGAACACCTGCATCAACCAGCGTCCGCTGGTGAAGGTCGGTGACGTGGTCGAAGTCGGCGACATCATCGCCGACGGTCCCTCGACCGATCTCGGCGAGCTGGCACTGGGCCGCAACAGCCTCGTCGCCTTCATGCCGTGGAACGGGTACAACTACGAGGACTCGATCCTGATCTCCGAACGCATCGTGAAGGACGACGTGTTCACCTCGATCCACATCGAGGAATTCGAGGTCATGGCCCGCGACACCAAGCTGGGTCCGGAAGACATCACCCGCGACATCCCGAACGTCGGCGAGGAAGCCCTGCGCAACCTCGACGAGGCGGGCATCGTCTACATCGGTGCCGAAGTGCACCCGGGCGACATCCTGGTCGGCAAGATCACGCCGAAGGGCGAATCGCCGATGACCCCGGAAGAAAAGCTGCTGCGCGCCATCTTCGGCGAAAAGGCCAGCGACGTGCGCGACACCTCGCTTCGCCTGCCGCCGGGCGTGGCCGGCACGATCGTCGAGGTGCGGGTGTTCAACCGCCACGGCATCGAGATCGACGACCGTACCCGCGCGATCCAGAACGAGGAAATCGAGCGCCTGCGCAAGGACAGCCAGGACGAACGCGCGATCCTCAACCGTGCGACCTACAACCGCCTGCGCGACATGCTCGTCGGGCAGACCGCTTCTGCCGCGCCGAAGGGCGTCAAGAAGGGCGTGGTGATCGACGAGGATCTTCTCGAAGGTCTCGATCGCTTCGAGTGGTTCAAGTTCGCAGTCGCGGACGATGGCCGCCAGGCGCAGATCGAGGCGGTCAAGTCGCAGTACGACGAAGCCGTAAAGCTGATCGACGAGAAGTTCGAAGACCGTAAGGAAAAGCTCGAACGCGGCGACGAACTCGCCCCGGGCGTGCTCAAGATGGTCAAGGTCTTCGTCGCGGTGAAGCGCAAGCTGCAGCCGGGCGACAAGATGGCCGGCCGTCACGGGAACAAGGGCGTCATCAGCCGCATCCTGCCGATCGAGGACATGCCGTTCATGGAGGACGGAACCCCGGTCGACATCGTGCTGAACCCGCTGGGCGTGCCATCGCGCATGAACGTCGGGCAGATCTTCGAGACTCACCTCGGTATGGCTGCCCGCAACCTGGGTATGCAGATCGGAGAGCAGCTCGAGGAGTGGAAAGCGGCCAATCCGAATGCGGCTGAAGACTATGCCAAGGCGAAACCGCCAGAGGCAGTCATCGCCCGCCTGAAGGACGTCTACGGCGAGCAGTACCACGAAGAGATCGACGGTCGCTCGACCGCCGAGATCGTCGAGCTTGCAGGCAACCTGAAGACCGGCGTCCCGATGGGTACGCCCGTGTTTGACGGGGCGCGCGAAGGCGACGTGACGACCGAGCTGGAAAAGGCCGGGCTGCACAGCTCGGGCCAGTCGGTGCTCTACGACGGTCGCACGGGCGATGCCTTCGACCGCCGCGTCACGGTGGGCATCATCTACATGCTCAAGCTGCACCACCTCGTCGACGACAAGATCCACGCTCGCTCGATCGGCCCCTACAGCCTCGTCACCCAGCAGCCGCTGGGCGGTAAGGCGCAGTTCGGCGGCCAGCGCTTCGGCGAGATGGAGGTCTGGGCCCTGCAGGCATATGGCGCTGCCTACACGCTGCAGGAAATCCTGACCGTCAAATCGGACGACGTGATCGGCCGGACCAAGGTCTACGAGGCGATCGTCAAGGGCGACGACACCTTCGAGGCGGGCATTCCGGAGAGCTTCAACGTTCTCGTCAAGGAAATGCGCAGCCTCGGCCTCAACGTCGAACTCACCTCGCTCAACGATGGCGAGGAAGAGGACGACTGGGGCCAGATCGCGGCGGAGTAATTCATGACCCGAGCCAAATGGATCATTGCCGCTGTGGCGAGCATGTGGGCTGGTTTCGCCAGCTACATTCTCATCGATGGAAGCGACGGTCCGGCTTGGGGCGCACGCGCCATATTGTTTTTTATCGCTGCCCTTTTTCTAATTTGGGGCGGCAGGAAATATCTGGTTCCAATGGACCTCCGCGCCAAATGGCACGAAGCCGTTGCCCAATTTCCCCGCGCTAAGGGAACTGAGAAATGAACGAACTGACCAAATTCACCAACCAGCTGGCCAAGCCGGAAACCTTCGACCAGATCCAGATCGGCCTCGCATCGCCGGAACGGATCCGCTCGTGGTCCTTCGGCGAGATCAAGAAGCCCGAAACGATCAACTACCGCACGTTCAAGCCCGAGCGTGACGGCCTGTTCTGCGCGCGCATCTTCGGCCCGGTGAAGGATTACGAGTGCCTGTGCGGCAAGTACAAGCGCATGAAGTACAAGGGCGTCGTCTGCGAGAAGTGCGGCGTCGAAGTCACCGTGACCAAGGTCCGCCGCGAGCGGATGGGCCACATCGAACTGGCGGCCCCGGTCGCGCACATCTGGTTCCTGAAGTCGCTGCCGTCGCGCATCGGCCTGCTGCTCGACATGCAATTGAAGCAGCTCGAGCGCGTGCTGTATTTCGAGGCCTACATCGTGACCGAGCCGGGCCTCACCCCGCTCGAGAAATTCCAGCTGCTGACCGAGGACGAACTGCTCGAAGCGCAGGACGAGTATGGCGAAGACGCATTCAGTGCCGGGATCGGTGCCGAAGCGGTCAAGATGATGCTCATGGATCTCGACCTCGAGCAGGAACGCGATGACTTGATGGAAGAGCTCGCGACGACCAAGTCGAAGCTGAAGCCCGCCAAGATCATCAAGCGCCTGAAGGTCGTCGAAAGCTTCATCGATTCGGGCAACCGCCCGGAATGGATGATCCTCGAAGTGATCCCGGTCATCCCGCCGGAACTGCGCCCTCTGGTTCCGCTGGACGGCGGCCGCTTCGCGACGTCGGATCTCAACGATCTCTACCGCCGCGTGATCAACCGCAACAACCGCCTCAAGCGCCTGATCGAACTGCGCGCGCCGGACATCATCGTCCGCAATGAAAAGCGCATGCTGCAGGAAGCCGTCGACGCACTGTTCGACAACGGCCGTCGTGGCCGCGTGATCACGGGCGCCAACAAGCGTCCGCTCAAGTCGCTGTCCGACATGCTCAAGGGCAAGCAGGGCCGCTTCCGCCAGAACCTGCTCGGCAAGCGCGTCGACTATTCGGGCCGTTCGGTCATCGTGACCGGGCCGGAACTCAAGCTGCACCAGTGCGGCCTGCCCAAGAAGATGGCGCTCGAGCTGTTCAAGCCGTTCATCTACGCCCGTCTCGACGCCAAGGGTCTGTCGATGACCCTGAAGCAGGCGAAGAAGTGGGTCGAGAAGGAGCGCAAGGAAGTCTGGGACATCCTGGATGAAGTCATCCGCGAACACCCGGTTCTCCTCAACCGCGCCCCGACGCTTCACCGTCTCGGCATCCAGGCGTTCGAGCCCGTCCTGATCGAAGGCAAGGCGATCCAGTTGCACCCGCTGGTCTGCGCCGCATTCAATGCCGACTTCGACGGCGACCAGATGGCCGTGCACGTCCCGCTGAGCCTCGAGGCCCAGCTGGAAGCGCGCGTCCTGATGATGTCGACCAACAACATCCTCTCGCCCGCTAACGGCAAGCCGATCATCGTGCCTTCGCAGGACATGGTGCTGGGGATCTATTACCTGTCGATGGAACGGCAGGAGAAGGCTCCGGAATACACCGAGGACAGCGACGGCAAGAAGCACGAGAAGCTGCCGATGTTCAGCGACATGGCCGAAGTGCACCAGGCGCTGGAAACCAAGTCGGTCACGCTCCACACCAAGATCATCGCCCGCGTTCCGCAGGCCGACGAGAACGGCGATGTGGCGATGACCCGCTTCGAGACCACGCCGGGCCGCATGCTGATCGGCGAATGCCTGCCCAAGAACCACAAGGTTCCGTTCGACATCGTCAACCGCCTTCTTACCAAGAAGGACATCGGCGACGTGATCGACGAGGTTTATCGTCACACCGGCCAGAAGGACACGGTGCTGTTCGCCGATGCCATCATGGGCCTCGGTTTCCGCCATGCGTTCAAGGCCGGGATTTCCTTCGGCAAGGACGACATGATCATCCCGGAATCCAAGGACGGCATGATCGAGGAAACCAAGGCGCTGGTTGCCGACTACGAGCAGCAGTACCAGGACGGCCTGATCACCCAGCAGGAAAAGTACAACAAGGTGATCGACGCCTGGAGCCGTTGCGGGGATCAGGTGGCCGACGCGATGATGGAAGAGATCCGCTCGCAGCCGATCGGCGACGACGGCAAGCAGGCGCAGATCAACTCGATCTACATGATGAGCCACTCCGGTGCGCGTGGTTCGCCGGCGCAGATGAAGCAGCTCGCCGGCATGCGCGGCCTGATGGCCAAGCCTTCGGGCGAGATCATCGAGACCCCGATCATCTCGAACTTCAAGGAAGGCCTGACCGTCCTCGAATACTTCAACTCGACCCACGGCGCCCGCAAGGGTCTCGCGGACACGGCGTTGAAGACCGCCAACTCTGGTTACCTGACCCGCCGCCTCGTCGACGTGTCGCAGGACTGCGTCATCGTCGAGGAAGACTGCAAGACCGATAACGCGCTGGTCATGCGCGCCATCGTGCAGGGCGGCTCCGTCATCGCCTCGCTCGGCGAGCGTATCCTCGGTCGCACCACGGCCGAAGACATCGTCAACGCGGCGACCGGCGAGGTCATCGTCAAGGCAGGCACGCTGCTCGACGAGCCGATGGTCAAGGCGATCGAGGATGCCGAAGTGCAGCAGGCGAAGATCCGTTCGCCGCTCGTCTGCGAAGCGGACCAGGGCGTGTGCGCAACCTGCTACGGTCGTGACCTTGCCCGCGGTACGCCGGTCAACATCGGCGAAGCGGTCGGCGTCATCGCGGCTCAGTCGATCGGTGAGCCCGGCACCCAGCTGACGATGCGGACCTTCCACATCGGCGGTGCGGCGCAGCTCAACGAAACGAGCCACCTGGAATCAATTTCCGACGGCACGATCGTCTATCGCGACATGCCGACCATCGTCGACAAGCGCGGCCGGATCCTGTCGCTCGCCCGCAACGGCGAACTCTCGGTGATCGATGCCGAGGGTCGCGAGCGCGAAATCCACAAGGTGCCTTACGGTACCGTCCTGATGCACAAGGACGGCGAGAAGGTGAAGGAAGGCGATCGCCTTGCCGAGTGGGATCCGTTCACGCTGCCGATCATCACGGAGCAGTCGGGCGTGGTCCGCTACCAGGACCTCGTCGACGGCACGACGATGGAAGAACGCGTCGACGATGCCACCGGTATCGCCCAGCGCGTGGTGACCGAACTGCGTGCCTCGGGTCGCAAGAAGAAGGAAGAGCTTCGTCCGCGCCTCACCCTGCTGGGCGAGGAAAGCGGCAAGGGCTCGAGCGACTCCGGTGAAACCGAAGCGGCGCGCTACATGCTCGCTCCGGGCACCACGCTCTCGGTCGAGGACGGCCAGCGGGTCGAAGCCGGCGACATTCTTGCCCGTGCTTCGCGAGAGGCGGCCAAGACCCGCGACATCACCGGCGGTCTGCCGCGTGTTGCCGAGCTGTTCGAAGCCCGCCTTCCAAAGGACATGTCGGTCATCGCCAAGATTTCGGGCAAGATCGAATTCGTTCGCGAATACAAGGCGAAGCGCAAGATCGCGATCATTCCCGAGGAGGGTGAACCCGTCGAGTACCTGATCCCCAAGACCAAGGTGATCGACGTGCAGGAAGGCGACTTCGTGAAGAAGGGTGACACCCTGATTTCCGGCTCGCCCAACCCGCACGACATCCTCGAGGTCATGGGCGTCGAAGCGCTGGCCGAGTATCTCGTGAACGAGATCCAGGAAGTCTATCGACTCCAGGGCGTGAAGATCAACGACAAGCACATCGAGGTGATCGTTCGCCAGATGCTGCAGAAGGTCGAGATCACCGACGGTGGCGATACCACGCTGCTGCCGGGCGAGCAGGTCGATCGCGACGAAATGGACGCGGCCAACGCAAAGCTGACTTCGCGCAAGAAGAAGGCCGAAGGCAAGCCGGTGCTGCTCGGCATCACCAAGGCCTCGCTGCAGACGCGTTCGTTCATCTCCGCCGCCTCGTTCCAGGAAACCACGCGCGTGCTCACGCAGGCCGCGGTCGAGGGCAAGAAGGACACGCTGATCGGTCTCAAGGAGAACGTGATCGTGGGCCGTCTCATCCCGGCCGGTACCGGTGCCTCGATGAACCGCATGCGGGTGACCGCTTCGAGCCGCGACGCCGCGCTGCGCGCTTCGTGGAAGAAGGCACAGGAAGCGATCATCGCCGCCAACAGCGCCGAGGAAGAGCACGCTGCAGAACTCGCGCAGGGTCCCGAAGCAGCGATCGGCGACGATCCGCTGGCCCGGGTCGAAGGGGAAACCCACGGCACCGATGCGGACGCTGGCGATTACCTGCGTGAAGACCAGTCCGAAGCGCCCGACGCGATCGAGAAGAACGACGAGGCCTGAGCGGCCTGATCGACTTCTCGTCGAACACGATCGAAGAGCCCCGCCGGAGTTCGCGCTCCGGCGGGGTTTTTCTTTGGTTGCGATAGGATAGACTGGAGCGATGCCGCACCCCTCGCCCGCTCGCCTGATCCTGCCCGCCCTCCTGCTTTCTGCGGGCGCATGTCAGCCCGATCCGCCGGACGAGGGCGTGCTTCCCGGTGTCGAGCCAACGGCCCCGGCGAATGATCCGCAGCCCGCGAACGCGGCCGATCCCCGCTCGATCGAGACGCTTGCGGGTGGCTGGCGGGTGGCGGGCATCGACGGCGAGCAATTCGACGAGGCCTACGGGCTCGGCCTCTACGCCACGGACAGCCTGATCTACTGGGAGCCGACCTGCGCCGGGCAGGAGCGTCTCTACGCGCTCGATGGAACGGATTTCTCGGCTAGCATTCCACCGAGCGAGGGGCCGGCGATCACCTGCGATATCGCCCTGCCGGAACGGCTCGACGATCTGTGGGCGGCGATGGACATGGCGACCACGGCCGAGCGCCTGCCCGACAATTCGGTCAGGCTTTCGGGCGGCGGGCGCTCGGTCACGCTGTTCTCGCAGTAAACGATTCGCGAGCGCGAGAACTGCAAAGACAACAAACCGGTTAACGATAAACCCTTATTTCTTAACCGGTTATCGCGATGTTCCGCGCCCTGGCTCTCAAATGTGTCCCGTCCCGGTACAGGGGCGAAGAAAGTCGTTCCCGCTCCACAGGAGCGGACGTGCAACGCGTCGTCTGAGCTCCGCGGCGCTGATACCATCGGGCAAAACAGTCGCACGGAAGCTGCCCGCATGCTCGAACATCCGACCCCGCATCGACTCGAATCGAACCACCTTGCCGCGCTGCGAGTGGACGATCTCGTGCGCACCGCACCGATCGTGTCGGTGGCCTCGGCCTTTGCCGCGCTCGTGCTGGGGATCGTGCTGATCGACGGCACGAACGCGGTCGCCGGGGCCGTCTGGCTGGCTCTTGCCATCGCGTTGAACGTCGCCCGGCTGTTTCTCACCCAGACGGTCGATCCGGGTGAGAGCGAGGCGGTGCGCGCGCGCCACCTGTGGCGCGGGTTCCAGGCTTGCGGCCATGCCAATGCAGTCGTGCTCGGCGCGGGCCTGCCGCTGCTGCTGGCCGATGCGAATTGGCTGCAGGCGGGCATCGCCTTCCTCGCGATGGGGGGAGTGCTGGGCGCTCTGCTCGGTTCGGGCCGGGCGGCTCCCCAGGTCAACCGCTCGCTCGTCCTCGCCATTACCGCCGGAGCGATCGCGGCGAGCTGGCTGATCGGCGGGCTGGCGGTCTTGCCGATCGCCGTCGTGCTGGTGGCGCAGGCCGGCATCCTGCTGCGGGTGGTCGCGGCACAGGATGCCTTCTTCCTCGAGCGCGCCCGGCGCGAGTACGGACGCCGCGAATCCGATGCGACGGTCCGGTTGCTCCTCGGCGACTACGAACAGCATTCGTCCGACTGGTTGTGGACGACGGATCGCGAAGGCCATCTCCAGGTAGTCTCCGACCGGTTCGCCGAAGTCGCGGGCAAGGGAGCATCGGCGCTCGACGGGCGTCCGCTCGTCGCGATGTTCGACGAAGGCAGCGAGCGTGAACGGCTGGCAGCCGCGCTCGATCGCCGCGAACCGTTCCGTGACCTCGTCGTGCCGCTGCGTATCGACGGAGTTCGCCGCTACTGGTCGCTGTCGGGCAGGCCGCACGAAGATGGCAGGATCAGCGGCTTCGCTCGCGACGTGACCGAAGCGCGCCTGTCGCAGGATCGCATTCGCCAGATGGCGCATTTCGATGGCCTGACGGGGCTCGCCAACCGCAACCTCCTGACAAGTTCGCTGCGAGAGGCGGCAAAGACCGGGGAGGCTGGAGACGATGCACGGACGATCGCGCTGCTCTATCTCGACCTCGACGATTTCAAGACGATCAACGATACGCAAGGGCACGGTTTCGGTGACCGGTTGTTGCGCGAAGTCGCGGAGCGGCTGGTCGGCTGCGTGCGGGACCGGGACACGGTTGCGCGGCTCGGCGGCGACGAGTTTGCGATCCTGATCGCGGGGAACATGGCAGACCGCGCTCTTGCCCAGCGCGCAGAAGCCGTCCTCGAAGCCCTGCGCCGACCGATCGAGATCGGCGAGCAGGACGTGCGCATCACGGCCAGCATGGGCATCGCCCGCTGCCGGGCAGGCGAGTGCGACGGCGAGGAACTGCTGCGGCGGGCGGACCTTGCGCTCTATGCGGCCAAGGCCCGCGGACGCGACGGGTTTGCGCTCTACGAAAGCTCGCTCGACGAGGCGGTGCGCGAGCGGCGACGGCTCGAACTCGACCTGCGGCAGGCGCTGGTGCGCGACCAGCTGGAGGTGCACTACCAGTCGATCATCGATCTCGATCGCGGACAGGTCTTGGGGCACGAGGCGCTGCTGCGCTGGAACCATCCCACGCGCGGGCTGGTCACCCCGGACGAGTTCATCCCGATCGCGGAGGAGACGGGCCTGATCGTTCCGATCGGCGAATGGGTCATCCGGAGGGCACTACACGAGGCGGGCAGCTGGAACGGCGGCAACCAGATCGCCATCAACCTGTCGCCGGTCCAGATCCGCAGCCCCAATCTCGTGCAGGCAGTTCGCCAGGCGCTCGATTCGAGCGGGATCGCTGCACGTCGTGTGACCTTCGAGATCACCGAGGGCGCGTTGCTGCGGAACAGCGAGGCGAACCGTGCCGTGCTGCTCAAGCTGCGCGAAATGGGCATCCGCATCGCGCTCGACGATTTCGGCACCGGCTATTCCTCGCTCGGCTACCTGCGCAGCTTTCCGTTCGACCGGATCAAGATCGATCGCAGCTTCGTTGCGGACGTGGTCGAACAGGCCGACAGCCAGGCGATCATTGCCGCGGTCACCCGGCTTGCCGCGGCGCTCGGCATGCGCACCACCGCCGAAGGGGTCGAGCGGATCGAACAGCTCGACATGCTGCGCACGCTCGGCTGCAACGAAGCGCAAGGCTTCCTGATCGCGCGTCCGGTAGCGGCGGCGGACCTTGAGGAAGAGGAGGCCCAACTGGCACTGCCGACGCCGCTGCCGGCGGAGATCATCGATTACCGCAAGGCGCGCCGTGCAGCGGCGCAGCGCCGGCAGTCCGGCAGCACTTCAGAGGATGGCGGCGAGGCGAGAGTCCGCTCGCAATAAGAGTGCCTGCGCGCTAGGGCGCTGCAGCCATGACCACCACCATCACCCGCTTTGCGCCGTCGCCGACCGGCCGCCTGCATGTCGGCAATATCCGCACGGCGCTGCACAACTGGATGCTTGCGCGCAAGGCCGGCGGCCGGTTCCTGCTGCGGATCGACGATACCGATGAGGAGCGCAGCCGCGAGGAGTATGTCGACGCGATCCGGACCGATCTCGCCTGGCTCGGTCTCGAGCCAGATGGGGAGGAGCGCCAGTCGCAGCGCCTCGATCGCTACGAGGCTGCATTCGAGGCACTGAAGGCGGCGGGCCGCGTCTATCCGGCCTACGAGACCGCGCAGGAACTCGACGTCAAGCGCAAGATCCAGCTCGGGCGCGGGCTGCCTCCGATCTACGACCGCGCGGCGTTGAAGCTCGACGATGACCACCGCGCGGCGATGGAGGCGGCTGGCATCGCGCCGCACTGGCGCTTCAAGCTCGATCACGACGAGCAGATCGCATGGATCGACGGCGTCCGGGGCGCGCAGAAGTTCGATCCCGCGCAGCTGTCCGACCCGGTCATCCGGCGCGCCGACAGCAGCTGGCTCTACATGCTGCCGAGCACGGTCGACGACATCGAGATGGGTGTGAACCAGGTGCTGCGCGGCGAAGACCACGTCAGCAATACCGCCGTTCAAATTCAGATGTTTACCGCGCTTTATGCTGCGGGTTTCGCTGCAGCAAAACCGCTTCCCGATTTCGCCCACGAGGCCTTGTTGATCGGCAGGGAAGGCAAGCTGTCGAAGCGCCTGGGCTCGCTCGGTTGCGATGCCTTTCGCGACGCCGGGATCGAGCCGGAAGCGGTGATCGCCTTGCTCGCGCGGATCGGCACTTCGCTACCAGTGCAGCCGATCGCCGATCGCGATGAACTGCTACAGGGGTTCGATCTGTCCACCTTCAGCCGCGCCCCGGCAAAGTTCGACGAAGGCGAGTTGGACCGTCTGAACGCGGCGATCGTTCATCAGCTCGATCACGCAGATGTGGCGGACCGCCTGCCCGAAGGGATGGGTGTGGAAGCATGGCACGCGATCCGCCCGAACCTCACCCATGTCGGCGAAGCCGGCGAATGGTGGCGGCTGGTGACCGGCCCGATCGACCAGCCCGCCTTCTCGAGCGAGGATCGCGCCTTTCTGGGCGAAGCAGTCGCCGCGCTCGATTTTTCGGGCGAGGATCCATGGCACGCGCTCACCAATGCGCTGAAGGATGCGACCGGCCGCAAGGGCAAGCCGCTATTCCTGCCGCTTCGCCAAGCGCTGACCGGGATGGATCACGGGCCCGACATGCGCGAATTGCTCCCGCTCATCGGCGAAGCGGAAGCGCGTGCCCGGCTCGAGCAAGCGGCAGGCTAGACCGCAGGGGTCAGGCGCGCACCACGAGGTTGCCGTGATGCCCGCCCGAATAGAGCTGCAGCAAGGCCTGCGGAAAATTCTCGACCCCGTCCACGACATGTTCGCGCAGGGTCAGCTTTCCCGCCTTGATGAGACCTGAGATCTCCTCGATCGCTTCGGGGAAGCGCGCAGCATGATAGCTGACGACGAAGCCGCGCATTGTCGCATTGCGTTCGGCCAGCCGCAGGTAGAGCTTGGGGCCGCGCACGTCGTCGAGATTCTCGTATTGCGAGATCGCGCCGCAGATCGCGATCCGCGCGCCGCCTTCGGGCCGCAAATTGGCGAGCGCCGCATCGAGGATTTCGCCGCCCACATTGTCGAAGAACAGGTCGATCCCTCCCGGCGCTGCCTCGGCCACTTGCGCGGCCACGTCGCCAGCCCGGTAATCGATCGCGACGTCCGCCCCGGTTTCGCCGGTGAGATAGGCGCATTTTTCCGGTCCGCCTGCGATGCCGATCACGCGTGCGCCGCGAGCTTTCGCGATTTGCACCACGCAGCTGCCGACCGCGCCGGCCGCGCCCGAGACGAGCACGGTATCGCCGTCGGCCAGTTCGCCGACCGGGACAAGCCCGACCCAGGCCGTGAGGCCGGTGGTGATACCGAGTGCGCCGACGAAGGCCCCCGGTTCGATCCCGTTGCCGGGGTGAACCTTCTTGACCGTGCTCGCATCGACCAGCGCGTGGCTTTGCGCAGACAGCGTTCCATAGGCCCAGTCGCCCACTTGCCAGTCGGGACTTGAACTCGCGACGACCTCGCCGACGCCGAAGGCCCGGATCGTCTGACCGAGCGGCGACTTGCTGTGCATGCCCGCATCGCTCAGCGTGGTGCGGATCCATGCATCGACCGACAGAGTGTGCGTCTTCACCACCAAGTGGCCGTCCGGTACGCCATCGATCGTCACGGTCTCGACGCCGAAATTGTCGAGCGTCGGCGCTTCGTCGGCGAAGGCCGCGAGATAGACCCGTGTGTTCTCGAACATCGTTCTTTCACCCAACAGCCGCAGTGTTGCCGCTTGCTTGGGCGAGCCGGATCACAGCCTCAAGTGGCCATTTGACTAGGCATCGGCCTAGCTTTCGCGCTTGTCGAGTTCCTGTCCAGTCAGGGTGACGACGTGCAGCAGGTTGGTGCTTCCCGGCGTGCCGAACGGAACCCCGGCCAGCGCGATCAGCTTGCTTCCCGCCTGGCCGAACCCGTGGCGCAGCGCCATCCGCTTGCCCTTGGCGATCATCTCTTCGAAGCTGCCGATATCCTTCGTCGCAACGGCATGCGCGCCCCACAGGAGACCGACGCGGCGCGCCGTCTTCATGCTCGGGGTCAGCACCAGCATCGGCACGCTCGGACGTTCGCGGGCGACCCGGCGGGCCGTCGAGCCGGAGCCGGTGAAGACGGTGATCGCGCTGATCGGCACGGTGTCGGCGATCGTCATGCAGGCATGGCTCAGCGCGTCGGCGGTGGTCGCATCGGGCGGCGTATCGTGGAAGCGCACGCGCTCGAGGAAGCTCTCGTCGCGTTCCACATGCTGGGCGATCTTGTCCATGATCGTGACCGCTTCTTCCGGCCAGTCGCCCGCTGCCGTTTCGGCCGACAGCATCACCGCGTCGGCCCCGTCATAGACCGCATTCGCCACGTCGGAGACCTCGGCACGGGTCGGTGCAGGGCTCTCGATCATCGATTCGAGCATCTGCGTCGCCACGATCACCGGTTTGCCCGCGGTGCGCGCGAGATTGACGATCTTCTTCTGAAACGGGGGGACTTCCTGCGGCTCGAGTTCGACCCCGAGGTCCCCGCGCGCGACCATGATGCCGTCGGCCAGCTCCATGATCTCGGCCAGGCGGCGAACCGCCATCGGTTTCTCGATCTTGGCGCAGAGCGCCGGCGCACCCTGGCGCACGCCGCCGCCCATCAGCCGCCGCGCCTCGGCAAGGTCGTCAGGTCGCTGCACGAAGGAGAGGCCGATCCAGTCGACGCCCTGCTGCACCGCGAAGGCGAGGTCGCGGCGATCCTTGTCGGTCAGTGCGGGGATCGGGATTTCCGCATCGGGCACGTTCACGCCCTTGCGGTCGGAAATGACGCCGCCGACTTCCGCCGTGCAGAGAATCGCGTCGTCGCTGGCTTCGAGCACCTTCAGGCGGATCTTGCCGTCGTTGATCAGCAGCCGCTGGCCTTTCTCGAGCAGGCCGAAGAGTTCTGGATGCGGCAGTTCGACGCGCGTTTCGTCGCCCGGCTCGGGATTGCGATCGAGCGTGAAATGTCCCGAATGCCGGATCACGGCCTGCCCTTCCCTGAAGGTCCCGACACGCAGCTTGGGCCCCTGCAAATCGGCGAGGATCGTGATCGGCCGGTTGAATTCCTTTTCGAGCGCGCGGATCGCCTCGATCGTATTCGCGTGGGTCGCGTGCTCGCCATGGCTCATGTTCACGCGGAAGGCATCGGCGCCGGCCTTGAACAGCTTGCGCAGCATCTCCGGATCGCGGCTGGCCGGACCGGTGGTGGCGAGGATCTTGACCTTGCGGCTGCGCGGCTCGAAGCGCTCGGTATCGCGTTTGCTCATGGGGCGCGGCTATGTCAGAGCTTGGCTACATTACAAGCGACAATAAGGACCGATTGAATGGCCGTGAACGATTCCGATCCGCTCGACGAATTGCCCGATGACGTAGCGGCAGCGGCGTTTCGCCGTTTGGTGCGTCACTTGCGCCATCGCCACGACGCGCAGAACATCGAGCTGATGGGGCTGGCGGGGTTCTGCCGCAATTGCCTCGCCGACTGGATCCGGGACGCGGGCTACGAAGGTGACAAGGCCAAGGCGCGCGAGCTCATCCACGGCATGCCGCAAGACGAATGGAAGGCGACCCGGCAGACGCCCGCGACCGACGAACAGCTGGCACGCATGGAAGCCAGCGTGGCGAAGAACGCCGGTTCCTGAAGCGTCCCGACCAAAAACGTGGTGGATTGACGATACTTCGGGTTCACCGCCGGGCCCCGGCTGGCTATCCGGTCCGCCAACCGATTCTCAATTCACCGGAGTTTAGACAAGATGGCCGAAGCCACCGACGACCGCCTGCGCCTGCTGATCGAGCGCATCGAACGCCTCGAGGAAGAAAAGAAGGGCATCGCCGACGATATCCGCGACGTCTATGCAGAAGCCAAGGCGGTCGGCTACGATCCGAAGATCATGCGCCAGATCGTCCGGTTGAGGAAGATGAAGCCCGATGACCGGAGCGAACAGGAAATGATCCTCGACACCTACAAGGCCGCGCTCGGCATGGGCTGAGGCGGTCGCCAAGCGAAGGAAACGAAGAAATGGCCAGCCCCTGGGAAAGCAAGCCGTCGGAAGGCGGGATGATCGTCAGCACCACGACCGCCATCGAGGGCCGGCCGGTGAAGAGCTATCTCGGCGTCGTGACCGGGGAAGTCATTGTCGGCGCGAACCTCTTTCGCGACATCTTCGCCAGCATAACCGACATCGTCGGCGGACGCTCGGGCAAATACGAGGAAGTGCTGAGCCGCGCGCGCAAGGAAGCGATCTCCGAGATGAAGAGCGAAGCGCTTTCGCTCGGCGGCAATGCCGTAATCGGGGTCGACATCGACTACGAGGTACTCGGGCAGAACGGCTCGATGCTGATGGTATCGGTCAGCGGGACGGCAGTGGTGATCTAGCGAGCGGCTGGGCCGCTTGGCTGTCCAGCCGAACGGCCATCATTCGCCCCCGACCAGCGCGCTCGCGAGCAGGACGAAACCCAGGATCGTCCCGTTGTGGACGGCATGGGTGAGGATGTTCGCCCACAGGCCGAAGTTGACGCGCAGGTAGCCGAGGATCGCCCCGAGCACGAACTGGGGTATCACCAGCGGCAAGACCAGCCACCAGGCCTGCCCGGCGAAGTTGAACACGTGGACCCCGGCAAAAGCCAGCACGCTCAGCCAGTAGAACAGCGGAAACAGGCGCTGGAACCAGCGCATCGCGCCGCGACGCCGCAAGGCGAAGACGACGGCGGCGGCGGCGACCATCCCGATGGCACCACCGGTTATCAGCGATGCCACGCCGGATACGACGGGATCGCTGCCCTTGAACACCGTCGCGCCGAGCACGCCGGTCGCGACCAGCGTGAAGATCGCGAACAGGATCGCGCCCAATACGTGGCCCGGCCGACCGGATAGCCAGCTGCGAAAGACCAGTTCTTCACCGATCGGCGCGGCGACGACCACCAGCGCGAGCAGGGCGGGGGTGATGTCCATGTCGGCCAGCGCCGTTTCGGGAAGATCGAAACCCAGCGCGATGACCGCGCCCGCGATCGCCATGAGCACGCCCATCGCCAGCGCATCGAGGCCGAGCATCCGGACAACCGCTACCAGTCCATCGCGCGAAGGTGGCAAGGCACGATCGGGCAGCACCGGGCGGCGCAGGAACGCGAAAAAGCGCTGCCACTGGCCCACGGTACTTTGCGCAAGCGCGCCGCTTGCCCCTGGCTGCGCCTCGGGGCTTGTTAGATGAGTGCTCATGCGGCTAATGCGGCCCCCGATTTCCCGTCAAGATACAAAGTCAGAAACACTCCTATGGCAGGCCATTCCAAATTCAAGAACATCATGCACCGCAAGGGTGCACAGGATAAGAAGCGTTCCAACTTGTTTTCCAAGCTCAGCCGCGAAATCACCGTGGCGGCGAAGATGGGCACGCCCGATCCGGACATGAACCCGCGCCTGCGGCTGGCGGTCAACACCGCCAAGGCGCAGTCGATGCCCAAGGACAACATCCAGCGCGCGATCGACAAGGCGACCCTGGCCGACGGCGAGAATTACGAGGAAGTGCGCTACGAAGGCTACGGCCCGGGCGGCAGCGCGATCATCGTCGAGGCCCTGACCGACAACCGCAACCGTACCGCGACTGCCGTGCGGACCGCCTTCAGCAAGCACGGCGGCAATCTGGGTACCGAAGGTTCGGTCGCGCACGGGTTCGAGCGCAAGGGGCTGATCGAATATCCGGTGAGCGCGGGCGACGAGGAAACGGTCCTCGAGGCCGCGATGGAAGCTGGCGCGGACGATATCGAAAGCGACATGGGCGAAGACGGCGGCCACACGATCTGGACCGAGGCCGATGCGCTGCACCAGGTCGCGAGCGACCTCGAGAAATCTCTCGGCGAGGCGGCCAACGTGAAGCTCGCGTGGAAGCCGAACATCACCGTCGAAATGGACGAGAAGGGCGCGGCAACGCTGCTCAAGCTGGTCGATGCACTCGACGACGACGACGACGTGCAGACCGTCTGGGGCAATTACGAGATCCCCGACGACGTGATGGCCAAGCTCGACTGATGTGGTCCTTCATCGCCAAGGCGCTGCTCGCCGGGGCGATGATCGCGGCCATTGCGGAACTCGGCAAGCGCCTGCCGGCCATGGCGGCGCTGGTCGCCAGCCTGCCGCTCGTCAGCGTGCTCGGCATGATCTTCCTGTGGCATGCGCGGCCCGATGCGCGGAACATGGCCATCCATAGCGAAGCGACGTTCTGGTACGTGCTGCCGAGCCTGCCCATGTTTCTCGTCATCCCGATGCTGTTGCGCGCGGGGCTGCATTTCTGGATCGCGCTGGCGATCGGTTGCGCGCTGACCGTCGCGCTGTACCTGGTGATGATGAACATCGGTCCGCGGTTCGGCCTGCGACTGTGAGGTCGCCGCAATGCTGATCCTGGGCTTGGACCCTTCGCTTTCGTGTACCGGCTGGGGCATCATCCGCGCCGAGGGCAGCCGGATCAGCCATGTCGCCAACGGGCAGGTCAAGACCGATCCAAAGGCGCCCATCGCTGCGCGGCTCGATCATCTCCATTCCGCGGTCGCGGCGGTGATCGCCGCCCATGCGCCCGACCGTGCGGCGGCGGAGGAGGTCTTCGCCAACAAGAACGCGCAATCCACGCTCAAGCTCGCGCAGGCGCGCGGAGCGGTGCTGGCCGCCTGCGGACAGGCGAACCTTCTCGTCAACGAACACGCCGCGCGGCTGGTCAAGAAGGCGGTGGTCGGGACCGGCGGCGCGGACAAGACGCAGGTGCAGGCGATGCTCCGGGTGCTGCTTCCGGGCGCGCGGGTAGAGGGGGCGGATGCTGCCGATGCGCTGGCGGTCGCGATCGCCGATGCCAATCTCGGCTGAAGCGGCAGAAAACGTCCAGCGGAACAAGCACTTGAAGCAAGCGTAGTTCTCCCGAGCCTTCGCGCGGAGACGATGCGCCGGAGCTTGCAGACAGGAGAGCTTCGATGCGTATCACGACTTTCACGATTGTTGCCGCAGGTGCTCTGGCGCTTGGCGGTTGCGCCAACCAGTATGGCGGCCTCGGCGGCGGCGGAATCCTCGGCGGGATTCTCGGCGGAAACGACGGATACGGCGACTACAACCAATCGGGTTCGAACGAATTCGAGCGTGCGGCCTACAATGCCTGCGGCAAGGAAGCCTCGCGCTACGGTCGCGTCGCGATCGATCGCGTGCAGCAGACCAGCCGCGAGATCGTGCAGGTCGTCGGCCGGATCGACACGCGCGATTCCAGCCGCGACCAGTTCTACTGCAGCTTCCGCAACGACGGTCGGATCGTCGACTTCCAGTTGCGCTGACGCGCCCGTCTAGTCGCTGAGTTCGCGGATCGCCTTTTCGGGGTCGTCCGTGAGCCGCGATTCGATATCGAGCTCCATGACCATGCGGGCCTTGGCGGTGTACGGTTTCCACTCGGGCAGGAGTTCGCTCGACGGGGAGCCGGACTTGGCGAAGGAAATCCACGCATCGCTCATGATCTGGCCCATTCGCTCGGGCGCCTCGCCCGTACCGACCAGCGCCGCGCTTTCCTGCGCATTGTCGAACATGAAGGGAATGTCGAGCGTGTGGGGCGTGCGGAACATGCCACCGGCCACCGGCGTCTCCCACACCAGCCGGTAGACGAAGACCGGAGCCGATGCCGTACGGCTCTGCTGGTCCGCCAGCAGGTAGGTCCCGCGAACGAAGCGTCCGCCCATCGCGATGGCGGCCAGGTGCGTCGGCGAATAATCGGGATAGGCCTTGCGATAGGCATCCACCGCAGCGACCGCTTGTTTGCCGAGCATCGCGCTCATCGCGGCCAGCCCCGCCTCGTCGAGCCGGCCGAACCAGGGCTGCGAGGCGACGAACAAGGTCATCTCGTCCTTGTTGTAACCGATCAGCAACGGGATATCGCGTGACTGTTCGGGCGCGGCCGGAAGGAACGGATCGCGCGGCACGATGGTCCCGTCGGCGATCGGGCCGAATTGCGGGCCGCGGCCCATGCCGGACCCCGGCGGGGTTGCCTTGCGCACGGCGTCGACGATCTCGTCGGCGCGGACCGCGACCAGGTCCTCGCTGGTCTCGACACCTGCTGCCTTCAGGATATCGGCGGCATAGGCAGCCGCCTCTGCCGGCTTGCCGCTGACGACACCCGGCCCGGACTGGACGATCGCCTTGTGAAACAGCCCGTCGGCCACGGGCATCGCCATCAGGTGGCTGACTTTCGACCCGCCCCCGGATTCGCCCATGATCGTGACGTTGCCGGGATCGCCGCCGAAGGCCGCGATATTGTCGCGCACCCATTCGAGCGAGCGGACGAGGTCGAGGTTTCCGACATTGCCCGAAGCGGCGTAATCCTCGCCGAACTTTTCCGCGAGATTGAGATAACCGAAGGCGTTGAGCCGGTGGTTGACGGTCACCACCACCACGTCGCCTTTCTCGGCGAGATTGCGCCCGTTGTAGGCGGGCCAGTTGCCCGACCCATAGGCATAGCCGCCACCGTGGAACCAGACCATGACCGGGCGCTTGCCGCCATCGCCCGCCGCCGGCGTCCAGACGTTGAGGAACAGGCAATCCTCGTTGTCGATCTTGGCCTCGGTCGAGGTCGGGAAGATCGCCTGGATGCCGCGCGTCACATCGCTCTCGTTGGGGCCGGACGGCGTGTAGAGCTGCATGCAGGGCGCGCCGTAGCCGGTCGCATCGGAGATGCCGCTGTCCTTCGCCGGCTTTTCTGGCGGCATGAAGCGCAGATCGCCGATCGGCGGCGCAGCGTAGCGGATACCGAGAAAGGCATCGATGCCGCGATCTTCCAGCCCCTGGACCTTGCCGCTCTCGGTTTCGACGACCGGCGTGGCGACCGGTTGCGCGCTCGCTGCAATCGGAATGCAGCCAGCCAAGAGGGCGCCAAGAATGGCTCTTTTCATCGTTCTCTCTCCCCAGAGTGATTTCTTTTCATGGATGGGGTAGCACCGAATTGGTGAGATTGTCACGCCGTTTCGCCGGGTTTCAGGATTGGGGTATGGAGACCGGCCGTGGCTCGCGCCGCCCGATGCGCAGCAGCAGCGTCAGCACTGCGCCGACCACCAGCAGGGCACCCGCAGTTCCCAATACGATCGTCAACGCGCCCGACCCGCCGAGCAGGGCGAACAGTCCCGCGCCCAGGCTCAGCGGCAGGTTTCCGAGCGAATTATAGACCGTCATCTGGGTCGCCCCGACGCGCGTCTCGCTCAGGGCCATGCGCATTCCCTGCATCGCCATCTGGCGGAACGCGCTGAGCGTTCCGTAGATCACGAGGTATCCCGCAAACGCCGCGAAGGCGGTGAGTACAAGCGGGTCGATCGCCCAAAGCAGGACGAGCGCCCCGTCGAGCGCGAGGATCACCACGAGCGTCAGGCGCAGGCCGAGCCTCGGTGCGAGCGCCGCCAGGACGACCATGCTGATTGCCGCCGTGGGCACGGCGATGCTCGACTGGAGCGTGGCGAAGCCCGCCGTGTCGAGCCCGACGATGGCTGTCCCGTAGATCGGCAGCAGCGGAGTTATCATTCCTGCGCCCAGACCCGTGGCCAGGATGATCGCGATGAAGATGAGGCTGTCGCGGGTGATGACCTGGCGGAATACGGCGACGGCCAGCGGCAGCCAAGCCTGTGCCCGGGTCGCCTGCGCTTGTTCCGAAGCCTCGCCGTTGCTCCACGGCAGGCGGCGCTCGCCGGGGCGCTCGAGAACCAAGATGGCAAGGATCGTGACCACGGCAATCAGTGGCAGCGTGGCGAGGAAAGTCGCCTGCGAGCCGAAGTTCTGGAACAGGTATCCGGCCAAGCCGCCGGTTGCCGCCATGCTGATGACTGCCGATCCGAAGGTGAATGCGCCGGCGCTGCCGGTTTCCCGTTCTTCGAGGATATCGGTCGCGAGTCCGTCGGCCGCCACGTCCTGCACCGCGGTCGTCCCGGAAACGAGGAAAGTGACCGCGATCAGCAGGGCCGTGTCGTGCGGGCCGGGTGCGATGATCGCTGCCCCGAGCCACCCCAGGGTCATCAGCACCTGCGCTCCGATCAGCCAGGGCCTGCGACGTCCCATCGGGATGTACACGTAGCGATCGACGACCGGACCGATCAGGAACTTGAAGCTCGGCACGGCATAGGCCGCAGCAACCAGCGAGGCTACCGCTTCGTCCGATGCGCCGTTCGCCGCCGCCCAGGCCGGTATCGCGATGATCGTGACTCCCGCCGGCACGCCCTGGGCCACGTAAAACAGTGCCAGCGTCAGGAAGCGGAGCCAGCGATGTTCGCTGAGCACCAGGCGCGACGATACGGCTGCCTGAACCAAGCCATTCCCCCTCAAATCACGCGATCCGCCCGCGCAGCTTCGCACGCCTGCGTGCGCGACACAATGTCGCAACGGTGATCGCGCTGCACCGGCATACTTGTGCTGCCGCAAGCGCCGCTGCATGAGCGGCACGCATGTACCTCGTCGTCTTCCGCAATCGAAAGCGCAGCGATATCGACCAGGCCGCCTACGAGGCGGAGAATGCGCGCATGGAGGAACTGGCCGCCGGCCAGCCCGGCTTCCTCGCCTTCAAGAGCTACACCGCCGAAGACGGCGAGGTGATCGCGCTTTCCGAATGGACGGACGAGGCTTCTGCCCGCGCGTGGGGGCAGGTCGCCGAACACCGCCTGGCGCAGGCGCACGGGCGCGAGCGATACTATACAGACTACACGCTGTTCGGCTGCGACGATCCGCGCATCCATCGCTTCCAATTACGGGACCACACATGACGATCCAGCTTTACGGCATTCCCAACTGCGACACGGTCAAGAAAGCGCGCAAGTGGCTCGATGCGCGCGACATCGACTACGCCTTTCGCGACTTCAAGAAGGAAGGGGCCGACCCCGCAAAGCTGGAGACGTGGGCCGATTCGGCCGGGTGGGAAGCGCTGCTCAACCGCCGCGGGACGACCTTCCGCAAGCTGGAAGAGTCCGACAAGGCCGATATCGACCGGGCGAAGGCGATCCGTCTCATGGTCGCGCATCCGAGCATGATCAAACGCCCGGTGGTGGAGCATCCCGGCGGCGTGCTGGTCGGCTTTTCCGAAGCCGAGTGGACGAAAGCGCTATGACGCAGGCCTAGTCTTCGTCCCCCCAGTCGGCCGGACCGCCGCGACCGACCATCTGGTCGGCATTGCCATTGGCTGCGCCCGCGATATCGTCCTTCAGCCCGGCGAAGTCGAATCCCAGACCCCAGAGCCCGCCAATGACGAGGACAGTGACGATGACGAGTTTCTTCCACATGGCCGCCCGATTCTCGCGCAGCCTCGTAACTGTCCGGTTAACGCTGGCGGCGCTCGCTGCCATGGCGGCCGGGCCGCTCGCCGCGCAGGAAATCATCGCCCACCGCGGCGCGAGCGGCGAACGGCCCGAACACACGCTCGCCGCCTATGAACTGGCGATCGACCAGGGGGCCGACTGGATCGAGCCCGATCTCGTCGTGACCAAGGACGCCGTCCTCATCGCGAGGCACGACACAGACCTTTCGCAGACCACCGATGTCGGATCGCGCGAGGAGTTCGCCGACCGGCGGCGCGGCAAGACCATCGCCGGAGAACTCGTCAACGGCTGGTTCGCGGAGGATTTCACACTGGCGGAAATCCGCACGCTGCGCGCCAAGGAACGATTGGCCGGCATGCGCCCCGCCAATGCGCGTTTCGACGGTCTGTACTCCGTCCCGACCTTTGCCGAGGTGCTCAAGCTGGTCCGCGCCAAGGAAGCCGAGACCGGAAGGCGGATCGGCGTGATGCCCGAGCTCAAGCATCCGACCTACCTGCTGCAGGATGGTTTCGACACGGTGCAACTGGTGCTCAACGACCTGGCGGGTGCCGGTTACTCCAAGGACGATGCCCATGTCGCGATCCAGAGCTTCGATATCGCCCCGCTGAAGCGGCTCGATGCGATGAGCGACTTCATGCTGGTCCAGCTGGTCGGGCCGCAAGGCGGCCCGCAGGACGAACCGGGCACCGATTTCTCCGCGATGATCCAGCCGGCCGGACTGGCCGAAGTTGCGAGCTATGCCGACGTTCTCGCGCCCGAGATGACGCTGCTGTTCACCACCGAAGGGGCGCCGACCGGGCTGGTCGAAGAGGCGCATGATGCGGGCCTCAAGGTCTTCGCCTGGACGCTCCGCAAGGAAAACGCGTTCCTGCCGCCGATCCTGAAGCGCGGGACGAGCGAGAACGGAACCGGCGATGTGCTCGGCATGGTGAGCATCCTCAAGGCCCATGGCGTCGACGGAATCTTCACCGACGATCCCGGGCTGGCCGTTTCAGCGAGGAAGGAACTGGCCCGATGAGCCAGGCGGACGACGAGCGCTGGATGCGCGTGGCGATCGATCACGCGATTGCCGAGAAGGGCACGGATCCGGTCAATACGCCGATCGGCGCGGTCATCGTGCATGACGGGCGCGAGGTTGCCCGCGCGGTCAATCACACCGCCGAGGACTGCGATCCGACGGCTCATGCCGAGATCGAGGCGATCCGCCAAGCGGGTAGCGCCGAGGGGCAGATGCGGTTCGAGGGTGCGACGCTCTATTCGACGCTTCAGCCCTGCGGAATGTGCTCGTTCGCGAGCATCTGGGCGGGCGTCAGCCGGGTCGTCTACGGAGCCGGGCGCGACGATGTCCACGAAATGTATTTCGAGGATCGGCATCTCTCGACGCTCGATTACCTCGCGGATGCCTACAAGGATGACATCGTGCTCGAAGGCGGGGTCCTGTCCGACGAATGTGCCCGCCTCTATTTCCGTCCGTGGGACGATGTCCCGGAAGACATGCAGGCCAACACCTAGGTACCGGCGCGGAAATTACCGGCGCTAGAAATCGTCTGCGTCGGCGGCCCGCGCTTCTGCAATCCGCGCCTTTTCCTCGGCGGTCCGTTCGTCGAAATAGCGGGTGATGTGATCGAGTACCGCGCCATAAAGCGGTTCTTCGAACTCGGTCCCGACGATCGCCCCGTCGCGCCAGCGAATATGCGTGAGAATCGGGCCGATATTGCCGATTTTCATGGTGATATGGTTGTCCGGGACGAGATTGCCGAACTTGTCGCGAAAGCGGCAACCGAACATGTTCACATCCAGAATCTGGACGTCGCGGGCTACGCCGCGTCCCGTCCGATAGCGCCCCCAGGCCCCGATGTCGCGACGATCGTCCTTGCGCTGATCGTCGAAAAATTCCTTGCCCATCGAATATCCCCGTTCGCCGCCGGTTGTCGGCACGTGAAGTCTGCAGCCTGTGACTAGCGCGAATTAGTTAACGGCCCGTAAGCCATTCGGACGGGTTGCGGGCGGCTGGCTGAAATCGGGACCTAAACTGCCGTGACAGTGCAGATGTAATTGAGCGAGAGATCGTCGCCGATGTGAAGACCCGAGAGCGGGGAAAAGCCGATGCCCTTTACCGAGTGCATCCGCAGGCCGGCGGCGGACACCAGGTTCTCGAGTTCCTCCGGAGTGACGAAATCCGCCCATTCGTGCGTGCCCCGCGGGATGAGGCCCAGCCGTTCGGCTCCCTCGACCATCAGCAGTTTCGATTGCGGAGTGCGGTTGGGCGTCGACAGGATCATCAGCCCGCCGGGAGCGAGGTGCCTGGCGAGCTGCGTCATGAAGGCGGGCTTGTCCGCGACATGCTCGATCACTTCGAGACAGGTGACGAGGTCGAACTGCCCGAGGCTCATCGAACCGAGCTCGCCCGCGCGATAGTCGATCGACAGGCCGGTGCCCTCGGCATGGGCCATGGCGGCGGCCACGTTCTCCAGCGCGGCATCGACGCCGGTCACCTCGGCCCCCATCCGCGCCAGCGGTTCGCACAGCAGGCCCGCGCCGCAGCCCACGTCGAGCGCGCGCTTGCCGGCGAGCGGTCGGCGGCTCTCGATATCGCCGCCCCAGTGCAGGTCGATCGCCTCGCGGATATATCCCAGGCGGACGGGATTGAGCTTGTGCAGCATGGCGGAAGAGCCCCTAGGATCCCACCAGTCCCGCGCGAGCTTGCCGAAATGGGCGGCTTCGTCGGGGCGAATGGTCGCCGTGACGGTTGCCCCCTGTGTTGGCTTGCGTGAAGTATTCATATCAGCCGTATCGGTTGCATCGGGCATGGCCGCTGCCTAACAGCCGCTTGGACAGCAGACCAGCACCGAAAGGCGGAACGTGGCTCGGATCGTGATGAAATTCGGCGGCACATCGATGGCCGGGACCGAGCGCATCCGGCGCGTCGCCAATATCGTGCGCAAGCAGGCGGCCGGCGGCAACCAAGTCGTCGTGGTGGTCTCGGCCATGGCCGGAGAGACCGACCGCCTGGTGAATTTCTGCCGCGAGGCGAATCCGCTCTACGATCCGGCGGAATACGACGTGGTCGTTGCCAGCGGCGAACAGGTGACCTCCGGGCTGCTGGCCCTGACGCTGCAGGCCCTGGGCTGCAAGGCGCGTAGCTGGCTCGGCTGGCAATTGCCGATCCACACGATCGAGGCGCATGCCAAGGCGCGGGTGGAATCGATCGAATCGGACGATCTGGTCGCCTCGCTCGAGCGCGGCGAGATTGCGGTCGTTCCCGGGTTTCAGGGCGTTTCCGACGATGGGCGCGTGACAACTCTGGGGCGCGGCGGATCGGACACGTCGGCAGTGGCCGTCGCCGCGGCGATCGGCGCCGACCGCTGCGACATCTATACCGACGTCGACGGGGTCTACACCACCGACCCACGGATCGTCGCCAAGGCGCGCAAGCTCAAGGCCGTCACCTACGAGGAAATGCTCGAACTCGCCTCGGTCGGTGCGAAGGTGCTGCAGACCCGCTCGGTCGGGCTGGCAATGAAGGAAGGGGTGCCGGTCCAGGTACTCTCGAGCTTCGTCGGCGACGATGCGATACCCGCCGACGACCTGCCCGGAACGCTGATCGTCTCGGACGAAGAAATGGAGAAGATCGACATGGAACGCCAACTCGTCACCGGCATCGCCCACGACAAGAACGAGGCCAAGATCATCCTCACCCGCGTGCCCGACAAGCCGGGCGCGGTGGCGCATATCTTCGGGCCGCTGGCCGATGCCTCGATCAATGTCGACATGATCATCCAGAACGTCGGTCGCGACAAGGGCGAGACCGACGTGACCTTCACCGTGCCGCAGACCGATCTCGCACGGGCGCAGGCGTTGCTGGAGGACAAGCGCGAGGACATCGGCTTCAATCGCATCATCACCGACAGCCATATCGCCAAGATCAGCGTCGTGGGCGTGGGCATGAAGAGCCACGCGGGCGTCGCGGCGACGATGTTCAAGGCCCTGAGCGACCGCGGGATCAATATCCAGGCGATTTCCACCTCGGAGATCAAGGTCAGCGTGATGATCGACGAGGACGAGACCGAACTGGCCGTGCGCGTGCTGCATACCGCCTATGGGCTGGATGCCGAGGACGAGGCTGCCTGAGCGGCCCGTCATGAGCCACACGGCGAAGATCCTGCTGCTCGGTTCGGGCGAGCTGGGCCGAGAGTTCGTCGTCTCGGCCAAGCGGCTCGGCGCTTACGTCATCGCCTGCGATGCCTATGACGACGCGCCCGCGATGCAGTTCGCCGACGCGCGCGAGGTATTCTCCATGCTCGATGGCGCGGCACTGCGCAGCGTCGTGGAGAAACACCGCCCGGACCTGATCGTGCCCGAAATCGAGGCGATCCGCACCGAAGTCCTCGCCGAACTGGAGCAGGAGGGCTTCACCGTCGTGCCCAGCGCGAGGGCGACGCAGATGACGATGAACCGCGATGCGATCCGCGATCTTGCGGCCGACAAGCTGGGCCTCGTGACCTCGCGCTATCGCTATGCCGAAAGCCTGGCAGAAGTCCGTGCCGCGGCCGAGTTCACCGGGCTACCCTGCGTCATCAAGCCGGTCATGTCGTCTTCCGGCAAGGGCCAGTCGACGGTGCGCGAGGCGGGCGATCTGGAAGCGGCGTGGGACTATGCCGTCGCCGGAATGCGCGGCGACCGCAGCCGGGTGATCGTCGAGCAATTCGTCGATTTCGATTACGAGATCACGCTGCTGACCATTCGGCACGCAGGCGGCGTGAGCTTCTGCCCGCCGATAGGCCACCGCCAGGAACGCGGCGACTACCAGGAAAGCTGGCAACCGATGGCGATGAGCGATGCCGCGCTCCGCAGCGCGCAGGACATGGCGCGCAAGGTTGTCGAGGAACTGGCGAGCAGCGGGCTCGGTTACGGCCTGTTCGGCGTCGAGTTCTTCGTCGCGAAGGGCGGGGACGGGGGCGACGAGGTCATCTTCTCCGAGCTTTCGCCGCGCCCGCATGATACCGGAATGGTCACTCTGGTCAGCCAGAACCTGTCCGAATTCGACCTTCACGCGCGCGCCATCATGGGCCTTCCGGTTCCGGAGCAGATCCGCGCCCGCCCGGCCGCGAGCGCGGTCATCCTCGCCGACCGCGAGAGCCAAACGGTCGGCTACGAGGGGATCGCAGAGGCGCTGGGCGTCGCCAACGGCAGCATCGATATCCGGATTTTCTCCAAGCCCGTCACCCGCCCCTATCGCCGGATGGGCGTAGCGCTGGCGACGGCCGGTTCGACCGACGAGGCGCGCGCGCTTGCTGCCGAGGCGGCAGGCAAGGTTCGCCTCACCTACGGCTCGTGACGCTTGCGGCCTCGTCCGGCCTGACTTAAGCGCGCTCGCCATGACAGATTGTCCCAAGAGCCATGCGCTGATGCGGCGCGGCAGCGACTTCCTCGGCTGCGAGCATGCGATCCTGTGCGGTGCCATGAGCTGGGTGAGCGAGCGCAATCTCGTCTCCGCGATCAGCAACGCCGGCGGCTTCGGCGTGATCGCCTGCGGCGCGATGACGCCCGACCTGCTCGACACCGAGATCGCCGAGACGAAGAAGCTGACCGAAAAGCCCTTCGGCGTGAACCTCATCACCATGCACCCTGACCTGTTCGACCTGATCGCGGTCTGCGAAAAGCACGCGGTCAGCCACGTCGTGCTGGCGGGCGGCATTCCTCCCAAGGGCAGCGTCGAGGCGATCAAGGGCGGTGCAAATCCGGCCAAGGTCATCTGCTTCGCGCCAACGCTCGCGCTGGCGAAGAAGTTGCTGCGTTCCGGCGCCGACGCGCTGGTGATCGAGGGGATGGAAGCGGGCGGCCACATCGGCCCCGTCTCGACCAGCGTGCTGGCACAGGAAATGCTGCCCGAATTGTCCGACGAGTACCTGATCTTCGTCGCCGGTGGCATAGCCCGGGGGCAGGCGATCGCCGGCTATCTCGAGATGGGCGCGTGCGGTGTCCAGCTCGGCACGCGCTTTGCCTGCGCGACCGAGAGCATTGCCCATCCCGACTTCAAGAAGGCCTTCTTCCGCGCCAGCGCGCGCGATGCGGTCGCGAGCGTGCAGGTCGATGCGCGGCTGCCCGTGATCCCGGTCCGGGCGCTCAAGAACAAGGGCACGGAGGAGTTCACAGCCAAGCAGCGCGAGATCGCCGGCAGCCTCGACCGCGAGGAAATCGCGATGGCCGAAGCGCAGTTGCAGGTCGAACACTACTGGGCCGGCGCGCTGCGCCGCGCGGTGATCGACGGCGATGTCGAGAACGGATCGCTCATGGCCGGTCAGTCGGTCGGCATGGTCAAGGCAGAGGAGCCGGTCGCGGACATCATCGCGACACTGATGAGCGAATGCGAGGACGCGCTGACGCGCCGCTAGGGATGGCCTAACCGCTCGTCCTGACGCTGTCCTGCGCCGACCGGCCGGGCATTACCGCGCGGGTAACGGGCTTCCTGTTCGAGCACGGCGGCAACGTCCTCGAAGCGCAGCAGTTCAACGACCGGACGAGCGATGCCTTCTTCATGCGGATCGAGTTCGATCCGGGAGAGGCCTCGCGCGAACGGCTCCGCGAGGGTTTCGCCAAGATTGCCAGCGATCACGCGATGGAGTGGAAACTGGCTCTGCGCGATCGCCCGCGCCGCGTGCTGCTGATGGTCAGCAAGTTCGACCATTGCCTGGCGGACCTGCTCTATCGCTGGCGGATCGGGGAACTGCCGATGGACCCGGTGGCGATCGTCTCCAATCACCCGCGCGAGGCGATTACTCACACGATGATCGATGGCGTGCCGTTCCACCACCTGCCGCTGACGCGCGACACGAAGGCGGAGCAGGAAGCGCAAGTGCGCGCGATCGCAGAGCAGACGGATGCCGAGCTCGTCGTGCTTGCGCGCTACATGCAGGTATTGTCGGACGACCAGGCGCGCCATTTCGCGGGTCGCTGCATCAACATCCACCACTCCTTCTTGCCCGGCTCCAAGGGTGCCAAGCCCTATCACCAGGCGCATGCGCGAGGCGTGAAGATGATCGGCGCGACCGCCCATTATGTCACCGCCGATCTCGACGAGGGGCCGATCATTCACCAGGACGTCGAGGCGATCAGCCATGCCGACACGCCCGACGAACTGGTCCGCAAGGGGCGCGAGATCGAGAGCCGCGTGCTCGCCGAAGCGGTCCGCCTGCACCTCGAGGATCGCGTCTTGCTCAACGGCCAGCGAACGGTGGTTTTCAGGGGCTGAGCAGCTCCCGCCAGGGCGCGGCCCTCGGATCGTCGCTGGCCAACGGGTCCCATTGCCGCTGCATCAGTGCGCGGGCCTGGGCATCCGGCATACCCCGCTCGCGGTGGAGCAGGTTGAAGAACGCGCTCACCCGCCAGTTCATGATGCAATGCACGTGGATCGCTTCGTCCCCTGCTTGATCCAACGCGGCCTTGAAAGCCTCGTAATGCGCGGTCGTCGGCGCATCGAAGGGCACGGGGATGTGCGTGTAGGCGATCCCGGCGTCGGCCATCAGCGCAGCCGCGTGTGCCAAAGCGTCGGGATGATCGTCGAGCGCGAGGTTGACGACGTGCCGCACCCCGATCGCCGCCAGCCGGGGCGGGTCGTCCGGCAGCAGGCGACCCGAGGTGGTCGTCCGCATGTCGAGGCGCTGCCAGCCGCGAATATCTTCGGGATCGTCCCTTCCTGCCATGGCTTAATGCACTAGACTGACCGTCGAATCGAACAAGGGAGAACAGGCATGTGCGATACCGATCAGCTGAACGAGTGGGCGAAGCGCGGGCTGAGCCGCCGCAGCTTCGGAGCCATGGGAGCAGCGGCGACCGCTGCCGCCTGCGCCCCGATGGCAGGCGATGCGGACACGACCGGTGTGGGGTCGCTGTCAGAAAGCACGGTCACCTTCGCGATCGGCGACAAGACGATGGACGGGTTCTTCGTCCATCCGGCCGGTAAGCGATCGCCCGCGGTGATCTTCTGGCCCGACATCGCCGGGATCCGCGAAGCCAAGCGCCAGATGGCGCGGCGGCTGGCGGGCGAGGGTTATGCCGTGCTGCTGGCCAATCCCTATTACCGTGACGTCGCGGGCGAGCAGTTCGCCAATTTTGCTTCCTTCGCCGCCAATGACGGGTTCAAGAAAGTCACCCCGTGGCGCGAGAAGTTCTCCGCCGAAACGATTCAGCGCGATGCGCGCGCCTGCGCGGGATGGCTGCAGGGTCAGGACGCCGTCGATGCCTCGCGCGGGTTGGGCACGCAGGGCTATTGCATGACCGGCAGCTTCGCGATCCTCGGCGCGGCAGCCGTGCCGCAGATGAAGGCGGCGGCGAGTTTCCATGGCGGCGGGCTGGTGCGCGAGGGCGATACGAGCCCGCATCGCCGGTTGAAGAAGGATGCCGACTATCTGATCGCCATCGCGCAAAACGACGACCAGAAGGCACCGGGCGACAAGACCGCGCTGCTTAATGCTGCCGAGGCAACCGGCTGTGATGCCGATATCGAGGTCTATCCGGCCGATCACGGCTGGTGCGTGCTCGACAGCCCGTCCTACGATCGCGAACAGGCCGAGCGTGCCTGGGCGAAGCTGCTCGCGATGTACGCAACGGCTCTCTGATACCAAAAGGGCCGCCCGTCGGGCGGCCCTTGTTTACTGGCGAAAGTGTCCGGCGCTTACGCGACCTGGGCATCCTTCTTCACGGTGATCACCTGCGGATAGGTGAATTCCTTCAGACCTTCGATGCCGTATTCCGCGCCGAAGCCCGACTGCTTGTGCCCACCGAACGGGGCGAACGGCGACAGGTGCAGGTACTCGTTGACCCAGACCGTGCCCGTTTCGAGCTGTTCGGCGATCTCGACGCCCTTGTCGGTATCGGCCGTCCAGACCGCCCCGGCGAGGCCGTAGTCCGAATTGTTCGCGCGCTGGATGACTTCCTCTTCAGTCGAGAATTTCATCAGCGGCATGACCGGGCCGAACTGTTCCTCGGCGACGATGCGCGCGTCTTCCGGCGGATTGTCGAGGATGGTGATCGGCACGTAGTAGCCGGTGCCCGACGGATCCTTGTCCCCGCCGAGCAGGAAGTTGTAGCCGTTGTCCTTGGCATCCTTGATCAGTTCGAGCACGCGCTCGTACTGCTTCTTGTTCTGGATCGGGCCGACGCCGGTGCCCTGCTGCGATCCGTCGCCGACGGTGACGGTCTTGGCATAGTCGACGATCGCCTGGCTGAGCTCGTCGTAGATATCCTCGTGGATGTAGACGCGCTTGGCCGCGACGCAGATCTGCCCGGCATTGGAGAAGCTCGCCCAGAACAGCTGCTCGGCGATCTTCTTGGGATCGGCATCGGGCATGACGATCGAGGCGTCGTTGCCGCCCAGTTCGAGCGTGATGCGCTTCAGGTCGGCGCTGGCGCCTTCCATGATCTTCTTGCCGGTCGCGGTCGAGCCGGTGAAGGTGATCTTGTCGATGTCCGGATGACCAGTGATGAGCGGGCCGAGGCTGTCTTCGCCGGTGATGATGTTGACGACGCCCGCCGGTACCTTGTCCGCGATCAGCTCGGCGATGCGCAGCGTCGTGAGCGGCGTGAAGGGCGAGGGCTTGAGCACGATGGTGCAGCCCGAAAGCATGGCGGGGACGATCTTCTGGATCGCCATCATGACCGGGAAGTTCCACGGCACGATACCGCCGACCACGCCGACCGGAACGCGGCGCGAGCGGTGCAGGCGCGTGTCATCGTCCTGGATCGTCTCTTCGGGCAGTTCGAGCGTCGATTGCGCGGCGGCCATGCCGGCGGCCCCGAAGATCTCGCCCTTGGCCTGTTCGTGCGGCTTGCCCTGTTCGGTGGTCAGCAGCCGGAACAGCTCGTCGGCATTGTCCTTGATCGCGCCCGAGATCGCCATGATCGCGGCGCGGCGTTCCTCGATCGGGGTCTTGGACCAGGTCTTGAACGCGCGTCGGGCGGCAGCGACCGCACGGTCGAGCTCTTCCTTGCCGCACGACGGGACCAGCCCGACCACTTCCTCGTTTGCCGGGTTGATGACTTCCATCGTGTCACCGGTGGTCACCAGTTCCCCGTCGATCAAATTGGGATAGGTCTTGGTCATCTGTGTCTCCTCTCGATGTTTTCACGCGATCGGCAGCAGATCTGCGAATCGCAAATGCGTTGTTGTCGGCAACCTATCACGCGCATGTCCCGCGTGTAAGCACGGCCATCGCGCCCCAGCCCCGTACTGGCTGAAGTGACAGGCGATCGCCGGCTAGGTCGCCTTGCCCGAACCCTTCTCCAGCGCCTTGTCCTCGTTAGCGCGCTTCAGGACATAGAGCCGGATCGCCTCGATCTGTTCGCGGCTGAACTGCTTGTTCCAGGCGACCATGCCGTTTTCCGCGAGGATCCCGTCATGCACGACCTGCTGCCACAGATCCTTCTTGCCCAGCGTCGAGCTGTGGCGAAGATCGGGGTTGAGGCTACCGGCCACCGCCGAGATGCCGTGGCACACGCTGCAGCTGTTGGCATAAAGCTTCTGGCCGAGCGCGATCTGCTGCGGCGACCCGGAAGGCGCGGGCGGATCGAGCACGAGCTCCGGCGTGGCCTTCAGCGGTGGCAGCTTGCCGCTCGCCCCCAGCTTGAACACCAGCAGGCGGCTGACGTTGGGCGTGATGCCGCCGCCGAGCTTGCCGGCCGACACGTCCCATACCCCGCCCCAGCCGACGAGCACGGCGACATACTGCTCCCCGTCGATGGCATAGGTCATCGGCGCGGCCAGCACGCCGGTCTGCGTCGGGAACGACCACAATTCCTGCCCCGTGTCTGCGGTGAATGCCTTGAACTGGCCGGTCGACGTGCCCTGGAAAACGAGATTTCCGGCGGTCGCCAGGGTGCCGCCGTTCGTCGGGCTGCTTTGTTCGACCTTCCACCTGATCTTGCCGGCGACCGGGTCGAAAGCGACAAGCGCGCCGTTCAGCGCAGCCTTCGTCGCATCGCGGACCGCCTTGTCGGCCGGAATGTCACCACCGCTGACGTCGAGGCCGAGCTGGAAGCCTGTTTCGCCCGGCTCCCAGTCTGGATCGCCCATGTAATATTGCGGCGTGTTGTTGGTGGGAATGTAGACCAAGCCGGTCAGCGGACTGTAGCTCATCGGCGTCCAGCTATGCGCACCCACCGCGCCGGGCACGCCGACGAAGGGCTTGCCGGTGATCTCGTACTTCGCCTCGGGATTGACGTTCGGCTTGCCGGTGACCGGATCGAGCCCGCTCGCCCAGTTGATCCCGTCGACGAAGGGTTTGCCCGAGATGAACTTGCCGCTTTGCGCGTCCAGAACGTAGAAGAAACCGTTCTTCGGCGCGTGCATCACGACCCGGCGCTGCTTGCCGCCAATCGAAAGTTCCGTGACGGTGATCTGCTGGTTGGAATCGAAATCCCAGCGATCTTCCGGCGTTTCCTGGAAATGCCAGACGTATTCGCCGGTGTCGGGTCTGACCGCCACAATCGAGGCGGTGTAGAGACTGTCGCCGGCACCATCGGTATTGCGATGCGCCGGGTTCCACGGCTCGGCATTGGCGGTCCCGAAATAGACGAGGTCGGTGGTCGGATCGTAGGTAATCGAATCCCACACCGTGCCGCCGCCGCCGCGCTTCCAGAAGTCACCGCTCCAGGTCTTGACGGCGGCGTCGAGATGCTTGGCCTCCTGCGGTTTCGACGGATCGCCGGGCACGGTATGGAAGCGCCACAATTCCTCGCCGGTCTGTGCGTCGAAGGCGGCAAGATAGCCGCGGGTGAAGTACTCGGCACCGGCCGAGCCGATCAGCACCATGCCCTTCGCGATGCGCGGGGCACCGGTGATCGCCATCTGCGAGCCTTCGGGGATGGTGAGCTTGTCCCAGACTACGCTGCCGGTGTCCTGGTCGAGCGCGACGAGCCGCCCGTCGAGCGTCGCGACATAAACCTTGTCGCCGTAGAGTGCGACGCCGCGGTTGACCGCATCGCAGCATACCTCGACCAGCTTGGAGCGCGGGACTTGCGGGTCGTAGGCCCACTTGAGCGCGCCGGTCTTCGCATCGTACGCCTTCACCATGCTCCAGGCGGTGGTGATATAGAGCGTGCCGTCGTGCATCAGGGGCGTCGCTTCCTGCCCGCGTGCCGTGTCGAGGTCGGCCGACCATGCGAGGCCGAGTTGCGCGACGTTGCCGTCGTTGATCTGGTCGAGCGGGGAAAACCGGCGTTCGTCGTAATCGCCGCCGTACGTCAGCCATTCATCGCCATTACCGGCGGCGATCAAGGCATCCGTCACCCCTTCGGACGCGAGCGCCGATCGGCTGCCTCCAGCGTTGTCGTTGGTATCGCTGCAACCGGCAAGCGCCAAAGCCGCTGCTGCGGCAAGCCCGATGAATCGCATGGTCTCTCCTCCCACGTGACGGCAAGTTGCCGCGCCACGGAGAGATTGTCCATCGTGATAATCGAGCCGGGCGTCGGGCGCGGCCCCGGGGCGACGTCGAGCGCCGCTCAGCCGCGCGTCAGGGGCTTTCCGCCGGCCTGCCGCAGCACCGTGCGCGCATCGTCGCGGTTAAGGTCGGTTTCGCGCACGTCGACCGAGACGAAAACCTTTCCGCGCCGGATCTGCTGTTCGAAATGATTGGCCGCAATCCCTTCGACATCGGGATCGTCGAGCATGCGGGCGATCGCACCGCCCGTCGCGCCGATGACCCCGCTGACACCCGCCACCGAGGGGGCGGCTGCCGCTATCGCACCGGCAGCCGCGATCGGTCCGATGCCGGGAATGGCAAGCACCGCGACGCCCAGCAGGGCGCCCGCAAACCCGCCGCCGGCAACCGCGCTGGCGACATTGATCATCGTATGGCCTTCCGCTTTGGCGACGTTGGTTTCGGAAATCTGGCTGACCCGCCACAGGATCGAGATGCATTCCTTGGGAAAGCCAGCCTCGACCAGCGCGTCGGCGGCAAGTTCAGCCTGCTCCCGCCCGTCGAACAGGGCAGTTACCGAAGCCTGACGCTTGAGCAGCTCAACTTCGCGCGCCTTTGCGAAGGCGGTCGCGAAAGCCTGCCGGTCGTGCTCGTTCTCGAAGACGACCCGCAAGCCGGCGGAACGGTGGAGTTGCACGACGCTTGGTGCGGCCATGTCCTTGAACAGCGTGCGCTGGAGCATGTCTATGGTCGACTGTCGCAATTTCTGGTCGGTTCCGCGGTTGATCCATTCCGCATCCACCGGGTGCGGGTAGTCATTCCCGAGGTAATTGAGCGCAAGCAGCTCCTCGGGCTTGATGACATAGGCAGGGGCGGAGACCAGGTTCTGGTGCATGACAGATTACAACGGTTAAACGAGGTTTCAGGTCCGCTAGCCCCTCTCAAGTAAGAAGCATTGGCGAAAAACGTCGTCTTTTCCTTGTCCTCCTGACCGTTTGATCCCAGCCTCGCCTGCTAGCCGTCATGTTTCAAGATACGCTTAACATGCGTCCGAAATCGACGAACGAAGTTCCGGTTTTCCTTCCTCCGCGTGGTTCCATCCGCTAGTCTCGATCGCGAAAACGGAGGGATGAGATGGAATTTGTACTGATCGCGCTGCTGGTACTGCTGGTGGTGTTCCTGCTGATGGCGGTGCGCGTCGTGAAGCAGGGATACGTCTATACTGTGGAGCGGCTGGGAAAATACACTCTCGCTGCGGAACCCGGCCTGCATCTCATCATGCCGTTCGTCGATCGCGTCGGCCAGAAGGTCAACATGATGGAGCAGGTGCTCGATATTCCGGGCCAGGAGATCATCACCGCCGACAATGCCATGGTCGGCGTCGATGCCGTCGTGTTCTTCCAGGTGCTCGATGCGGGCAAGGCGGCCTATGAAGTCGCCAATCTCTACCAGGCGATCATGGCCCTCACGACGACCAACCTGCGCACCGTTATGGGTTCGATGGATCTCGACGAGACGCTGTCCAAGCGTGACGAGATCAATGCCCGCCTGTTGGCGGTGGTCGACCATGCGACCTCGCCCTGGGGCGTCAAGATCACCCGCGTCGAGATCAAGGACATCCGCCCGCCGCACGACATCTCCGAGGCGATGGCGCGCCAGATGAAGGCGGAACGCCTCAAGCGTGCCGAAATCCTCGAAGCGGAAGGCGACAAGACCAGCTCGATCCTGCGCGCCGAAGGTCGCAAGCAGTCCGCCATCCTCGAGGCGGAAGGCAAGCGCGAGGCGCAGTTCCGCGATGCCGAGGCGCGCGAGCGCGCTGCCGAAGCCGAAGCTCGCGCCACGCAAATGGTGTCCGATGCGATCGCGTCTTCGGGCAATCAGGCGATCAACTACTTCATCGCGCAGGAATACACCAAGGCCGTCGGCAAGTTCGCGGACAGCCCCAATGCCAAGACCATCCTGTTCCCTGTTGAGGCGACCCAGCTTATCGGCTCGCTCGGCGGGATCGGCGAATTGGTGAGAGGCGTGGTCGGGCCGGAAGGCGGCACGGTTACAACCGGCGGCGACAGCGGTACGCAATTGCCGCCCAAGCGTCAGCCGGTGCCGCGCGCCAGCGTTCCGCGTAGCGGAGACAGCTGATGTTCGAAGGCATCGAAATGCCGTGGATCTGGCTCGGCATCGGGCTGCTGCTGGCAGCGCTCGAAATCGTCGTGCCCGGAGTCTACCTCATCTGGCTGGCGGTCGCGGCCATCGCGACCGGCGCGATCGCCTTCGTGTTCGACCTCGGCGTGCCGTTCCAGATCATCAACTTCGTCTTCCTGTCGCTGATCGCGGCCTTTTCGGCCAAGCGCTTCCTGCGTGATCGGCCGATCGTCAGCTCTGATCCGCTGCTCAACAAGCGCGGTGGGCGGATGACCGGGGAAACCGCGGTTGTGACGCAGGCGTTCGACGGCGGCACTGGCCGCGTGCGACATGGCGACAGCGAGTGGCTGGCTCGCGGGCCGGACATCGCGGTGGGCGAAAGGGTCCGGATCACCGGCAGCGACGGTTCGCTCCTGCTGGTCGAGCCGCTCAACTTGCTGACGGACGAGGGGACGGCGCCACCTGCAGGGGCGTGAGTTCGGTTAAACCAAGTTAGCGTCAGGCGAGGGAAGGGCCGTCGCCGAACCGGCCGTGCTTGCGATAGCGCACCATCCACCTCTCGAGGAACAGCGACAGCGGCTTGGGGCTGACACCCAGCTTTTCGATGCCGGGCAACGTGTCGCCCGCAACGCTACCGCGCTTCAGCAAGAGAAACTGGTCCGAGTTGATCGGGGTGCCCGGAAGGGCTGCGAAGATCCTGGCCGCGAAGTCGGGTACCGGCAGGAAAGTCCTCTCGCGCCCTTGCGCCCGCGCGATGCGCTGGTGCAGCTCTTCCATGTCGATGACTTCCGGTCCGGCGAGCTCGTAGGTCTTGCCGCCGTGCTTACCCGGATCGGCCAGCGCGTTGACGACCGCTTCGGCCGCATCGTCGACCCAGACGGGCTGGATCCGGGAATCGGGGCCGAACACCGGTAGCGCGGGAAGCTTTCCGATCAGCCCGGCGAACATGTTCACGAACTGGTCGTCCTCGCCGAAGATGATCGACGGCCGCACGATCGTCGCCGCGGGAAACCCCTCGAGGACGAGCTTTTCGCCCAGCCCCTTGGTCGCCGCATAGCCGCTTTCCTCGTCCTGCGCGTCGGCACCGATGGCGGACACGTAGACGAAAGCCTGCGCGCCCTGCTCGCCGGCGATCCGGGCCGCATTGCCGGCGCCGGTCGCCTGGAGCGCCTTCTGGTTCCCCTCGAAGGTGCCGACGAGGTAGACCACTGCATCCGCGCCCTGCAGCGAGGCCTCCAGGCTGTCGCGGCGGGTGACGTCGCACCGCGCGAATTGCAGCTGGCCGAGGTTGGCGAGCGGCTTGAGCTTGAACGAGGTTTCCGGATTGCGGCTCGCGATCCGCAGGCGTGCGCCGCGTTCGAGCAGGTCTTGTGCGATATGCGTACCGAAAAACCCGCTTCCGCCGACGAGCACCACCAGTTTCCCGTTGAGAGCGTCGCTGTTTGCCATGGATTTCCCTGTGATTGGCGCCGAGGTGTTCGTGCGGCCCAATGAAGCAACGCGGAAGTTCTCGCAAGCGTTCCGCAATCCGGGGCAACGATGGCGCGCAATCTCGTTGACAAGACTCGTACCCGTTCGCTAGTGGCCCGCCCCTACCCGCGGCCCGGACGACGATGACCGGACGCATGTGTGCCCAGATGGCGGAATTGGTAGACGCACCGTCTTCAGGTGGCGGCGCTCGCAAGGGCGTGGAGGTTCGAGTCCTCTTCTGGGCACCATTTGTTCTTCTCACGTTCTCCCAAATAATCTATAAAACCCGCAGAAATCCTAGGGATTTGGCCCTTGGATCGTTCCGGATCGTCCCGCCTGTTCTCGGGGGTTCCAGACACTTTTGTGGGCCTTTTGAGGCCGTTTCGCAAAGGCCCAGATGAAAAGGCCCCCACATGCCGCTGACAGATACTCGCCTCCGCGCTCTCAAGCCCAAGGACAAACCGTACAAGGTAACCGATGAGCGCGGCCTTTATGTTGAGGTCACGCCGACCGGCAGCAAGCTTTGGCGATTCCGATATCGGATCGGTGGTGCGCAAAAGAAGCTCTGCATCGGCAGCTATCCCGAAATCAGCCTCAAACAAGCGCGAGACGCAGCCTACGAGGCACGACGAGCTGTTGCCTCTGGCGGCGACCCGGCCTTTGAGAAGCGGAAGCGGAAAATCCGCGCCGAGTTCCTTTCTGCACAGACGTTCGAGGCAGTCGCACGTGAGTATATTGAACAGATGATGGTCCAGAATGGCCGTGCCGATGGCACGATCGTCAAGGCCAATTATTTCCTCGACAAGCTTGCGCCTGCCATCGGTAACCGACCCATCCACGAGATCGAGCCGTTCGAAGTCCTGGCTCCTCTGAAACGACTGGAAGCCACTGGTAAGCACGAGACTGCGAAGAAATGCCGTTCGTTCGCAGGCCGTGTGTTTCGCTACGGTGTT
The DNA here is from genome assembly GCF_009827535.1 of Qipengyuania oceanensis. Lineage (NCBI taxonomy): Bacteria > Pseudomonadati > Pseudomonadota > Alphaproteobacteria > Sphingomonadales > Erythrobacteraceae > Qipengyuania > Qipengyuania oceanensis. The sequence continues at coordinate 1,496,486 of NZ_WTYN01000001.1, read as the reverse complement.
GCAACGACCCGTTGCAAATCCGACCCGACCAGTATGCTGAAGGGCGCTCTCGTCACGCCGAGAGCCAAGCACTATGCAGCAATCCTCGAGCCCACCGAGCTAGGCGGGCTGCTGCGTGCAATCGACGACTTCACTGGGTACATGGTGACGAAGTTCGCCTTGCAGATCGCGCCGCATGTGTTCGTACGTCCCGGCGAACTCCGGCACGCCGAATGGCACGAGATCGACCTCGTCGATGGGGTCTGGAAGATCCCTGCCGGTAAAATGAAAGCGCGCCGAGAGCATGCCGTCCCGCTTTCCAAACAGGTTAGAGGCTATCTCACTGACCTGGCCGACATGCTCGGTCGCGAAGGATATGTTTTCCCATCTGCGCGCAGTTCCAAGCGTCCCATGAGTGAGAACACGCTCAACGCCGCCTTCCGTCGCATGGGATACTCGAAAGAAGAAGTTACCGCGCACGGACTCCGAGCGACAGCATCGACATTCCTGAACGAGTCGGGACTTTGGAATCCGGATGCGATCGAGCGTGCCCTGGCACATGGCGACAGCAATGTTGTGCGTGGCATCTACCATCGCGGCAAACATTGGGACGAGCGGGTGCGCATGGCTCAATGGTGGAGCGACTACCTCGACGAGCTGCGGACAGGAGGAAAGGTCATCATGGGGAAGTTTGCGAAGGGTTGATCGGGAGATCGAATTTCTTCTCAGCCAATGCAGGATTGAAGGCTCAGGATCAGCCCTATCAGGGACACTGACGCCAGCACGGCGAACTCAATTCTGATGCCCCAGATCCGAAGCCAATTCCGCATCGTGCCGAGCCTCAGTTCGTAGAGCTTTGGCAGCTAAGTTGATCGAAGCGCTCAGCAACAGTCTTCCACGTTGCTATGCCTGCCTCGTCCCCTTCGTTGGATAGCCGCTGGATTTGCTGCGCGATATACGCGGTTCCCTCTTCGCCATGGTTCTTTTCGACCCAGAGCACGACGGCCCACAATTCCTGATCGCGGTTCAGCACCATGGTTCACGTCTCCCGGTCCAGGTTCGCGCCAGGCCTTCGCTGACCAGCTGATCGCCAAGCGAGCGGCCGCCGCGCGCTACAACCCGCAACTTGCGACCGTACTGATCCTCGTCTCTGCTACCGATGGTCCTCAGTTCAAAGGGCCCGCCATTCAGCAATTCGACAAGGCGGTGCGTCGCGCGCATGCCGAGCTGGTATTCATAGTCGCAACGAGGCTCGCTGATCTCGGGAGTGTCGATGTCGGCAATCCGGATCTTCACGCCATCAAGCCAGAAAGTATCTCCATCCACGACGCATGTGCGCCGGATGGATCCGCAGATGTCGAATTGTGGGGAGCTCGCTTGTTGGAATAAAGCCTGAGGCTGCTGATCGTCGTTAGCAAGGCTGGCATCATGGACTGGCCAGTTGAGTGCCAGCATCCCTCCAGCAAATACGATCGCGAATGCTCCCAAACCCAACGCGATCTCCTTTCTCAGCTTCCGGCGCTTCTGTGCCTTCGACGCCTTGCGAAAGTCGAACGGCTCACCGGGGGTCTCATTCACTGGCGTTATCCGTCTTCATTCGGGCACATGATTTCAGACAATAGCCGGAAATCAGGTAGTTTCGTCAATTGTACGTACCAATTGCTTGCCAACGTCCCAACACAGACCGGACATATTGCGGCGTTTCACCATTGTTGGGAATGCCGCGTGATCGGGAGACGGCACCTGGGCCAGCATTGTAAGCAGCCAATGCCAGGTGGACTGCGTCGAACCGAACCAACATATCGCGAAGGTACCTGGCGCCACCGTCGATCGATGCAAGAGGGTCATGACGGTTCCGGACGCCCAGTTCTCTCGCCGTGGCCGGCATAAGTTGAGCCAGACCGGCAGCACCGGCTGGACTAACAGCCATCGGATTGAAGCGGGACTCAGCCCAGATAAGAGCACGAAGCAGGTTGGTCGGAAGCCCGTAACGGCGTTCAGCCTCGGCTATCGCCGCCATATACAGGCCTTCCCGGTAGGATACGTTTGCTGGCTCGGCCTGGTAGATTGCAGGAAGATATTCCCTTGCCGGCTGCTGGTCCGTCTTCGGCGGAACGATCGCGTGCTCGAACAAGGTGAAATCCTGCGCTCGAACTTGCTGTGAGGAGGTCGCGATCATCCCCAGACAGGCGAACGCTAGCGCGGTCAGACAATTGAGGCAGTTCATCTCGACTTGTGCTCCATTGATTCGAATCGAAAGAGAACATAAAAAGAACATGTGCCTGTAGGAAATCGGGAACTGTATTTTGGGCGGCCGACCAAGCAAAAAGCGACATCGGACGGTGCGCTAGACGGGATTCGCGCAGGCTGATGGCACAGCAGCGCCGACTGTGCCGACTTCTGCGCGAAGGGAGCCGCGATCTGCGCGAACACGACCGGAATTCGCGCGAATCACCGAAGGAAGCTGATTCGTCCCTTCCTCTATGTTCTCCAAGTGTTCTTTTCGTTTTCCTACAGGCTTCCTTCGCGGGTAGCCGGTGAGTCGATCACCTCTAGAGATAAGGATTCGTCGATGACCAACATGGCGCTCTTTGCCGAACAACAGGTTCGCGCCGACCTCGCCCGGCTGCTTCTGGCCGCTGTCGAAGCCAGCGGCCGTGCCCGCTGCGACATCGCGCGCGACGCGCAGATCCATAAAGATGCTCTGCGCCGCGTCCTTGCCGGCGAACGCTCGGCCAGCCTCGGTGAAGCCTTGCGCATTCTTGCTGCGAGCGGCGTCGCGCCGCACGCACACCTGCTTCTGTTCCTCGTCAGCAGCGGCGATCATGCGATCGCGTGGCTGCAGTCTGACCTCGCGCAATTCTTCGAGGACTTTTCCGGCGAACTGCCCTCGGCGCTCGAGCGTGTCCTGGGCAACCAGCTTCACGATGTGAAGCCGCGCTGGGCTAAGGGCACGGCGCACCGTGTTGCACGGCTCCTCTCCGACCACATCGATGAACTTGAACGCAAGGACGTCCTGCTTGGCGATGTCTTCGCCGGTGCCGAAGGAGGCCATCGTGGGTGAAGAGATCGACAAGGGAGCGACCGAAACCCGCCGGGTGACGCGGCTTATTCGCTTGCCCGAAGTGCAGCACCGCGTCGGGCTTGGCCGTTCGACGATTTATCGCTGGATGAGCGAGGGCAAGTTTCCGAGGCCTGTGCAGCTCGGAGGATACTCGGTTGCGTGGGCGGAAAGCGAGATCGACGGGTGGGTGGCCGATCGAATTACGCACTCGACATAGCCACCTCGACGTATCCCCTGTGACCAATAGAAAGCGCTTAGCTACCGTGCAGTAGATTGATCAGCTGGGGAGGGTGCCTCGCGAAGCCGGCGGGCGCGCTCGACGAAGTGTTCCATCTGCGTGGCAGCGTGCAAGGTAAGCGGATGCGGCTTCGCATCGGCACGCGGGGATATGAATTCCGCGATTTCTTCGATTGCTGCCAGCTGATTGGCGCTGGCCTTCGACAGAAGGCCGAGCACCATGTTCTCAAGGGCGATCACCCTGATGCGCAACTGGATCATTTCGGCATCGGAAAGTGGCGGAATATCCCATTTCTCACAATCGGCAGCGAGCGCTTCCTGCGGCCCGCAGGGCAATGCCCCGCCTTCGTCTTCCCAGCGCGACAGCGCACCGGCTTTTCCCGTTTCCGACATATGCGGTTCCTTTCATAAGCACCGAGGCGATTGTCTGCGCGCTGCTCACATAGCACAAAGCCATGCCGGGACGCGCCTGGCACGGCGACAGCGAAGCCGGGCAAACGGAACCCCGCGCGTCGGGTTGGTTTGCACGCGGGGTTCCTGAACGGCCCCTTGGGGGCACCTGCGACCCGCAGGGCGTCGGGGGGAGGCGGGGCCGTCCTTTCCTGATCTTGCGATGTTCGTTTGTGTTTTTGCCGAGGGTATCTCCTGGATAGCCGTGTCACCGGGAAACGCGTCCGATCACATACCTTCCATGTCGTGATCGGCCATCGAGGACATGTCATGACCCGCATGGGGATCGGCCGGCTGGGTCGCCTCGCTCGCGGGTTGCGTGCGTGTTGCTGGAGGTGCGGGTGTGGCGGTTGCGCGTGATGCGGGAGAGGCAGCGTGCCGTGAGGCGGGCGTGGCGGCGCCATTTGTCGAAAGAGCGTCCTCCCGAGCGGTCGCTGCCTCATCTTTGGAGGGAGAGGCTGCCGGATCGGCAAGACCCGCCTCGGGTGCCGTGCCAGCCACCACCGCAGCTTCGCCCATAGGCGAAACCTCAGCAGCCGGTGTGCTCTCCTGCGCTTGGTCACAAGCGGCGAGAGCGAACGTCAATGGCGCGGTCGCGAGAAATGCTATCGCGGTGTTCGATTTCAGAATTCGCATGTTATTCAACTCCTTCAGAGCCACGAAACGCCAAGATGGTCCGGTCCGTGCGCGAGCTCGCCGCCAAGGAACCCCTGGATGAGAACGAGTGCCGCCATGGAGAAGATCGACGCGCGCAACCATGCGCGGCTCTGGCTCGGCCTGCTCGCGAGGTATGCCATCGCAATACCGAGAACCGCGATCAGCATACCGGTCCATCGATGGACTTGCATGACAGTATCGCCGCCGAACCACAGACCGGTGTGAATCCATCCGAACAGAACTGCGACGACTGCGCCGATTGCTCCGCCGTAGACGAGTACGCGCACCGCACTTTCCAGGCCCGCTCCTTTCCGGCGCATCACGAACAATTCGGTGGCCGCAGCCATGAAAAACAAGGCGATCGGGAAGTGGATCGTTGCCGGATGCAGCTTTTTCAGTACGGCCATGACGCCGGTTTCGCTCTCATCCGCATGGCCACCGGCCTCGTCATGGGCTGCGCCCGCTTCATCGTGCGCGCCGGAGGACTCGCCAGCATCCGCAGTCTCGCCCATCTGCGCCATGGCCGCCTGGTCGTGCACATCGCCATTGGTGGCAGCAGGCGCGGCGCTCGCCTCTTCGCCGTGCTTTTCGTCGCCATGAGCCTGAACGGGTCCGACGAAGAGCAGGGTTGCGACGAGCAGCGCCAGAAATGAGGGGGCTTTCATGTCTCGTATGTCTCCCGACCCTGCAGTTAAAGTGCGACCTATGTGCCTGATACGCACGGCAGCCGCGTGCCCCTCGCATTAATTTGATAGTTCAGCGCGACTGAAGTGCGCCCGGGTGGTCACGCTTGCTGGCGGCATCATCGCGATCGTCGAACGCATTCGGCTCCTGGCCGCGTTCGGCCTGGCGAACGAGGGTAAGGCGTTCGCCCACGCGAATAAGCCCCATGGGCTCAGGCGAGCTTGCTCTTCTTTGCGCGGCGGCGCAGCCTCGGCATCCGGTTCGCCAGCAGGACGAAACCCGACAGGGCTATGATCGTGCCGCCAATGCCGAACAGCAGCAGCCACCAACTGTTGATGCGGTCGCGCTCGGTCCAGTCCATGATGTGGAGGCCCCAGATGAAATCGAACAGGCGCCATGTATCGCTGCGCGCCGCCCCGAGCGTGCCGCTGGCGGCATCGATGTAGATGCGCGTCGAAGCCTCGTCAGCATAGGTGACCTGCCAGGCCGGAAAAGGGCCGCGAAACTCGGTTCCGATGGGGTCATCGACGATCCGTGCGGCCTCGATGGTCGTGCGCGGCCCGGTCCATGCGCGCAAGGCGATGGATTTTGCCGTTGCCGCCGAGATGGGGGAGAGTTTACGCCCAGTCACCGGATCGTGGAGGCTCACGCTACCGTCAAACTTGCGGACCTCGGTCACGGCATCGCCGTCGAGCGAACGTGTCGTTACCGCTGCAAGAGTACCGTCGTTTGCGACCCAGGCCGGGAGCGGGGCATCGGCGGGCAGCGCCTCTTGTTCACGCGAAACGACATGTTCGGAGCGAACTTCTTCCAGGTCGAGAAACGACATGAGGGCGCCGGTTCCCATCCACAAGAGAACCTGGACACCGACGAAAATCGCCAGCCATTTGTGGATCTTGCTGCCGAGCACATGCAGGCGCAGCTTCAGCGACGGCGTTGCCAACCGGTGCTACCTCTTCGAAAGCCGTAATCAGTTGCGCGGCGCGCGCGACGAGGAATGGTACTGGACGATTCTCCACCCGTCCGCATCGTGAGCAAGCACCGATGTCGCCACGCCGTCGCGCTCGATCACCCGGCCATCGCTAAGTTCGATGCGATAGCCATACGTCTCATAGGCATGGGCCATGTGCCCCATCCGGGTGACGGTCAGCGTGGGGTCGGTAAAGGTGAAGCTCACAATCGCGTCGAGCTCGGGGCCCAAATGGTGCTCCATGTAATTGGCAAAGCTTCCTTCGGCCTTGCCATTCTCGAAGATCGCCGAGTCCTCGGCGAAGAGCGCGCGCATTGCCTGCGCGTCGCGCGCTTCAAGAGCGGTGCGATAGGCCTTGAGGGTTTCTTCAGCGCCCGCGACATCGTCCGCCGAAGCGTCCATCGCGTGCATCTGATGGTTCGCATGGGAAGAGTGGTCCATCTGCTGCGCGAAGGCTGGCAGCGGTATCAGCGTGGCAACAAGCGCAGTCGCCGCGATGCGTGTCAAAGTCTTGGTCATGGAAGTTCTATCCTTTTTGAGATTTCAGAACCAGAATCGCACACCGACGACATAATTGGTGACGCTCGGATCCTCTCCGGCGGCCCGCGCAAAATCCGCGCTGTCGCCGATGCGCCATTCCTGGGAAACGCCGACATAGGGCGCGAATTCGCGTGCGAACTCGTAGCGAAGACGCAGACCTGCCTCGATCCGGTCGAGGCCAGCGCCAATGCCGAGTTCGGGAATATCCTGAGCGGAAAGTGCGATTTCGGCACGCGGTTGAAGGATCAGCCGCTGCGTGATGCGCTGATCAAGTTCGCCCTCAAAACGCGCCGTCACATCGCCCTTGGTGGAGACGAAGGCCGCGGCATCGACCTCGAACTGGTAAGGCGCGATCCCTTGGATACCGATAACCGCGTGCGTGCGTTCCGGACCGGTCAGGTCCTGGCGAACACCCGCCTGGAAATCGAAGAAGGGCGCAATGGCGCGGCTCCAGAGCGCCTGGACATCGGCGCCTTCTATGGGTTCGCCGAAGCTGCCCTCACCCTCGGACTTGAACCAGAATTTGTCGATGTCGCCGCCATAATATCCCTGGATGTCCCACAGATATCCATCCTTCCCCTCGCGGGCGCGGTACTCGAGCCGGTCGCCCTGAAACCAGAAGCGCATTCCTCCGTCGGTCTCGCGGACAAGCTCGCGGCGCGCTTCGTTCATGGCTTCCTCGCCCCAGATGGCGACCGCCGCGCGCGCTGGGCCGCTCCCTGCTTCTGGAGGAGGCGGCAGCAGCGGGATATCATCGTCCGAGCCCATCTGCATCGCCGAGTGGTCCATGCCCTGCCTGTCCTGCGAAGGCGTCTCCCCATGGTTCATCTGGCTGTGATCCATCTGCCCATGGTCCATCGACGAACTGGCCTCCGCCTGACCCATCTCGCCGTGATTCATCTGCGAATGATCCATCGCGCCTTCGGCGGGCTTGCCCTGCGGCATCGAGCCGTGATCCATTCCTTCATGACTTTCGGGCGATGCCTGTGGACGGGCAGCGTCCACAGGCATTGTCATGCCAGAATGGCCATCCTGAGCGGTCATCGCACCATGATCCATGGTTGAGTGATCCATCTGCGAGCGGTCCATGGCGGCTTCAGGTTGAGCAGCCGGTTCGCATGCTCCATCTGCAACCGGATGCCCCATCGCGCGATGGCGCTCGGCTTCTTCCTCGCACTTCGTCTTCGCGTCAGCCTGCGCCTCGGCGCTTTGCTGCGGCTCCGCCGGCGAATGACCGGCATGCTGCGCCGCCGCGGGGGAGGCGAGAACTGAGCCGGCTGCGACCGATGCGAGCAGGCTGACAATACGAATTTTCATGCTTCGCTCCCGTCGGGATTGGCGACCGTGACGATCTGAAACATCCCGGCATGCATGTGGTAGAGAAGGTGACAGTGGAAGGCCCAGTCGCCCGGCTCGTCCGCCGTCAGGTCGAACTGCGCGCTGCCACCCGGCTGCAGGTTTACCGTGTGCTTGAGCGGTTGACGATCGGCCGGCGCGCCATTGACCAGCTCGAAGAAATGACCGTGCAAGTGAATGGGGTGCGCCATCATCGTGTTGTTGACGAGCTTCACGCGCACGCGCTCGTTATAGGCGAAACGGATCGGCTCGTCTGAGACGGCGGAGAACTTCTTGCCGTCGAACGACCACATGTAGCGCTCCATATTGCCGGTCAGATGAATTTCCATTCGCCGGGACGGCGTGCGGCCCTCGCGGTGTGGAGTCAGAGCGCGCAGCTTGCGATAGTCGAGCGTACGATGCGGCACATCGGCGAGACCGATGCCGGGATCGCCCATGCGGTCGACCGGGTTCATCGAGACCGTGTCGAGACCGGGCCCGACCTTCACATCGGGCGGCAGAAGCGACGTGTCGCGCATCTGCATCCCCGACATGCCGGCCATGCCTGCCATCTCGGATTGGCCGGACGAACCATGATCCATCCCCGCCATGTCGCCGCCACTTCCGTGGTCCATGCCCGACATGCCGGCATCGCCAGACGAGCCGTGGTCCATGCCGCTCATGCCCATGTCGGCCATGGTCAGAAGCGGCGGATCGCGCAGCGGCGGAATGGCGGCGCGAGCGCCGGGTGCGCTCGCGAGTGTGGCAATACCCATGCCCGAGCGGTCCATCGACTCCGCGACCAGCGTGTAGGCTTGTTGCGCGCCCGGCGTCACGACGACGTCGTATGTCTCGGCCACACCGATCTGGAACTCGTCGACCTCCACCGGCTCGACGTTCTGCCCGTCCGCCTGAACGATGGTCATCGGCAGGCCGGGAATGCGAATATTGAAGAAGGTCATGGCGCCGGCATTGATGAAGCGCAGCCGCACGCGTTCGCCCGGGCGGAAGAGGTATTCCAGATTGTCGAGCGGGCCATGGCCGTTCAGAAGATAGGTATAAGCCGCGCTCGACACGTCGAGGATGTCCGTCGGCATCATGCGCATTTTCGCCCACATCCGGCGATCCTCGCCCGAAAGCGGGTAATCGTCGGTCCAGGTGTTCTGGTTGTAGTTGAAGTAGCCTTCGCCCTTCTTGAGCTTGTCGAAAATCGTGTGGGGCGACATTTCGCTGAATTCGCTCAGCACCACGATATATTCGCGGTCGGCCTGGACCGGATCGGGTCCGGCGGGGTCGACCACGATCGCGCCGTAATGCCCGGCCTGCTCCTGCAGGCCGCTATGCGAGTGCCACCAGTAGGTACCCGACTGGCGAACCGGAAACTCGGCGGTGAAGGTCTCTCCCGGTTTGACGCCGGGGAAGCTCACGCCGGGCACTCCATCGAGCTGAAACGGCACGAGCAGACCGTGCCAGTGGATCGAGGTATCTTCCTCGAGCTGGTTATGGACATTGAGCCGGACGGTCGTGCCTTCCTGCAATCGCAACAGCGGACCAGGAATAGTGCCATTGACGGCGATCGCGCCGCCGCGCCTGTTGCCGGTCGCGAAGGCCGATCGGGCAACGGTGAGGTCGATATTGGGGCCGGATATCTCGTCCAGCCCCTTGCGGGCGTTACCTGCGAGGATGTCCGCGCCCCGTGCCCAGGCAGGCATCGCCCCGGCAAGGCCGAGCAGACCCATTCCTCCTGCTCCGGCTCCGAGAAACTTGCGTCGATTGACGGCGATCATAAAGGGCTCCTGACGTGGCGTTTACCGTTACTTACGCGCGCGCCCAGCCAACCCCTCAAAGTTTTTCGAAGCGCTCCTTCAGCCTGTTGCGCGCGCGGTATACGCGGGTTTCGATCGCCTTTTCGGTCGTTCCGAGAAGATCGGCTGCCTCGGCCTGGCTACGCCCCTCGATGGTCACGAGCACGAGGGCTTCGCGCAGCCTTACGGGCATTCGTGCGATCTCGGCCTGAACGAGATTGAGCTCTTCCCTGGAAACGGCCAACGCTTCAGGACCCGGCAAATCGTCGGCGATGGAATGGAGTCCGTCATCACCCGACAGTCCGAAAAAGCCCGCGACCTTGCGCCTGCGCAAACGGTCCCGGCAGCGGTTGAGAACGACGGTTGTCAGATAGGGTCCGATCGGCTTGTCCGGATCGAGCCGATGGCGCGTCAGCCACACCGAAGCGAGGCTGTCCTGAACAACGTCCTCGGCCTGAGAAGGAGAGGAAAGCATGCGTGTCGCAAGCGCGAGAAGCCGACCGGTTTCATGCTCGACGAGCTTGCTGAAAGCCCGCTTGTTACCGGCCCTCACCTGCGAGACAAGGGCCTCATCCGGAGTGTCGCCCGCCCCCGACATGGCGCTTCAGTCGCGCGGGTCGCGGGTCAGGGCGTCGGAGACCTTGCGGTCGAACTGGCGTTGCTGCTCGGGTTCGAGAATTTCACGCATGTCGAAGACATGCCGTACCGTTGCTTTCTGCAGATCGCCCATACGCGCATGCACCTCGTCGATCGCGGCCGAAACCTCGGGACCGTACTCGTGCTCATTTTCCATCGCCTGGGCGAGCCGGGCATTGGCTGCGCGCGCCGATCCTTCGAGCCGTGCCCTTTCGACAGCGAAACGGGCCTCGAGCGCATCGAGACGCTGCTCCTGGTCGGCCGTCAGGGTGAGCTCGTCGTGCACGAAATCGTGGAGGCCGGAGCCGGCCTCGTGATTGGCCCAGCGATCCGCGGCAATCGCGCCGAGGCATCCTGCAAGTGCTGCGAGAAGCACCGCGAGAACGATATGCGTCGTCTTCAAACCCTATTGCTCCACATGGAGGAGCGCCGATGGGGACAGCTGTTCGCCGAGGATAAGACCCTCGCCAAATGACGCGGAAGACGTGCCATAGCCGCCGGGCCAACCGCTCGTTCCGGCGCCAGCTCCAAGCCCGACGACGAACAGACCGACGAACAGAGCCGTCCGGCGGCGTCGGTCGGCGATTTCGCCAAGCTGTCCGGCGCGCTGCCAAACGCCATCCATGAAGTCGGCGGGGACCTCGCTGGTGCCGGTGGCGGAAAGGGTTCCGAGCACCGCATCAAGAGAGTGATTGTCACGCATCCGAAAAACTCCTGTGGGTTGCACGTGTCCTATACGCGCTCGCCTGCACAATCCCTTAAACTTCTTTTTTTGAGGGAATGTCCACCGCCATACGTAACCGAGACGGGTCTGTCAGAATCGGGTCGAACCCGGGATGAATGGGAACCAACTCGTGAACAATATCACCGCACCTGAAGATCACGGCGAATTTACGCCTCTTCTTGGCAAGAGCTTTCTGACGCCGCTTTACGACCGGGCGATCGGTCTGTTCACCCGCGAACATCTCTGGCGCCAAAGGATTGTCGAAGAGCTGCACCTTGTCCCCGGCGACCGGGTGATCGATGTTGGCAGCGGAACCGGCACTCTTCTCAAGGCCTTGATGACGGATTGTCCGGAAGCGGGTCTGATCGGTGTCGAACCCGACCCGGATGCGCTCGCGCTTGCGCGGCGCAAGTTTGGCGCGGGAGCCGATCTCGTGAAATGGCACAATGGCTTTCTCGAAAGCCTCAAGCTACCCGCAGGGTGGCAGCCGAACAAGATCGTCAGCAGCCTCGTCCTGCACCAGGTCCCCTTGCGCAAGAAGCAGACAATCCTGGAAACCATCGAAAGCTTGCTCGTGCCAGGCGGAACCGTGTTGATCTCCGATTATATGAAGCAGGATAGCCCACTCATGCGGAGCCTCTTCCGGGCGACCGTCCAGTCTCTTGACGGCATAAGCGACACGCAGCCCAGCGCCGACGGCGAAGTCGAAAAACTGTTCGCCGAAATCTTCACCGAGCCATGCCTGCTCCAACGGTTCCCGACGGCAACCGGGACGATCTCGCTATGGCGCGGATACAAGAAAGGAATTGCACAATGAATTTGAAAAAGCCTGCCCTGTTCCGGCGATCGATTAGCAGCGCGGCCTTGCTCGTGCTGGCAGCCTGTTCGAACGTGGCTCAGGCAGCGACCTATACGATGTTCCGGGATCCAGGATGTGGGTGCTGTCTCAACTGGGCAGGCCATGTCGAAGACGGGATGAACACGAAGGTGGCATCGGTCGACAGCAACGACATGGCGGCGATCAAGACCGCGCGGGGCGTACCCCAAGAGTTATGGTCATGCCATACGATGGAGGTCGATGGATACATCATCGAAGGTCACGTGCCTGCAGAAGCCGTCGCCAAGCTTTTGCGCGAACGGCCCGCCGGCGTTGCCGGCCTCGCGGTTCCGGGAATGCCGCTGGGATCTCCCGGCATGGAGGCAGGAGACCGGGTGCAGCCCTTCGAGGTCATCGCCTTTGGTTCAGCCGGACGGAGCGTCTTCGCGTCCTTTCCGTGAGTGTGTGGAACCACACCATGCGTCACCGTGAAAGGGATGAAGGTGATGAAGATTATTTGCGGGAAGCGACACAGAACCCGGTAAAACCGGGACAGGCGGTAAGAAGCCTATCGAATTCTCGCAGGGTCCGGGGCTGGCTGCCCCCACCGCCCCGGACCCGTCCAATTGCATGATTTCAGCACGCACGAAGTGGGAGAAATGCGATGGTAAAAGGATCAATCAAGAGCTCGATATTCGCATGGGGCTGGACGCTTAGCGTGTTCCTGCTTGTCAGCTATCTCCTTTGCATTGCCTTTGGAGTCCTCGCGCCCGAGCGTTTTCACATGCATGAAGCCTGGGCTCCGTTGCTGCCATGGTTCGAATGGCTAACGCCGCGCGGGTTCCTCGCCGGAGCGGTGGGGAGCTTTCTCTATGGCTGGTACATCGCACTCATCGCGGTTCCGCTCTATCGGTATTTCCGGAGACGAACTGGTAATTCGGTCTGATTTCCCGATGCCCTTCGCGGGACAAGACGTTTTGCACGCGAAGCCATTAGCCCGGTAGCCTGAAAAAACGAAAAAAGGGAATGCGCGATCTACAGGACAAAGCCTTCACAGAGCGCTCGAACGCTAACCGCCCATGCGGTCCTTGGTGCTGCCCTCGGCATCACGATCCTCCATCCGGTAACCACCCTCGTCTTCTGGTACGAGTTCGGTCCGTCGCACGACACCGGCAGCAATACTGCCATTGGGTTCATGATCGGCCGGCTGGTAAATGCTTTCGCGTTCGAAATGCTTCCCATGAGCGCCATCTACGCGGTGATCGGCGGCGCCCTTGGTCTGGGATTTGGCATGTATCACATGCGGTTGGCGCGAGCTCAGTCCAAGGTACTTTTTCTCGAACGCGAACTCGACGAGGAGTTGCCGCTTCTTATCGCACGCGGCGAGGGCGAGCGATTGGAATTCAAATCGTCCTTGCGGTGGGACAGGCGTGAGAACCGGGTCAACCGGTCACTCCAGCAGGTCGTACTCAAAACGGTTGCCGGCTTTCTCAACCATGAGGGCGGAACACTGCTTATCGGGGTTGGAGACGATGGGAACATCACTGGCATTGAAGCCGATATGCAGACACTCAAACATGCCAATCGGGATGGGTTCGAGCGCCTTGTGATGGACCTCGTGAAGGATGGTTTCGGCGGTCACGCGTGCGCTTTGGTCCATTGCCGTTTTCACGAAATGACAGAAAAGACGGTATGCCGGGTCATTGCTGAAAGGAGCGCTGATCCTGTTTACCTCGTAGAGGGAGGTACCGCGCGCCTGATGTTACGTATCGGAAACAGCACGCGTGAGCTCGACGTGCGCGAAGCGCAGGCACATTTGCGCAATCGATCCCCCGGTCGAGCTTAATCCGGCTGCTGGGCACGTCAGATTGATCGAACAGGGCCAGTTACCTCTCGCGAGACCTGCTAGAGAAAATTCACAGTGGGCCACCCTGGCGATACGCGTCGCCTCCTATCGACGCACCTTGTGCTAAGAGAAGCCTCGCGAAAAGCGGACTCCCTATCTTGCCAAACCGCCCCCTGGGGCAGGCGCGCACCATGTCGAAACTTTTTTGAGGGGTGAGGCACTACCTAACGTACTGTCTGGCGTGATGTTTCTCGGACGGGAGGACATCGACAGGGGAAAGACTTGCAGACAGATGGCGACGATCAACAAAACGAGAGTGCGGCCTCGATAACATTGCTGGGCGGTGTCGCGATGGGAACCGGCGTCATGATCGGCGCCGGTATCTTCGCACTGACTGGCCAGATTGCCGAACTGGCTGGACCGCTATTTCCGCTTTCGTTTATTGCCGGCGCGCTGGTTACTTCGCTCGCCGCCTACAGCTACATCAAGATGTCGAACCGCTGGCCCTCCTCGGGCGGCATCGCGATGATCCTTCAGAAAGCCTACGGACCAGGCGTCGTGGCAGCCTCGGCATCGCTCCTGATGGCGCTGTCGATGGTCATCAACGAAAGCCTGGTCGCTCGAACCTTCGCGACCTATGCCTTGCGGCCCTTTGGGCTCGAGAGCAGCGGCATTCTGGTTTCCGTCGCGGCACTGGCGCTCATCGTCTTCGCCTATTTCGTGAATGCGGCAGGCAACAAATCGGTCAGCGGTTTCTCTCTCGTCATGTCGGCGATCAAGATCGGCGGCATCGCCCTGTTCGCGATTGCGGCGATCTGGGCCAGCGGCTTTTCGGGCGGCGCCTTCTCAGAGCCAGTCGCGCTTTCGGGTCTCGACGCGCTGCTCGCGTCGGTCGCCTTCTCGATCCTCGCGTTCAAGGGTTTCACCACCATCACCAACAGCGGCGGCGAAATCATCGATCCGCACCGAAATGTTGGCAGAACTATTATCATTTCGATCACAGTATGCGTGGTCGTCTACCTTCTGGTCGCGGTGGCGGTCGGAGCCAGCCTCAGCACTTCGGAAATAGCGCAAGCGCGCGATTACTCGCTTGCGGCAGCTGCGCGCCCCGCGCTCGGAGAGCTTGGGTTCTATTTCACAGTCGCAATCGCGATCGCAGCCACGACCTCGGGTGTCATCGCCAGCGTTTTCGCCGTTTCGCGAATGCTGACGATGCTGACCGAAATGAAGATGATCCCGCATAGCCATTTTGGGATGAAGGGACCGATCCGCAGTCACATGCTGGTCTATACCGTCGTGGTCGCCGGCACGCTCGCGGTCCTGTTCGATCTTTCGCGGATCGCCTCGCTCGGAGCGTTCTTCTATCTCGTAATGGACATGCTCGTGCATTGGGGCGTGCTGCGCGGTTTGCGGGAAGAAATAGGCGCGCGTGCCTGGATCCTCTGGTCGGCGCTCATGGCGGACGGCGTAGTCCTGACAGCTTTTGCCCTCGCCAAGCTCAAAACCGACCCTGCGGTCGTCGCCTATGCGGTCGCAGGTATTGCCGCAGTGTTCGGAGCCGAATGGTTCTATCTCCGTCGGAATCCTGCGCTGCGTGAAATGCCCGCCACACACGATGGAGATCATCGATGATCGCCGCACTAATTCTCGCCATTGCACTTTTCCTAGCCTCGGTCGGCGTGCATCTGTCGATCCTCGGCGCAGGGCATCGCATGCTCGACGCACCCGGAAATTTCTCCGCCAAACTTGGGGTCGCGCTTCTCGTCCTGGCATCGCACCTGCTTGTCGCGACGCTCTTCGCTGGCGGTTTCTGGCTGGGCGCGGAGCTGGGCCTCGGCGGGTTCGACAAGACGCCGGCGATGAGTGCGATGGACTATTTCTATTTCTCGCTGATCAACGTGACCACGCTGGGGCTCGGCGACATCTACCCGACCGAGCACCTGCGCGTCATTGCCGGCGTCGAAGCCTTGACCGGCTTCGCGCTCATCAGCTGCTCGGCACAATTGTTCTGGACCATGATGAAGGAAGGAGAAAACGCATGACTGAAAGCACATCCCACTCGGATAAGGGAGGGGGCGGGAACTACTGGCGATTCATGGCCATGGTATCGACCTCGACCGTGATCATGTTCTTCCTGATGTACGCCAACAGCTTCGACATGGACGACGTGTTCTGGAGCGAGACGCGCTTCTGGATGATGTTCGTCATGGGCGCGATGATGATGGTGGTCATGCTTCTCTTCATGTGGGGCATGTACAAGGACCGGACCAAGAACTTCATCATCCTGGGCGTCGGAGCCCTCGTATTCGCACTCGCGCTATGGCTCGTACGCAGCCAGACCACGGTCGACGACACCGAATACATGGCCGCGATGATCCCGCACCACTCGATCGCGATCATGACCAGCGAGAGGGCGAGCCTGAAGGATCCGCGGGTTCGCGAACTTGCGCAGGCCATCATCGTCGCGCAGCGGCGTGAGATCGCCGAGATGAAATATCTCATCGAGGACATCGAGGAGAACGGTCCACGCACCGAAGAACGCCTGCCCGAGGAGATGCAGCAATGAACAAGATCGCACTTCTGACGCTTGCAGCCCTCCCGCTGGCGGCCTGCAACACCAATACCGCGGTCGGCAATGATCGCGAAGCGCAGCTCGATCCTCCGGCGACGGCAGCTCCGATAGAGAGTGCTGCGAGCGCTCTTGCCAACCTCAGCCCCGGCCTCATGCTGCCCGAGACCATGAGCGAGGCGGACCTCGCCGCGCTGGGAGCCGAAAACACGTGCCAGTTCCGCCTGACCGAGGTCGCTTTTCCGTCATTCGTCTACGACAACAGCGGTCGCGGGGCCATCAAGATCAACGGCAAGCTGATCCCTGTTACGGCAAGCGCCTCGGGTGAGTATGCGAATGGTGAGCTTCGTATCCGTACGCGCATTCTCGATGACGAAGGAGACGCGGGCTTGCAAATGCAGGAGCTCATCGTCGCCGGCCCCCGGATGAAGGACGAGTTCGGGTTCTGGGGGTACACGACTTGCGGCAACAGCGAAGCGTGAACACGAGCGAGCGGGCGCCGGCTTCCGTCGGTGCCCGCTCCATAATCATGATCGGCCCGGCAAGCGCGGCCGAATTTACAATGAGGTGCTACAGTGGAAGCTGAGCCTGTGACCGATGCAGCCCCCCTTGCGGTCTTCGGTGCCGGAGGAAAGACCGGCACGGAAATATTGCGCCATGCGGTCCGCAAGGGCATCGCGGTACGAGCGTTCGAACACACCCTGCCCGAACCATCGGACAGGGTCGACAATGTCGAGTATTTCCAGTGCGACGTTCTCAATGACGACTTCAGCAGCGAGCTTGAAGGTTGTCGTGCGGTCATTTCCGCACTCGGTATAGGGTTCAGTCCATCCACGACGATCGATCCGCCTCCGCTTTACACGGAGGGAACCCGCAGGCTGGTAGAAGCGATGTCGACGACCGGCATTTCCCAGATCGTCGTGATATCGGCGGCGTTTGTAGAGCCGCAACCCAGCGTTCCTGCATGGTTCGAGCTCACGGCAAGACCAGCCTTGCACAATATTCTCGAACAGATGCGCGCCATGGAAGATCTTCTGGAGCGCGCGAAAGGCCTGAAATGGACGGCTGCGCGACCGGGCTGGCTCCTCGACGAACCCTATACGGGTGAAGCCGTCATTACCGACGAGCGTCTTGCCGAGGGTTGCTTTCGTTGCAGGCACGCCGACCTCGCGGCAGCCATGCTCGAATTCGTCTGCGAGAACACCTGGGTCAACGCTAAACCCGCTATCGCCCGGCCAGAAGCAGACCGCTTCGAGAACGTCTCGGCGCTCAAAGCCGAATTCGGGATCGACTAGATCGACGCGGGCTCGCGGAAACACTCTAACGACGAGGCAAAACATGCTGCTCGAGAAGATAAAGACCCCCGGCCTCTCCCACCTTTCCTATCTGATTGGTTCGCAGGGCAAGGCAGCGGTCATCGATCCGCGCCGGGACTGCGAGATTTATGTCGAGCGTGCCCGCGCCGAAGGGCTGGAGATCACGCATATCTTCGAAACGCACAGGAATGAGGATCTCATCACGGGATCGCCGGTATTGGCCAAAATGACCGGTGCCCGCGTTCTGCACGGTCCAAACCCTGCGGACGAGATTGTTTTCGCCGACACCGCGCGAGAGGGCGACGTTTTCGAGATCGGGAAGTTGCGGATTTCGGTGCTCGAAACTCCCGGTCACACCGACGATCATCTCGCCTTCGTCCTCCATGACGACGATTTTCCCGAAGGACCGGTCGGCGTGTTCACCGGCGATGCGCTCTTCGTTGGCGACGTCGGACGCACCGATTTCTATCCCGAGCGCGCGCGGGAGGTCGCGGGCCTCCTGTACGATTCACTGCAGAAGATTTGCGGTCTGGGTGACCAGGCGATCATTTACCCCGCGCATGGAGCAGGCTCGGTCTGCGGTTCGGGAATGGCGAACCGGGAATTCTCGACCATAGGCCACGAACGTCGCAACAATCCGCGGCTCCAGATAGCCGATCGCGAGGAATTCATCGAGGCGAAGCTCGCCGAGCATCATTACCAGCCACCCTATTTCAGACTGATGGAGCGTCTGAATGTCGAGGGAACATCTCCTGCGCCACGGATCCTGCGACCAAAACGTCTCATGCTCTCGGACATCCGCGAAATCGACGCCGACCATGTCGTCGACGTGCGGGATCCGCTTGCATACGCAAGCGGGCATCTGCCTGGTTCGATATGCCTTCCGGTCGGCATGATTTCGGCGTTTGCGGGCTGGTTCATCAGGGAGGGTGAAACAATCGCCCTCGTCGGATCGGCGGAAGACCAGCTGGCTTCGGCCATGACGCACCTTGTGAGGATCGGGCTCGACTCGATCGACGGCGGCTATGTCGGTATCGTGCCGGCTGCAGCGCAAGGAATGAAGATGGCGAGCCTTCCGATGATCGGGACGAACGAGGTTCAGGATCGTCTCGAGCGCAAGCGCGACAACTGGACCTTGCTTGACGTGCGTGACCTCGATGAGCGGCGCAGCAGCGCGATCGAGGGATCGGAACACATCTACGTGGGCGAACTCAATTCCCGCTTCGCCGAGCTCGATCGCGAACGCGCCTATTCCGTCATGTGTGCCAGTGGAATGCGTGCGAGTGTGGCGGCGGGCTGGCTGCAAAGCAAAGGATTTGGCAAGCTCGATATATATCTGGGCTCGATGGGTGCCTGGCAGCACGCGTCGTGATGAACCATCGCACCCGATGCGAGGTCCTTGTCTTGCGCTCTTCAAAGCTTTACGCTTTTTTTATGCGAGTCTTGCGCACCCTTGGACTGCTACTGATCGCCTGCGGGCTGTTCGTCCAGTCGGCAGCGCATGCATCTGCCCTGCCTCAGGCGGTCGATGCAGGCAAACCGGCCTGCGCCGAGATGGAGATGATGGCGGGCGCAGCTTCCATGGACGATCATGACGGCGTGCCTTGCAAGAACCTTCGGCTGGATTGTCTCGTGGCATTCGGCTGCATCCCGCCCCTCGTTCCAGGGGGTGATGCGACCCTGGTCGGTGAAATACCGGCGCAGGCTTCTCAGTTCAGCAGATTAGTCTCCAATTCGCTCGCGGCCCCAAGGCTGGGGCCAGAACCGCCACCTCCGCAATTTCCGGCATGACCCGCGTGCAGGCATAAGCCTGTGCGCTCCTGCCTCTGGATGGACGACCTGCGCTCGATGCGGGCCGGTGATCCGGAACGCGTGTCTGACGCGCTCCTTTTGCGGATGAACGATCATGCAACGAATTACTTGGACCGCGATTCCGGTCCTGCTGGCCCTCGCGCCGGCGAGTAATGCCCAGTCGGTGGGCTATGAAGAAGCTTTGCGAGCAGCAACGAGCGACCAGCCCCAGGTTCGCACAAGCGAGCTGCGACTGGACGCCCGGCGCGAGATCGCCGACGCTGCCGATGAACTGCCCGATCCGCGCCTTCGCGCGGGCATCCAGAACCTGCCGGTAAGCGGGCCGGCTGCGTTCGAGCTGGGTCGCCAGCTCCCTACGCAAATCCAAGTCGGTATCGAACAGGAGATTCCCAATCTCGCGAAACGTCGGGCCCGGTTCGGAATGGCGGACGCCGACATCGACCTTGCCGCAGCACAATTGCGTCAGACCCGTTACAGGGTACGCGTCGGAGCAGGAATGGCATGGATTTCGTTGGCTTATGCCCAACGGGCTCTGACCGTCGCCGACGATGCACTTGCTGAAATCGAGGGGCTCGTACCACTCGCGCGCAGTGCTGTCGCCGCCGGTTCGGCCAGACCCGCCGAAAGTCTGGAAATACGCCGTGCCGTGCTCGAAGTCGAGGATATGCGGACCAGGATCGAGGCCGACCGAGAGGCCGCTCAGGCCATGCTGTCGCGCTATACCGCTCTGCCGACCGCCACCGCGACCGGAACCATCCCTTCGGCCGATCTCGATCCCGAAGGTTTGCGGGCCATGCTCCAAAGCAATCCGGAGCTTGTCGTGGCGCTTGCGCAGGTTCGTCAAGCGGAAGCGCGAAGTGATCTTGCCCGATCGGAAAGGCGTCCGGATTTCGGCGTCAATGTGAGCTATGGAAGGCGCGATCCCGACTTTGGCGATGTCGTCTCGGTGATGGGTTCGATCACGCTCCCGATTTTCGCCGACCGGCGCCAAAACCCGCGTGTAGCCGCCGCCGACGCCGAGGCGGCGGCGGCGCAGTCGGCCAGAGCAGACCGGCTCCGTGAACTCGAAGCCCAGTTCGAGACCGATCTCGCCGCATGGCGCAGCGCTTATCGACAATGGCAGCGCGCGACGGACGAACTGCTCCCTCTTGCCGAAAGCCGCGTGGACCTCGAACGCGCGAGCTTTGCCGCAGGCCGCGCGGATCTGCTCGACATCATCGACGCCATCAAAACGCTCGCCATGCTGCGGGTGGAAATTCTGCAACGCGAAGAGGCGTCCGTCGAGGCCGCCGCGAACCTGCGACTGACTTATGGGGAGTATGGCCGATGAGACCCGCAATGGGAGCCGCGTGGGACAGGCTGTCGCCGCGCCAGAAATCCTGGATGATGGCAGGCACGGTCGCGCTCATCAGTCTTGCCGCCGGCTATGGTCTCTCGCAGCTCGGCGAAGGCCAGGGTGGTGCAAGCGACGCGGGCGGCAGTGCGACCGAATGCGAGGAGGTCCTTTACTGGTACGACCCGATGGTGCCGGGGCAGCACTTCGACGAGCCGGGCAAGTCGCCCTTCATGGATATGCAGCTGGTGCCCAAGTGCGCGGGCGAGGAGGCCACTGCAGGCGTCAGGATAGATCCCGGCCTGGTGCAGAATTTCGGCATCCGCACCACTGAAGCCGAGTACGGCGTCCTCGAGCCGGAAATAACCGTCACAGGCGTTCTGGCCTACAATGAACGCGACGTCGCGATCGTCCAGCCACGTGCCGGAGGCTATGTACAAAGAACCTACGGCCGCGCGCCCGACGATGTCGTTGGACGGGGCGCGCCGCTCGCGGATATCCTGGTTCCCGAATGGGGCGGAGCGCAGCAGGAGTATCTGGCCGTCCTGAACAGCGGTGATGAAGAACTTGCGCAGGCCATGCGCGAACGCATGCGCCTTTTGGGCATGCCTCCAGGCCTGATCTCATCGGTAGGGCGCAATGGACGTCCGCAGTCCACGATCACCGTTACCGCGCCGATTGGAGGTGCCATCACATCGCTCGGCGTGCGTCCGGGAATGACAGTCATGGCCGGACAGACGCTCGCCGAGATAACCGGTTTCTCACCGATCTGGCTCGAAGCCGCGGTGCCTGAAAGGCAGGCGGCGACTGTCCGCGTCGGGCAACCTGTCAGCGCGACGCTGACCGCATTCCCCGAGGAACGCTTCTCCGGGCCCATCATCGCTATCCTGCCGAGCGCGCAGGATGCAAGCCGTACGATCACCGTTCGTGCGCAACTGCCCAATGCATCCGGGCGCCTCAAGCCGGGCATGTTCGCACAGGTCTCGCTGACCCCGGACACACGCCGCGCGCTGCTGGTCCCCTCCGAAGCGGTTATCAGGACCGGACGTCGAACCATCGTGATGGTGAAGCAGGACGAGGGCGGTTTCATGCCCGCCGAGGTCCGGATCGGCCGCGAAGCGGGTGGAAGGAGCGAAGTGTTGGCCGGTCTGTCGGCAGGCGAGCAGGTCGTAACATCGGGTCAGTTCCTGCTCGATTCCGAAGCAAGCCTCACCGGACTGGACGTCCGTCCGGTCGATCAAGCAGATGACGCTTCCACCGGCGGCGAGGACGAACCAGCGACCTTCGGTGCCACCGGCACGATCCAGTCGATCGCCAATGGTTCGGTGACGCTGCGGCATGGTCCTGTGCCCCGGCTCGATTGGCCCGCGATGACCATGACCTTCCGCACGAAGAGCGCGGCGCAAATGCGCGGGCTCGAGACGGGAGACAGGGTGCGCTTCACCTTCACCCAGGAGGATGCCGGCCCCCGGATCGAGTCTATCACGAGGGCCGGACAATGATTGCTCGGATAATCGATGCCTCGATCGCCAACCGCCTGTTTATCGTTCTCGCCGCCGTCGCGGTAACGCTGGCCGGTTTCTGGGCGGTGCGCACGACGCCGGTCGACGCGTTGCCCGATCTGTCCGATGTGCAGGTTGTGGTCCGGTCAAACTATCCGGGTCAGGCCCCCCGGATCGTCGAGGACCAGGTCACCTATCCCCTGGCAACGACCATGCTCTCGGTGCCGGGGGCGAAAACCGTCCGTGGCTATTCGATGTTCGGTGACAGCTATGTCTATATCATCTTCGAGGACGGAACCGACCTCTACTGGGCGCGCTCGCGCGTGCTCGAATATCTCAACCAAGTGCAGAACCGCCTGCCCGATGGCGTCACGAGCACGCTTGGCCCCGATGCAACCGGTGTGGGGTGGATCTACGAATATGCGCTGGTCGATCGCAGCGGCGGGCACGACCTTGCAGGACTGCGCAGCCTGCAGGACTGGTTCCTGCGCTATGAGCTCAAGACGATCCCCGGCATTGCCGAGGTCGCCAGCGTCGGCGGCATGGTCAAGCAATACCAAGTCGTTCTCGAGCCTTACCGGATGGCATCGCTCGGCGTGACTCACGCCGAGATCGTGAGCGCAATCCAGTCCGCCAACCAGGAAGCGGGCGGCTCGATCGTCGAGATGGGCGAAGCCGAATATATGGTCCGCGCTTCTGGCTATCTCGGCGACCTCGATGATTTTCGGCAAATTCCACTACGCACTGCGAGTGGCGGTGTCCCGGTCACGCTGGGCGACGTAGCGACGATCCAGGTCGGACCCGAACTGCGCCGAGGCATCGCCGAGCTCAATGGCGAAGGCGAGGTTGCCGGCGGCATCATCGTTCTGCGTCAGGGTGCGGATGCAAGAAGCGCCATACAGGCCGTCGAACAGAAACTCGACGACTTGCAGGCAAGCCTTCCCGAAGGCGTCGAGATCGTCACGACCTACGATCGCTCTCAGCTCATTGATGCGTCTATAGAAAACCTCACCACGAAGCTCATCGAAGAGTTTATCGTCGTGGCGCTCGTATGCGCGCTGTTCCTCTGGCACGCGCGTTCGGCACTTGTCGCCATCATCACCCTGCCTTTGGGCGTGCTCGCGGCCTTCATCGTGATGCGCTTTCAGGGCGTCAATGCCAACATCATGTCGCTGGGTGGAATAGCCATTGCGGTCGGTGCGATGGTCGATGCCGCCGTCGTCATGATTGAGAACGCGCACAAGCATCTCGAGCGATGGGAACACGAGAATCCCGATACCGTGCTCGCGGTGAAGGAACGCTGGCGGATCATCGCCGATGCATCGAAGGAAGTGGGACCGGCGCTGTTCTTCAGCCTGCTGATCATTACGCTGTCGTTCCTACCGGTGTTTACCCTGCAGGCGCAGGAAGGGCGGTTATTTGCACCGCTTGCTTTCACCAAGACCTATGCGATGGCTGCCGCGGCCATTCTTTCGGTAACGCTGGTGCCGGTGATGATGGGTTGGCTGATCCGTGGGAAGATCCCTTCGGAAGATTCCAATTTTCTAAACCGCTGGCTGACGAAAATCTATCGTCCGGGGCTCGACTGGGTCATGCGGCGCCCCAAGGCAACGCTGGCGATCGCGGCGCTGATCTTTCTGACCACCGCGATCCCCTTCACCCGGCTTGGCGGCGAGTTCCTCCCGCCGCTCGATGAAGGCGATTTGCTTTATATGCCGAGTGCATTGCCCGGCCTTTCCCCCGGCGAGGCGTCGGCGCTGCTGCAGCGCACCGATCGCCTGATCAAGTCGGTCCCGGAAGTGGAAACGGTGTTCGGTAAAGCGGGGCGCGCCGATACGGCGACGGATCCGGCTCCCCTGACGATGTTCGAAACGACGATCCGCTTCAAGCCCCGCGAAGAATGGCGCGAGGGAATGACGCCCGATCTGCTGGTCGAGGAACTCGACCGGGTCGTCCAGGTGCCGGGCCTCGCCAATGTCTGGGTGCCGCCGATCCGCAACCGGATCGACATGCTCGCGACCGGAATCAAGAGCCCGATCGGGGTCAAGGTGTCAGGCGACGATCTCGATCAACTGGAACGCGTTGCACTCGATGTGGAGCGTATCGCCAAGACCGTGCCTGGCGTGAGTTCCGCGCTGGCCGAGCGGCTGTCGGGCGGTCGCTATGTCGATGTCGATATCGACCGGATGGCGGCCGCGCGATACGGACTCAACATTGCCGACATCCAGCAGATCGTCTCTGGTGCAATAGGCGGCGCCAATGTCGCACGGACCGTCGAGGGGCTGGCGCGCTATCCGATCAATGTGCGCTATCCCCGCGAAATCAGGGACAGCGTCGATGAACTCAGGGCCCTGCCGGTTCTGACGCCGTCCGGCCAACAGATTACGCTCGGCACTGTCGCCCGTATCGCCGTCAGCGACGGTCCGCCGATGCTCAAGAGCGAGCAGGGTCGTCTGACCAGCTACATCTATGTCGATGTCCGTGGCCGCGATCTTACCTCGGTGGTCGCCGATCTGCAGGAGGCCGTCGCCACGGGCGTCGATCTGCCTCCCGGCGTCAGCCTGTCCTATGCGGGCCAGTTCGAATATCTGACGCGCGCCTATGAGCGACTGAAGATCGTGGTTCCCGCGACGCTCGCGATCATCTTCCTGCTGCTCTATCTCATTTTCCGGCGCTGGGACGAAGCCTTGCTGATCATGGGCACGCTGCCCTTCGCGCTGACGGGCGGATACTGGTTGCTCTATCTGATGGGCTACAACCAGTCGGTGGCGACTGCGGTCGGCTTCATCGCGCTTGCCGGTGTCTCCGCCGAATTCGGCGTGGTGATGCTGATTTACCTGAAAGCCGCACTGGAGCGACGGCAAGCTGACCTGGGCGCCGAAGAAGTGGACGAGGCCATCCGGGAAGGCGCGCTCCTGCGCGTGCGGCCCAAGGCGATGACCGTCGCAGTCATCCTTGCGGGTCTCTTTCCGATCCTGATCGGCACCGGCGCGGGCTCGGAAGTCATGAGCCGCATCGCCGCGCCGATGGTCGGCGGCATGATCACCGCCCCGCTCCTGTCCATGTTCCTGCTTCCCGCCGCTTATCTGTTGTTGCGGCGTCCCCGTCCGGAAAAACCGGCGAACCCTCAAGGAGAAGAAGAATGCGTACCCCAACCTACATGATCCTGCTCGCGGCACCGCTGGCGCTTGCAGCTTGCGACGCTGCAGACGACAGCACCGGGACCATGATGTCTGACGAGATGGCGAACTCGGACAGTATGCCCATGTCAGGCGAAATGCCGATGGCGGAGGAGACCGGCGGCGAGCAGAGCGCCAGCGCGGAGGGAACGGTAACAGACATCGATCCCGGGGCGGGCACCGTGACCATCGAGCACGGTCCGGTCGAAAGTATCGGATGGCCCGCGATGACCATGACCTTCGAAGCCGACGCGCAAATCCTCGAACAGGTCAGTGTCGGTGAGGGAATAGCCTTTGAATTTCGTACTGGAACCGAAGGCAGCGTCGTTACCTCGGTAACGCCGCGATAGCATGATGGGTGGGAGGCGCGCGGTTGCGCCGGTGCCTCCCACGCAAAAACAGGTGAATATGCCCGGTATCGACAGGCCCGACTTTAAGGATCGCCGCGACTTCATGAAAAGCGCCGGCCTCGCGGCGACGGGTTTCGCGGCGCTGCCGCTGGTGGGTTGCGACACGCAAAGCAGGGTGTCGCTCGATCAGCGAGGAGCAAGCAATCCTCTTGCCATACCTCGGCTACAGGCCGGAACGATCGAACGGGGCGAGCGTGTCTTTCGCCTGTCCCTGACACCGGGCGAGAAAGAATTCGTGCCCGGCACGCCGTCACCGACGATCGGTATCGACGCATCCTATCTCGGTCCGACCCTCGAAATGCGCCGCGGCGAACAGGTTCGCTTTCATATCGACAACAAGCTTGCCGAGGATGCGACCGTCCACTGGCATGGTTTCGAACTTCCCGCCACCGCGGATGGCGGACCGCACCAACTCGTGCGGCCCGGCGAACGCTGGAGCCCGTCCTTCG
Source organism: Qipengyuania oceanensis (assembly GCF_009827535.1). NCBI lineage: Bacteria > Pseudomonadati > Pseudomonadota > Alphaproteobacteria > Sphingomonadales > Erythrobacteraceae > Qipengyuania > Qipengyuania oceanensis. Next base: position 1,470,172 of record NZ_WTYN01000001.1, on the reverse strand, counting down.
AAATACGCCAGCGCGCTTCGCTATACTGGTATCATTCTCATACGCATCGCCGGGCCGGACCACAGGTCTATGCCGGACTTGCTGCCCCGATCTACGTGCGCGACGAGGAAGAGGATCGCCTCGATCTGCCGAGCCGGTACGGTGTAGATGATATCCCGCTCGTCGTGCAGGATCGCGTGATCGACAGCTCAGGCCGCCTCGTTTACCCGCTCAACATGCACTCGCGGATGATGGGGGTGATAGGTGAGCGCATCTATGTGAACGGAACGGCCAATGCCGTTTTCGACGCCACCGCCGGTCCGCTGCGCCTGCGGCTTCTCAATGGATCGAATGCGCGGTTCTACACCTTCTTGCTCGAAGGTGATCGTCCGATGCAACTCATCGCAAGCGATGGCGGCCTGCTTGCCGCGCCAAGCGAGGTTCGCAGTCTTACCCTTGCCCCAGGCGAACGCGCCCAAGTGATCGTCGATCTTTCCGAAGGGCGCCCGCTCCGGCTGATTGCCAGCAGCCCTGCTAACGCCATGGGCATGATGGGCGGGCAAGGCGGGGGTATGATGGGCGGCGGAATGATGGGAAACCGGGCCGATCGCGAGAGGCAGGGGCGCACGTTTTCGATCCTCGATATGCGCCCCTCAGGCGCGTCAACTCCAGTAATGCTCCCGCCCACTCTGGCCGCGCTTGCTGCGCCAGACCCCTCACTCGCCGTTCGCAGCCGCCGTTTCGTGCTCGATATGGGCATGATGGGCCGGGGCATGTCGATCAACGGCGAAACCATGGACATGGACGTCATCAATCAGCGCGTACCGGTGGGTCAGTGGGAAATATGGGAAATCGCCAACGCATCGATGATGGCCCATCCCTTTCATATTCATAACGTGCAGTTCCGCTTGCTCGACCGGGACGGTCGGCCTCCGCGGGCGGAAGAGGCGGGCTTCAAGGACACCGTAATCGTCAACCCGCGTGAACAGGTCAGGCTGCTGTTGCGGTTCGAAGAAAATACCGATCCCGACACTCCCTACATGTATCACTGCCATATCCTCGAGCACGAGGACGCAGGCATGATGGGGCAGTTCGTGGTGATGGCCAATTAGGGGAGAACGACAGATGAGCGATGGGCACAATGCAATCGAGGGTATGGCGACCGACCCCGTTTGCGGAATGAGCGTGAAGATGGACGGCGCCCGCTTCGTCGATCGACACGAGGGTGGCGACCATTACTTCTGCTCCTCGCGCTGCCTCGACAAGTTCCGCGCGGATCCGGAGATGTATCTTTCGAAGGCGCACCTCGATGCTGTCGAGGATGTCCCGGAAGGTACGATATACACCTGTCCGATGCATCCGGAGATCCGGCAGCCGGGGCCGGGCTCTTGCCCGATATGCGGGATGGCCCTCGAACCCGAAACGGTCACTCTGAACGAGGGCCCCGATCCCGAACTCGTCGACATGCGGCGAAGGTTCTGGTGGAGCGCGCTCTTCACGCTGCCGCTCTTCGCCTATGCGATGGGCGACATGATCCCGTCGCGACCGTTCGATCAGGTCATCGAACCCGCTATCGCGCAGTGGCTGCAGCTCCTGCTGGCAACTCCGGTGGTGCTTTGGGGCGGCTGGCCCTTCTTCACCCGCGCGCTGCAATCGGTCCGGACCATGAACCTCAACATGTTCACCCTGATCGGCTTCGGCGTCGCCATCGCCTATCTGTTCAGCCTTGTGGCAACCCTCGCCCCGGACATCTTTCCCGAGGCATTCCGCGATCATGCGGGCCGGGTCGGCGTCTATTACGAGGCCGCAGCGGTTATCACGACCCTCGTGCTGCTCGGGCAGGTGCTCGAGCTCAAGGCGCGCGGATCGACATCGAGCGCCTTGCGAGCGCTTCTCGAACTCGCACCCCCGACCGCGATGAAGATCTTCGGTCGCGGGGACGAGCGCGAAGTACCGCTCGATGAATTGACGTCGGGGGACCTGCTGCGCGTGCGTCCGGGCGACAAGGTCCCCGTCGATGGCACGCTCGAGGATGGAAGCAGTGCCATCGACGAATCCATGATCAGTGGCGAACCCATTCCCGTCAAGAAAAGCGCGGGCGATCCCGTGATCGGGGGCACCGTAAACCAGACCGGCAGCTTCACCATGCGCGCGACGCAGGTCGGCGCGGACACCATGCTCTCGAAGATCGTGCAGATGGTCGCGGAGGCCCAGCGCAGCCGGGCACCGATCCAGCGGCTCGCCGACCAGGTCACCGGATGGTTCGTACCCATCGTCGTCCTTGTCGCTATCGTGAGTTTTGTCGTCTGGGCCATCTGGGGACCGGCACCGGCCCTTGCCTACGCGCTCGTCAACGCGGTCGCCGTTCTGATCATCGCGTGTCCCTGCGCGCTCGGACTGGCGACGCCGATGTCGATCATGACCGGTACCGGCAAGGGCGCGCAGCACGGGATCCTGATCAAGAACGCCGAAGCGCTCGAAACGCTGGAAAAGATCGATACGCTGGTCGTCGACAAGACCGGAACGCTGACCCGGGGCAAGCCTGATCTTGTCGACGTAAAACCGCAGCCAAATTTCGACGAGCAGGAATTGCTGAGCCTTGTCGCTGCCGTTGAGAGAGGAAGCGAGCATCCGCTCGCCCACGCGATCGTGGAAGGGGCTCAAAACAGGGGCGCTGCCATTCTCGACGCTTCCGATATCGAATCCGTGACCGGCGAAGGTATCCAGGCAAATGTCGACAAGCGCCTGGTCGCGATCGGGAATGAAAAGATGATGGAGCGTATAGGGGCGCTCGAAGAAGGCTGGCGGTCAACGGCGGACGAAGGCCGAAGCCTCGGACAGACGGTGATGTTCGTGGCCGTGGACGGGGCACCGGCAGGCCTTATCGCGGTCGCCGATCCGATCAAGGCAACCAGCCGCACCGCTATTGCCGCGTTGCATGAGCGCGGCATCAAGATCGTGATGCTTACCGGCGACAGCGAAGCCACCGCGCGTGCGGTAGCAAGCCAGGTCGGTATCGACGAAGTCGAAGCAAACGTCTCGCCCGAGGACAAACATCGCAAGATCGAGCAGTTGAAGAGCGATGGTCGCCGGGTCGCTATGGCCGGCGACGGCATAAACGACGCACCCGCGCTTGCCGCTTCGCATGTCGGCATCGCGATGGGAACGGGTACCGATGTCGCTATCGAAAGCGCGGGCGTGACATTGGTGCGCGGCAACCTCGTCGGCGTTGTTCAGGCGCTCGTCCTGTCTCGGGCCACTATGCGCAACATCAGGCAGAACCTGTTCTTTGCCTTTGCGTATAATGCGCTCGGAATTCCGGTCGCTGCAGGTGTCCTCTATCCATGGACCGGGTTGCTTTTGAACCCGATGATCGCGGCCGCAGCGATGAGCCTGTCTTCGGTATCGGTGATCGGCAACGCCCTGCGCCTGCGCGGCCTCGCTCTTCCCAAATTCGATACCTGAGCGATGGGGACGGGACGGAGATCGCAGGAGTGACGAATCAGACGATGCAGGATCAGGACCAAATCTCTGAGGAATCGCGCGAATGGCGCGGTGCTCATCCAGCCCTCTGGATCGCGATATTCGGAATTCTCATCGCTTTCGCCTGGGAGATGCTCCAGCTTCCTTTCTACCAGTCGGGAGGTCTGTCGCCTGCCGAGGCAGCACGTCGCTGCGGCCTGGCCTCGTTCGGCGATGCCGGGATCATGGTGGCCGCTTATCTCGGCGCCTCTGTCGGCAGTGGTAAAACGCCGTGGCTCGTAGACTGGCCGATCTCGCGTTTTGTCGTGTTCCTGGGAATCGGCCTGGCCATTACTGCCATGGTCGAAGTGCTGGCTGTCGGTGCCGACTGGGGGTGGTCCTATAGTGCAATCATGCCGCTTGTGCCCGGAACCAAAATCGGTCTCATACCGATCGCGATGTGGGTCGCGGTTCCCACAGCCTCCTTGTGGCTCGCGCGCCGTCTCGGCACCGGACCCCGCTGATCGCAAACCGGGATCACCTATCCCTCGACAGCTGCCGGCTGCGGTCCCGATGGTGATCGACTTATCCGAAATCCGGCAATCAGAGCGAGCAGCGTGAGCAATTGCGCGCCGATCGTCTCGACAGTCGGGAAGAAGCCGAGTTCGGCGAGGCGCGGCAAGCCGGCAATGAAAGTGGCGGAAAGAACTCCGGCCTCCTGGAAAGCGCCCACGCCCTTGCCCGCGAGAATGACCGCAAGGATCGCAATCAGGATAGCACTATAGCGGAAGAACTGGGTGATCGGCAGTTTGCGGCTGTAGCGCAGCATAACCCATGCGATGAACGCTAGCAGCGCGACTGCGGACAAGGCACCTGCCAATATGATGCCGCTGCTCTGCGGGTTCCACAGGGCAGCGTAGAACAGAATAGTCTCGAACGCTTCCCGGTAGACGACCACGAATGCAAGACCAAAGAGAAACCATGCCGATCCGCGCGAAAGCGCCTTGCCCATTTTTTCCTGGATATAGCGCCGCCACTCCTCGGCCTGGGATTTGCCGTGCATCCAGATCCCGACCGATACGAGAATGACAGCCGCAAGCAGCGCGCCGATCCCTTCGGTCATCTCGCGGCTCGCCCCGCTGATGCTTACGAAGTAGGTTGCTACGACCCAGGTGGCGACACCTGCGAAAAGAGCAGCGATCCACCCACCATGGATATAGGGCAATACCTCGGAGCGCTGCGACTTTTTCACGAAGGCGATCATGGCGATCACAACCAGAATTGCTTCGATCCCCTCGCGCAGGAGAATGGTGAACGCCCCGAGAAAGGTCGAGATTTCGCTGGCCGCCTCAGGAGCCAACGCTTCCTCGGCTCTTGCCAACAGACTATCGATGCGAGCCCTTAGTTGCTGTAGTTCGGATGGATTCGCACCGGACTCTATTCCGGCCCGGAATTGCCCGAGCGCCTGTTCTACCTCCCGCATCAAACCGCCATCGCGCGTTGCCAGGAGGGCCTCCAGGGGTTCAAACCCGTCGAGATAGGCAGACAGGGCAAGCTGCCGCGCTTCCTCTCGGTTGCCAGCCCGATAAGCTGACAGGCTGCGATCGAGCGTATCGCGAACGAAGGCGAGCGAACCTGCGTCATTTGCCTGTCCCACCGCATCGGGATTGGCGCGAAGATAGGCCATGACGGCGAGCGCACGGTCCTCGCCGATCTGCTCGGCCAGACTTTCCGGTGTGAGCGCGGCGAGCGTCTCGAGATCGGGGACAAGCTGGCGTATGCCATCATCTTCCCGCCAAATACGCTCGCCCTTGGCCACATCTTCAAAAGCAATGCTGCCGGCATGGAATGCAAGCGCCCAGCGATCCTCGTCGGACAGCGATGCGAAGCTGGCCATGGACGTTCCTTCCAGCCCTTGCGTGATGACCTGGTAAAGCCCGAACGCACTGCGCTGCCGCGCCCGGTCGATATCGGTGAAGTCGATCGGCGGGGGATCAAGTGCCTGCATTGCGGCCGGTGGCGCACTTCCGGCGGCGCCGTGACACGAGGCGCAGTTCTGCGCGAAGAGAGTGCGGGCGCGGTCAAGGTCGGGCGCTTGCGAAGGGGCAAGCGGAACCGGGTAGGCTGTCAGCAACGAGGCTGCCAGCGCGCGCGCTAAGCGCCCAACTCGCTCGGCGGGTTCCTTATTGGCGATCAGAGCTCGCAGCTGGTCCGATCGGCGGATGAGTGCTTGATTGTCTTTAGTATCCGGCAATGCAGCGATCTGCCGCGCCACGACATCGGAAAACTCCACCATTTCGCGATATTCGAATTCGTCGGCAACACGTCCCTCGGAAACGGCGGAGGCGTAGTCGACCGCGATATAATCGAGCAGACGCCAGGTGGTTCGCACGTCGGGTTCTTCCGCGTTCGCGGTGACGGACAGACACAGCGCAAGCGCCAGCAGAATGAGCCGCAGTGCCGGATGGACGGTGGCGGAGACGATGCGATGCATGAGGGGTCTCTATATCTGTTGCAATTAATTCGCAATAGCAGGGTGTAGACGGAAATGTATTTCCTCCAACCCCCGATCGCGGGGATATTCTGGAGTTTAGGTAGAGCGCAGTTCGCCGCGTGCCTGATTGAAGACTTCGGCACTTCCCCACACCGCCAGTCCTGCCATGATGCTCGCCACAACCAGATCGGGCCACGCACGGCCGGTGCCGAAAACGCCAATCGCTGCCGCCAGCACGGCGATATTACCGATCGCGTCGTTGCGCGAACAGATCCACACCGAGCGCATGTTCGCATCGCCCGAGCGATACCGGAACAGCATCGCGGCGACGGCGAGATTTACCGCCAGAGCAAGAGAACCGATGGCGCCCATCGTTCCCGGGTCGGGCGACGCCCCGACAAAGAAACCCCAGATGGCCGAGCCGAGCACCCACAGGCCGAAAGCCAGCATGGTCGCCGCCTTTACGAGAGCCGCACGTGCGCGCCAGACGAGCGCCATCCCCGCTACGCCAAGACTGATAGCATAGTTTGCCGCATCACCGAGAAAGTCGAGCGCGTCGGCCTGCAAGGCGCGCGAATCTGCAGCAATGCCTGCCACGATCTCCACGCCGAACATGATTGCATTAAGGCCCAGCGCGATCCACAGAATGCGCCGCCATGTCGGATCGTTGGTGCTTGCACCGGCCTCATCGGGACCGCAGCAGGTGTTTCCCATTTACTCGACTCCTTGCGTCGATCCGCCCTATGCACCTTGTAGTAACTACAAGGTCAAGCGGTAGGAGCCTTTGTCATGAGAATTGGTCAACTTGCCCGGATAACCGGCGTCAAATCCGAAACAATCCGCTTCTACGAGCGCGAGGGTATCCTCGCTGCCCCTCCGCGCACTAAGGCCAATTATCGCGACTATGGACCTGCAGAGGAAGCGCGCCTTAACTTCATACGGCGCGCGCGTGATCTAGGCTTCTCGATGGCACGCATCAGGGAATTGCTCGATCTCTCCGATGATGCCGACCGGTCCTGCGCGGGCATTGACGCTCTGGCCAGAAGCCATCTCGGCGAAGTCGAGCGCAAGATCGCCAGCCTGGAGGCGTTGCGGACGGAGCTTGGGCGCATGATCGCTGCCTGCGAGCAAGACACGGTAGGCGATTGTCGCATCATCGATGTACTTGCCGGTACCACCGAGCCTTGATGCCCGCGCCTCGTGCGCCAGTTCGGTCAGGCTCGCCGATGCACGGCTTTTGTCCGCCGCCCCTAAGAGACTTAACTTCGGGAAAGGCCGACGGGTGCGAAGCTGCCCGTGTCGCCATCCCGGGTCTGTCGAACGGGTTATGATGCTGCTGTCGGCCAGTTCCAGACGGCCATTTTTTCAATGCTCATATCCGCCATAGTGTAGGGGATCCCGCCGACGCCAAGCCCGGAGCGGCGCAGCCCTGCAAAAGGCATCCAGTCGACGCGGAATGCCGTATGGTCGTTCACCATCACAGCCGATCCCGCCAGAGACTGTATGCAATGATTGGCGATTGACAGGCGATCCGTGAATACAGCGGCCTGAAAGGCGTAAGGCAGGGCATTGGCCTGCTTGATAGCCAGGTCGATATCGTCATAGCCATACACGCAGATCACGGGGCCGAAGATTTCTTCCTGGGATACCTTGGAACTTTCGGGAGGATCGACAATGACGGTCGGGGAGAAAAGAGTATCACTCAGACGGCTTCCCCCGCACACCAGGGTGCCGCCTGCTGCGATGGCTTCATCGACCCAGCGTTCGACGCGGTCAACTTCCTCCGTTCGGATCAGGGGTCCGCATTGGGTCTGAGCATCGGCGGGATCGCCCACGACCAGCTTTTCGGCAGCTCGCCCTAGGTCATTGGCGAAGTCTTTCAATTCTGCAGCAGGGACGAATACGCGCTGTACGGAAACGCAGACCTGACCCGAATGATAGAACCCGCCTTTAAGCAACGAGGCGATCACTGCTGCGCGCTCCACGCCGTTGTCCACGATTACCGGCGCCGCGCCGCCGTGCTCGAGAGCAATGCGGGTCCCCGGCGCCAGCTTCGAGCGAAGCATCCAGCCGATTTTCGCAGAACCGATGAATGAGAAGAACGCCGTGCGCGGATCGGTTACCATTCTTTCGGCGATATCGTTGCCGCAAGGTGCGAACCGGCACCAGGCCTCGGGCAGGCCGGCTTCATGGAGAATGCTCACGAAGCTCTGGCATGACAGAGGCGTTTCCAGCGCAGGCTTGATGAGAACGGGGCACCCGGCTGCTACCGCCGGTGCAACCTGATGGACGATCAGGTTGAGGGGGTGATTGAATGCCGAGATCGCCACGACAGGACCGATCGGCTCGCGGAAGGTATATGCCGTCCTTCCCGCACCCGCTTCTGTCAGGTCCATGGGGATCTCGTGGCCGCCGCCATCGCTGAGCGCCTGAACGCACAAGTCGACGCTGCTGATCGCGCGACCGGCTTCCACGCGCGCATCGACCAGGGGTTTGCCGCCCTCCCTGACGATCTGGAGAGCCAGATCCTGGGCTCGTTCGCGCATGATATCCGCAGCCCGCCGGAGGATGGCGATACGCTCGTGCACGGCAAGCCAGCCATGGCGGTCGCGGTGGAGCAACTGCGCTTCACTCAGCCATTCATCGATTTGAGGCCAGTCGATTAGCGGCACTTCTGCAACCGGCTCGCGGTCGAACGGATTGTGAACGATCGTCTTCATAGCTCACACACCTTTGCGCCGAGTTCATCAATCAGCACCTTCTTGTTTTCGGAATAGTCGACGGGCAGATCGACGAGATGCACGCCGCCAGCCTCGAATGCGTCGTTCAGGACCGCCACAAGATCTGCGCTCCGTTCGACCCGGTGACCGGTCGCTCCATAGCTTTGTGCGTAGGTGACGAAGTCGGGATTGGAAAAGGTCAGGCCGTAGTCCGGAAAGCCGAGCTGGTCCTGCTTCCAGCGGATCATGCCGTATGCTGCATCGTTCAGAACGAGAACGACAAGGTTCAGTCCAAGCCTGACGGCCGTTTCCAGTTCCTGCGAGTTCATCATGAACCCGCCATCGCCGCATACCGCGAGCACTCTGCGCCCCGGCGCCAGCATCGCAGCCATCATGGCGGATGGAAGGCCAGCACCCATCGTCGCCAATGCATTGTCGAGCAGGATGGTGCCAGGCTCGTGGGCGATGTAGTTTCTGGCGAACCAGATCTTGTAGATGCCGTTGTCGAGCGCAACGATATCATCGCGCGCCATTACGCTGCGTACGTCGGCAACCACGCGCTGGGGGACCATTGGAAAACGTTCGTCGTCGCTGGTCTCGGAGATGTGCGATGCAATCTCGTGATGCAGGGCGGTATAATAGCTGCGGTCGCACTGCAGCTTGCCATCCAGGCGGTTTCCCAGCCGCTCGACCGATCCGGCGATGTCGCCGATGACCTCGAGCTGCGGGAAGTAGACCTGATCGACTTCGGCTGCCTTGTAATTGATATGGATGACGGTCTGCCCGCCCGGCTCCATGAAGAAGGGCGGCTTCTCCACCACGTCGTGACCGATATTGACGATCAGATCGGCCTTTTCGATTGCGCAGTGAACATAATCGCCCGACGATAGCGCCGCGGTGCCCAGATAGAGCTCGCTATCTTCATCGACCACGCCCTTGCCCATCTGGGTGTCGAAGAATGGAAAGCCGGTATCAGACACGAATTTGCGCAACGCTTTCGAAGCGCGGCGGCGGTTCGCTCCGGCACCGATCAGGAGCAATGGCCGCTCAGCCGCGATGATGCGCTCGGCCGCTTCGTCGAGCGCAGCATCTCCGGCGACCGCATAACGCCTGTAATGCGGAGGTATGACCGGTTCGATCGTTTCCTCTTCAGCGATATCTTCCGGCAGCTCGAGCAGTACAGCGCCCGGCCTTTCTTCCTGCGCCAGACGGAAACCTTCGCGAACGAGCGAGGGAATGCGATTGCCGTTCACGATCTGGGTCGAAGCCTTGCACAGCGGGGTGAACAGGGAAACGACGTCGACAATCTGGAACTGGGCCTGTTTCGAGGTCTTGATCGGTTTCTGCCCGGTAATGATCACGAGCGGGAAGGCTCCGAGCGCGGCATAGGCCGCCGGTGTGGTCAGGTTCGTGGCACCTGGCCCGAGTGTTGCCAGGCACACACCTGCCTTGCCGGTCAGGCGGCCATAAGTTGCCGCCATGAAGCCAGCGCCCTGTTCGTGACGGGCCAGAACCAGCGTGATGGTGGAAGTTCGCAGCGATTCCAGAAGATCCAGGTTCTCTTCGCCTGGAACGGCGAAAACATACTCGACACCCTCTGCCTCGAGCGCGGCGACCATAAGATCGGAAGCTTTCATTCGTCGGTCCTCATTTACGAGTTGCAGGGCGGTTCATGCCGTGCGCTACCAAACTGCTTGCTTGCAGCGGCCGACCTGATCGCCGCGCTTGTCAATGGTCGTGATCATGGTCTTGGCATTGGTTCTTTTCGACCTGATGGCCCGGGACCATAACCGGATCACAGTTGGCAGCGAGGCAGGCTTCGAACGTTGCATGGGTGATGGCGTGCCGCGTCTCGAGCATACCGCGAGCCCGCGCCTTCACATCCTCGAAAGCCTGCAACGAAGATTCGGCAGGAACGACATGCGCCTCAAGCGCGCGATAATGCTCGCTGATGCTCCAGACTTGGACGTGATGGACGTCGGCCACGCCTTCTGCGTCACGCAGGTCGCTCACAATGCGATCGAACTCGCTTTCGTCCGGCACCGCGCCCATCAAGAGACGCACCGTGCGAGGCAACAAAGTAACGCCCTGCCAGATCACAAAGTCACCAATGACCACCGTGATGGTCAGATCGGCGATATAAAGTTCGTATCGCAGAATGAGCACGCCAGCCACGATCACACCGGCCGAAGCCAGCGCATCGGACACATTGTGCAGGAAGATCGAATAGGGTCAATTCCTCTTCTCGCCGTGTTTGGTTCCCGCATCGTCGTGGCTATCCATGTGAGCGTCGCGCAGAATCTCGATGCCGCCATAGAGAGCGATGCAAGCTACCGCGATGCCCACAACGAGGTCGGGCCAGTTGGTTCCGGTCAGCATCACAATGATGCCGGCGATAATGATCCCGCCATTAGAGATAAAGTCGTTGAAGCTGAAGGTGGTCGCCGCCCGCATATTGACGTCCTTGTTCTCCATCTTCTGCAGCAGGCGCAGGCAATAGAGATTGACCATCCCCGCGATGAACGCCATCGCCATCATCAATATCCCGCCCGGATCGGACCCTTCCACAAACCGTCGGTAAGCATCGAAGATAACCCCAGCAGAGAAGATCAGCAGCATGATGCCGGAGAAACGTGCGGCCCCGCGTTTCCAGGTCCGTGAGCGGGTCAGCGCGAGCAGGCTGAGCGCATAAACGATGGCATCGGATGAATTATCGAGGCCGTTCGCCAACAGCGCATTAGAATCGGCAAAATACCCGACCGCGAAAAAGCCGATCGCGATGGCCACGTTAAGCCACAGGACAACCCACAGGGTCTTGCGCTTTTCAGGCGACCCGACATCGACCTCATGTCCGCCACTCATGCTGCGTCCTCCCCGGTTTGTACCCAGCTTTCCGCATGACTACGCTGTGTTGGCCGGAAGAACTTCATTTCGGTGCGGAAGAGTGAGGATGACAATTTCGTGCCCCACTCTTCCCATTCGCTGTCGCCGATTATGGCGATCCGGCCGAAACAATCCTTATGCCGGATGTCGAACTTGAGATCGCGCCAGAGACCTCCGAAGTTCCAACCCGAAAAGTCAGGCGCGAGCTCGATCACCATCGGGACGGTACCGGCCTCGCGCTCTGCGATATGTTCGAATTGGGGAACAAAGCGGTCATAGGCTTCATCCCCCAGCCTGCCTCCGGCGCGTATCCAGAGCAGTCCGTTCTCTTCCTTCAGTGCCAGCACCGTTTTTTCCTTTCCCGATCGGTCATGCGATGTCCTTCAGCTCGCGCTGCTCATCGCTTGTCACGTTGCGCCGCAGCCGATCCCACCAGCGCTGTCGCCAGGTCCGGTCATCTTCTCTGGTACTGAAAACCAGCTTCAAAATTGCGGGCAAGACGAAGAGGGTCAGAGCGGTAGCGGTGATCAACCCTCCGATGACCACTGTCGCCAAAGGACGCTGCACTTCCGCGCCGGTCCCCGTCGCAATCGCCATCGGCACGAAGCCGAGCGATGCAACGAGCGCGGTCATGAGAACCGGCCTCAGGCGCGCCAGGCCACCGGCCACGATGGCGTCATCGAGCGCCATGCCCTTGTCGAGCCGCTGACGGATCGCAGTCACCATCACGAGGCCATTCAAGGTCGCTACGCCCGACAGGGCGATAAAGCCTACCGCCGCAGAAACCGAGAATGGCATCCCGCGCAGGGCCAAGGAGAATATTCCGCCTGCCAGGGCCAGCGGGATCGCGCTGAATACGGCGAGCGCCGGCACCCAGCCCCCGACCGCCATGTAGAGCAACAGGAGAATGACCGCGAACGCGATGGGAATGACGATCTGAAGTCTTTCCTGGGCAGCTTGGAGGTTCTGGTATTGACCGCCCCACTCGATAAACGCGGCAGCGGGCAGTTCGACTTGCGCCGCAACCCTTTCCTGGGCCTCTTCTACAAAAGACCCGAGGTCGCGTTCTCGCACGTTGGACGAGACGATCACCAGTCTGCGTCCCTGTTCCCGGCGAACCTCCGCGAGACCATCCACCACACGGAACTCGGCAACCGAGCGTAGCGGTATGGTTGCCCCGTTCGGGAGCAGCACCGGCAAAGCACCCAACTGGTCGAAATCGTCGCGGGTCGCGTCCGACAACCGCACAACCACATCGAAGCGGCGATCGCCTTCGAAAACGAGGCCCGCAGGCCGACCGCCCAGTGCGATCGCCACCGATTGCGCAACGTCTTCGACCTTCAGCCCGTAACGGGCAATCGCTGGCCGATCGAAGGCAATATCGAGGGTGGGGAACCCGGTCACTTGCTGGACCTTGACGTCCGCGGCGCCGTCGACATTGCGCAGCACGCCCGCAACCTCGTTCGCCGCTGAGGTCATGGCGCTGAGATCGTCTCCGTAGATCTTGACGGCAACATCTCCGCGAACGCCTGCGATCAATTCGTTGAACCGCAATTCGATCGGTTGGCTGAACTCGTAAAGGTTGCCGACGAGACTGCTGAGGGCGCTCTCCATTTGCGCGACCAACTCGTCCTTGGCGAGGTCGGGATCGGGCCATTCCTCACGGGGTTTGAGGATCACATACGCATCGGAAGCGTTCGGCGGCATCGGGTCACTAGCCACTTCTGCCGTGCCCGTCCGCGAAAAGACGAGCTGGACCTGCTCAAACTGCTCGAGCCGGTCCTCGACCCGCCTTTGCATCGCGAGCGAACGTTCGAGCGAGGTCGAAGGAATACGCAGCGATTGCACGGCGATGTCGCGCTCGTCCAATTGCGGTGTGAATTCGCTCCCGAGGAAGCTGAACACGAAGGCCGCAAAGGCGAAGATGCCGACGCCCATGCCGATGACCGGCCAAGGGCGGGTGATCGCCTTGCGGACCAGCGGTCCGTATCGCTCCTTGGCGATCCGGATCGGCTTGACCTCCTTTTCCGTCAGCTTCTTGTTGAGCAGGATGGCGATCATTGCCGGGACGAAGGTCAGCGACAACACGAACGCCGAGGCGAGGGCGAGCATGACCGTGATCGCCATGGGCGAGAAGGTTTTGCCTTCGACTCCGGTAAAGGTCAGAAGCGGTGCGAAGACGAGAAGTATGATCGCCTGCCCGTACACAGTCGGCTTGATCATTTCCTGCGCGGCAAGCCGCGTTTCCGTCAACCTTTCGCCCAGTGTGAGAAGCCGGCCTTCGTGTTCCTGCCGGGCCGCGAGCCTCGCGACACTGTTCTCGACGATAATGACGGCACCATCGACGATCAGGCCGAAGTCCAGCGCACCCAGGCTCATGAGATTGCCCGACACGCCGAGCCGGTTCATTCCGATCGATGCCATCAGCATGGAAAAGGGAATGACCAGCGCCGCGATGATCGCTGCCCGGATGTTGCCCAGCAGCAAGAACAGGATCGCGATCACCAGAAGCGCGCCTTCAACGAGATTCTTCTCGACGGTCGCGATCGTCGCATCGACCAGCGAAGACCGGTTGTAGACGATCTCCGCGACAATTCCTTCCGGCAGGGAGCTGCGAACTTCCTCGAGCCGTTCGGCCGCCTGGGCCGACACGGTGCGGCTGTTCTCGCCCGCGCGCATGAGCACGGTGCCCACGACCGCTTCATCGCCGTTCAGCGACGCCGCGCCCGTTCGCAGGTCGCCACCGATGCTGACCGTGGCGACGTCTCCTACGCGAATGGGGACTCCTTCGCGTGTAGAAACGACCGCCTGCTCGATATCCTCGACACTGCCGAGGCGCGCATCAACTCGGGCGAGGAGGGCTTCGCCTGCCCGCTCGACGAAATTGGCCCCTTCGGCGAGATTGGCCGCTTCCAGCGCATCGATCACTTCGTCGAACGATAAACCGTACCCGGTCAATCGCGCGGGATCGGGTTGGACAAGGTATTGCTTTTCGAAGCCGCCGATCGAGTCGACACCCGCCACACCGTCGACCGACCGCATGAGGGGGGCAACCACCCAGTCCTGGATGGTTCGCAGATAGGCAGCCTTGGCAACATCGCTGTCGAGCCGGTCGCCACGTTCGGTCACAAAGCTCCCGTCGGACTGCCAACCGACCGCTCCGCCCAGCGGTGCTTCCTTGCCGTCAGGAAACTCGTACTCGATGGTATACATGAGCACTTCGCCCAAGCCGGTCGAGATGGGTCCCATCACCGGTTCGGCACCCTCGGGTAGGGAGGCACTTATGGGCGTCAGCCGTTCGTTGACCTGCTGACGCGCAAAATAGATGTCGGTCCCTTCCTCGAAAATCGCGGTCACCTGGCTGAACCCGTTGCGCGATATTGAGCGGGTCATCTCCAGACCCTCGATACCGGCAAGCCCGGTTTCAACGGGATAGGTGACCTGCGTTTCGACTTGCGAAGGCGACAGGGCTGGTGCCTCGGTGTTGATCTGCACCTGTACATTGGTGATATCGGGCACGGCATCGATGGGCAGGCGCAGCAAATTCACCACGCCATAGATTGCCACACCGAGCGTCAGTACGACCATCGCCCAGCGAAAGCGCACGGCGACGTCGAGGATCATGCCGATCAGGCCATGGCGGTGGGAGCGATCCGCGTCCTGCATGTGATCAGTGTCCATGCTCGGCCTCCTCCTTCTCGAGTTCAGCCTTCAGCAAAAAGGCATTGGCGGTGGCGATCCGCCACTGCGCTTCGAGACCGGACTCGATGACCACGCGTCCTCCCGAACGCGCACCGGTGACCACCGGACGGGCTTGAAACCCGCGGCGCGTGCGAACGAAGACCACTTCTGCGCCATCGATTGTCTGGACGGCACTTTCCGGCACCGACATGCGGCCTGTATCGACCTCACCCGAGGGGCGGATACGTGCCTGCAGGAAGGCCCCGGGTTGCAGACCGGGGATCGGTCTTGCCAGCGACAGGACCGCCGTAGCGCTGCGGCTTTCGGGATCGAGCGAGGGAGTGACAGACCGCACGCGCGCACCCACCTCCCGGTTGTCCGCGATTTCCAGCGTCGCCTCGTCGCCAGGCTGGATGCGGCTTGCTTCAGCCGACGGGAGGGCAACCTCGACCTGCATGCCGCTCGGATTCACGACCTGATAGAGTTCTTCCCCGGCATCGACGAAGGAGCCGAGAACGATAGGCGCCGAGGTCACTCGGCCTGCGAGCGGGCTCGTGACCGCAAGGGAGCGCCCGTCGCCGCTAACGCCCGCCGCGGAGACTGCCGCCTGGGCGCGCGCAAGTTCCGACTGGGCGACCTGCAGATTTGCTCGCGCGGCCTCGAGATCCTGCCGTGCGGTGACATTGGCCTCGAACAGGCGGCGCTCCCGATCGTAGGCAGCGGACAGTTCGTTGACCCTCGCGCGCGCTGCGCTCAACTGCGCTGCGAGAGCAGCCGCGTCGGCGCTCTCGATGCGGGCAATCGTCTCGCCCTGCCTCACGTAATCGCCCAGCGTTTTGCCGACACTGCGGACCACGCCCGCCGCGCGGGCATCGATGCGGGCACTTGCCGTCGGGCTTGCCGCGACGGTGGCCGGGAAGACCAGCTCGACCGCCGATCCCTGGCCGACGGTTTCGACCACTATCTGGGACGCTTCAATTTGTTCGGCGCCAAGCAGGACAAGGCCTTCGGGAAGCTCGACCTCCTCACTCGTCTCCTCGGCGATTTGGTCAGCTTCGTTATCGGGCCACAGCATGAGCGCCGCGACTACAAAGAGAATGGAAAGGCCGATCGCAACGGCCAGACGTTTACGGTTCATCGGAAAATACCTCATTGTGCACCGAGCCAGATCAGTGTCGCCGCCAGGCGACCACGATCTTCCTGAGCTTGAATCAAAGCTTCACGGATGGTGTCACGCGCTTCGGCCGCAGCCAGAACTTCGATCAGCGGAAACCTGCCGTTGCGGTAGCCAATCCGAACGAGGCGCAAGGCTTCTTCGGCTTGGGGCAAGGACGTCTCCGCGAGGGTCTCGACCCGCGCTTCGGCTGCCAGAAATTGTCCGCGGGCCTGCGTGACCTCGAGTTCGTAATCGGTGCGGGCAATTGCTTCCCGCGCCGTCGCGGCGCGAAGCCGCGCTTCGGCAGCGGCGATGTTTCCCTGGTTGCGATTACGCAATGGAAGCGGGATCGAAACCCCCACGAGAAACGCCTGGTCTCGACTTTCCTCGAACCGTCGGACTCCGGCGGATATTGCCGGATCCGGAATGCCGAGAGAGCGTTCCCGGGCGATCGCGGCATCCGCGGCCTCGCGTTCGGCACGGGCGACCTGAAGTCGTAAGGCCGAAGGTGACGCGAGCAGCGTCGCCGGAGGTTCGATCTCGGGGAACACCGAAGGCACGTCCGTAGCAGGTGTTGCCTCGCCCCAAAGCGCGGCGAGCGCGTTCCTCGCCGTACTGTCGGCAGCCAGGGCCGCTTCAAGCTCCGCGAGCGCCTCCGCAAGTGCCGCTTCGGCACGAAGCGATCGCAGAGGAGGCTCCCGCCCAACATCGACCAGTACGCCTGCGATCCTGGCAAGCTCGCGATTGCGCTCGACTATGTCCCGCGCGAGTTCCAATCGGGCTGCCGCAGCGACGGCTTCGACATAGCGTTCGCGCACCGATCGCCCGAGCTGAGCAACCGAGAGCGCTCCTGAAAGGGTCGCGACGCGCGCTTCCGCCTGGGCGGCGCGGACGCGCGCTCCCCGTTTGCCGCCCCATTCGAGCCGCTGGCTCAGGGACAAAGTATACTCGGTGGCCTGCAATCCCGAAAACGCGCCGCTCCCGGCAATGTTTTCGGCTTCGAAAGCAATTTCTGGGTTGGGCCGCAGCCGCGCCTGGTCGACTAGGGCCCGCGCCGCGTCGGCTTCGGCCCGCGGTCCGATCAGGCGCGGATTTTCTGGGGGCTCATCTGCGCTGTCGACGATGCCCGCACGAGCGAGCGCAGCTTCGAGCGTCAGAAGCTCACGCTCCTGCGCCGCCACGGTCGTGGCTTGAGCGGCGAGGAACAGCCCTCCAAGGAGGACCCCTCGCCAATGAATGGCTGACATTTTTCGAATATTCCTCTGCTGACGATCCGAACTGCGCTGCGGCATGCAGCGCGGTGACGGTCGTCAGGCGCGAGGGGGGCGCTTCAGTCGGTCGGCAATGTCGGAAGCGAGCGCTTCGGCGGGAGGCGCATCGGGAACCACAACCAAGTGAGGAACCGAATTCTTCTGCACGGTGCTGGCAAAGCTCGCCCCATGATGACAATGGCCGTGCCCACACACGCCGTGTTGCTCGGTCGGCGCATCCGGATCGCCCGGAACTTCGTCAGTAGCTGCGGATGACGCGGACGCGCTGTCGAGCGAAACCAGAACGGGCGTGCTTCCGGGCGCCACTTCGGCGCCGCAAGCAGCAGCATCCGCCGCCGTCACGAACACCATCGCGACCAGCATGAGCAGGACGACGAAAGGATGCAGGACAAGGCGACGATAGCTTGTGGTCATGGATTCCGACGGCTCCTAGCAAACCGGATCAAGATTGCAAGCTCCGTAACACGATGAAGTATAAGTCGTTTGTTACAGTATAACAGTCCTCCAATACTGTTTCGGTCTTTTAGAACGGCGCGATCAGGCCGCGCGAAGCTCGGGATGGGGATGCTCGCAGCGATGCACTTCGATCGTGACGTGCACATATTCCGCATGCTCTGAAAGTCGGCTGGCATAATTGTCGGGCGCGAGCGGATCATCGGCGATGAGCGAGGCGATGACTGCATACTTGCCAGGACCGATCCGCCAGATGTGCAGATCGCCGATCGCGGCGTCCCGGTCCTCGAGCGCCTCGCGCACCTCTGTGTACCGTTCAGAGGCCGCTTCGGCGTCGACAAGCACGGCAGCGGTATCGCGCAGCAGTGACCATGACCAGCGCCCGATCACGAAAGCACCCACCAGCCCCATTGCCGCGTCCATCCATGCCCAGCCGAGGTACATGCCGGCGAGAAGGGCCACGATAGCCAGGACGGAGGTCAGGGCATCGGCAAGCACGTGGAAATAGGCGGAGCGCAGATTGTTATCGGCATGCGCATGGTCGTGGTGATGATGATGGTCGTGATCATGCCCATGGTGATGATCGGCACCAAGCAGCCAGGCACTCGCGAGGTTCACCACGAGGCCGAGCACGGCGATCCAGATAGCCTCGGTATAGGCAATCGTGAGCGGACTGACGAACCTTTGAGCCGATTCAACCGCGATCCCGATTGCGAAGATGGCGAGGACAAGCGCGCTCGCGAAGCCGGCGAGGTCGCCCACCTTGCCGGTACCGAATGTGAAACGCGGGTTGTTCGCATGGCGCTTGGCAAACCAGTAGGCGAAGGCCGCGACGCCCAAGGCACCTGCATGGGTCGCCATGTGGATACCATCGGCGAGAAGCGCCATCGATCCAGTCCACAGCCCCGCAACAATTTCGATCACCATCATCGCGGCGGTCAACGCGACAACATAGCGCGTGCGCTGCTCATGCGCGTCGTGCGAAGCGTTCAGAAAGTTGTGATCATGGGCGAGCGGTTTAGAGTCGGCGTGGTGCATGCGAGGCTGATAATCGGTATTACGGAAGGGCGAAACCTGAATGGAGCGTTCGACTCCGAGACCGAGGTGAATTTCGGACCTAGTAATTCCTTCCCGTCAGTCAGACCAAGAATCTGGTATTGCGAAAAGTAGGACCTCACTTCTCGCGATATCCGCTGCATTTACTCTCAATCCTACCTGTGCGATGAGCGTCAGCGTTTGAAAATCAACAAGATACGACAGGTATCCTATCGGTCCGATTCTGTTCATCCCGGGAAGGTCACAAGCTGGCCATGAATGCAAAAGTCATCACGAATTTCCAGCTTGGCAGCCGCGAATCCTCCTCGGCGCCGGATGTCTTGCCCTTGGCTACAGAGCATGCGCTGCAATCCGCCGGAGCTGCTTTCCATGCGCTCGCCGACACCATGCCGCAGATGGTTTGGTCGACTCTTCCCGACGGCTCCCACGATTATTACAATGCGCGCTGGTATGAATTCTCGGGTGTCCCTGTCGGATCAACCGACGGCGAAGGATGGGCCGGGATGTTTCATGAGGATGACCAGGCCGATGCATGGAATAAATGGAACCACAGCCTCGCTACCGGCGAACCGTACGAGGTTGAATATCGCCTGAGGCATCACAGCGGTGATTATCGCTGGATGATCGGTCGTGCGCTGCCGATCCTCAACGAGCAGGGTGAGATACAGCGCTGGATCGGCACTTGTACGGATATCGACGAGCAGAAGCGCACCGCCCTCCAAAACTGTTTGAAAGCGTCCAGGTCCTCAACGGCGCCAGCGCCTTCCTGAACGGTGCAGCACCGGGCGGATCGGGACTTGGCGGAAGCGTCAATCTGCAGCTCAAGAGGGCCGGAGACACCGACCTCAATCGCGTAACCGTTTCAGCCAGCGAGAATGCCCACTTCGGCGGCAGCTTCGATGTCGCTCGCCGCTTTGGCCAGAACGGCGAATGGGGCGTTCGCCTGAATGCAGCCTATCGTGACGGCGAAACGTCGATCGACCGTGAAGATCGCCGCACTCAGGTCGTGGGCGGTGCGATCGATTATGACAGTGGCCCGCTACGGGCAGCTCTCGACCTGGCGTTCCAGAATGTCCGGATCGACGCCTTGCGGCCGAAGGTCACCGTCGGAAGCGCAACGATCCCCGCCGTTCCCGATGGCGATGCGAACTATGCGCAGGATTTCACCTACACCGAACTGCGCGATGTTTTCGGCGCGCTGGCCGTGGAATACGATCTTGCCGACAATGCATTGGCATACTTCAGGGCCGGTGCGCGCGACGGGCGCGAGGAAGGCATTTACGGCGGCATTACCGTTCTCGATGCCGGTAGCGGTGCTGCCAGCGGCACGGCGCTGTTCGTCCCGCGGACCGACAATAACGAAGCGGTCGAAGCTGGCATCCGCGTGAAGTTGGGCGAAGCGATCACCCACGAGTTCAATTTCGGCGGCAATGCCAGCTGGCAGGTGAACCGCAACGCCTATGATTTCCGTTACGGGCCTGGTTTTGCCGGCTACGCCACCAATATCTACGACGCCCCGCAGGTCGAACTGCCGTCTTCGGCCCTCGTCGGCGGCGACCTTGAGGATCCCTTCCCGATTTCGCGGACGCGGCTCTGGAGTGCTTTCGCATCGGACACGATCGGGATGATCGAAGACCGTTTGCAGGTCACGGCGGGCCTGCGCCTGCAATCCATCAATGTGAAGAGCTACAGCTATTTCGGCGGCGACCTGGCGACCGAATACGATGAAAGCGCAGTCACGCCCGTAATCGGCGTGGTCCTCAAGCCCTTCGATGGCCTGTCGCTATATGGCAACCGGATCGAGGCGCTCCAGCAAGGTCCGACAGCGCTCCTCGATCCGGCGCTCGTCAGCAATCCGGGAGAGGTGCTCGCGCCCCGCAAGTCGCTGCAGTACGAGGTTGGAGGCAAGCTGGCACTGGGCGATGTCTTCGTCGGTCTCGGCGCCTACCGCCTTGAGCGACCGGGAGAGGGTGTGCTTGCCGACGGCAGCTTCGGATACCTCGGGGATCAGACGCACCAAGGCATCGAGTTCACGGTCAACGGCGATCTGACACCCAGCCTGAGGCTGATCGGCGGCGCAGCTCTGACCGATGCGAAGCTCGTCAGCGGCAACGAGGTACCTGGCGTTTCCGAATACACCGCCAATGCAGACTTGGAGTGGGACTTGGGCTTTGTGCCTGGCGCGACGATCACAGCGCGTGCAGTGCACACGGGTCCGCAGTGGGTCGATGCCGCCAACACGCTCGAACTCGATAGCTGGACGCGTATCGATCTCGGTGCGCGCTACGTCTTCGCGGCGGACGACACGCCGGTCACGCTCCGCCTTTCGGCCGATAATATCACGAACGAAAAGTACTGGGCCAGCGCGTTCGACGTCTTTTCTGCCGCACTGCTGCAAGGAACCCCGCGCACAATCAAAGCCAGCATCTCTGCCGACTTCTAAGTTGGGCTGCGATGGGGCCGCTAGTGGTCAGTCCGGTCCTGGTCGACAAGGCGCAGATAGCGGACATTCGGCTTGCGACCCGTGAGCGGACATTGGTCGCATTACACCGCTGTGTGAAAGCAGTCGTTGGGTTGGAATGGAGAGAACTCCGGCGATCGGGTGCTGCTCAACCCAACATAGATCCGGCGTCGGAGGCAGCTGTAGGGTAAGCAAACATAGTCGATTTAATATCGTCCGCATTAAGCCCATGTCGGATGGCTAAGCCGAAGATATTGATCAGTTCGTCAGCGTCAGGGCCGACCAGGTGAGCCCCAAGGATGCGTCCTGTTCCA